>JAZKRX010000018.1:0-37710 GCA_036626375.1 Haloferacaceae archaeon
GCGAGCAGGTTGCGCTCGTCGGAGTTCAGCGCGCTCACCACCGCGTCGGCGTTCCCGACGTGTTCGCGCTCGAGGAACTCCGGGTCGGTCGCGTCCGACTCGAGCACCATCACGTCCGGGAGGTCCTCCGCGATCTCCCGGGCGCGCTCACGGTCGCGCTCGATCATCCGGACGTTGATCCCGCGGTCGGCGAGCGACGCCGCGACCTGGAAGCCGATCGCCGAGCCGCCGACGACGACCACCTCCTCGACGCCCCGGCGGTCGTCGTCGTCCGCGACGCTCCCCGCGAACCGCCGCACGCTGTCGGGCGGGCCGACCACGACCAGCCTGTCGCCGGCGTGGATCCGCGTCTCGCCGTGGGGGATCACCACCTCGTCGCCGCGGAACAGGCCGACGAAGGTCAGCGCGTCGTAGCGGTCGGCGTCGCGGACGGTGTAGCCCGCGATCTCGCAGCCCTCGGCCACCTCGAACTCCGCCATCTGGACGAGTCCGCCCGCGAACGGCTCGACGTCTCGTGCGGCCGGGAGGCCGATCACCCGCACGATCTCCGTCGACGCGAGCAGGTTGGTACAGACCATCAGGTCGACCCCGAAGGCGTGCTGAGAGCGCTGCCAGGTCTCCAGGTAGCCCGTCTTCTTCACCCGCGCGACGGTGAAGGCGTCCGAGATCGCCGCCACCGTCGAGCAGGCGACGATGTTCGTCTCGTCGACGTCCGTCGAGGCGATCACCATGTCGGCCTCGTCGACGCCGACCTCCTCCAGCATCTCCAGCGACGTGCCGTCGCCCTGGACGGCGAGGACGTCGAGGTCGTAGGTCAGCTCCTCGACCCGTTCAGGGTCTCGTTCGAGCACCACGACGTCGTGGTCGCCGTCGAGGTCCGAGGCGATGCTCTCGCCGACCTGCCCGGCGCCGATGACGATCACCCGCACCGCGACGCCTCCCGGCCACCGCGTCCGCGGCGCACCCGTATCACGCTCTCGCGTGCGTCCGGCGCCGGCTTCACCCTTTTCATCGACCCACGGGGCGGCGTTCAGACGCTGTCCGGCCGGTCGTGGTAGACGATCTCCACGTCCCGGCGTCGCCCTTCGACGTCCGCGACGGCGCGCTCGACCACCCGCTCTGCCTCCTCGACCAGCTTCGGCCGGACCATCTCGATCACCCTGTCGAGCGAGACGAACCGTGGCAGCGACACCGCGTCCGACCGCGCCGAGTGCGGGTCGAAGGTCACCTCGAAGCGGACGCGGGTCGCGGCCGTCGCGTCGTCGGGCGCGTCGGCCGGGGGGTCGACCGCCTCGGTCGTCCAGCTCCCCTCGGCGTCGAGGTGGCGGGTGACCCGCCAGTCGATCCGCTCGGGCGCCTCGACGGCCGTCACCTCGGAGTGGACGGTGTAACGCAGCTTCCACCACGAGAACGCGAGCCGGTAGCGCGTGCCCGGCCCACCGTCGCCGTCTGCCGCCACGCGGTCTAAGTACTCCGTGTACCGCGTGTAGCGCGGGAAGTCGACGAGGACGTCGAACACCGCCGCGCGGGGGGCGAAAAACACCGTGCTCAGGGCGATCCGGTCCACGTCGGCCCGCTCACGCGGCGGGGAGTAAGCCCTTGCGACGGAGCGCGCCGTCGGTGTCGTGCCGTCTACGTTCAAGTACCCGGCGGGCGTGCGGAGCCCATGACAGTGGACTACGGGACGGTGCTCGTGCCGACCGACGGGAGCGAGGAGGTCGACCGCGCGCTGGACCACGCCCTCCGGATCGCGACCGACCACGACGCGGCGGTCCACGCGCTGTTCGTCGTCGACGGGCGGGTGCTGAAGGCCGCGAGGGAGGACCGCGAGTCCGTCGCGGCCGACCTCCGTGCCCAGGGCGAGGACGCGGTCGGGCGGGTCGCGGAGCGCGCCGCCGAGGCGGGCGTCGAGGTCGCCACCGCCGTCCGCGAGGGCACGCCGGACGTGACGATCCGGAGCTACGCCGACGAGGTCGACGCCGACGTCGTGGTGATGGCGCCCCGTGGCCTGACGGGCCGGGACCGCCTGCAGAGCCTCGGGAGCGTCACCGAGCGGGTTGTCACGGGCGCAGCGCGCCCGGTGCTCGTCGTCGGGGGCGAGACAGACTGACCGAGAGCGGTAAGTCGGCGCGGCGGAAAGCCGGAGGCGTGCTCGAAGGTGTCAACGTCGCGCTCGGAGTGACGGGGAGCATCGCCGCCGTCCGGGCCGTCGAACTCGCCCACGAACTCCGGCGGGAGGGCGCGACCGTCCGGGGCGTGATGACCGACGCCGCAGAGGGGATCATCGGCCCGTGGGCGGTCGAGTTCGCGACCGACGCCCCGCCGGTCACGGAGATCACGGGACAGGTCGAACACGTCGAGCTCTGCGGGCGCGAGGGGTGGGCCGACGTCCTGCTGATCGCGCCCGCGACCGCGAACACCGTCGGAAAGGTCGCGGGTGCCGTCGACGACACGCCCGTCACCACCTGCGCGACGACGGCGCTCGGCGCGGGCCTGCCGGTGGTCGTCGCGCCCGCGATGCACGAGCCGATGTACGACCACCCGGGCGTTCTCGACGCGCTCGACCGGCTGGAGGAGTGGGGCGTCGACCTCGTCCCGCCGCGGCTGGCAGAGGGGAAGGCGAAGATCGCGGGGGACGAAGCGATCGCGACCGTGGTCGCGCGCGCGACCGGCGACCGGCCGCTCGACGGCCAGCGCGTCGTCGTCACCGGCGGCGGCACCGTCGAGGCGGTAGACCCCGTCCGGGTGCTGACGAACCGCGCCTCCGGCCGGACGGGCCGGGCGGTCGCCCGCGCCTGTTACGTCGCGGGCGCGGACGTGACGCTCGTCCACGCGGGCGTCGGCGAACCGCCCGCGACGGCCGGCGTCGAGACGGTCGGCGTGGAGTCGACCGAGCAGCTCCTCGCGGCGACGCTCGACGCCGTCGACGGGGCGGACGCGCTGGTTGCGAGCGCCGCCGTCGGGGACTTCACCGTCGACGAGCGAGCGGAGAAGATCCGCTCCGGCGAGCCGGTCACCCTCGACCTCCGGCCGACGCCGAAGGTGATCGAGGAGGTCCGCACGGCCCACCCGAACCTCCCGGTCGTCGGGTTCAAGCTCGAGCCCGGCGCGGACGACGAGGCGATGGTCGCCGAGGCGCGAGAGCTGATCGACCGCACGGGGGTAGCGATGGTCGTCGCGAACGACGCCGGCGCGCTCGGGGGCGACCGGACGCGCGCGCTGCTCGTCCGTCCGGACGGCGACCACGAGGTCGTCGAGGGGTCGAAGGCGGCGCTCGGCGCGCGGATCGCCGCGGCGCTCGCGGCCCGCTAGTCGTCGCTCTCGGGGTCGATCTCGGCGCTCTCGTCGGGCGACGCGGGCCACTCCACGCCCTCCTCGAACGGGACCCCCATCCGCTGGGCGGCGCGGCTGATCATGTGCGCGCCGGTCGGCGCCGTCAGGAACAGGAAGAGGACGGTAACGAGCGCCGTCAGCCCCTCGCCGCCGGGGCCGAACCGCGCGACGCCGGCGAGCGCGACGCTCGCGGCCCCGAGCGTGGTCGCCTTCGAGGTGGCGTGCATCCGGTTATAGATGCTCGGGAGCCGGAGCAGGCCGACCGTCCCGACGGTGAGGAAGGCGGCGCCGACGAGCGTGAACAGGACCACGAGCGCGGTCCGGACCGGCCCCATCGCGGGAGCGGACGACTCGACGGCCAGGGGGACGAGCCCAGCGGACGCCGCGTCGAGCGCCGAGAGTCCCGTCATTCGACGATATCCCCCTCGGTCACGTAGCGCGCGACCGCGATGGTGGTCAGAAAGCCGATGATCGCGAGCACGAGGCTCACGTCAACGAAGAACGCCTGCCCGGTCAGCACCGCGTACAGCACGGCGATGGCGACGATGTTCGTCGACACGGTGTCGAGCGCCACCACGCGGTCCGGGGTGGTCGGTCCCGCGACCACCCGGTAGCCGACGAACAGCGTCAGCGCCGCCGAGAGGACGAGCACGGCGTTCGTGACGAGCGCAACGGCGCCCGTCGCCGCGGCCGCGGGGCCCGCGGCCGTCACCGCTCGTCACCCCCGTCGGGGGCGGCCGCCCCGTCGTCCTCGCGCTCGACGGTCGGCGTGACCGGGACCGGGTCGCCGGGCTTCAGGCGCTCGTCGAACACCACGAGCAGGTAGTCCTCCCACCGGCGGATGGGGTCGACAACCGCGTCGCGGTCGCTCCCGTCGATGCTGTGGACGTACAGCACGTTCCGCGTCGGGTCGTGGTCCATCGTCAAGGTACCGGGTGTGAGGGTGATGCTGTTCGCGATGGTGGTGATGGCCAGGTCGGACTCGACCCGGAGCGGCACCTCCACCACCGCGGGGTTGATCGGCATCGACGGCGCGAGCACGCGGTACGCGACGTCGACGTTCGCCGTCAGGAGCTCCCAGACGAACGTCGCGAGGTACATCACGGCGTAGGGGAGCGGCCGGAGACTCGCGTCCAGGCCCGTCACCGGCCGGTAGAACCGGCGCCCGGCGTAGGCGAGCGGCAGGCCGACGCCCAGGCCGATGACCAGCTCCTCGGCCACGCGGACCGGCGTCAGGTCGACGCCCCGGACCGCGAGCCACAGGACCGCGAGGAGGACGCCCATCCCGAGCCAGCCGAGGCCGTCCCGCTGCTCGGCCGGCGCCGCGTCCTCGGCGCTCACCGGTCGACCACCTCCGCGGGGTCGACCGCGTCGACGTAGCCCCCCGTGTCGACCGCGGCCTCGGCCGCGCCCTCCGCGGCGGCGACCAGCGCCTCGCCGCCGACGCCGAACGCCGCGACGGCGACGGCGAGCGCCACGACCGCGACGACCCGGACGACGAGCGCGCGCGGCGTCTGTCCGCCGTCGGTCGCGGCGTCGGGCGCCGGCTCCGACCCCGTCGCGGCCGTGGGCACCGGGAGGCGCTCCCGGACGGTCGGAGACGGCTCGCCCCAGAACCCGGCGCCCCACGCCCGGGTGTAGTAGGCGAGGGTCAGGATCGCGCCGGCCAGCGCGAGCGCGACGACGAGCCCCGCGCCCGCGCCGCCGGCTCCGAGCGCCCGGACGCCGGCCTCGAACACCAGCAGCTTGCCGAGAAAGCCCGCGAGCGGCGGCGTGCCGACGAGGCCGAGCGCGAACACGAGGAAGGCGCCGGAGAGGACGGGCGCGCGCCCCGCGACGCCGCCGAGGTCGCCGAACTGCGTGGTGCCCAGCACGTCCTGGAGCGTCCCCGCGACGAGGAACAGGCCCGCCTTCGCCAGCCCGTGGTTGAACGCGTAGACCAGCGCCGCAGTCACGCCGAGCGCCCGGACCTCGGGGACCGTCGCGGCCACGGCCAGCGGCAGGAAGACGAACCCGATCTGGCTGATCGAGGAGTGCGCGAGGACCCCCTCGACGTCCGGGCGCGCGAGCGCCGCCACGCCGCCGAAGAGGATGCTCGCGGCCGCGAGGACGAAGAGTACGGGGCCGAGGAAGGCGAGCGCCGAGTCCCCGGCGATTCCGGGGAGCGAGACGCCGAGCGACGCCGCGCCGAAGACGGTGAACCCGACCCGGACGACGGCGTACAGTCCCACTTTCTTTACCACGCCGGCGAGGAGCGCGGTCACGGGCGCGGGCGCGGCGCGGTAGGCCGCGGGCACCCACGCGTGGAAGGGGACCAGTCCGGCCTTGAGCGCGAAGACGGCGAGCAGGAGCGCGAGCAGACCGAGCGTCGGCGCCATCGCCACGCCGTAGGCCGCGGGGTCGGCGAGCCGTCGGGCCATGTCGGCCATGTTCAGCGTCCCGGTCGTGGCGTAGAGGCCGCCGACGGCGAGCAGCATCACGGCGCTCCCGACGAGGTTGAGCACGACGTAGTAGAGCGCCGCGCGGGTGTGGGCCGGCCCGGAGTAGAAGGCGACGAGGACGTAGCTCGCCATCAGCATCACCTCGAACCAGACGAACAGGTTGAACAGGTCGCCGGTGAGGAACGCGCCGGTCACGCCCGCCATCATCAGGTGGACGAGCGGGTGAAAGGAGAGCCGCTGGCCGTAGCCGTCCACCGCGACGACGGCGTACGCGAGGACGGGCACGAAGACGACGGCCGCGAGCGCGAGCAGGAACACCGACAGCCCGTCCGCGACCAGCACGATCCCGAACGGCGGCGCCCACCCCCCCACCTCGTGAACGAGCGCCGTCGAGGCCCCGAGCGGGACGGCGACGGCCCGGACGAGGGCGCCGACGCTCGCGGCGTACGCGATGCCGCCGAGGAGGCTCACCGCCCGGACGGCCCGCCCGCCCGCGAGGCCGCCGACGCCGAGGGCGACGACGGCGGTCACGAGGGCGACGAGCACCGGTGCGACGACGACGACCGCCATCAGACGTCACCTCCCGAGCCGAGTTCCTCGACGTCGATGGTCCCGTGTTCCTCGTACACCCGGTAGGTGAGCACGAGCGCCAGCGCCGTCGTTCCGAAGCCGATGACGATGGCGGTGAGCACGAGCGCCTGGACGAGCGGGTCGGTCGTCCCGCCGCCGACCGGCGCGAGGCCGTCGAACCCACCCATCGTGACGAGGTAGGCGTTCGCGGCCTGCCCGACTATCGCGACGCCCCAGACGACCTGGACGACGTCCCGGCGGAGGACCAGGAAGGTCCCCACCGAGAACAGCGTGCCGAGCGCCAGCGCGAGGAGGAGCTGGGTCACTCGTTGCCCACCTCCGCGACGACGACGAGGAGCGCCCCGACGACCGTCAGGTACACCCCGAGGTCGAACCCGAGCGCGGTCGCCACCTCCAGTTCGCCGTAGAGCGGCAGGTCGTGGACGAAAACGACCGCCTGCGTGAGGAACTCGCCGCCGAGCGCCATCGGCGCGAGCCCGCTGACCAGCGCGACCGCCAGCCCGAACGCGAACAGCGCGCGGTAGGCGCCGACGAGGCGTGGCCCCTCGGCGCCGACGGTGTCGACGAGATACTGCGCCCCGAAGACCACGTACACGAGGACGAGCGCCGCCGCCGTCAGCACCGCGCCGATGAACCCGCCGCCCGGGAGGTTGTGGCCCTGCAGGAGGAGCGCGATCGCCGTCATCGCGACGATGGGGACGACGAGCCGGGTGACCGTCCGGGCGATGACGGTCGTCCGGCGGTCGTACGGGGAGGGCGGACGGTCGGGCTCCGGGCTCACGGCGTCTCACCCCGGTCGCGCATCCGGATCAGCGTCAACACCGCGAGTGCCGCCATCGCCACCACGCTGATCTCCCCGAGGGTGTCGATCCCCCGGAAGTCGACGAGAATGACGTTCACGGCGTTGCCACCCCCGCCCCAGTCGACGAGGACGGAGCCGTGCTCGGCCGGCAGGCCGGCCCGCTCCGAGAGCGTGCGCGCCAGCGCGTCGTCCGGGCTCGCCGCCGTCGTCACGAGGACGGTGACGGTCACGGCCGCGCCGACGACGGCCGCGAGCGCCCCGTCGCGGAGCGCCCGGGCGCGGTCGAGGTCGCCGTAGAACGCCGGGAGGTGGTGGAGAACGAGGAGAAAGAGCACGAGGACGAGCGTCTCGACGACCAGCTGGGTCAGGGCGAGGTCGGGAGCGTCGGCCAGCACGTAGAGGATGGCGAGCATCGAGCCGAGGACCGAGAGCGTGAGCACGCCCGCGACGTGCGAGGGCGCGCGGACCACCGCGGCGGCGGCGAGGACCGCCACGACGACGACGACCGCCATCGCCGCGGTCAGCCCCGTCCCGAGCGAGACCGGGAGCGGGAGCGCGACGCCCGCGGCGGCGTAGCCGAGGAGCGCGAGGACGGCGGTGGCGCCGACGGCGCTCGTCGCGTAGCTCCGGAGCAGCCCGGTCTGGACCGCGGGCGTCACCCGGCGGCTCAGGCGCGGGAGCGTCGCCATCGCGCCGTCGTACCACGTGTTCGCCCTGAGCGCCGGGCGGGCCGTGAGGAGACGCCGGAGGCCGTCGTGGATGCGGTCGTACCCCTGGTACGCGACCGCGCCGGTGCCGATCGTGATCGCGCTCATGACCAGCGGCGGGGAGAGCTTCAGCGTCGGGATCGAGAAGCCGTGGGCCTCGCCGGGGACGCTCGCGGCGTACGCCGCGCCGACCAGCCCGTCGACGAACGCCTGCGGCGCGGCCGTGATGGCGACGACGAGCCCGCCGAGGACGACCGCGGGCGCGAGCATCGCGGCCGGCGGGCGGCCGACGTGCCCCAGCCGCTCGGGCTTGTCTCCCAAGAACAGGGTCGCGAACTTCGCGGAGTAGAGGAACGTGAAGATCGAGCCGAAGACGGCGACGACGGGGAAGATCCACGCCGCGCCGCCGAGCGCGTGGGCCGTCTCGTAGGCGGCGTCGAAGAGGAACTCCTTTGAGTAAAAGCCCGAGAACGGCGGGATGCCCGCCATCGACAGGCAGGCGACGGCCGCGACCGCGGCGGTCACGGGGAGGTCGTGGCGCAGGCCCGAGAGCTGTTCGATCTCGCGCGTCCCCGCCTCGTGGGCGACGATGCCGGCGACGAGGAACAGGGCCGCCTTGAACGCCGCGTGGTTGAGGATGTGGAAGGCCCCGGCCTCGGCGCCCGCGGCCTCCGCGAAGCCGAAGCCGGCGACTATCAGGCCGAGGTGCGAGGCCGTCGAGTACGCGAGCAGCTCCTTTATGTCGACCGCCTGGACCGCCAGGACCGCGGCGACGGTCATCGTCAGGAGGCCGAGCGTGGCGAGCGCGAGCGTCCAGTCCTCGAGGAGGGGTGCCTCGGCCGGGAGAAACAGGGGGCGGAGCCGGCCGACGAGGTAGACGCCGGCCTTGACCATCGTCGCGGAGTGGAGGAAGGCCGAGACGGGCGTCGGCGCCTCCATCGCGTCCGGGAGCCAGATGTGCGCGGGCACCTGCGCGGATTTCGTCGCGGCGCCGACGCCGACGAGCGCGAGCGCCGGGACGAACAGCCCGGCGCCGGCGAGCGTCTCGCGGAGCTCCGGGGCGCGCTCGACGAGCGCCGAGATCACGTACGTCGGCTCGCCCGACTGGCCGGCGGCCCAGCCGAGGAGCAGGAACCCGACGAGCATGAACAGCCCGCCGGCGACGGTGATCACGAGCGACTTCCGCGCGGCGCGGACGGAGGAGTCGGCCCCGGTGTAGTGGCCGATGAGCAGGAACGAGGTGATCGAGGTGAGCTCCCAGAACACGAAGAGGGCAACGAGGTCGCCCGCGAGGGCGACGCCGAGCATCGAGCCCATGAAAGCGAGGAGCGTGGCGTAGTACTTCGCCAGCCCCGGCTCGCCGTGCATGTACCCGGCGGAGTAGGTGAACACGAGGACTCCCACCCCGGCGGCGAGAAAGGCAATGAGCAGGGAGAGGCCGTCGACGTGGAGGGCGAGGACGACGTCGAGCGTCGGGAGCCACTCGACGGCGACGGTGCCGCGGGCGGCCTCGCCGAGCGAGTAGAGCCGTGCGACGAGGGCGAGACAGACGAGAGCGACCGCGGCGGCGTAGTAGCCCGCGCGCTCGTCGGCGACCCGGACCGCGAGCGGCGCGAGGGCTGCGCCGGCGAACGGGAGCGCAACGACGGCGAGGGTCGTCGCAAGCGGGGGCGTCACGGGAACGGGGATGTGGAGGCCGGACTTAGGTGTTTTCGATGACACCGACGACGAACCACTACCTACTTGCCGGGGGCGGGCAGTGAGGCGGCATGGACCTGTTGCGGCAGTCGCTCCTCGACGCGCCGATAGTCGAGAAGGAGGACGGCTACCAGTACTTCGTCCACCCGGTCAGCGACGGGGTACCGATGCTCGAACCCGAACTGCTCCGCGAGATCGTCGTGAAGATCATCCGCAAGGCCGAACTCACCGACGTCGACAAGATCGTCACGCCCGCGGCGATGGGCATCCACATCTCGACCGCCGTCTCGCTGATGACAGACATCCCCCTCGTCGTCATCCGCAAGCGCAAGTACGGGCTGGCGGGCGAGGTGTCGCTCACCCAGCAGACGGGCTACTCCGAGAGCGAGATGTACATCAACGACGTCGAGCCGGGCGACCGCGTGATCGTCCTGGACGACGTGCTCTCGACCGGCGGCACGATGAAGGCCATTCTCGACGCCCTGAGCCACGTCGGCGCCGAGGTGGCGGACGTGGTCGCGGTGATAAAGAAGGCCGGGCCGAACGACCTCGACGACACCGACTACAGCGTCAAGACCCTGATCAACGTCGACGTGGTCGACGGCGCGGTCGAGGTCGTCGACCCGACCGGCGACGGGTAGTCAGCCGCCGTCCGCGGCCGTCGCGCCGGACCCGTCGGTCGCGTTCGCGTCGTCCTCCCCGCGGACCCGCACGCCCTCCGGCGGGTGCCGGAGCAGACACGCGACCTCGTGGTCTCTTGCGACCCCCTGGAGCGACGGCTCGTGGCGCTCGCACGGCGTCGTGAACGTCTCGTCGAGCGCCGCGACCGCGACCTCGCGGTCGCCGGCCGCGAGCGCCGACAGGGCGTCCGCGACCGCGCGCTCCGCGGTCGGGTCGTCCAGTTCGTCGGGCAGGTCGAACTCCGCGCGCAGCGCCGCGACCGTCTCTCCCTCGCCCAGTCCGGTGCCGTCCGCGCCCGCCGGCGCCCGGAGCTCCTTGACCGCGGCCACGTCCACGTCGTCGTTCCGGACGCGCAGGCGGGCGTCGAGGACGCGACGCCAGACGTCCTGTGGGAGGTCGACCGCCTCGGGCTGGATCACCTTCGGGCACCGGGTGTGGAACCGACAGCCCGGGGGCGGGGCGCTCGCGCTCGGCACCGCCCCCGAGAGCCGGATCGTCCGTCCCGGCGCGTCGGGGTCGGGCTGTGGGATCGCCGAGAGCAGCGCCTCGGTGTAGGGGTGTTCCGGCGACTCGAACAGCCGCTCGGTCGGCGCGGTCTCGACGACCTCGCCGAGGTACATCACCGCCACGCGGTCTGCGACCTCGCGGACGACGCTCAGGTCGTGGCTGATGAACACCATCGCGATCCCGAACTCCCGCTGGAGGTCGGCCAGCAGGTCGAGCACCGCGCTCTTGACCGACACGTCGAGCGCGCTCACCGGCTCGTCGGCGATCACGAGCCGCGGGTTCACCACGAGCGCGCGGGCGATGGCGATCCGCTGTTTCTGTCCGCCGGAGAACTCGTGGGGGTAGCGGTCGTAGTCCGTCGCCGCCAGCCCGACGCGCTCGAGCAGGTCCTCGCCCACCGCCCGCCGGCGCGACCGGTCAGTGAGGCCGTGGACCCGCAGCGCCTCGGTGACGGACTCCCCGACGCTCATCCGCGGGTCGAAACTCGACGTGGGGTCCTGGAAGACCATCTGGGCCTCGCGGCGGAACCGCTTCAGCTCCCGGTCGCCGAACGCCGTCACGTCCTCGCCGTCGAAGATCACCTGCCCGCCGGTCGGCTCCTCCAGGCGGAGGACCGACGTCGCGACCGTCGACTTCCCGCAGCCGGACTCGCCGACGAGGCCGAGCGTCTCGCCCGGGTCGAGCGTGAACGAGACGCCGTCGACGGCCCGCACGGAGCCGACCTGTCGCTTCAAGATTCCCTCCGTCAGCGGGTAGTGCTTCTCCAGCCCCCGGACGTCGAGCAGCGGGTCGGTCACCGCCGTCGCCTCCCGTCCGGCTCCGTGGCCGTGCCGTCGGCCCACGAGGCCTCGCGGTCGAGGTGTGACGGGTCGCGGCCGGGGCCGTAGAAGAGACAGGCGGCGACGTGCTCGCCGTCCGGTTCGTCGCCCGCCGTCCCCGAACCCGTCTGCGGTGACTCGCCAGCCGGCGCGGCCGAGGCCGGCGTCGACCCGGCCGGCGGCTCGCCGACCGTGACACCCCCGCCGGGCTCGTCCTCGCGAACCGGGAACAGCTCGGGGTGGGGGTCTGCCCGGCACGCCTCGACCGCGAACGGGCACCGGTCGGCGAACCGACAGCCCGCGGGCGGAGCGGTAGGGCTCGGAAGCTCGCCGGAGATCGACCCGCTCTGCTGGCCGCGGCCGGGGAGACAGGCGAGGAGCGCCCGGGTGTAGGGGTGGGCGGGGTCGTCGAACAGGCGGCCGACCGGCGCGCGCTCCATCACCCTCCCGGCGTAGAGGACGACGACGCGGTCGGCGACGCGCGCGACCACGCCGAGGTCGTGGGTGATAAACAGGACCGCCATCCCCATCTCGCGCTGGAGGTCCGCGAGCAGGTCGAGAATCTGCGCCTGGATCGTCACGTCGAGCGCCGTCGTCGGCTCGTCGGCGATCAACAGGTCGGGTTCGCCCGCCAGCGCGGCCGCGAGCAGCACGCGCTGTTTCAGCCCACCGCTCAGCTCGTGGGGGTACGACCCCGCCGCCGCGGCGGGGTCGGGAACCTCGACCCGGTCGAGGAGGTCGACCGCGCGCTTGCGGGCGGCGCGTCGGGAGACACTCTCGTGGATGCGCACCGTCTCCGCGACCTGCTGTCCGACGGTGAGGACGGGGTTGAGCGCGTCCTGGGGGTTCTGGAAGACGTGTGCGATCTCGGCGCCGCGGAGGTCGCGGAGACGGGACTCGCTCGCGGCGACGAGGTCCTCGCCGCGAAACGAGACGCGGCCCGTGATCTCGCCGGGCGGGCACTCGACGAGCCGGGTGATCGACTCTGCGGTGACGGTCTTGCCGCTCCCGGACTCGCCGACGAGACAGACCGTCTCGCCCCCGGTCACGTCGAAGGAGACGCCGTCGACGGCCCGAACCAGTCCGTCGTCGGTCTCGAACCTCGTCCGGAGGTCCTCGACGCGGAGGAGTGGGTCATCGGTGCGCGGTCGTGGGGAGGTGTCGTCTGTCATGCTGTCACCGTGGGTCGATCGCGTCGCGGAGGGCGTCGCCGACGAAGTTGAACGCGAGGACGGTCAGAAAGAGAAAAAAGCCGGGGATAGTGCTGATCCACGGCGCGTTCGGGAGGTCCGAGCGGCCCTCGGAGATGGTGCGACCCCACGAGAACACGTCCGGGTCGCCGAAGCCGAGAAAGGAGAGCGAGGCCTCCCCGAGGATAAAGACGGGGATAGAGAGCGTCGCAGCGGTGATGACCGTCGAGGAGACGTTCGGGATCAGGTGCCGGCGGATCGTCGACCAGCGGTCCGCGCCGGCGGCCTCGGCGGCGCGGACGTACGCCTCCTCGCTGCGCTGGAGCGCCTCCGAGCGGACGAGCCGGGCGGTGCCCTCCCACGAGAACAGGCCGTAGAGCCCGATTATCAGGAGGAGCGAGGAGCCGTAGAGGTAGATGAGGAGAAGCAGGAGGATGAACACGGGGAACGTCTGCTGGAGGTCGACGTAGCGCATCAGGACCTCGTCGACGTAGCCGCCGAAGTACGCCGCCGCGGTGCCGACGACGGTGCCGATGGAGATCGCAAACACCATCGAGATGAGTCCAACTTCGAGGCTGACCCGCATGCCGTAGACGATGAGGTGCCAGATCGGTCGGCCCTGCGCGTCGGTGCCGAGGGCGTGCTCCAAGGATCCGCCCATGAACACCGGCGGCTGGTAGGCGGCGCCGTAGTCGATGGCCTCGTTCGGGCCCGTCCAGACCAGGGGGCCGAACAGGCCGACGACGAAGACGAACCCGAGGAACGCGAGGCTCGCGACCGCGGCACGGTTCTTCCGGAACTGCCGCCAGTAGTACCGCGTCATGCGCCCGTTGCGGTAGAGCGGCAGGCCGACGTGGAACACCCCGAGGAGCAGAACCGCAACGAGGAGCCACTCGACGCCGGTGAGGTCGAGGCCGACGACCCCGAGCGTCGGCGCGGTGCGCAGGACGAGGTAGTCGTAGAGGAACGCGGCGCCGAGCGCGAGGAAGGCGCCGACCTCGGCCTCGGTGGCCGGGTCGAGGCCGCCCTCGTCCGCCTCGACCGCCGCCCAGTCGATGCGCTCGAAGGTGTCGCCCCCGGCCGCGGCGCCGCCGTCGGGTGCGGGGTCGTCGCCGGGCATCACCGGTCACCGTAGTCGATCCGCGGGTCGAGCGCCACGTACGCGAGGTCCTGGAGCAGGTTGCCGACGATGGCGATGAACACGGGGATGAGCGTCGTCGCCAGCACCAGCGGCGTGTCCTTCTGCTCGATGGCGGTGAGGGCCAGCCGCCCGAGCCCCGGGATCTGGAAGATGGCCTCGATGATGAACGAGCCCGCGAAAAGCACCGCGAGGACGTCCGCGATGAGGATCGTCGAGAGCGGGACGAGCGCGACCCGGAGGACGTGGCGGGTGAGGACGCGCCAGTCCGAGGCGCCTTTCGCGCGGGCGGTCTTGACGAACGCCGAGCGGGCGTACTCGATGGCCTGCGCGCGCGAGTAGCGCATCTGTCCGGCGACAGACGCCGTCGAGAGGACGATCACGGGTAAGATGAGCTGTCGGGCGTTCTGGACCGAGAAGATCGGGACGCTGGAGTTGTAGTACGTCGGTACGACCCTGAATATCACGCCGAACAGCAGGATGAGGACGATGGCGAACCAGAAGTTGGGGATCGAGATGCCGAAGTACGCGACGAAGGAGCCGAGGTAGTCCGTCGGCGTGTAGCGGTTGAGCGCGGAGTACAGGCCGATGCCGTAGCCCAGGAGCGCGCTGATGACGATCGCGGGGACGAAGTACTGCGCCGAGTAGAGCCACGCGCTCGCGATCGCGGCGAGTACGGGTTCGCCCTGCGTGAACGAGTAGCCCCAGTCGAGGGTGAGGATGTTCGTCATGTAGTCGACGTACTGCTCTTCGATCGGCCGGTCGAGGCCGCGGCGCTCGAGGTACTGCTCGCGGACGGCCTCGTAGTCCTGCCCGCTGGCCGCCGCCTGCGCCGCCGCGACGTCGGCGCCGGCGTTCGGCGTGATCATCAGGAGCCCGAAGGTCAGGCTGACCGCGAGGTAGGTGGCGACGACCGCCCAGGCGACCCGGCGGACGACGTACCACTTCATCCCCATCCGGTACCGGGTCCAGCGGCTCCGCGGACTTAAATCGTGCGTGGCGGTGACACGGAACGCCGGACGGCGGTCACCCGCCGGGCGTGCCGGTGTCCGTCCCGCCGCTCGCGTTCGAGCGCGGCGCCGGCGTGCCGCTCTCGGCGGTTGCGAGGGTGAGCAGACGCGCGCTCGGCCCGTCGAAGAAGTTCTCCGCCTCGGGCAGGTTCCCGACGGCGCCCCGGTAGGCGACGTTCAGGTGTTCGTTGAACGCCCAGACGAACGGCTGTTCGCGGCTGAGGAAGCCGAACAGCTCCGTCATCATCCGCTGGGTCGCCTCGGAACTCTCGGCGCTGGGCGCCTCGTCGACGACGGCCTGGATGTCGTAGTCGTCGGCGCGGTAGCCGATGAAGTTGAACGTCCCCTGCGGGGTGAGCGTGAACTCGATGGGCTGCCACGGCGCGTACGGCGACGCGCTGAACCCGACGCCGTAGACGAGATCCCACGGCTCACGGCTGATCGCCTGGTCGGGCGGGCCGGCGTTGTAGGGGCCGGCGTTGTAGTCCGGGTCGCCGGAGTAGTTCGGGTTGTTCTCGACCGAGTTCTGCATGTACGTCGTGAGGATGCGGTCGAACGAGAGCCCCTCGAGCGAGAGCGAGATGCCGACCGACTCCAGGCGCTGGCGCATGAAGTTGCCGACGATCTCTCCTTGCTGGCTGGTGTTGTCGATGACCATCGTCAGCTCGACCTGTTCGCCGTCCGGGCCGACGAACCGGTCGCGGTCGTCGTAGCCGTAGTCGCTCGACGTGCCCGATTCGAGCTTCTGACGGGCGGTCTCGGTCGAGGCCTCGAACGTCGTGATCTGCGAGTCGTCGTAGTACGGGCCCCAGCGCGGGTGGAACGTGTCGACGGGGTTGGCGTTGCCCGCGAAGATCTGCTCGATCAGCGTCTCGCGGTCGAACAGGTGCGAGAGGGCCTGCCTGACCTCCCGGTTCCCGAGCGGGTCCCAGCCGTTGGCGCGTAAGTTGAGGTTGAGCCAGAAGATCCCCTCCCCGAACTCGGAGTTCCACACCGAGACACCGTCCGACGAGGAGAGCTCGGAGACCTTCCGGGCCTCGACGCCGATAGCGGTGATGTCGCCGGCCTTCACCGCCGAGTAGCCCGTCGAGCTCTCGTCGAACACCTGGTAGGTGTAGCTGTCGAGGCTCGGCGCGCCCTCGTACTCGCCGTCCCCGACGTCGGTGTCCGCGAGGTAGTAGTCCTCGTTTCTCGTGAGCACCATCCGCTGGCCCTTGTCCCACGAGACGAGGTTGAACGGGCCGAGGTTGCCGTTCAGGTCGCCGCTGGTGATCGCCTCGTCCTGGTTCAGCCCCTGGACGTCACCCTCGCCGCCGCCTGTCGGCTCGTACTTCTCGATCAGCCCCTTCGGGAGCGGCCAGACGCCGTAGAGGATATCCTCGTAGAGCCAGTTCGGGCGGCGCTGGGGCAGGCGCGCCTCGAACGTCAGCTCGCCGGTCTGTTCGTACTCGATGGGCTCACCGGCGAGGACGAACGAGGGGCGCTGGGAGTACTGCGCCCAGCCGGCCTGGAAGAAGTTGGTCGCACAGTAGACGTAGTCTTCGGCGGTCAGTTGGCCGTAGCCCGCGCCCCACTCCAGCCCGTCACGGACGCGGTACTGGACGGTCCGGGCGTCGTCGGAGAGCGACCAGTCGGAGAGCAGTCGCCCCTCGAACCCGAGGTCGTCGTCGTCGACGACGCCGCCCGTGTCGTACAACAGACCGAGCCGGTCGGTGGTGGCCTCGTCGCTGACCACCCCGGGGCTGATGCTCTGGGCTTCCGAGGTGGCGCCGGAGATGTACGAGCGGTCGCCGGGGCCGAGTTCGTACTGCGGGCCGCCGCCGGCACAGCCGGCGACGCTCACCGAGAAGCCGGCGGCCGCGAGCGACTGGAGCAGGCGACGCCGGCGCAGCGAGGCCGGGTCGGAAGACGGTGGCATGGGAGGGTATCACTAAGTCGAACGGCATAAACCTGTCTCGCTACCCGACCGACCGGACGACGAACGTGGCCTCGTCGAGCGACTCGCTCCGACAGCGCGGACAGCGCGACGGGTAGTTCACCGGGTCGTCGAAGTCGGCGAACCCGCAGTCGCGACACTCCGGCGGCGCGACGAGGAACCGCTCGTCGCCCTCGGCCGTCTCCAGCGACCGCGCGACGTGCCGGAGGTGGTCGTACAGCGCGGCGCGGGAGGCGCCCACGCGGGTCGAGAGCTCCGAGACCGTCGCCGGCTCCTCGCGGAGCGCGTCGAGGACGCGCTGGCGGGTCGTCCGCTCGTCCATAGTCGACCGAGGGCGGCGGCGGGCTTGTGTCTTCTCGTCGCGAGCGTGCCAGTGAACCGAAGGGAAAGAACAAAGCCGCCCGTGGGGGAGTAGGGGCCATGGACGCAGTGGTTCTCGCGGGCGGCTACGCGACCAGGCTCTGGCCGATCACGCGCAACCGGCCGAAGATGTTCCTCCCCGTCGGCGACGAAACAGTGATCGACTCGGTGTTCGACGACCTCGAGCGCGACGACCGCGTGAACACCGTCTACGTCTCGACAAACGAGCGCTTCGCCGAGGACTTCGAGGCGTACCTCGCGGCGGGCGAGTTCGACAAGCCCGTCCTCTCCGTCGAGGACACCACCGGCGAGGACGAGAAGTTCGGCGTCGTCGGCGCGCTCGGCCAGCTGATAGAGCGCGAGAGCGTCGACGACGACCTGATGGTCGTGGCCGGCGACAACCTGATCAGCTTCGACCTCGCCGAGTTCGGCGACTTCTTCGAGGAGACGGGCGAGCCGTCCATCGTCGCCTACGACGTCGGGGACCGGGAGCGCGCGAAGTCCTACGGCCTCGTCGAACTCGACGGCACCGAGGTGGTCAACTTCCAGGAGAAGCCCGACGACCCCAAGTCGACGCTCGTCTCCATCGGGGCGTACGTCTTCCCCCGCGACACTCTGTCGCTGTTCGAGGAGTACCTCGCCGACGGCGAGAACCCCGACGAGCCGGGGTGGTTCGTCCAGTGGCTCCAGTCCCGCGGGTCGGTCCACGCCTTCACCTTCGACGGCGCGTGGTACGACATCGGCACGCCCGAGGCCTACCTCGACGCGGTGGCGTGGGCGCTCGACGGCGAGGCGAAGGTCCACCCGACGGCGACCGTCGAGAACGCGGACGTGAGCGCGAACTCCCACGTCATGGCCGGCGCCGAGGTGCGAAACGCGACGGTCGAGAACGCGGTGGTCTTCCCCGAGGCGGTCGTCGCGGACTCGCACGTCAGCGGGTCGGTCGTCGACGAACACGCGACCGTGCGCGACACGGACCTCGACGGCTCGCTCGTCGGCGGCTACTCCCGCGTGCTCGCGCCCGACGCGGACGGCGACTGAAGCGACGCCTCCGTCACCCGCACCCGCCCGCGACCGCCCTCCCACACCGTCTCGTACTCGACCGCCAGCCGCCCGTCCATATGCGGCCCCGCGACGACGAGCGTCTCGAACTCTCCGCCCTCGCCGAGCGGGTGGACGCCGTAGCGCTCGTGCAGGTCGAGCAGTTCGTCGAGCGCCTCGTGGTCCAGCCGCCGCCAGAGCCACGACTCGTCTAACCCGCCGGCGGCGACCGCGAGAATCCGGATCTCGAAGCCGGCGTCGACCATCGCGCGCCCGAGTGCCTCGGGGTCCTCGCCGTACAGCGGCGCGAAGAGGCCGACCCCGAGGCGGTCACAGAGCGCCTCGATCCGCGAGGTCTGGAACTCGCTCTCGACCGCGCCGGCGGTGACGCCCGCGATCGTCTCTTCGGTCATCAGGCGCCGGAGCGCGCGCTCCAGCGGCGCGACCTCACGGTCGCCCTGCGCGCTCGCGTCGGTGGCGTCCGGCGCCGCGAGGTCGCCGGCCTCCACCTCGACGTGGTCGATCCCGACCGCCTCCGCGGCGAGGCCCGTCAGCCGTGTCTCCGGGACGTGGTACATGTAGGAGTCCTCGCTCGGGTGGACAGTCAGGAGGTGCGAGACGGAGAGTCCCGCTTCGAGCGCGCGGCAGAGCGCCCACGAAGAGTCCTTACCGCCTGAGAAGAGCGCGACCCACGTGCCCACGGTCTCGTCGGCGTCGGTCATGGCTCCGCGTGGACGACGGGCGGCCTTACCCGCGTCGGTCGGCCGGCGCGCCCGCGCTCCGTTCGGCGCCTACGCCCCGGCGGGTCGCTTCGTTCCACGGCTCACTCCGTTCGCGGGCCGTCTCGCTCCGCCGTCGCTCGACGCCCCGCGCCCCGCTCCGCTCCGTGGCCCCTCCATTCGGTCGGCGCCACGCTAGTCGTGCCGGAAACAGCGGTGCCCGGTGAACGCCATCGCCACGTCGTGCTCGTCGCAGGCGGCGACCACGTCCTCGTCGTTCACGCTCCCGCCGGGCTGGACGACGGCCTCGACGCCCGCCTCGGCGGCGACCTCGACGCCGTCTGGGAACGGGAAGAAGGCGTCCGAGGCCAGCACCGCGCCCTCGGGGCCTTTCCCCTCCGCGTGTTCGCGGGCCTTCCGCACCGCGAGGTGGACGGCGTCGACGCGCGAGACCTGTCCGGCGCCGATGCCGACCGTCTCCCGGCCCGTCGCGAGGACGATGCCGTTCGAGGTGACGCCCTTGAGCGCGCGCCACGCGAACAGCATCGTTTCGACCTGTTCGGCGGTCGGCTCGCGCTCGGTGACGACCTCCAGGTCGTCGGCGGCGGGCGCCCAGTCGTCGCGCTCCTGGACCAGCGTGCCGCCGACGAGGTCCACCGAGGTCAGCCGCTCCGGCGGGTCGTCGAACGCGCCGACCGAGAGCACCCGGAGGTTGTCGCTCTCGCGCAGGACGTCCAGCGCGCTGTCGGTGTACTCCGGCGCGACGACGACCTCCTTGAACGAGTCGGTGACCGCGGCGGCCGTGGCCGCGTCGCAGGTGCGGTTGAGCGCGACGACGCCGCCGAACGCGCTCATCGGGTCGGTTGCGAGGGCGTCCTCGTAGGCGGTCTCGACCTCGTCCGCGGTCGCGACGCCCGCGGGCGTGGCGTGTTTGACCACGACCGCGGCGGGGTCGTCGAACTCGCGGGCCACGCCGAGGGCGGCGTCGGCGTCGTTGTAGTTGTTGTACGAGAGCGCCTTCGCGCCCGGGTTGTGCTGGGGCGCGCGGACGACGGAGGCGGGCGCCGAAGGGCCCGAGGCGGACTCGTACAGCGCCGCGTCCTGGTGGGGGTTCTCGCCGTAGCGCAGGCTCCGCGCCTTGTCGCCGTGGTCCTGCCGGCGCGCGGGAAAGTCGCCCCCCTCGTCGCCGTCTATCTCGACCTCTTCGCGGTCGTCGGCCACGGTCACGCGGCCCTCGGCGAACCACCGGACCGCCCGCGGGTACGCGAGGAACTCGGCCTCCTCGAGCACCCGGCGTTTGAGGCTCGCGGCGTCGTCGTCGGCGTAGACCGGCACCGTCTCCTGGGTGACGACCGGCCCGTCGTCGACGGCTTCGGTGACGACGTGGACGGTACAGCCGGTGACTTTCACCCCCGCCGAGAGCACCTGCTCGTGGGCGTCCGTGCCCGGGAACGCCGGCAGGAGCGAGGGGTGGACGTTCAGCGTCGTCGGTGCGTCGTCGAGGAAGGCCTCGGTGAGCACCCGCATGTAGCCGTCGAGACAGACCAGGTCGGCGTCGTAGCCGTCGAGCGCGTCGAGCACCCGGCGCTCGTGGTCGGCTCGGCTCTCGTCGTCCCGGAGCGGCACCACCTCGGTCGGGACGCCGCGGTCGGCGGCGTCGTCGAGCACCGGCGCCGCCTCGTCGTTCGAGAGGACGACCGCGAGGGTCGTGTCGCCCGGCGCACGGTCGGCGAGGTGGAGCAGGTTCCGGCCACGGTTGCTCGCCATCCCAGCGAGTCGCATGCGTCGCTCCGCACGGGGCGGGGCTTTACACGTTGCGGTCGGCCCGACGCCCTTTTGCCCCGACCCCGGGACGAGCGACCATGGACGACCTCCCCCGTGCCGATCCGCTCGCGGCCGTGTCGCCGCTCGACGGGCGCTACGCCGGCCGGACCGCGCCGCTCGTCCCCTACGTCAGCGAGGCGGCGCTGATCCGCGCCCGGACCCGCGTCGAGGTCGAGTACCTGCTCGCGCTCGCGGACAACCCGGACGTCCCCGTCGAGGTGAGCGCCGACGAGCGCGCGTCGCTTTCGTCGCTCGTCGACGGGTTCGGCGCCGACGAGGCCCGTCTCGTCAAGCGCATCGAGACGGAGGGCACCGACCGGTACGCGGCGACCAACCACGACGTGAAGGCCGTCGAGTACCTCCTCCGGGAGCATACCCCGGAGCGCCTCCACCCGTGGATCCACTTCGGGCTCACGAGCGAGGACGTGAACAACCTCGCGCGGCGGCTGCTCGTCCGCGGCGCAGTGTCGGAGGTCCTTCGGCCGGAACTCGCCGCCGTGCGCGACCGGCTCGTCGACCTCGCACACGACGGGCGGAACCTCCCGATGCTCGCACGGACCCACGGCCAGCCCGCGACCCCCACCACGTTCGGCAAGGAGATGGCGGTGTTCGCCAGCCGGCTGGGGCGACAGATCGCGCGGGTCGACCGCGCCGTCTCCGGCCTGTCCGGGAAGCTCGCGGGCGCCTCCGGCACCTACGCCGCCCACCACGTCGCGCTCCCGGAGGTGGACTGGCCGACGTTCGCCCGCGAGTTCGTCGCGTCGCTCGGGCTGGACCACGAGCCGCTGACGACCCAGATCCACCACGGCGACGACCTCTCGGCGCTGTTCGACGCGCTCCGGGGTACGAACGGCGTGGTCCTCGACCTCGACCGCGACGTCTGGGCGTACGTCTCGCGGCGGTACCTCGGCCAGCGCACGGCGGAGGGCGAGACGGGCTCCTCGACGATGCCGCACAAGGTCAATCCGATAGACTTCGAGAACTCGGAGGGGAACCTCTCGAAGGCCAACTCTGACCTCCAGTTTCTCGGCGACTACGTCGTCACCTCGCGGCTCCAGCGCGACCTCTCGGACTCGACGGTCAAGCGCAACGTCGGGAGCGCGCTGGCGCACTGTCTCGTCGGCTACACAAAGACCGCGGCGGGGCTCGACGCCGTCGTACCGAACGAGGCGGCGATGCGCGCGGACCTCGCGGACGAACCCGCGGTCGTCGCCGAGGCGGTCCAGACCGTCCTCCGGCGCGCGGGCCACGCCGACGCCTACGAGCGGGTGAAGGAGGCGACCCGCGGGCGCGAGGTGAGCCTCGACGACCTCCGGAGCCTCGTTCGCGAGGCCGACCTCCCCGAGGCGGCCCGCGAGCGGCTGCTGGCGCTCGACCCCGCCGACTACGTGGGGCTCGCGCCGCATCTCGCGCGCGTCGACGACGCCGAAAAATATTAACTCACGAGTGCGTACCCTTTTCACCGGCGGTCTCTCACCGAAGGGTATGAACGCCGTCGTCGTCCGTCGCGGAGAACACGAACCGAGGATCGTCGAGCGCCCGCGCCCGACGCCGGGCGAGGGCGAGGCCCTCGTCCGGGTCCTCCGTGTGGGAGTCGACGGGACAGACCGCGAGGTGATCCGCGGTGCCCACGGCGGGTTCCCGGCAGGGGCCGACGAGCTAGTGCTGGGACACGAGGCGGTCGGGGTAGTGGCCGACGCGAACGACACCGACCTGTCCGAGGGGACCGTCGTCGTTCCGACGGTGCGGACGCCCGCAGCGGGCGGGGACCGCTCGTGGTTCGAGCGCGGCGAAGCGGACATGGCGCCGTGGGACGGCGGCGACTTCCACGAGCGCGGTATCGCCGGCGCCGACGGCTACATGGCGGAGTACGTGGCCTGTCCGGCCGAGGCGCTGGTGCCGGTGCCCGACGAGCAGGCCGCGACCGGCTTTCTCGTCGAGCCCCTCTCTATCGCCGTGAAGGCGATCGAACACGCGGAGGCGGCCCGGTCGGCGTTCGACTGGCGGCCCGAGTCGGCGCTCGTCCTCGGGAACGGCCCGCTCGGGCTGCTGGCGCTCGGCCTCCTCGACACGAGCGACCGGTTCGACCGGCTCTGCTGCCTGGGTCGGCGCGACCGGCCCGATCCGACGATCGAGATCATCGAGGAACTCGGCGCGACGTACGTCGACTCGCGCGAGACGCCGGTCGCGGCGGTGTCGGACGCCCACGAGTCGGTCGACCTCGTCTTCGAGGCGACGGGCTACCCCCGGCACGCGGTCGAGATACTCGACGCGCTCGCGGCGGGCGGCGTCGGCGCGCTCCTCGGCGTCCCGGAGAACTGGGAGCTAGAGGTCGACGCCGGACGGCTCCACCGGGAGATGGTGCTCGACAACAAGGCGCTCGTCGGGTCGGTGAACTCGAATCGCGGACACCTCGCGGCCGCGAGCGACCGGCTCGCCGGGCTCCCCGACTGGCTGGTCGACCGCGTCGTGACCGGCGTCTACCCGGTCGACGACCTCCGCGCTGCGTTCGCCGACGACGACACGACTATCAAAACCGCGGTCGAACTCGGAGAGCATGAAGAACGTTGACGACCTGATCGCGAGCGCGGGCGAGCTGGCCGGGCGAGGCCTGTCGCGGGGAGAGATCGCCGACGAGCTGAACGTCTCGCGGGAGACCGCGAGCTGGCTCGTCGAGCGCAGCGACGCCGGCCGGACCGCGCCGGTCGACCCCGAACCCGACGCGGGCCCCGGCGGCCCGGACGACATCCACGTCGACTGGTCGACGATCGGGCGCGACTCGGCGCGGCTCGGCCACGTCGCCGGGGCGATGGCAGACCTGCTCTCGAAGCAGGGTGAGGCGGTCGACCTGAGCGTCGGGATCGAGAAGGCGGGCGCGCCGCTCGCGACCGCGGTGGCGCGGGACCTGGACACCGACCTCGCGACGTACGCGCCCGCCAAACACCAGTGGGAAGAGGGCGACATGGACGACCTCGGCGGGTCGTTCTCGCGGAACTTCGCCTCGATCCGCGGGCGAGACTGCTACCTCGTCGACGACACCATCACCTCGGGAACGACGATGCGCGAGACGGTCGGGGCCGTCCGGGCCGAGGGCGGCAGCCCCGTGGCGTGCTGTGTCGTCGTCGACAAACAGGGCGTCGAGAGCATCGACGGCGTGCCGGTCTACTCGCTCATCAACGTCGTGCGGGTCGGCGAGGACTGAGACGGACGAGCGTGAGTCGGGTCCGACTGTCGCCGGTCCCGGCCGGCGGACGACCAGCAGCCAGGGACGACCGTCCGGCGACGGAAAGCCATTTGCCTCGGCCGTCCCTACAACGGCTGTGACCTTCGAACCCGGAACGAACCTCGACGAGGACGCCGTCGCGGCGCGCGTCGACGAGGCCATCGCCGAGAACGAGGTGGTGCTGTTCATGAAGGGCAACCCTCTGATGCCCCAGTGTGGCTACTCCGACCGCGCGGTGAACCTCATCGCCGAACACCGTGAGGAGTTCGAGACGGTGGACGTACTGCCGGCGCTCGACGGGTTCCGGGCGGCCCTCGCCGAGCACAGCGGCTGGGAGACCATCCCGCAGACGTTCGTGGACGGAGAGTTCGTCGGCGGGAGCGACGTGCTCGCCGAGTTGGCGGAGCGTGGCGAACTCGCCGAGACGCTCGGCGCGGACTGAGCGCGATAGTAGCCCTCATAAGTCAGCGTCCCCTACCGTCGGGCGAGACACCTGCGGCTCGCCGCGTCCCACACAACCCATGTCAGGAACCGTCTATCGACTCCACTCGACGCTCGAACTCCCGCTTGAGGACGTACAGGACTACTTCGATAGCGACCCCGACCTCCCGCCGGAGATCGAGTCGATCGACGTCACGCGCCGGAACAACACGCTGATCGTCAAGTCCGTCGCCCGCGACGACGACCTGTCGAAGTACACGCCGACCGCCCAGCTGAAAGCGAGCGTCGCCGAGAACCGAGTGTACGAGGAAGAGCCGCCGCGCAACGGCGGCCCGTGGATGGAAGAAGAAGAGGAGATCCCCTCCGAACTCGTCGAGTTCGCCTGCTTCAAGGGAGACCGCGAGACTGTCCTCCAGAACTCCGCGCTCCAGTACCCGATGTTTCTCGTCCTCCTCGAGATCGCAAAGCGGTCCGAGAAGGGCACGCTCACCGCGATCACCGAGAAGGACGGCGAACTCGTCGCCACGCGCATCGTCGAGGGCGAAGCCCGTCCCGCGAGCGTCGAGGTGGTCGAGAACCCCGCAGCCAACGAGAACGCCGCGGTGAACTGGCGCGACAACAAGTTCATCTCGGACTGACAACACAGACGAAGGCCACGGCCCACGACCGGCCGCCTGCGTCCGCGTACCCCGTCGCGACAGGGTTCCGGCTACCCGTGGAGACTGTCGTCATGTACTCGGGGCCGAGAGACGCTCGACCCGAACGCGACTGTCGTCAGTTCCGAACCACTCGGGCTGGCCGTACGAACGCCCATCTAAGACCTCCCGCCGACCCGTTGGAGGCGGAGAGAGGCAGGGCTTCGATCCGACGCTGGGTTCGTCGGAACGGATCGGGCCGTGGTCTGGAGTTCACGGCGGCGTCCTGCGTCAACCACGATGGGATCGTCTGAGACGGTGCTGTGGTGCGCGTATCGGCCCTACGACGGCTGGATTCGACCCCACGAGAGGCCGTCCGCCGCGTCGTCTACGTCGCGTTCCAGCCGAATCGGGCGACCAGTTCGGCCACTCCTTGCACGGCGTCTTCGTCGACAGCGACCCCGAACGTCTCTTTCGACGTAGTTAGAGCGCTCCAGGGAGGACCTACGGCGGTCGAACCGATCGTATTCGAGTCGGGAATCTGTGCGGACCCTGCTGTGACGCCCCGAGACAGTAGATTTCGGATCAGGCCGGCGGGCGGCGGGTACAAGCAGCAGATATTGCTGGTATTGAGTATACCGCCAGGGCTGGCGAAAACGTGATCAGAGCCGGCCGTTCGTCGGAAAATTACAGCCCCGTTCGCTCAGCGCAGAACACAGACGTTGCGGGCCAGTGTAGTAATCACGGAGGCGACGAAGGCGTTCGCCCTCATCGCCGGGACTGGCGTGGTGGCCGTTGCTATCTCGGTCGTGATGACGTACCTCGCCTTCGAGATCCCCGGCGTGTTCGTCAAGATATACGTCGGCGCGGTCATCGTCGCCATCGCCCTGGCGAAGAGGTTCGTGAGCCCGACGACGGAGTACCACCGCCGCCGGCTGATTGGATTTGCCGCGCTCGCCGGGCTCAACAAGGGGAGCGCAGGCAGT
The DNA here is from genome assembly GCA_036626375.1 of Haloferacaceae archaeon. Lineage (GTDB taxonomy): Archaea > Halobacteriota > Halobacteria > Halobacteriales > Haloferacaceae > A07HB70. The sequence continues at coordinate 26,082 of JAZKRX010000018.1, forward strand.
GGATACGGCCCGAATCACGATCGGCGAGATTCTCTCCGGCGTCTACGAGAAGAGCGCGACTGCGATCACGACGATGGCCGAAGGGGTCGTCTCGCTGGCAGGGATCCTCATATTCTTCACCATCTTGATCACCGCGTACGACCTCAATCTGGTCCTCCTCCCGTCCGTGTTCGCGGGGGCTTTCTGGCTGCTATCCTCGCGCTGTACACGGTGCGTGTGCTTCCCAACCGAATTCTCGGGTATCTCGTCCCGAGCTACGCGCTCTCTGGCTGGAATCCTCTTCCCGAAGATGCTGTGATCCTGCAGAACGTACTGTCCTGCTCAAGTTACCGAGCGAGCGCTCCCACGACAGGCAGGCAGATGTGGTGAATGGACAGAAACAGGGACGACAAACGTCCGCTTCAGGCAGTAGCACGGCGAGACACGCGACGTCGCTCCGGGAACCGCAGCGGGGAGGTCCGCGCGCGAAGAGCGTCAGGCGCGCTCCGGCGTGGGGATCTGCTCCCCGAGCCACTCGTCGTAGAACGTCTCGATGTCCGGCTCGAAGCTGTGGACGAGCGGGTAGCCGGGCATCATGTTCTCGACCTCGAGCAGCGTCTTACAGCCGGGACAGAAGAACTCCCGCAGTTCCATGTACTCGGGATTGGGGTGCATCCCCTCGGGGTAGATCTCCCGGTACGCCTCCTCCGAGTCCCGGACGTTGATCAGCGCCGCACGCTTCCAGTTCGCGTCGTGGTCGCAGAACTCGTGGCCGCAGTCACATTTGATGACCCAGTGGTCGTCGCTCTTGGCCACGACGTAGAGATGTTCGGCGTAGGGGATGATGATCGGATCGTCCCAGTCGACCCGGTCCTGGAGCACCGCCCGGACCTGCTGGAAGCGGTCGGCGTCTTTGTACTTGCTCATCATGTCGTGGAGTTCACTCCACTCAAGATTGTCGTCGACGAGGTCCTCGATGATCTCGCGTGGGTATGACTCTGGCATGTGTGTTCGCCTCCGTCAGTCGTCGTCGGCGGCCCGACTGCGCTCGCCGAAGGTGGCGTCCGGGCCGGAGAGGTCTTTGAGCGAGCGGTCCGTCCAGGTGTACGGCACGCGCGGTTCGTCGTCGCGTCCCACGCCGGTCCACGACTCGTGGCTCTTTGTGGGGTTGTCCCACTTGCGCTTGAGCCCGGAGTCGAACCGGTAGCGCAGTGACTTCTCGGCCTTGTCGCTCAGGTCGAAGCCGAAGTCCTCGGGCAGGTCCCAAAAGCCGGTGAAAAACTCCGTGAACTGCCGGCTCATCCGCATGCTGCTCTCGTAGGTCTTCTTGACGTCGTCGATGAGGTCACGCTCCGTCTGGATGCGCTCGCGTTGCTCCTCGTACCACTCGGAGACGGGGACGGCCTCTTCGGCGCGCTCGTCCATCATCTCCTCGCGTAGCTCCCGTGTCGCCGCCTCGTCGACTTCGAACTCGCCCGTGACCGCGGAGTTGTGCTGCCCCTCGTCGCTGACCTGCGTGACGACCACGCCGTAGGCGTCCTCGGCGTGTCGAGGCAGGACATAGCCGTCGTGAATGTCGGAGAGGACCTCCTCGGGGTCGCGCTCCAGCGGGTCGCCCAGGCCGGAGCCGCCACGGAGGTAGTTGAGGTAGAGGTCGTAGTCGTCGAACTCCTTCGGCGTGGAGATACCCTTCGGTTCGCGGGTGATCTCTCCCTCGATGTTGGCTTCGAACGCACCGCTCTCGGGGTCGAGGTCGTGTTGTGGGTAGTCCTCGCCGTTCTCGAAGCGCTCTTTGAGGTCGGTGTCCCGTGCGTTGAGGATATACCCCGAGGCGGCGGGGTAGCCGCCGAAGAGCCCGGAGTCGCTGGTCATGTAGCCGTTCCCCATCTCGTACAGGAGCCAGCGGCTCACGTCTTTGACCGTCCTGAGAGACTCGAACCCGGCGCCGCCGGCACGTCGGCCGGCCCCGCCGGTGTTCGGCTTCACCGCGCGTCCGAGGAAGGGGAGCGGCTCCGTGCGCTCCCACACCTCGGCGTCGCCCATGTCGCCCTCGGGGTTCCAGATGGCCGCGGCGTGGGGTTCGCCGTCCTCGACGTACCGTGCGCCGACCCCCTCACAGGCGGCCTCGAACGAGTTGACGGCGTGGAGTTTGTCGAACTGGTCGATACCGCCGCCCTGGAGCCAGTTCGAGGTGTTGGCGTTCCCGGCGTTGATCTCCTCCCAGAAGCCACGGGCGTAGTAGCCTCGCGAGAGGTGCTGCCACAGCGGCGCCCAAGCCGAGACCAGGTAGTGCCAGGCGTACGCGTGTGCAGTCTCCGTGTTCTGGGTGTTCGCCCACGATCCCTCGGGGAGGTGGAAGTCACACGCGTAGTAGGCGCCGTCGTTGACGTTCTCGTTCGGGATGACCGTCTGGGTGAGCATCACCCAGATGCCGCCCTGGATGGCCGCCGGCGTACAGTTGTACGGGTGCCATCCCCACTTGTTCGCCCCCTCGAAAGAGACCTGAAACGTGCCGTCCTCCCGGACGTGTAGCTCCGAGGGCGCGTGCATGAGGTGGTTCTCGTTCGCGTACTCGCGGGTGAGGTTGTCCTGTCCCTCGTACAGCGCGTCGACGAAGGAGACCCCGCGGTACGTGCCCGGGAGCATCGTCTTCTTGATTCGGTTGCGGAATCCCCGGCGACCGTCCTCGACCGCCTCCCGGCTGAGCTGTTTGAACTTGTCGACGCCGTACTCGTCGATGAGCTCCGTGACCGCGTCTCGGATCATCAGACAGCCCGTCATCCGGGTGCGCTCGTCGAGTTTCAGGAACTCCGGCGTCCGGGTTTTGTCGACGTAGTCTTTCTTCCAGGAGTTGTAGAGCTCGAAGTCCTCGCCGATCTTCCGGCAGTAGTGGGCGCCGTCGCCGAAGCGAGACGCCTGAGAGACGTTCATGCTCCCGGGGCCGATGGCTCCCGTGTCGATGACGTGGGTGACGCCGCCGGCCCACGCGACCAGCTCTCCGTCGTTGAAGATAGGAATGAGCGTGGCGATGTCGCAGGGGTGGACGTTGCCCACGTGGGTGTCGTTGTTGACGAACACGTCGCCGGGCTGGATGCCCGGGCTCTCCTCCCAGTCGTGGTTAATGATGTACTTGATCGCCTCGCTCATCGTGTGGATATGCACGATGATCCCCGTAGAGACGGCGATGGAGTCGCCCTCCGGCGTGAACAGGCCGTAACACAGCTCTCCCTCCTGCTCGACGATAGGGGTCGCGGCGACCTCCTTCGACGTCTCACGGGCGGTGACCAGATCACCACGCAACTGGGAGAACATCTGCTCGTACTGGATCGGCTCCTCGGATTTCAGCTCCAGTTTCTCCATCCCGGCGTAGTGGTCGGTGGTGGCGGTTCGCTCCTCTACCGCCTCCATCTGGGTCTTCAGGCTCTGGCCCTGCCAGCCGATGCCGCCGGCGCTCTCCGCAACGAGTTCTTGCTCCCGGCGCATCCGGGGATAGGTCGCTTCGTCGTCGGTCGCAGCCTGCTCGCCCACAGCCTGACGCTCACTCGGGTCGTGTTCGGAACTCATAGCTTGGTCGTACGTCCGTTCGCAGCCGGACGTGGGCTGGTGTGGTGCATCCACCCACGCCCGGACCGTCGTCGGACCGCGGACGGAGTGAATGCATTTCCACACGAGGACACGGTCGGTCGCTGGTGCCGCGGGAGCGAAGTTAGCCGGCGTGTTCGAGGTGGTGGACCCGGTGCCGGTCCAGCCGTGTCTCGTAGCCCGGCGGGAGGACGAACGTCGTCGCGGCGCCCTCGAGAACGGCTGGTCCGGCGACCTCGTTACCCGGCCGGAGCTCGTGGAGGTCGAAAATACGGGTCTCCAGCCAGTCCCCGCTCCAGTAGGCGTCCCGGGGTGATTTGAACGCGGCCTCGGGGGGCTCAGAGCCGACGGGCTCTTCCTCGGGGATCTTCGGCTTCGTCACGTCCTGGACCCCGCGGACGGAGGCCTGGGTGATGGTGTGACCCAGCTCCGGCGAGCGGGCCTCCTCGGAATACTGCCGGCGGTACTCGGCCTCGAACGTCTCGAGCAGCCGTTCGAGCTTGTCGGGGTCGTCCGCGACCGCGACCGGCGAGGTGATGTCGATGCTGTTGAGCTGGCCCTGGTACTGACCGAGGATGTGGTACTGGAACTCGATGTCGTCGCGGGCGACGTTGGAGTTGCTGAACTCGTCGACGATCTTCTCCTCGAGATTCGACCAGACGTCGGTGAGCCGCGCACCGGCGGTCTCGGCGGCCTCCTCGACGGAGACGTCGGGGTCGATGTCGATGCTCGTGGTCTGGTCGTAGCGGTACTCGTAGTCTGCGGCGCCACAGCCGAACGCCGAGAAGGCAGCGGCGAACTCGGGGACGAGTACCTCGTCGAAGCCCAGTCCCTGGGTGTACCCCGCGGTGTGGACCGGGCCGCCGCCGCCGTATGAGAGACACTTGAAGTTCGACGGCGAGTAGCCAGCGCCGGTGACGACCGCCTCGAGATCGTTGCGGAGCTTGTTCTCGAGGATATCCACGACGCCCTGAGCGGCCTCGTGGACCCCGAGGTTCATCGGGACGGCGACCTGTTCGCGGATCTCTCGCTCGGCGACGCCGCGGCTGATAGGCATGTCGCCGCCCAGGAAGTTGTCGGGGTCGATCCACCCCATCGCGACGTGACAGTCGGTCACCGTGACGGTGTCGACGTCGGTCTCGACGGCGGAGACCCCGACCTGGTCGCCGGCGCTCTCGGGACCGAGTTCGATGGTATCGAAAGTCGGGTTGACCCGCACGTAGCTTCCGGTCCCGGCACCGACGCTCTCCATGTTGACCATCGGCAGCGAGAGCAGCAGCCGGGCCATCTCGGGGTTGTAGTCGATCTCCCAGTCGTTGTCGATGATGATGCCCATATCGAAAGAGGTGCCCCCGATATCGGTACAGACCATGTTGTCGTAGCCGGTCTGCCGGCCGAAGTAGTTCGCACCGATCATTCCGCCGATGGGGCCGGAGATCATCGTCCGCGCGAGCTCGTTTGCCTCGATGTCGATCGTCCCGCCGTGGCTCGCCATCACCCGCACGCCGATGTCGCCGCCGTGGTCGTTTACTGCGTCTTGGACGTTGGTCAGCTGCTCGCGGGACGGCTCGGCGGCGTAGGCTTCCGCGACCGTCGTGTTCAGCCGCTGGAGCTCCTTCAGCGTCGGGTAGTACTCGCTCGAGAGCATCACCGTCGTGTCCGCGCCTCGCTCGTCGATGACCTCCCGAGCGATCTCTTGCGTTCGGCGCTCGTGGGACTCGTTCTGGTAGGAGTGGAGAAACATCACGACGATGTGGTCTGCGCCGCGGTCCAGGAGGTCACGGACGCCGTCGCGAACGTCCTCCTCGTACAGCGGTACGAGTTCGTTGCCTTTCACGTCGATACGCTCGCGTACCCCGCGGATCATGTCTCGCTCGATCAGCGGGTCGGGGTGTTTGTGCGTGTTGACGTGGAGTCGGTCGGAGTACGAGTACCCGGTGTAGGACTGCCGGCCACGGCCCATTCGGAGCGTGTCCTCTAACCCACCGGTGGTGATCACGCCGACGTCGACTTCGCTCTCCCGCTCGACCAGACGGTTGAGCATCGCCGTCCCCGAGTACACGGTCGAGGTCAGGGTCGGGAAGCTCTCGTCGATGTCCAGCCCCCAGTCGTCCAGTGCGTCCCGGGAGGAGTTGACGAACCCGCGGGACTCGTCCGCCGGCGTGGTCTTCGCCTTCCCGATGGTGAACTCGCCGCTCTCGTCCATCAGAAACGTATCTGTCATCGTCCCTCCGGCGTCGATTGACAGGACCTCGGGCGTGTGACCCGCGTTGTCGTCGTCCGACGTTGCCATAGGGCGCAGAAGGGAGAGTAGCGTATTATTACTTCTCACGAACTATAATGACATATGTTTCTGTTTTAACCCGGGCGCGCGCGGGAGGCTACAACGCCCGTCTGTCGGTCGGAGTCAGCCGGTGTCGCTGAAGAGGACGCGGAGGAGGTTGTTCTGTGAGCGACGCACGCGCTCGGAGAACGTCGACCGACCGATGCCCAACGCCTCGGCGACTTCCCCGCTGGTCGCCTGCTGTGGCACCGCGAAGTGGCCCATCTCGTACGCGGTCCGGAGCACTTCGAGCTGATCGGGGGTGAGCTTACCGCGAACGCCGTACTCGAGTCGGTCCCGACCCAGCGGGTATCCGGGGCGCTCTATTTCCGACGTTCCGCGGAGGTCGAAGATCCCGTACTCGCGTTCGATAGCAGCCGCGAGGTCACGGAGCTGGTTCCAGTCATCGACGGTGACGACGGCGCTTATTTCGTCCTCGGTGCCCACGAACCGGTGCGGGACTGCCTCCTCCGAGACGACAGACGCGACGACCGACTCGTCGAAGTCGGTCACGAAGGAGGCGTGGTACAGACCTGCCTCGGACGTCGCCGAGCAGTGCTTGACCGCGATGTCGGAGACGCCGTCCAGCGCTGCGGCCACGTCTCTGTCGCCGGGGACGGTCAGGGAGGCAAACACCATGATTCGGTCGGCGCACATTGGAACGACGTTATCGAACTCAACGGTGTCGGCGCCGACGGTGTCGGCGATAGCCAACAGGAGACCGTTCGCTGGCATCTGGAACTCCAGACGGAGCACGCTACCAGTAGGGCTGCCGCAACGAGCGTTTGTCTACCTTACCGTACGGCGTCTCCGGCAGGGCGCCGACGAAGTCGACCGAGATCGGAAGCTCGTGTTCGGCAAGGTGGTCGGCACAGAACTCTCGTAGCCCCTCGACGGCCAACTGTCCCCCCTCGACGGTGGCGACGACGGCCTTCACCTCCTGGTCGACGTACTCGCTGCGAGGCGGGAGACGGCTCTGTTCTCGCCCGGCGGGGACGCCGATGACCGCAACCTGTCGGACAGAGGGGTGGCGCTGGACGACGTTCTCCACCCTCGTCGAGAACACCGTCTCGTCGCCGACGCGAATCGTGTCCTGAATGCGGTCGAGGATGACCAGCCTGCCCGCCTCGTCGAACCGACCGAGATCGCCGGTCCGGAGCCACTCGGGGGTCTCGCTCGTCTGGTCGTAGTACCCTTTCATACCGAACGGGGAGCGGACACGGATCTCGCCGACGTTCTCGGCCCAGCGGTCGTCGTTGTCGTCGATACGCACGTCGGCGTACTGAGTGGGGTAGCCGACGGTGTTGAGCACCGCTCCCTCGCGGGGCTGGTGTTTGTGCTTGTGGAGCGTCGTCACCACGTCCGGGGCCTCCATCAGCCCGTATATCTGGACGAACACCTGTCCGAACGTCTCGATGCCACGCTCAACCAGCGCCGGCGGCATAGACGACGCCCCGTAGACGACCGTCTCTAGCGACGATACGTCCGTCTCCGCGAGGGCATCATCGTTGAGCAGCCGCGAGAGCATCGTCGGGACGAGGAACGTCCACGTCACGTCGTGATCCCTGATCGCCGACAGCGTTCGCTCGGGGTCGAAGCCGGGGTGAAGAACGATCGTCGTCCCCTGGGCGAGCGCAGCCCGGGTGATGAAGTTCGCAGAGTGGGCGAGCGGCGTCGTCAACAGGACCCGCTCGTGGCGCCGGATATCCAGTTCGTGGACGTGGGCAGCCGCGTTCAGCGCCAGCGCCTCGTGGGTGTGCATCACCCCCTTCTGCGGGCCGGTGGTGCCGCTGGTGTAGAAGACGGCAGCCACGTCGTCCGGCTTCGTGTCGACCGTCGGCGGGTCAGGCTCTCCCCGCCGCAACAGGTCGTCGTACCGCTGGAATCCGACCGGCAGCTCCCGGTCGTCCGCGACGCCGACGATATATTTTAGTTCGAAATGCTCCTGCTGGAGTTCCCGCGCCACGTCGAAGTACTGCGAGCCGACGACCAGCGCGTCTGCCTTCGCGTCCGTGACGATTCGTGTGCTGTGTTCGCGGTCCAGTCGGCTGTTCATCGGAATAGCGATGGCGCCCGCCCGGGCCACGGCAATCTCCGTCAGGAGGTACTCCGGACGGTTGCGCATCAGGATGGCTACCCGGCGGTCCTCGCGCAACCCCATCGACCGGAACACGTTCGCCAGCCGCGCCGTGTGGTCGTCGACCTCCGCGTAGGTGAGCCGCTCGTCGCGGAAACACAACGCCGGCCGCTCGTCGAAGCGAGTCAGCAGTTTTCCGTAGTACCGGTCCAGTCGCATCGGTCGTCGTGTGACACGATCACGTGCCCGGACCGTAACTGTTTGTGACGCCAAGACGGATCGCCCCGGACAGTTCCTCACGCCATCCAGCCGTCCAGCGCCAGCGCCGTTCCGAACCCGACCAGCACGGCCCCGCTCACGTGCCGTAGCGCCCGGCGGGTCCGCGCGGACTCCAGCAGCGGGCCGCGAACCCGCCCCGCGAACAGCGCCACCCCGCCGAGGTAGGCGAGGCTCAGCCCCGCGTAGACGACGCCGAGTAGGGACATCTCGGCCGTCGCGTCCGCGGGCACGAACTGCGGAAAGGCCGCCAGCACGAACAGCGCCACCTTCGGGTTCGAGACGTTGACGACGACGGCTTCGCGGTACGACCGGCGGAGCGACCGGCTGGCGCCGTCGGGAGTGACCTCGAACTCGTCCTCGCGACGGAGCGTCCGGACCCCGAGGTAGACGAGGTACGCCGCGCCGACGTAGGTGACGAGCGCGTAGGCCGTCTCGCTGGCGCGCAGGAGCGCGGCGAGGCCGAGGACCGCGGCGCCGGTGTGGACCAGCACGCCCGTGGCCGTCCCGAGGCTCGCGGCGACGCCGGCGGCGCGACCGCTCCCGAGGCTCCGGGTGACGGCGTACACCGTGTCCGGGCCGGGAGCGACGACGACCGCGAGGACGGCGGGGACAAAGGCGGCGAGCGTCGCGGCCGAGAGCACGACGGGAACAGGTCCGTGGAGCGAGTTACCGCTTCCGACCGCTCGGAGGGCGGGGATCATCGGGTCGACGTCTACGACGGCGGCCTAAAAGGCGATCTGGAGCCGACCTGCGGCGAGACGGCCGCGAACGCCCGCGAGACGCGTGCGGGTTCTCCCCACACCTCCGGAAGGCCACAAACCACTTGACCCTACATTACATCTCATTAGTCGATGCCAGAGACGCAGTTCCCCGACGACCTCGACGTCGACTACACCGACGGCGAGGGCGAGGACCCGGCGGACTACGAGACGCTCCCGGCGAAAATGGAGAAGGCGGTCGAGGTGACGAAGACCGCGCTGGAGGAGTACGAGACGCCCGCCGTGATGTGGACGGGCGGGAAGGACTCCACGCTCACGCTCTACTTCGTCCAGCAGGTGGCCGAGCAGTACGGCTACGACCTGCCGCCCGCCGTCTTCATCGACCACTACCAGCACTTCGACGAGCTGATGGAGTTCGTCGAGCGCTGGGCCGACGAGTGGGACCTCGACGTCATCTACGCCCGTAACGAGGACGTCGGGAACTACGTCGACGAGCACGGCCTGACCCCCGGCGACGATATCCCCGTCGACGCGCTCTCGGAGCACAACCAGCACCACATCCGGGAGATTCTGGAGTACGAGGAGGACACGTTCCCGTTCCTGCTCGACACGTACGTCGGCAACCACCTGCTGAAGACCGTCGCGCTGAACGACGCGCTGGAGGAGTACGGCATCGACGGCGTGATCAGTGGCGTCCGGTGGGACGAACAGGAGGCCCGCGCCGACGAGACGTTCTTCTCGCCGCGCCACGACCCCGACATCTACCCGCCCCACGACCGCGCCCAGCCGATCCTCCAGTTCACCGAGGCAGACGTCTGGGACGCGTTCTGGTACTACGTCGTGCCCGACACCGTCGAGGGGTTCCCGGAGGAGGGGTACGTCCCGCAGGACTACGACGACCTGCCGAACGGCCTCACCCACGAGGACATCCCCATCTCGCCGAAGTACTTCGAGGGGTTCCGGTCGCTCGGGAGCGAAGTCTCGACCGAGAAGTCCGAGCAGAAGCCGGCGTGGCTTCAGGACCTGGAGAACACGACCGAGCGCGCGGGCCGCGCCCAGGACAAGGAGGACCTGATGGAGCGCCTGCGCGACCTCGGCTACATGTAGGGCGAGAGGCGTGCCCGCAGGGCACGGTCCTCGAAGTGGAGTTCCCGTGAGGCGCCGCCGAACGAGAGCAGGGAACGCGAGTGACCGAGCGGCGAACGACGACAGGAGTGAGCCGCGGAACACGGGCGTGGCGGGAGGCGCCCACGGGCAACCGGCGACGAAGCCGTCGGTGACGAACGCAGGAGTGACCCGTGGAGTACGGGTCGAAGCTCTCGTCACGCCGTCCGCGTGGCGCTACAGGTAAGGCCGAGGCCCCCCGCGGAAGGGCATGGAGTACCACGACGCCCTCTCCCTTCCTTCGCTCTCTCCGGCGCTTCCAGCTCCACCCAGGGACCGACGCTGTCGCGGCGCTCCTCGACGACCTCGGCGTCTCGCCGCCCCCGGCGGTCCAGATCGCGGGCGCGAACGGCAAGGGGAGCGTCGCAGTCCTGACCGACGCGGCGCTCCGCGAGGCGGGCCTGCGGGTCGGCCGCTACACCTCGCCACACCTCGACGACCCGCGCGAGCGGGTGTGGGTGGACGGCCGGCCGGTCCCCCGCGCCGTCGTCGCCGAGTTCACGGAGCGGGCGCGCCCTCACCTCCGCGAGCGCGCCGCCGACGGCGACCCGCTCACCTTCTTCGAGGCGCTGACCGCGCTCGCGCTCTACCAGTTCGACCGCGCGGACTGTGATATCTGCGTACTCGAGGCCGGGATGGGCGGGCGTGACGACGCGACGAGCGTCGTCGACCCCGTGGCGAGCGCCGTCACTAGCGTCGCCCTCGAACACGCGGCGGTGCTCGGCGACCTGACGGAGATCGCGGAGCGACAGGCCGCGGTCGCGCCCGCGGACGGGCCGCTGATCACCGGCGCGACGGGCGAGGGGCTGGCGGCGCTCTCGCAGACCGGCGTCGACCTCTACCGCGTCGGCGACGAGGGACCGCTCCGCGCGACCGCGACGGGCGTCGACCTGCGCGGGACCGACGTCCGGTTCGCGGGGGACGCCACGTTCGAGGCCCGGTTGACCCTCCCGGGCGCCCACCAGGCGCGGAACGCGGGCGTCGCGGTCGCGCTGGCTCGCCGGGCGGGCGACGCCCTCGGCGTCACGGTCGGGGAGGGCGCGCTCCGGCGGGGGGTAGAACACGCGACCGTCCCCGGGCGGTTCGAGGCGATGCCGAGGGGTGAAGCGCAGACGGTGCTCGACGGAGCCCACAACCCCGCGGCGTGTGAGGCCGTGGCCGAGACGCTCGACGCGGTCGACTACGACGACCTCCACGTCGTCTTCGGGGCGATGTACGAGAAAGACCACGCGGCGATGGTCGCGGCGCTCCCCGCCCCGGCGTCGGTCCGGACCTGTGCCGCGCCGGTCGAGCGGGCGGCGGCGCCCGACGTCCTCGCGCGGGTGTGAGAGCGCGCCGGGCACGCGGCGACGGCCCGGCCGAGCGTCGTCGACGCGCTCCGTGCCGCCGAGGACGCGGCCGGCCCGGACGACCTCGTCCTCGTCGTCGGGTCGCTCTACGTCGTCGGCGAGGCGCGCCGGACGTGGACAGGGACCGCCCGCCCCGTTGACCCGCGCGACGCGGCGG
>JAZKRX010000019.1:0-37536 GCA_036626375.1 Haloferacaceae archaeon
CCCGCCGGAAGTGTGGGCGGGGCCGGAGGGCCCGCCGGAAGTGTGGGCGGGGCCGAGCGAGCGACTCACCGGTCACCACCGTCCGCGGCGTCGAGCGGCGGGAACGGGTTCCGGGCGGCAGGGTCCATCTCGTGGCGACACTGCGCCCCGGCGACCGCGAGGTCGAGCGACACGGTGTCCGTCGACGCCTCGACGCCCGTCTCCGTCGGCAGTTCCCACTCGACGCCGAGACAGTGCCGGCCGGGGTCGTAACAGACCGGCTCCGGCGGTTCGGCCTCCGTCTCCGTGCCACAGACGAACAGCGTGACGTGGCTGATCGCCCGGTTCTCGACCGGAGTCTCGACGCGCACGCGCCGCGGGCAGTCGGGGTAGTCGGTGTCGCTGGTGTCGTCGGTTCCCGGCGGGCCGCCGGTCTTGACACGCGCCCGGCAGAAGCCGAGGCCCGGCGAGTCGAGCGTCAGGGTCGCGGCGATGATCTCGTCCTCGTCGGGATTGAACCGGACGTCGGTGATCCGGAGCAGCACCGTCTCGCCCGCGTCCGTCGTGAACGCGTATCGGTCGGCGGTCTCGTCGTACTCCACCCCCCTGAACACCGAGTCGCCGAACTCTGGGCCCACGTCGTCTCCGGGCTCCAGTTCGCCGTCGAACGACGACCCGTCCTCGGTGACGTTCAGCTTTCCGAGGGCCACGCACTCGTCCGGGGAGAGGTCGGGGACGGGTGTGCCCGCGTACTCGCCGGGGCCGTCGTTCGTGCCGTCGGTCGTCGCCGTTCCGGCGGGACCGAGCGGGATTCCCGCGCAGGCGGCGTCGTCGAGCGCAGCGAGCGATCCGGAGAAGACCACGGGTTCGGCGGGGTCGCGCACGCCGTCGCCGTTCTCGTCGAGGTAGAGCGTCGCGCGGATCGCGCCGGCGAGTTCGCCGGCGTCGTCCGTGTCGCCGAGGGCGTCCTCGCGGTCGGTGGGGCCGCCGTTCAGTTCGGCGTCGTCGTCGACGCAGGCACGGAGCCAGAGGTAGGTCGAGTTGCCACAGACGTAGACACACGAGGAGAGCGTTCCCGACTCGCCGGGGACGACGTTCTCGAACGTCGTCGTCGGGAGAACGCCGCCGTCGATCAGGTCTGCGGTCGAGCAGCCGGCGTCGCTCGGGAGCGACTCGGGGAGCGCGAGGACCGTCTCGTCGCCGCGGACCGCGCGGTAGTCCGCCCGGAGGTCGACCCGTCCGGCGGCGAGGGTCGCACCGAGGCGCTCTCGGTCTGCGAGGTAGCCGTAGGTGGCGACCCCCGACGCCGTGGCGGTCACGCCGACGGCGCCGAGCGCGGCGAGGACCGACCGGCGAGAGACGCCGTGGAGATCGTGTGTCATGGTGTGGTGCCCCGGTGGGGGACCCCCCGCCGACGGAGTCGAACCGTCGCAGGCCAGACGGGGGTGTCGGGTGGTCGCAACGCGCGAGACGGACATAGGTATGGCTCGCCGGCGCGGCGACAGGCGGAGCCTACCGGCCGTCGGCGGCGCGAGACGGTCGGTCGGCCCCGTCACGCTCCGCCGGCGGGGGATCAGGCCGCGATCCTCAGGCCGGGGACGAACCCGTGATCGTCAGGCCGGGGACGAACCCGCCGTCGCCGTTGACCGTCACGTCGGTTGGGTAGCTCCCGGCGTTCGGTGGGTTCTGGACGTTCGTGTACGTGAGCGTCAGCGTGTCCCCGGCGGCGAGCGTCGTGCTCCCGTCGAGCGTCACGGTCAGCGTGGCCCCGTTGGTGCTCCCGCTCACGCCGTCGACGTCGGCCGTGATGTCGGTCCCGTTCAGCGCCACCGTCAGGTCGCCCTGCCCGACGTTGCTGATGTCCGCCGGCGGGTCGCCGGTGGTGACCTCCGGGTTGTAGCCGACCTCGACCGAGGTCAGCGACTCGCCGTCGTCCTCGGAGCCGACAGCGACCTCGACGGTGTGGGTCGACGCCCCCCCGCTCGTCGACGGGTCGGCCAGGATCGTCGTCTTGCCGCCCGGCTGGCCGCCGTTCTCGTCCGCCATGTTGTGCCGGCACTGGACCGCCTCGAAGGCGAGACGGAACTGGGCCGTGTCGCTCTGGGCGGCGTTCGGGTCGCGCGGGAGCCCTGCGGCGTCGACCTCGGCGCCGAGGGTTCCGTCGCTCCCCTCGGGCGCCGCGTCGGAGGAGCGGTCGAAGTCGGCGTCCTCGCAGACGAAGTACCAGTCGAAGGCGACACAGTGGACGCCGGGGTCGAGACAGGCGTCGCCGACCTGGAGCCCGTCGACGGGGCTCTCGTCCGCGCCGGAGTCGCTGATGGCCGCGACGAGGCCGGCGAGCGAGCCCTGGTAGACGAGCGTCTCGCTCCCGGACTCGTAGGTGTTCGAGCAGTCCGCGTCGAGCCACGCGCGCACGTACAGGTAGTACGGCAGTTCGGACGCGTCCTCGTCGTCGGCGAAGTCGGCCCCGTCGACCGTCCCGACGTTCTCGGGCTCGTAGACCGTGTTCTCGCCGGTGGCCTCGGCGACGAGTTCCGCGGTCAGACCGAGGAAGGCGGGGTTGTCACACAGGTGGACGGAGACCGTCGCCTCGCCCTCGTCTTTCGGCTTGACGTCGGTGAGGTCGAACAGGAGCCCCTCCGCGCCGTCGACGTAGCCGGGAGAGAACGAGTCCTCCGGGTCGACAGGAGTGCCGTCGACCGCCTGGGCGATGTCGTCGTTCGCGTCGACCTCGGAGCGGATGTCCGTGGTGTCCTCGAACGCGCACGCGTCGACGGCGTCGTCGCCCTTCGTGAGCGAGGCCCACGCCGGTCCGGAGAGGACGCCGCCGGTCGCGTCGCGCCAGTCGGGCGCCTGTCCGACGACGTAGTTCGTGTCGTCGTCGGGGACGGGATAGACGGGCCCGTCCACGATCGCCTCGGTCTCTGCCTGGTCGAGCCAGGTTCTGTACGTCGCGCGGTAGTCGACGAGGACGTCGAGGCGGCCGGCTTCGAGTTCGGCGGCGACGCTCTCCTCGTCGCGGAAGTATGCGGTCGTGCCGAGGCCGGCCCCGGCGGAGGCGATTCCGATCGTGCCGAGGCCCGCGAGGATCTTGCGGCGAGAGATGCTGAGTTGGTTGCTCATGGTGGTTCTGTGTTCGCACACGACCGGCACGCGGCACGCGAGATGCGAGCGCCAGAGCGGAGTGCGTTACCGCTCCCGACTGCGGATAGGGTCTTAGGTAGGAGCCGCGGGCGGCCGGCGACGGCGGGCCTACGGCCACCGTAGGCCGGGCGACGGGACGGCAGGCACTCCCTGCAGGTCGGCGGTACGAACCCCGTACCACGGCGCGGGGTGTCGGGTCTCGCGCTCGCCCCTCGTCGGCCGTCTCGCCGAGCGAGGCGGCGTCCGTGACCACTGTCGAGTAGGGGAACGACGAACGAAGAGGACGAGTCGTAGCGCGAACCGGATCAGCTGCCGCCGGTGGCCGTGCCGTTGGTCGCCCCGCCGAACGGGTTCGCGTTCTCCATGTTATGGCGGCACTGCGTCGCCGCGAGGTCGAGTTCGAACCGCAGGCTGTCGGTCTGGGCGACGTTCGGGTCGCGCGGCAGGCCGGCGGCGTCCAGTTCCGCCCCGATGGTCGCCGCGCCGTCGACGTCCGAGGGGAGCTCGAAGTCCTCGGGCTCGCAGACGAAGTACCAGTCGAACGCGTAGCAGTAGACCCCGGGGTCGAAACACTGCGGGCCCTCACCGACGTCGTTGCGGGCGCTGGACAGGGAGACGCCGCCGTTCAGGAGGTCGATCATGCCCGCGAGCGACCCCTGGTACAGGAAGTCGTCGCCGGCGGCGAGGTCGACGGCGATCTCCGCGAACGCGTCGGTGATGGCGTTGCTGGAGGCCGGGTCGAGGCTTCCGAGACCGTCGATGGTCGCCACCAGCCCCGTGGAGTCGGTGCTGGCGAACCCCTGTCCCGCGGGGGTGTCGAAGCCGAAGTTGCCCGAGGAGGCCGAGCCCGCGGGCGGGAGGTCGACGAGGCCGGTGCCCATCAGGTCGACGAGTTCGGGGATCGGGAAGGCGTCGAGCTGGTAGGTGAGGGTGTAGATCGTTATCCCCGCGTTGCGGGCGTCCTGCGCCGCCTGGATGGCCGCGCGGGCGGCGGCGGTGTTGGCGTCGCCGGTGAACGCCGTCCCGGTCGGGTTGCCCGTCCCGGTGTAGCTGTTGTCGTTCGGGAAGCCGTCGGACAGGAGCACGATTACCTTCTCGGCGTCGGGGCGGGCGCCGTTGCCCGCACCGCTGATGCCGTTGACCGTCGGCTCGGCGGCGTCGCCGAGCACGAGGTTCTTGCCCGCGCGGACGCCGTCGGAGATGTCCGTCCCGTTGCTCGGGGTGGTCGCGTTGACAGCGGCGTTGTAGGCGGACTGGTTGGCCGCCGTGACGGGCGCCATCTGGTAGAGGTTGTCCGTGTTGGCCTGCCCGTTGTACGAGACGAAGGCGATCTGGGCGTCGGCCCCCTCGTCGAGCAGCGTCTGGTAGAGCCGTCTCGCCCCCGCCTGCGCGGCGGCGATCTTGTCCGGCGCGGCGGTGTTGTTGGCCGCGTTACACTCGGCGAAGGGGTTCTCCCACTCCATCGAACACGACTCGTCGAACACGACCGTGACGTCGACGGCGCCGCCGTCGGGCCGGTTGTTGCAGTTGACGTCGTCCCAGAGCCGGGCGTAGACGTAGTTCGCGAGCTCGCCGGCCGCGTCGTCGGTGTCGTCGAGCGACACCTCGGGCTCGATGACGCCGTTCTCGCCGGTGACCTCGTCGTCGACGGTCGCGCTGAGCCACAGGTACGCGGGGTTGCCGCAGGTGTGGATGGAGACGGTCGCCTCGCCCTCGTCCTTTGGCTTGACGTCGGTGAGGTCGAACATCAGGCCGGTCTCGCCGTCGACGTAGATCTGGCCCTCGGGGCCGAGGTAGTCGTCGGCGCCGTCGGTCTCGTAGCTGTACGCGGTGCCGGTCTGTCCGCTCACGCGGACGAGCTCGGCCATCAGCGAGGTCTCGTCGTCGACCACACAGGCGTCCGAGGCACGGGTGAACGCGGCCCACTCCTCGCCGGTGACGGGGCCACCGTCGCCGTTGCGGACGTCGGGCGCCTGCCCGACGACCACGCCCGTCTCGTTGTCGGGGTCCGGGATGACCGGCCCGTCGACGAGGGCGTCGGTCTCGGCCGGCGGGAGCCACGCGTTGTAGCTCGCCCGGTAGTCCATCTTCACGTCGAGGCGGCCGGCTTCGAGTTCGGCGGCGACGCTCTCCTCGTCGCGGAAGTAGGCGGTCGTGCCGAGGCCGGCCCCGGCGGAGGCGATCCCGATCGTGCCGAGGCCCGCGAGGACCGTGCGGCGAGAGATGTTGAGTTCGGCTGTCATTGTGTCGTGTCCACGTCCCCTCGTCCCCCCGCGTGGGGCCGGGTCGACGTCGGCTACACGTCTCCACGACGTATCGGGTGATAGGTACGAGCCGGCAGTCGCCCTCCTACGGTGTCGTTGTGTGGCGCGACGGCGTGCCCCGACAGACCGGCAGGGAGCCCGTACTCCCGGCAGGCACACCCTGCGGCCGACGGTGGTCGATACATACCTATACGCCGTTCCGCCGGACTGTGTCTCGTCTGCGCCATGTCTCCCGACACCCCCCTGACCGAGTGTGAGATCCACCAGATCCTGTCGAACGACCGCCGGCGAGCGGTCCTCGAGTACCTGGGGTCGACGCGGGGACCCGTCGGCGTCCGGGTGCTCTCGGAAGCCGTCGCCACGGGGGAGACGGACGGCGGACCGGTGCCGGCGCGGGTGCGAAACAGCGTCTACACCGCCCTCCACCAGACACACCTCCCGAGGCTCCACGACCTCGGGGTGGTCCACTACGACCGCGATCGGAGCGAGGTGTGGCTCCTCGGGCGCTCCCGGGCCGTCGACTGCTACGCCGAGGCCGTCACCCGCTTCGGCGTCTCGTGGGCGGGCTACTACCGCGCGCTCGGGGTCGTCGGTCTGACGCTCGTGGTCGCGGCGCTCGCGGAGGTGCCGCTTCTCTCGCTCGTCGACCCGCTCCTGTGGGCGAGCGGCGTCCTCGTCGTCTTCGCGCTCTCGACCGTCTCGCAGCTCTGGGCGGACCGCTGGCGGCTCGTCAGAACCGTCCGGCCGCCGGCCGCCGCGCTCACCGACGGCGGGCGGGACGAGCCACGCGACGGGGCCTGAGGCCGGTACGGCGGCCATACCTATGCCCTCGACCGTCGACCTGAAGACGTGTTCCGATCACCAGTTCTGCCGCTCGTCGCCGTCGTCGGCCGCATTCGCCGTCCCGAGTACACCGGCGCGAACCGCTGTGTCCCGTGTACGGCCGCGAACCTCGGCATCGCCACCGTCCTCTCGCTCGCCGTTGCTCTCGTCTCCCCGCCGCTCGGGGCAGGCGCGTTCCTCCTCTCGCTCGCGGCCATCTGGCTCCGGGGCTATCTCGTCCCGGGCACGCCCGAACTCACGAAGCGGTACTTCCCGGACCGGCTCCTCGCCGTCTTCGACAACCACGAGCGGCCCGCGGCGGCGTTCGACCCCGAGGCGTTCGACCCGCAGGCGTACCTCGTCGCGTCCGGGCTGGTCGTCGACGACCCGGCGGCGCCCGACGCCGTCCTCGACCCCGCGTTCGCGGCGGCGTGGGAGGAGCGCGCGGCCGCCCTGGCCGCGGCAGACGACGAACGCCCGGACGTGCGCGAACTCGCACGGCTCGTCGACCTGCCCGTCGCGGACCTCGACGTCGAACCGATCGGGAGCCACTCGGTCGTGGCCTACGCCGACGACCAGTACATCGGCCAGTGGGAGTCTCGTGCGGCCTACGCCGCCGAGATGGCGGCCGCGACGGAGCTGGACGGGCGCCACCCCGCGTGGCGCGACCTGCCGCTTCCGTCCCGGTCGCGCCTGCTCGCGGCGCTGCGCCTGTTCGTCGAGGTCTGTCCCGACTGCGGCGGGCCCGTCGCCCTCGGCGACGAGGTGGTGACGTCCTGCTGCCGGTCGTACCACGTCGTCGCCGCGCGGTGTGGCGGCTGCGACGCCCGGCTGCTGGAGATCGACGTCGACCCCGCGGCGCTCGGGGTCGAGACCGACGACGAGGCGGCGGCGACGCTCGCCGACGAGGACGAGGTCCCGCTCGTGACCGCGGAGTACGACCCGGCAGACTGACCGACAGGTTCTCAACCAACCCGCCGCTGACGCGTCTATGCAGGTCCACTGGCACCGGCGGGACCTCCGGCGTCACGACAACCGCGGGCTCGCGCTCGCGGCGGGGCTGACCGGCGAGGCCGGCGGTCCGGCGGTGCCGCTTTTCGTCTTCGACGACGAGGTGCTGGCACACGGCTCGCCGCCGCGCGTCCGGTTCATGCTCGACTGTCTCGCCGCACTCCGCGGGGAGTACCGCGACCACGGGAGCGACCTCGTCGTGCGCCGGGGCGACCCACGCGAGGTCGTGCCCGCCGTTGCCGCGGCGGTCGACGCCGAGCGCGTGGCGTGGAACCGCCAGTACTCGGGGCTGGCACGCGACCGAGACGCGGCGGTGCGGCGGGCGCTCGCCGAGGCCGACCGGCCCCGGGAGGCCGTCCACGACGCCGTCCACCACGAGCCGGGGACGATCACGACGAACGACGGCGACCCCTACTCCGTGTTCACCTACTTCGGGCGCAAGTGGCACGACCGCGAGAAAGACGAGCCCGTCCCGGCGCCGTCGACCGACGGCCTCGTCGCCGCGGACGACCTCACCGCCGCCGGGGTGGAGCCGGGCGCGCTCCCGTCGCTCGACGACCTGGGGTTCGACGAGCCGACGGCGTCGCTGCCGGACGCGGGGACCGAGGCGGCCCGCGAGCGGCTGGCGGCGTTCTGTGACGGCCCGATCTACGAGTACGACGAGGCGCGGGAGTACCCCGCCCGCGACGGCACCTCGCGGCTGTCGCCACACCTCGCGTGGGGAACGATCGGCGTCCGCGAGGTGTACGCAGAGACCGCCGCCGCGCGCGCCGAGGTCGACGGCGAGGCCGACGAGGCCGCAAAGGAGTTCCAGGAACAGCTCGCGTGGCGGGAGTTCTACACGCACGTGCTGTACCACAACCCGTCGGTCGTCTCGGAGAACTACACGGAGTACGAGAACCCGATCGGGTGGCGCGACGATCCGGCGTCGCTGGCGGCGTGGAAAGACGGGGAGACGGGGTATCCAATCGTCGACGCGGGGATGCGACAGCTCCGGCGGGAGGCGTGGATGCACAACCGCGTACGGATGATAGTCGCCTCGTTCCTGACGAAGGACCTCCTGATCGACTGGCGGGAGGGCTACGACTGGTTCCGGCGGAAGCTTGTGGACCACGACACCGCAAACAACAACGGCGGCTGGCAGTGGGCGGCGTCGACGGGTACCGACGCCCAGCCGTACTTCCGCATCTTCAACCCGATGACGCAGGGCGAGCGCTACGACCCCGACGGCGAGTACGTCCGGGAGTACGTCCCCGAACTCCGGGGTGTCGACGCCGAGACCATCCACTCGTGGCACGAGCTGGAAGACGCCGAGCGGACCGCGGCGGCGCCGGACTACCCCGCGCCGGTGGTCGACCACGCCGAGCGGCGAGAGGCCGCGCTCGCGATGTTCGAGCGCGCCCGCGGCGAGGACGACTGACCGGGCGGCCCGGGTCGTCGGTCGCGGCGTCGCCCCCCTGCCGGTCGGCCGTGGCGTCGGGTCGACGACCCGTGTCTCGTGTTAGGCCGGGGCGAGGGTTCCGCCGGACTCGGCCATCTGCCAGACGGTGAGCGCCCCCGTCGCGCCGAGGGCGACGGCGAACGCGAAGAGGACGGTGAACGTCCCGGTGGCGGCGACCAGCGCGCCGGCCACGACCGGGGCGACGAACGATCCCAGCCACCCTGCCACGCTGGCGATCGAGACGGCCGTCCCGGCGGCACCTGGGTCGACGAACTCCCGGATCGACTGGTACATGATCCCGATCTGGAGCTGGACGAAGACGCCCGCGAGGACGAGTCCCGCGACCAGCGCCGCGACCGTCGCGCTGTAGGCCATCGCAGCCGCCAGCACGGTCGCACCGACGAACGAGGTGGCGAACACGGGCCGTCGTCGCCGGCCCAGTACGGCGTCCGAGAGCCACCCGCCCGCGGGCCGTGCCAGGACCCCGACCGCCGGAAACAGCGCGACGAACGCCCCGCTCTCCGCGAGCGAGACCCCGAACCGCCGTGTGATGTACGTCGGCATCCACGAGTTGAACACCATGTACAGCGAGTAGCCGAGGACCGTGACGACGACGACCGTCCACACGTTCCGGTTTCTCACCACTCGCCCGAGTTCGGCCCGCGTCACCGGCGCCGTAGGCGTCTCGACGCGCGGGACCCGTCCGGCTGCGGCGTAGAGCGCGAGCGACGTCACGAGCACCCCGACCCCGAAGACGGGAAACACGCCCGGCCAGCCGACGGCGGCGGCGATCCGTGGCGCACCGAGCTGGCCGAGCGCGTACCCGGCGGGGTAGCCTGAGATGACGACCGACGTCGCCGTCGCCCGCCGACCGGGCGGGAACGCACCCGAGGCGACGTCGATACCGACCACCCACAGGACGAACATCCCGACGCCGGCGAGCAGCCGCGAGGCGAACAGCAGCGAGGCGCTCCCCGCGCTCGCGGCGGCCCAGTCACCGACACTACCGGCGAGGAGGACGAGCGCTGCAGCCGGGACGGCCGTGCGGCTCTCGACGCGGTCGAGGTAGACGCCGACCGGTACGCCGACCACTGTCGCCGCGACCTGTGGGGTCGAGACGAGCGCGGCAGCCGTCGCCTCCGTAACACGGAGGTCGGCCATCACCAGCGTGAGGACGCTGGCGGGCGTGATCAGGTACGCGCCGACGAACAGGAGCACCAGCCACCCGGCTCCGAGAGTCACCGCACGCCACGGACCGTCGACCGGGGTACTGGAGTCGGACTGTGCGGGCTCCAACGTCGGAGGGTCGTCGAGAGCAGACACTAATCTTCCGGTCGCGTCGCGGCAGCCGCAGGACTAAGACCGGGCGCTCCGTCCACGGAGCGTGCGCGTCACGATCCTCTGTTACGACGGCTTCGACGAACTCGACGCCGTCGGTCCGTACGAGGTGTTCGCCGAGGCGACCAGCCGCGGGGCAGACCTGCCCGTTCGCCTCCTGACCGTCGACGGCCGCGAGCGCGTGACCGCGGCCCACGGCCTCCGGATCGAGCCGGACGGTCGGCTCCCGGCCCCCGACGACCCCGACGCCCCGGAGCTGCTCGTCGTCCCCGGCGGCGGCTGGAACGACCGGCGCGACGCGGGCGCACGGGCAGAGGCCGAACGCGGTGTGATCCCGGAGGCCGTCGCCGACCACCACGCGGCCGGCGCCGTCGTCGCCGGCGTCTGCACCGGCGGGATGCTCCTCGCGCGGGCAGGCCTGCTCGACGGCCGGCCGGCGACGACCCACCACGGCGCGCTCGCGGACCTGCGCGAGACGGCCGCCGAGGTCCGCGAGGAGCGCGTCGTCGACGACGGCGACGTGCTGACCGCCGGCGGGATCACGTCGGGACTGGACCTCGCGCTCCACCTCGTCGAGCGCGAGGCGGGGTGCGAGGCCGCCGACGCGGTGGCCGCGAACATGGAGTACGCGGACTGTCGTGGGTCGGGGCCGGACACCGTCGACACCGGGGTCGGCGACGACCGGTGAACGGCCGCGACAGTCCACGCGCGCCGCTAGCGCCGCGCGACGACGGCGCCGAGGAGGAGTCCCGCGACGACTCCCGCCGCCGCGAGTCCGAACCACGCCAGCCGGTAGGAGGTCGCGTCGGCGACGTACCCTACCGCGGGCGGCGCGAGCAGACCCCCGACGTTCAGCACGAACTGGCCGACGGCCGTGGCCCCGCCCAGCCGCTCTTCGGGCACCATCGCGGTCAGGCAGGCGTAGTACAG
Organism: Haloferacaceae archaeon; assembly: GCA_036626375.1. Taxonomy (GTDB): domain Archaea; phylum Halobacteriota; class Halobacteria; order Halobacteriales; family Haloferacaceae; genus A07HB70. The sequence continues at coordinate 10,930 of JAZKRX010000019.1, forward strand.
TCCCGGAAATCCGACGACCCCGACCCCGAGGACGAGGAAGGCGGCCGCGGTCGTCGTCGGCCCGGGCGCGACGGCGACGGCGACAGCGCCCGCGACGGAGAGGCCGGTGAGTCCGAGGAGGACGACGGCCGCGGAGCGCGCGTCGGAGCCGGGGAGTCGGTCCGCGATCCACCCGCCGCCGAGACGGCCGGCGCTCCCCGCGACCTGGACGCCCGCGAGCGTCAGTCCCGCGAGCCCCGGGGCCGCGGCGACGGCCTCGGTCATGTGGAGGACGACGTGGCCCGTCGTCGCGAAGATGGCCGCGCCGAGAAAGAAGCCGGCCGCGACGAGCCCGGGGTAGCCCGGCACCGCGCGGAGCGCCGCGAGATCCGGCAGGTCCAGCGACCCGCTCCCGCCCGCGCCCGACCGGTCGGCCCGCAGGGCGTACAGCCCCGCGCCGGCGAGGGCGAGCGCACCCGCGGCGAGGAAGCCGGCTCGCCACCCGAGCGCGAGCGTCGTCGCCGCCGTCACCAGCACCGCCCCGAGGCCGCTGCCGGCCGTCACGCCGACCTGCTTGACGTTCACCGCGAGGCCGTGTGCGCCCGCGGGGGCGACGCGAACAACCGCGCGGTTGGTCGCGGGCATCCCGACCGAGTAGGCCGCACCGACGGCGAGGAGCGCGAGAAAGAGTACGGCGGCGCCGGGCGCGACGGCGACGGCGACAGCGCCGAGGCCCAACCCGGCGAGTCCGGCGACCATTACGGGGCGGTCGCCGCGTGCGTCGACGAGCGCGCCCGCGGGAAAGAGCGCGAGCGTGTAGCCGAGGACGGTGGCGGTGACGGCGAGGCCGACGACGGCACGCGAGAGCGAGAACGCCTCGCGGAGCGCGGCCGTCGCCGCGAAGACGGCGTAGAAGCAGGTGCTGGCGGCGACCTGCCACCCGGCGACGGCGCCGACCCCCCACCAGCGCTCGAGCGCGCCGTCGGACCCTGACACACCAGTCACGGCTGGGGATCGGACTAAACCACACCGATCGCCGTGAGACGTGGGCCGCGATATCACGGGTCGTCCGTTACATCAACGTTTAATCCCGCGGCGGTCGTGTCTCCACGTGGAGGTTTCCACGAATGAGCTACGAACTTGACCCGCTGCCGTACGACTACGACGCCCTCGAACCCCACATCTCGGAGCAGGTGCTGCGCTGGCACCACGACACCCACCACCAGGGCTACGTCAACGGCTGGAACGCCGCCGAGGAGACGCTCGCGGAGAACCGCTCCGCACACGAGTTCGGCGACTCCGCGGGCGCCATCCGGTCTGTGACCCACAACTCCTCGGGTCACATCCTCCACGACCTGTTCTGGCAGAACATGTCGCCGGAGGGCGGCGACGAGCCGGAGGGTGACCTCGCGGACCGGATCGAAGAGGACTTCGGCTCCTACGAGGCGTGGGAGGGCGAGTTCCGCGCGGCCGCGTCCGACGCCAGCGGCTGGGCGCTGCTCGTCTACGACACGTTCTCGAACCAGCTCCGCAACGTCGTCGTCGACAACCACGACGAGGGCGCGGTCTGGGGCGGTCACCCCGTTCTCGCCTGCGACGTCTGGGAGCACTCGTACTACTACGACTACGGGCCGGCCCGCGGCGACTTCCTCGACGCGTTCTTCAACGTCGTCGACTGGACCGAGCCGTCCGCGCGCTACGAGCAGGCCGTCTCGCTGTTCGAGTAGACGACGAGGGCTCCGACCGAGGGCCCACCCACCAGTTCTTTCGACGCCGCGCCGCGAGCGACCGCCAGCGACTTCTCTCTGCCGCGCGCACGCCCGCCGTGCCCAGACCCAAGTCCGAGTTCGACGCGCTGTACAGCTACGAGGTGTACGAGCCGACCGAACTCCTGGACGCCGACGCGATGTACCGTGTGGACGAGGTCGCGCGGCTGCTGCAGGACCTCCCGCCGACCGCCGAGCTGGACCCCGAAACCGAGGACCGGCTGATCGCGTGGACGATCCCGTGGCTGTTCGAGCGCCGAGACGAGCTCTGTATCTCCGACCCGACGGGCGACGAGCCGGGGTACTTCGGGCTCCGCGCCGGTGTCGGCGACGCCGGAGAGCGCGCAGACGAGACGGAGACCGGCGACACGGGCCCGGAGGAGAAGGCCGACGGCGCGTAACGCCCGGTCGGTGGGATTTTTGTCGTCCTCGCCCCCCGAACACCTATGCAGGTTCGACTGCTCGCGGCCACCGACGACCCCGAGGAGGTGATCTGTCGGGCGGCCCGCAACGACTACATGTCGGCGTTCAACCCCGACCTGAGCTTCGAGGAGACGATGGCGGGCGTCGACGGCGACGGACTGGCGGAGAAGAAGGCGACGCTCATCGGCCACCTGCTCGACCACGGCCACTTCGGGCCGTTCGAGCACGCCCAGGCGACCTTCGCGGTGGAGGGGATGAGCCGCTCGTGTATGGCCCAGATCACCCGGCACCGACACGTCAGCTTCGACGTCCAGTCGATGCGGTACGTGAGCTTCGACGACGTCGACCCCGCCGACGTGGCCGAGGGCGAACTCGTCGTGACGCCGCCGGCCGTCACCGACCCGGACTGGGTGGGGCGAAATCAGAGCGACGGGCCCGTCGACGAGGAGACCCGCGAGCGCCGCGAGGCGGTCTTTCGCGAGTCCGTCCGGCGCTCGGTCGAGGACTACCAGGAGCTCCTCGACCTCGGGATGGCGCCCGAGGACGCACGGTTCGTCCTCCCCATCGGCACGGGCGTCAACGTCGTGATGAGCATGAACGCGCGGATGCTGATGCACGTCGCGGACATGCGGGCCGCCGCCGACGCCCAGTGGGAGATCCGTCAGATGACTGAGAACATTCTGGACCTCGCGGCGGAGTGGTGTCCGATCACCTTCGACCACTACGAGCGCGAGATGAAAAACCGGAAGAACCGGCTGGCTCCCTGACGGGTCGGCGGGCCGGAAGGCAGATTGAAGGGACCGGAACACACCCACTCTCTCGATGCGTCAGGGTGACCTCGTCTCCGCGACCTCGCTCTCGCGGGCGGACGTGGAGGCGGTCTTGGACCGCGCGGCGGCGATCGCGGCGGACCCGGAGTCGTGGCGCGAGCGCCACGCGGGCGAGCTGCTCGCGCTCTGTTTCTTCGAGCCGAGCACCCGCACCCGGATGAGCTTCGACGCCGCGATGAAGCGACTGGGGGGCGACACCGTCGACATGGGCCACGTCGAGTCCTCGTCGGTGAAGAAAGGCGAGAGCCTCGCGGACACCGTCCGGGTGATCGAGGGGTACGCCGACGCCCTCGTCCTCCGGCACCCCTCCGAGGGCGCGGCGCGGATGGCCGCGGAGTACGTCGACGTCCCGCTCATCAACGCGGGCGACGGCGCGGGCCAGCATCCGAGCCAGACGCTCCTCGACCTGTACACGATGCGGGAGGCGACGGGGCTCGACGGCGTGACGGTCGGGGTCGTCGGCGACCTGAAGTACGGCCGGACGGTCCACTCGCTGGCCGAGGCGCTAACGGTGTTCGACGCGCAGATGCATTTCGTCAGCCCGGAGAGCCTGCGTCTCCCGCGGTCGGTTCGCTACGACATCGAGGCGGCGGGCGGCGAGGTGCGCGAACACGAGGCGCTCGACGCCGTCCTCCCCGACCTCGACGTGCTCTACGTCACCCGAATCCAGCGCGAACGGTTTCCCGACGAGTCGGAGTACCGCGAGGTCGCCGGGAACTACCGGATCGACGACGAGACGCTCGCCGCCGCGCGCGACGACCTGACCGTGATGCATCCGCTCCCGCGGGTCGACGAGATCGACCCCGCTGTGGACGAAACCGACCACGCTCGCTACTTCCGGCAGGCGCACAACGGCGTCCCGGTTCGGATGGCGCTGCTCGACCTCCTGCTATGACAACAGACGACGACCCGCAGCTCCGCGTCAGCAAGATTCGAAACGGCACCGTCATCGACCACGTGACCGCCGGCCAGGCGCTGAACGTCCTCGCCATCCTCGGCATCGACGGGACCGGCGGCGAGGAGGTCTCGGTCGGGATGAACGTCCCCTCGGGCCGGATCGGACGCAAGGACGTCGTGAAAGTCGAGGGGCGAGAGCTCTCCCCGGCGGAGGTCGACGTCCTCTCGCTCATCGCGCCCGAGGCGACGATCAACATCATCCGGGACTACGAGGTGGTCCGCAAGACCCGCGTCCAGCGCCCGGAGACCGTCGTCGGCGTGATCGAGTGCCCGAACCACAACTGTATCACGAACGACGACGAGCCGGTCAGCTCGGAGTTCGACGTGCTGGACGAGGGGATCCGCTGTCGCTACTGCGATACGATCCTGCGCGAGGGGATCGCGGCACAGATCCGCGCCTGAGCGGGCCACGCGGCCTCGCGGCCCCGTGGCTCCGGCTCTCGGTGGCCTCCCCCTCGCGTGCCCGTCAGACACCCCGTAACCGATTAGTACCTGTTCGGCGTAGCTAAGGCTATGTCCGGTAAGGCAAAACTGGTGCTCCTGCTCGTGCTCGTGGCCGTCGTCTACGTCGCCGTCGCCGGCGGCGGCGACCCCATCGAGGTCGAGGTCGAGGACTGACCGGTAAGCGAAGGCGTTAGGAGCGTCGCCACCCTCCTCCGGTCGTGTACGGCGTCGTGACCCGCCACGAGGCGGAGGTGAGCTGGTCGGCGTTCGACGTCGGCTGCTACGAGGTGAAAGACGTCGCCGGCAACGCCTCCGAGCCGTCGACGAGCGCGACGAACACCCTCTCTGCGTTCGCGGACAACGCCGCGGCCCGGGAAGATCCCGACCTCGTCCCGCTGAGCGCCGACGGCGAGCGCGCCACCCCCGAGCGGCCGTACTTCGACTGGTCGTTCGTCTGTCCCTCCCACGAGGCCTACCGCACGGGCCTGCTGGAGATGGTCGAGGACTGCGTCGCCGTCGCACCCGACCTCCGGCTCGACGACGTTGGGTTCCCTCGGGCCGAGTACTGCCACTGCGAGCGCTGTGACGCCGCCTTCGCCGCGAGCGACCGCGACGACCGCGCGGAGTGGCGTGCCGACGTGGTGACCGGGTTCGTCGCGGACGTCCGCGACCGGGTGCCGGGCGACCTCTCGCTCGCGGTCCACCCCGACCCCTACCCCGGACACCTGTTCGAACGCGCCGGGATCGACCTCGAACGGCTCCTGCCGGCGCTCGACCGCCTCGTCGTCCCCCTGTACGACACCGCCTACGGGACGACCTACTGGCTGGAGTCGCTGGCGAAGGGCTTCGAGACGCGGCTCGACGACGCCGGGTTCGACGGCCGCCTCGCGGTCGAACTGTACGCCGTCGACGTCGACCTGGACGCCCTGGTCCGGGCGACGGAGGTCGCCGAGGCGTACGCCGACGACGTGTTCTTCGGCTACGACGCCTCGAACGGCACCGCGGCGCTGCGGCGGATGCGCGCCGACGCGCGGGAGGGAGCGACCCACCGCCCGGACGGGAGCGAGTAGTGTTCGGTGACGACCCCGTCCTCCACCCGGAAGACCGTACAGACGAGGCCGAACGCCACGAGGGACCGTGGCTCGCGGTCCTCGCCGTCGCCGTCGTCGGCTGGACCGTCCTCGTCGCCCTCGACCGGACGCTCCTGACGCAGGGAACCGTCCTCTGGGCGACGGTCCGGTCGCTCTCCGCGCTGATCCTCGCGCCGACGGCCGCGGCGGCGCTCTACCAAGACACCCGGGCGCTCGACGTCCGAGGCGTCGACTTCGGTCCGCTCCGGTTCGGCTACGCGCTGGCGGCGCTCGTCGTCCCGCCGACGGCGCTCGTGTACCTGCTCCACCGTCGGGTGCGTGCGTGACCGGCGGCCGCGCGCCTACTCGAACGCCGCGCCCGCCAGCCCCGGGCCGTCGGGAACACGGATCGCGCCGCGCTCGACCGGCGCCGGGTCCGGGTACAGATCCTCAGCGAGCATCGACCCGGTCGCCAGCCCGCAGGCCGGGACGTCCGGAATCGCCGCGGCCGCGTGGACCGCCGTCGTGCGGGCGACGACTCCGTCGATGGTGGTCGTGACGACGGCGTCCAGCCCCGCCTCGCGCGCCCGGCGTGCCGCCGCGACGGTCCGGTCGGGGCCGCCGAGCGCCATCGGCTTCAGGACGAGGAGGTCGGCGGCCTCGGCCGCGAGAACGTCCGACAGGCCCTGGGCGGCCAGCGACTCGTCGAGCGCGACCGGCGTCTCGGTCGCCTCGCGGAGCCGCCGGTGGCCGGCGAGGTCGGCCGCGGGCAGCGGCTGTTCGACGTACTCGATCCCCACGTCCCCGGCCTCGGCGAGCGCCTCGCGCGCGGCCGGCTCGTCCCACGCGCCGTTGGCGTCGGCGCGCAGGGTCGCGTCGGGGGCGGCCGCGCGGGCGGCCCGCAGCCGTTCGGCGTCGGCGGCGACGGAGCGTGCGCCGACTTTCAGCTTCAGGCAGTCGAAGCCGGCGGCGACGGCGTCGCGGGTCTGCTCGGCGGTCTCCTCGGGCGAACCGGCGCCGACGGTGGCGTTGACCGGGACGCGGGACGCGGGGCGACCCGGAGTGTCGGCCCGCGAGACCGAGGACGGCGACCGGCGGGAGCCGTCAGCGGAGACCGGTGTGCCGTCCGCGAGGTGCGCCGCGAGCGACTCGCCCGCCGCCCGCGCCGCGGCGTCGAGCCGCGCCGTCGCGAGCCCGTGGCGCGCGGCGGGCGTGCCGGCGAGCGCCGAGAGCGGCGTCGCTTCGTCGGCGTCGTCGAGCGCGGCGAGCGCCGCGTCGAGGTCCTCGGTCCAGCCGGGAAGCGGCGTCGTCTCGCCCACGCCCGGCGGTCCGTCGCCGCCCGCGACCCGGACGAGCGCACCCTCTCGGGCGTCGATCCGGCCGCGCGCGGTGTCGAGCGGGCGAGCGAGCGCGAGCGAGAACCGCTCGACTCTCACAGCGCCAGCCCGGCCGCGAACAGCGCGGCGTAGAGCGCGAGTAGCTTGCCCGTCCGCTCCAGGGCGGGGTTGAGCGCGGCGCCGCTCGTCTCGGTCAGAACCGGCTTCGCAACCGTCGCGGCGACGGGCAGCGAGAGGAGCGGGAGGAGCGTCCAGAGCCCGTAGCCCGAGAGCGCGAAGTAGACCGGTACGAGGTAGGCGAGCGCGAGCAGGCCGACGTACTCGGCGCGCGCCGCGCCGCGCCCGAAGCGGACGGCAAGCGTGCGTTTGCCCGTCTCGGCGTCCTCGTCGCGGTCCCGGACGTTGTTGACGACGAGGACGTTCGTCGCCATCGCGCCGGGCGCGACACCCGCGACGACGGCGTCGAGCGACAGGGTGCCGGGCGGCGGCGCGACGGGCACGCCCGCGACGACGCTCGCCGCCTGGACGTAGGTCGTCCCCGCGACGGCCACGAGGCCGAAAAAGACGAAGACGAAGACGTCGCCGAGGCCGTTGTAGCCCAGCGGGTACGGTCCGCCGGTGTAGGCAACCCCCGACGCGACCGACAGGAGACCGACGACGAGGATGGGGACGCCCCCGACCCACACGAGATAGGAGCCCAGCGCGACCGCGACGCCGAACGTGAGCCACATCGCGCGCTTGACCGCCGGCGGTTCGATCAGGCCGGAGGCGGTGACGCGGGTGAACCCCTCGCGGTCCTCCGTGTCGGCGCCCCGGACGGCGTCGTAGTAGTCGTTCGCGAGGTTCGTCCCCACGGTGATGAGGACGGCCCCGAGCAGCGCCACGAACGCCGGGAGCGGGGCGAAGACGCCCTCGTGGAGCGCGTATCCGACACCGACGACGACGGGCGCCGCCGCGACGGGGAACGTCTGGGGACGGGCGGCCATCACCCACGCGCGGCGACGGGAGACGTCTCGGACCGTCATAGTCCACGCTAACTGTAGCGAACACCTAAACGTCCGCTTTCTTCGGCGGGGCAGACCCGAGGGGAGCGTCCGGCCGCCGAGCGGACGGCCACACAGAGTCCTCCCGTCTCCGTCGGGATCATAACCAAACTGAGGAGTTCGCGGTCCGCGACCCGTGGACCACCCGAGCGCCGCGACCCAGATCTATCGTCCGGAGAGCCCGCGTCGGCGTGCTGTGACGCGGCGTGTCGCTCGTCACGGACGTCGAGAGGAACCGATTCATCGGTTTTTTATCAAGACAGACGCACGATAGCTCGTGAGCCGAAGCGAGAGTGGGGGGGAGCGGCAGTTCACACCAGACTACCCGAACAGTCTGAAAACGTACGGCGTTCTCGGGCTCAACTACGTCGTTCTCGCGGGGATCGTCTACGCCGGCTTCGTGCTGGTCTTGGCCGGCTTCGAACTGGTCACCGGCGGGTCGAGCATCATGTCTCAGGCGGCGTATCAGCGAGCGTTCGGTGCCGGCGTCGACGGGCTACTGCTGCTTCGTGACGCGGGGCTGTTCTTGCTGTCCAACCCGGTCCTCGCGCTCGGACTCGTGCTCGCCGGGTACGCGGGGCACCTGGCGACGCAGGTCGACAGCCAGCCGACGACGTATCTGTACGACGGACGCCCGCGGTGGCAGTATCTCCTCGCCACCGCGGCCGTCTGTGTCGTGGCTGCGGTGCTCAGTGCGGGACCCGTCGCACTCGAGTTCGAGCGATCGTACATCGCAACCTCCTTTCTCTACGCGTTCGCTGCGGTCTACACGGTCCACCTGCTCGGGTACACCATCCTGGACGATACGCTGAACCACGGCCTGGAGTTCTCCCCGTGGATGCGGGCGGCCACCGACTTCTTCGTTCGCGGTACGTTGCTGCTCATCGTGTTCGACGCGGCGTTCGGTATCCTGCCTCGGGCGGGTGTGCTACAGGTCGGACTCAGACTCGTCCCGCCGCTGGCCGCCGGGCTCTACCTCGGATATCTCGCCTTCGTCGACGAGAGCCGGACGCCCCTCTCTCTGAAGACGGTCGAATCCCGGGGCGCGAAACAGAAGGCGACGGCCGGCGGAGGAACAGAGACCACCGGCGGCTCCGGTGACGCCGCCGACGACTTCGAGCAGTTCCGGCCGACGCCCCCGCCGTCGCAGGATTTCGACGACGTCGCCGGGATGGACGCGCTCAAGCGCCGCCTCCAGAGAGAGGTCATCTCCCCGCTACGTAACCCCGAGAAGTACCAGGAGTACGATATAAACACGGTCAACGGCATCCTGCTCCACGGTCCCCCCGGAACCGGAAAGACGCACCTTTCGAAGTCGCTCGCCGGCGAACTCGACTACAACTACATCGAGGTCACGCCGTCGGAGATCACGAGCAAGTACGTCGGTGAGGGGACCGACAACGTCGAAGCGCTGTTCGCGACCGCCCGTGCCAATCAGCCGTGTGTCGTGTTCATCGACGAGTTCGACGCGATCGCCGGGAGCCGTGACGGCGACATGACGAGCTCGGAGCGCCAGATGGTGAATCAGCTCCTCGAGGAACTCTCGGCGATCAACGAGTCCAGTAGCGACATCGTCGTGGTCGCTGCGACGAATCTGATCGACGAGGTCGACGACGCGATCACCCGGCCCGGGCGGTTCGACACGACAGTCGAAGTGCCCAAGCCGGACGCGGATGCCCGGCTGGCCATCCTCCAGCACCATCTCGACCAGCGCGGCATCGAGACGACCGGTATCGACTGGGACGCGGTCGAGACGGCGACGAAGGGGTACGCCGCCAGCAACATGACACTGATCTCGGAGAACCTCGCGCGCGAACTCATCCACGGCGACCGGACGGTGGTCGACCACGAGCTCCTGATGGCGACCATCGACGAGACCCGGGGCAAAGGACCGACGGGCGCGTCGGCACAGTACCTCTCGCCGCCGCCGGACGAGACGCTCGCGTCGGTCGCCGGGATGGAGTCGGTCGTCGAGCAGCTGAACGAGAAGATCATCCGCCCGCTCTCGGAGCCGGAGGCGTTCGAGGAGTACGGTCTGTCGACGGTGAACGGTGTGCTGTTCTACGGCCCGCCGGGAACCGGAAAGACGCTGCTCTCCCGGGCGGTCGCCGGCGAACTCGGCTACAACTACATCGACGTCGCGCCGTCGGACATCCTGAGCCAGTACGTCGGGGAGGCGTCGGAGAGCATCAGCGAACTGTTCGCCGTCGCGCAGGACAACCAGCCCTGCGTGATCTTCTTCGACGAGGTCGACGCGATCGCCCCGAGTCGCGATACGAACATGAACCAGAGCCAGCGCCAGATGGTCAACCAGCTGTTACAGGAGCTGGAGGGCATCCAGGGAGAGGACGTCGTCGTCTTCGCCGCCACGAACCGTCTCGACCGGGTCGACGACGCCGTCAAGCGCTCGAAGCGGTTCGACGAGCGTATCGAGATTCCCGCGCCGGACGCCGACACGCGCGTCGCCATCCTCAGACACCACCTCGCCGACCGCCCCTCGGACACCGCCGAGATCGACTGGGACTCGGTGGCTCAGAAGACGGAGGGGTACACGGGCAGCGACATGGAGCTCGTCGCCGACGAGGCGGGACGGAACGCCCTCAAGCGGTCGCGTGACCACGACGGGCAGGTCGACATCACAGAGCCGGACGTCCTGACCGCAGTCGAGGCTACCGGCCCGAGCGTCGAGTAGCCGACGGCCGCGTTCGGGTCCAGACGGTCCCGGCTGACTCCGGCGACGGCGCTCGGGTCGTCACGCTGTCGAGTCGGTCGCCGCGGCTGGCGTACCGAGACCGGTCCGGGTCGCCCGTCTCAGTAGTGCCACGGCACGTCCGAGAAGTCCGGCTCCCGGCCCTCCAGGAACGCGTTTCGCCCCTCTCTGGCCTCGTCGGTCATGTACGCGAGCCGGGTCGCCTCGCCGGCGAACACCTGCTGGCCGACGAGGCCGTCGTCCGCGAGGTTGAACGCGTACTTGAGCATCCGCATCGCGGTCGGTGACTTCGAGGCCATCCGGTCGGCGAGTTCGAGGGCGCGGTCCTCTAACTCGGCGTGGGCGACCGCCTCGTTGGCCATCCCCATCTCCACGGCCTCGTCGGCGTCGTAGGTCTTCCCGCAGAAGAATATCTCCCGGGCCTTCTTCTGGCCGACCTGCCGCGCGAGGTACGCCGACCCGAATCCGCCGTCGAAGCTCGCCACGTCGGGGTCGGTCTGGAGGAACTTCGCGTGCTCCGCGCTCGCGAGCGTCAGGTCACAGACCACGTGGAGCGAGTGCCCGCCGCCGACCGCCCACCCGGGCACGACGGCGACGACGGGCTTCGGCATGAACCGGATCAGGCGCTGGACCTCCAGAATGTGGAGTCGGCCCGCGCGCGCCTCGCGCACGAGCGAGTCGTCGCTCTCGTCGGCCTCGTCGTCGTCGCGGTACTCGTAGCCCGACTCGCCGCGGACGGACTGGTCGCCGCCGGCGGAGAACGCGCGGCCGCCGTCCTCGGCGGGGCCGTTGCCGGTCAGGAGGACACAGCCGACGTCGGCCTGCTTGCGCGCGTGGTCGAGCGCCGCGGCGAGTTCGTCCACCGTCCCGGGCCGGAAGGCGTTGCGGCGTTCGGGGCGGTCGAAGGCGACCCGGACCGCGTCGACGTCCGTCCCGCGGTGGTAGGTCACGTCGTCGAACTCGTCGGTCACCTCGGTCCAGCGGTCGGGGTCGAACGTCTCGGCGACTGGCATACAGGACCCGACGCGGGGACGCACAAGAAGGTGCGTCCGGCGCTCAGCCGAAGACGTGTTTGCCGACCGCGATGAGGACGCTGACCACCCCGGCGAGGGTGCCCGCGACCGTCCACTCGGTCGAGGTGAACCCCAGGTATTCCTTCTGCGGGGCGTCGGTCGACTCGATGGCCGCGTCGACCGGGGTTCCGGGGTCGCCACCCCCGTCGCCCGAGGACGCGCGATCCGTCGGCTCCCCGGACGTCGCCGAGGCGGGACGGAGCGCCGCGCCGTCTCCGGACACCGCGAAGGCGAACAGCCGTCCGCCCTCGGCGTCGGTACCGAACAGGAGGTCGCCGTCGGCGGCGAGCTGACCGACCGGCCGGTCGACCGTCGCCGACCACGCCGTCGCGTAGCCGTCGTTCTCGACGGCGACCAGCGTCGTCGGAGCGTCACCCGACGCGTCGGCGACGAACGTCCGCGCCGCTGTCGCCACGACGCCGTCGGGGTGGGGGGTGAAGTTCGTCCGGAGCTCGGCGTCGCCCGCCACGTCGCGAAAGAGGACCGTCCCCTCGCCGCGCTGGTGGACCACGGTCGTGCCGGCCAGCGACCCAGACCGCTGTACCGTCGCGGTCTTGCTGAAGTTCGTGTAGACGACGTCCCGGAGGTCCGTGTCGAAGACGAGCGTCCCCCAGTTCGGGCAACAGCCGTGGGCGGTCGGGCCGGTGAACGCGACGTAGCGACCGGCCGTCGTGACCGAGCCCTCTCGCGGCGATGCGGACACCTCCCAGTAGTTCGGCGACTCGAACTCGACCGGCACGTCCACCTCGCCGGGGCCGGGCGAGACGAACGCCACGTGGTCGTCGACGCCGACGAGAACGCCGTCCGCCGACCAGACGACGGGCTGGCCGAGGTAGTCGACGTCGAACTCCTCGACCGCGGTCTGCCACCGGACCGACGGCTCCGCGAGGTCGAGTGCGAGGAGCGCGTCCCGCGTCGCGACGCAGACGGCCTCGCCGTTCGTGTCCATCCCGAACAGCGCACCACTCAGGCGCGTCTCGAAGACCGGATCGACGCTCGACCCGCCGAGGTCGGCCCGTGGGTAGACCCTCACCCGGTCGTCGTCGGTGACGACCACGAGGTGGGAGCCAGTGACGGCGATTCCGCCGTGCGAGACGGCGGCATCGAGGTCCACGACGGCCGTCCGCTCGCCGCTCGCTCGGTCGATTCGCCGGACGCGGTTCTGGTCGGTGCCGACGAAGACGGCCTCGGCCGTCGTCGCGTACTCCCGTATCGCACCGCCCACGTCTGTCGTCCAGACGAGCGGCGACGAGGCCGCGCGCGCCGTCTCCGGTCTGTTCCCAACCCCGGCGAGGAGCCCCACGGCCGCGACGCCGCCGACGAACCCCCGTCTGCTCACTCGGTCGTTCACGGTCGGATCGGTCGTATCACGGTAGTGTACGAACTGACATAAATTCTCCCGGCAGTGAAACGTTCCGAAGAGATACTGCGCGCACTCCTGAATGTATCTCAGATCACGCGGCGAGCGGCACAGATCCGACCAGATACTCGTCGTTCTACACGTCGGGAGCCGATCCGTTGCGGGCCACACGGCCACGTCGATTCCGTCCAGACACCCTCCAGCCGAGCGTCGCGAGCACCACAAGACACTCCACAGCTCCCGTGCCGAACACCCGTCGATGCCCTCCAGACGCGACGTGCTGGCCCTCTACGCCGGGTCGCTCGCCGCGGTCGCCGGCTGCGGCGGCCGAACCGAGACGGAAACGACACCGCAGACTGACCGAGAGCCGACGACCGCCCCCCCGACGGCGGCACAGACACCGACGATGTCGACACAGACACCGACGCCGGAGCCGTCGACCGGCGTGACCGCCGACGGCGCCGCCACGACCTGGGAACGCGTTCTGGAACCGACCCTCCGCGCCGGACCGGTCCACGTCGGCGGGACGGTCGTCGCCGTCGCGCGCGACTCCGGCGAGGAGCCGCTTTCGGCGGCCCCCGCGGTCGGCTCCGGTGCGGCGTACCTCGCGACGAGCGGTGGGGCGATGGTCCGCGTCGACGCCTGACCCCGAGTCAGTCGTCTGCGGCGGCCCCGGAGTCGTCGGTCAGCCGGTCTCTGATCGTTCGCAGGTCGTCGCGGGCGGCGAGCACCCACCGGACCAGCCTGACCAGCGGGCCGTCCGGCGCAGTGAGCCACGACAGAAGGAAGACCAGAACGGCGAGAAACAGACTCAACAGGATCTGTCCGACGATCACGATGCCGTAGGCCACGATACCGACAACGAGGACACCGGTGACGGCGGCGCGGAGCCGTCCCAGCTCCGCGACGACCCCGTCGCGGCTGGCGACGGAGACGAGCAGCGCCGTCCCGTAGACCGTGCCGGCGACCAGCACTCCGAGGAGGATCTGTCCGGCGACCAGGAGCGCGTACGCGAGGACGAGGGCGGCGACGACGACACCGACGCTCGCCGTCCGCTGGGTGGAGGGCATCACCGCCGGGTACCGGGGCGGGCGTTATACCTCTTGGGCGACGCGCTCGACGACCCGGTCGCGCAGCTCCTCGCGCGCCCGGTGGCTCGACTCGGCGTCGAACGCGACCCGCAAGACGTCGCTCCCGGGCGTCGCGACCGAGTCGGCGTAGGCGTCGCCGAGGTCGTCGATGTCGACGGTCCGAAAGTCGAGGTCGTAGAGGTCGCCGGTCGGCGCGAACCCGAGGCCGTGAGGCGTCTTGAACTGCTCCGTGAACGGCGGCTCGAACCCCTCGACCGGCAGGCGGTGGAAGATGCCGCCGCCGTCGTTGTCGACGAGGACTATCGTCGCGTCGACGTCACAGCGCCCGAGGGCGAGCAGCCCGTTCATATCGTGGTAGAAGGCGAGGTCCCCGACGACGAGCGTCAGGCCGTCGGTCGTCGCGCTCCCGGCGCCGAGCGCCGTCGAGACCACGCCGTCGATGCCCGACGCGCCGCGGTTGGCGAGGACGGTCAGATTGGTCGTCGACGGCGCGCCGAACCGGTCCAGGTCACGGACGGGCATCGAGTTCGAGACGACGAGCGTCGACGGGTCCGGGGCCCGCTCCGCGAGCGTCGCGAGGACGCGGCCCTCGAAGCGCTCGCCGTCCGCCGTCGCCTCGTCGCAGACCTCGCGTGCGACCGCGTCGGCCCGCTCCCAGCGCTCGACCCACGCGGGGTCGACCGAGCGTCGGGCGCGTTCCGAGAGCCGTGCGGCGAGCCGCGAGGGGTCGGCGGTCACCAGATCCGTCGCCGCGAACTCGGCCTCGCGCCACCCGCCGGCGGGGTCGACGACGACCTGTCGCGCGCCCGTCCCGGCGAGGTAGCGCCGCAACGGCTTCGAGGTGGGCGAGGCGCCGACCCGGAGAACGACGTCGGGTGGGGGCCAGCCGGCGGTCGCCGCGGAGTGGAGGTACGCGTCGTACGCGCCGACGACGGGCGTCGTCCGGACGTGGCCGCCGTACCGGAGGGTCGAGAGCGGGTCGGCGAGTATCGGGAAGCCCGTCGCGGCCGCGAGCGCCGCGAACGCCTCCGGGTCGTGGCCCGGCGGGTCCGCGGGCCCGGCGACGACGAGCCCGCGCTCGGCGTCGAGCGTCTCGACGAGCGCGCGGAGGTCGCGGGGCCCGAGCGCTGGCGTTCCCGCCGACCGGCGGACGAACGGGTCGCCGCCCGGCCGGCCGTCGGCGGCGAGCGGGTCGAGGTCGCTCGGCACGTCGCCCTCGACGGGTGTCGGCTCCAGCGGCTTCGGGAACGGACAGTTGAGGTGGACCGGTCCCGCGGGCGTCCCCGTCGCGGCCGCGAGCCCCTGTGCGACCTTCGTGCGCGTCGAACGGAGGGTCCGCGACTCCGCGGTCGGTTCGGGGAGGTCGGCGTAGAATCGCACGGACGAGCCGTACAGCTTCTCCTGGTCGACGGTCTGGTTCGCGCCCGAGTCCCGGAGCTCGGCGGGACGGTCGGCGGTGAGCGCGAGAAAGGGGACGCGGGCCTGCGAGGCCTCCACCACCGCGGGGTGGAGGTTCGCGGCGGCGGTGCCGGAGGTGGTGACGACGGGCGTCGGTTCGCCGGTCCGGCGGGCGCGCCCGAGGGCGAAAAAGGCCGCCGAGCGCTCGTCGAGGTGCGAGAAGACCTGGATATCCGTGTGCGCCGCGAGCGCCATCGTCAGCGGCGTGGAGCGCGAGCCGGGGGCGACACAGGCGGCGGTGACGCCGCCGCGCGCGAGCTCGTCGACGACGGCGCGGCCGTAGAGCGTGGTGCGGTTCGGTGCTGTCACTCGTCGCGGCTCTCCAGTTCGTCCAGGATCGGCCGGTACTTCAGCTGTACCTCGTCCCACTCCTCGTCGGGGTCGGAGTCGGCGACGAGGCCGACGCCCGCGAAGGCGGTGACGCGCCGGCGGTCGGGCGCGACGACGGCTGACCTGATCGCGACCGCGAACTCGCCGTTTCCGGCGGCGTCGAACCACCCGACCGGCGCGGCGTACCAGCCGCGGTCGAACGGCTCCGTCTCGCGGATGGTCGCGAGCGCGCGGTCCGGCGGGAGCCCGCCGACCGCCGGAGTGGGGTGGAGCGCCTCCACTAGGTCGAGAACGTGCGCGTCGCGGGAGAGCGTGGCGCTGATCGGCGTGTGGAGGTGCTGGATCGTCGCGAGCCGCCGCACCGTCCGCTCGCCGACGCGGACGCGCCCGAACGGGGAGAGCTGGTCTCTGACCGCGCCGACGACCAGGTCGTGTTCGCGGCCGTTCTTCTCGTCTGCCGCCAGCTCTTCGGCCAGCCACTCGTCTTCCGCGGGGGTGTCGCCGCGCCCGGTCGTGCCCGCGAGCGCGCCCGTGCTAACGGTCCGGCCGTGGAGGCGGACGAGTCGCTCCGGCGTCGCGCCGAGGAAGGCCGGCGTCGGCTCGTCGTCGGGTTCAACGAGAAAGCGGTAGCAGTCGGGGTAGGCGGCGCCGAGGCGCCCGAGCAGGTCGGCGACGGAGACGGGACGGGCCAGGTCGACCGCGAGTCCCTGTGCGAGGACGACCTTCCGGAGGTCGCCGGCGCGGACGCGGTGGGTCGCGTCCTCGACGCTCTCGGTCCAGGTCGCGCGGTCGGTGGTCCGCCGGCGCGCGCGGACGCCCGGCCGGTCCGTGCCGGGACCGGGGTCGGAGAGGCCGGCGATCCGGTCGCGCTCGCGGTCGACACGGGCCTCGACGGCGTCGCTCGTGGCGTCCGCGCCGACCGCGGTGACGGTGAGCCACGTCCCGTCGCGCGTCTCGGTCACCTGGACGCGGGGGAGGACGAACCTGGCGGCTGGAAAGGCGTCCCACGGCTCGCCGCTCGACCCGTCGGCGTGGAAGGCGAACCCGCCGAACAGTCGGGGGCAGGCGGCCTCGGTGCCGGCGTGGACGTCGCCGCCGTCCAGCAGGTCCGCGGCAGCGGCACGGACGGCGTCGAAGCGGTCCACGCCGCTCGCCTCTATCGTCGCCGCCGCGCCCCCGGCGACTACGGTCGTCCCGTCCGGCGGCGCCCACGCGGTGCGGGGCGCGTCGGCGGCGCGGAGGACGGCCCGGGGGTCGACGTCGGGAATCCGGACCGACCGGCTGACGAGCCTGGCCCGGCCGCCGGCGCGCGGTGCGCTCATCGACGACTCTGAGGCCTGGATGCTCTTTTAGCTTGTCGTGCCGCGTCGCCTCGCCGGCTGTCGGTGGCGCGCGCAGAAAACGGTCGCACGCGCGGTTCTCGACGGTGATACGCAGCGGCCTGGGACCCCCGCCAGCTATATATAACACCCCCCCAAAGCCCGGGCAACAGATGCCAACCGTCTCTATCACCGTCCCCGAACATCTAGAGATGCGGATCACCCGCCTCGTCGAACAAGACGAGTTCGCCGACCGCGAGGAGGCCATCGAGGAGTTGCTCTCGACCGGGATCCGTGCGTTCCGGACCGGCGGATCGATGGACACGAACGACCCCGACTACGAGGACGACGGGATGATGGGCCACGAGGACGAGTACGTCTTCTGACACCGCCGGCGGGCGGTGTCGGTTCCGACGGTCGAATGGCTTCACGCCCTCGTAGCCGGCGGTACAGTCCTCCGTCGCAACAACCGTTAAGCGCCAGGCGGCCCCAGACGTGGATATGCACAAAGACGAGCTGCTCGAACTCCACGAGCAGATGGTCACGATCAAGGACTACTTCGTCCGTCACGACCGGGTCGACCCCGAGCTCTTCGAGCCATACGAGGGGCTCGACGTCGAGCCCTCGCACGTCCACAAGTCGAAAAGCGAGCACAAACACGCGGTGTTCGTCCTCGGGAACGCCCTCGCGAGCGCCATGAGCGAGGACGAGTTCTCGGAGGCGGGCCGGGTCGGCAAGCGGATGAAGGAGCTGGCCGAGGACGCCGAGTCGAAGCTGTAGGTGCTCGCCGTCGACCCGGCGCTCGCCCAGCGTGTCGCCGTCGTCGTCGCCCTCCTCGGTTCGCTCGTCGCCGTCGCCGCCCTCGACGCCCGACGCTCGGCGCTCGCAGCACACCTGCGTCACAGACTGATCCTCGGTCTCCCCTGGGGGACACTCCTTACCGCCGCCGGCGTCCTCGCCGTCTACCTGTTCGTCCAGGGCGGCGCGACGAACTGGGCACAGCCGGCGACCATCCCCTTCCGGGCGTGGTCGTTTCTCTACCCGCTGGGTGTCGTCACCGCGCCGTTCGCCCACAGCGGGCCGAACCACCTGCTCGGTAACCTGGTGGGAACGCTCGCGCTCGCCCCGCTCGTCGAGTACGCGGTCGGGCACTACCCCCGCGAGCGCGGCGCGCACTCGTTCGGCTCGCTCCGGGAGACCCCGTACGCGCGGGTGCTGGCCGTCCCCGCCGCCGCCGTCGGCGTCGGCCTGCTGACCGGTGCTTTCTCTCTCGGCCCGGTCATCGGCTTCTCGGGCGTCGTCTTCGCGTTCGCGGGCGCGGCGCTTGCGGTCTACCCCGTCCGGGCGGTGGTCGCGCTGGCTGCGACGCGGGTCGGCACGCTCGCGGTCTCGGCGCTCCGGTCGCCGGTCACGGTCGCGACGTCGGAGCCGACGTTCGCCTCGCCGTGGTGGGCCGACGTGGCGATCCAGGGCCACGCGCTCGGGCTCCTGGTCGGCGTTCTCGTCGGCGTCTGGCTGGGACACCGAGGGGTCGTCGAGCGCCCCACGCCGCTGCGGGCGTACGCCGGCGTCGTCCTGTTCGGCGTCTCACAGTCGCTGTGGGCGGTCTACTGGTTCCGCGGCGAGGGCGAGTTCGTCCTCTACCGCGCGGTCGGCCTCACGCTGGTCGCCCTGCTCGGCCTCGTCGTCGCCGGGAGCGTCGGCGCCTCGGCCCGCCCGCTGGCCGGGGCGGGGCCGGCCGGAGCGTCGCTCCGGTCGATCCCGCGCTGGCAGGCCGCGAGCGTGGTCCTGCTGGTCGCGTTCGCGGCCCTCGCCGGCCCCGGCGCCGCGGTCAACCTCGCCACGGCGAGCGACGACCCGCTCCCCGGCGAGCCGCTCCAGGTGCGCGACTACGAGGTGACGTACGCCGAAGGCGTCGAGAACGGGATGGTGTCGGTGATAGACGTCGAGGCGTTCGGCGAGACGACGAACGTCGAGACCTCGGGGGTGATCGTGCGCTCGCGGTCGCGCCACGCGTGGCTGACCGCGGCCCCGAAGTCACGGCTCGCCTTCGCTGGCCACGCCGTGGTGCGGGTCGGCGGCGTCGGTTGGCAGGAGCGCGTCCACGTCCACCGCCGCGGGTGGAACGCCGTCGGCGGGAACAGTACCTACCGGATCACGTTCGCGCACGACAACGTCACGCGGGTCGTCTACCGCGCTCCGCCGGCGAACGCCTCGCCCACCGTCGACGGGCGGAACGTGACGATCCGGACCGCGCCCCCGCGGTTCCGGGTGGCGGTCACGCACGACAACCGGACCCGGAGCGCGCCGATCCCCACGGAGAACGCGACGACCACGGTCTGGGGGCTCACGTTCACCAGAGACGGGCGCGCCCTCGTGGCGACCCGGAACGACACGCGGGTCGTTGTCGCGCGGGCGGAGCGGTACCGCGGCGCGGGCTGAGCGCGGGACGTACCGCCGGCAGTCAGGCGTCCGGCGGGCCCGACCAGTCGATCCGGTGAACCTCGACCTCGATCGCCCGCTCGTCGGCCTCGTGGAAGTCGAACTGTCGGTCGAGTTCGAGCGTCGCGGCGTGGGAGGCGGTCACGCGCCCGCCGTGGTCGGCGGCGAACGCCCGGACGAACGCCTGGCTCCCGCCGTTGTGGACCGAGTAGGAGACGTCCGCCACCTCGCTCGCGGCGCGGAGGAACTCCCGGTCGGAGTGGGTGCTCGCCCGCCCCGCGCCGAACGGCGGGTTCGTCACGACCGTCGTCTGTCGGGCGGGGTCGGAGACCATCGGAAGCCGGGTCACGTCCGCACGGACCCATTCGACGGGGGCGCGGGCGCCGACCCGGCGACGATTCGCCCGCGCCGTCCGGAGCGCCGCGGGGTCGAGTTCGACGCCGACAGCCCGCGCGGGGCTCCGGAGCGCGGCGCCGAGCGCGAGCATCCCCGTGCCCGCGCCGAGGTCGACGACCGTACAGTCCGTAACGTCGCCGCGCAGGTCGGCGTCGTGGACGACACTCGCGGCGAGGTGAGGCGGCGTCGGGTACTGTTCGAGCGCCGCGCGCGGCGACTCGAAGCCCGCCACGACGGCCAGCTGGGTCTCCAGCGCGGCTCTCGTGCTCACGCGCGCCGCCCCCCTCGTCGGCCCGTCATCGCGCGCCGGTTCGGCGCGGGCGGGCATAGACGTGGCGGGGTCAGACCTCGCGGGTCACGACGGGCTGGCCGGCGCTGGTGGTGACCGTCACCGTGTCGCCGCCGTTGTTCCAGACGGGACTCGACCGGCCCCAGTAGTAGTCCCCGTCGCCGTTCTCTCCCGAGCCGGTGTGGAGCGTCAGCGTCGCGCCGGGCGCGAGCGTCGTGCCGTCGGGGAACCGGTAGACGTGGTCTGCCTCGTCGCGGACGGTCCAGCCCGTGAGGTCGAGCGGTTCGTCTCCCTCGTTCGTCAGCGAGACCACCTCGCCGTTCAGGTTCTCGCGGTCGTCGCCCGGGGCGTCCGCCGTCGCGGTCACGGAGAGAGCGACGCCCCCGTCGGAGAGCGGGGTCGCGTCCGCGGCCCCTCCGTTGCCCGCCGTCGTCGGCGCGGGCGTCCCGTCCGCGCAGGCCCAGAGCCCGCGGCGCGCGGTCCGTGCGCGGCGCTCCAGCCCGAGGTAGCGCTCGCGCTCGACGACCTTGGAGTCGTAGACGCGCGCCCACCCGTCGGCGATCAGGCGGGCGTTGAACTGCTCGCCGTCGACGTAGAGGTACGCGAGCAGGCGGCCGTAGTAGCCGCGACGGTCCTCGGTCGGGTCGTAGCCGATCCCGACCTCACGACCCGCGAGCCTCCGCTCCGCGAAGTCGCTCGCGCGCTCGCCGTAGGTCCGCAGGCACGCGCTCCCCGCCTCGGTCTCGGGGACGCCCTCGTACTCGTCGGGCGTGTTCGCCGAGTGGACCTCCGGGGTGTCGACGCCGAGCAGTCGGACCGTCTCCTCCGTGCCGTCCGCGAGGCGGACCTCGACGGTGTCGCCGTCTATCACCCGCGTCACCGTCGCGCGCTCGACGGGGCCGGTGTCGGGGGCCGACGAACCCAGGCCGTCGGCGGTCGGCGCCGTCGTGGTGTCGGGCGACCCGGCCGGACCTGCGGGCACCGCGCCGCCCGCACACCCCGCGAGAGCGACCAACACGGCGACGAACAGGTGAAGACGCACATCTCTCCTTCGAAGTCGTGGGCCTAAAGCCCGGGGCGGCGGCCGCTCGTCCGGCTCGCCCAAACGTTTAAATACGCGCTACCTCACACCACTTATAATGGAGCGTCCGACCAGCCAGCGCCAGCGTCAAGCCGACGAGGAGGAGTCAGAGCAGCGAGGCGAGCAGCTCGTCTGTCCCGAGTGTGACTCCGAACGAATCGTAACTGACGCGGACCAGAGCGAACTCGTCTGTGACGACTGCGGACTCGTTCTCGACGAGCGCCAGATCGACCGGGGGCCGGAGTGGCGCGCGTTCAACCACTCCGAACGGCAGTCGAAGTCGCGGGTCGGGGCACCCATCACGGAGACGATGCACGACCGGGGGCTGACGACGACGATCGACTGGAAGGACAAGGACGCGTACGGCCGGTCGATAAGCTCCGAGAAGCGCTCGCAGATGCACCGGCTGCGCAAGTGGCAGGAGCGAATCCGCACGAAAGACGCGGGCGAGCGCAACCTCCAGTTCGCGCTGAGCGAAGTCGACCGGATGGCCTCGGCGCTCGGCGTGCCGCGGTCGGTCCGCGAGGTCGCCTCCGTCATCTACCGCCGGGCGCTGAACGAGGACCTCATCCGCGGCCGGTCGATCGAGGGCGTCGCCACCGCCGCGCTGTACGCCGCCTGCCGACAGGAGGGCATCCCACGCTCGCTCGACGAGGTGGCCGAAGTGTCCCGGGTCCCCCAGAAGGAGATCGGACGGACATATCGCTACATCTCGCAGGAACTCGGGCTGGAGCTCAAGCCCGTCGATCCCAAGCAGTTCGTGCCGCGCTTTGCCTCCTCGCTCGGCCTCAGCGAGGAGGTCCAGTCGAAGGCGACGGAGATAATCGACGTCTCCGCGGAGCAGGGGCTGCTGTCCGGCAAGTCCCCGACCGGCTTCGCCGCCGCGGCCATCTACGCCGCCTCCCTGCTCTGCAACGAGAAAAAAACACAACGCGAGGTCGCAGACGTCGCACAGGTCACCGAAGTCACCATCCGAAACAGGTATCAAGAACAGATCGAAGCGATGGGCTTTCGCTAACGAGACCAGGGCCCCGCGGCGCTACGCCCGGACGAACACCACGATCCTGCGGTTCCAGAGCGCGCTCCGGTAGGTGCGTGACTCGTAGTTCGCCAGCCTGCTCGCCGCCTCCGAGCGCGCCGCCGCGGTGGCGACCACGACCGGCGGTGGGTTCGCGAGCGCGCCAGGGGCGGCCGCGCTCGACACGTCGGCGTCCGCGCGTTCGAGATACCACGCGAGGGGCAGGCGCTCGGCGAAGCGGTCGGGGACGGGCGGGACGTCGGCGGTCGTCTCCGACCGGAAGACGAACTCGTCTCCGTAGAGCAGGACGGCCCCGCCGTTCCGCTCGACGGTCTCCCGGATCGGTTCGAGGTCGTCTGCGGCCTGGCCGTACGTCGCGAGGTCGCCCTCGGGCGCGGGGGGCGCGTACACCTCGCTCGCCGCGACGGCGCCGGTCTGTGCGACGACGGCCGCGATGACGAGGGCAACGGCCACCGTCTCGCGGGTCGCGCCGCGGTCGAGCGCGCGGCCGCCGAGGCGGACGAGCGCCGCGGCGCCGACGCTCGCGGGCACGGCGAGGGCGACAACGGCGTGGACGAGGACCCACGGGCCGAACGACTCGGCGACCACGGGAAACAGAAAGAGCCCGAACAGCCCCCAGTACGCCGCGAAGTCGACGACCGGGCGGGACCGGCCGGCGCCGTACCGACTCCGGAGGAGCGCGAACAGCGCGAGCCCGGTCAGGGGGAGCGAGACGCCGGCGACGACGCCGGCCGCGTCGGCGAGGTACGGCAGCAGCTCGTGTGAGCCCTCCGGCGACCGGGAGACGACCCGGACGCCGACGAACGCGCGCGGCGCGTCGACCAGCGCCCCGGCGACGCTCCCGGGGCCGAGCGGTCGGGGCGCGAACAGGACGACGACGGCGCCGAGAAAGACGAGGACGGCGCCGCCGACCGCCCCGGAGACCGCGACGGTCCGCCGGCGGAGCGCGGCGAGGCGTGCGCGCGCCGCGGCGGGGTCGCCGGCCACCCGGCCGTGGTCGACAACGACGGCGCCGGCGACGAGCGCCGCGACGGGGTAAGCGACGGCGAACCCCGACGAGGCCAGGGCACAGGCCGCCGCCAGCCCCGCGAGCGGCGCGTAGCGCGGCTCGCCGTCGTACGTCCGGACGAGGGCGCCGAGCGTCACGAGCGCGAACCCCGCGGCGAGGACGTCGCCCCGGAGAAACCGCGAGAAGTAGAGCAAAAGCGGGGAGAACGCGAGGACGAGCGAGAGCGCGACGGTCTCGGCGTCGTCCAGCCGGGGCCGAAAGAGAAGCGCCGCGAGCGGCAGGAGTCCGCCGAGGACGGCCACGGGGAGGCGGGCACCGGCGTCGCTCTCGCCGAGGAGCGACGTCACGACGGCGCCGAGGTGGTAGAGCAGCGGCCCGCCGGCGACCGGCCGGTACGACCACGCCCCCGTCTCCAGGTAGCGGAGCGTCCAGTAGCCGACGCGGGCCTCGTCCCAGTGGAACGGGCGGGCGTCGAGGGCGACCAGCCGGGCGGCGAGCGCGAGCGCCGTGACTCCCGCGACGACGGCCGTGACGCGTCTCCCGGCGTCTCCCGCGCCCGACGACATACGCCTCCCTGCCGCGGGATCGGGTAGAAGCCTTGTGATCCCGGTCGGCGCACGGGCGGCTCCGACCGGGCTCTGCCCTTCCGTAACCTGTTTGCCCTCCCCCCGCGAGTGGGTGGCATGGCCGAGTACACCGTCGAGTTCGTCGGGACCGACGAGGCGATCACGGTCTCCGACACACAGACGATCCTGAGGGCGTGTCTCGACGCCGGGATCGCCCAGGAGTACTCCTGTCGCGTCGGGATGTGTCTCGCCTGCTCCGCAGAGATTCTAGAGGGTGAGGTGGTCCAGCCCGCGGCGCACGCGCTGACCGACGAGGAGCGCGAGCGCTACGCGCTCACCTGTATGGCACGCCCGCAGTCGGACCTGCGGCTGGACCGGGGTGAGTACCCGCCGAGCATCGACGGCGACGCGGCGAGCGAGGCCGACGCGCCCGCGGACGACTAATCCGCCGCGCCGCCCGCCGCACAGCTGTTCGGCCCGAGTTCGAGTTCGAACGCCTCGTCGGCCGCGGCCGCCTGGCGCCCGAGGTTCACCTCGATGATCCGCTCGTAGTTCGCCGGGCGGGGCGGGGTCGACGACGTGACGCGCTCGACGAACGCCTCGCGGTCGAGCGCGAGGAGCTCCCGGTCGCGCGCCTCGCCGGCCGTCGTCGAGACGAGTCCGTCGACCACCTCGGCCGGGCTGGCGTAGTGCCCGGGGAGTACCACGGTCTCGTCCGGGAGGGCGAGCAGACGGGCGTGGAGCGTCTCGTACAGCTGCTCGGCGAGGGCGGGCGCGCCCTCGGCGCCCGCTTCGAGGTCCGGCCGGGCAACGGCGGCGCGAAAGAGGCTGTCGCCACAGAACAGGAGGTCCGGGGCGTCGGCGCGTTCGAGCGTCAGGCCAGTCATCTCCGAGGTGTGGCCGGGCAGCGGGACCGCAGAGAGCCGCGCCGCGCCGACGGCGACGCGCTCGCCGGCGTCGAGCAGCCGTGGGTCGACCGGGAGGTCGAGCCCGCGCTCCGTCGCGCCGGCGGGGACGACAGCGTCGGCGTCCGTGCGCTCCGCGAGCGCGACGACGCCGCTGACGTGGTCGGCGTGGACGTGCGTATCGACGGCGGCGACGAGTGCGGCGCCGCGGTCTGTCGCGTCCGCGGCGTAGCGGTCCGCGAACGCCCGGAGCGGGTCGACGGCGACCGCCTCGTCGCCGGAGACGACGAGATACGAGAGACAGCCGCTGGACGGGCGGCGGTACTGGACGACGGCCGGGTCTGTCGGACCAGGCACGTCGGCCGCGACGAGCAGGTCCGCCCACGCGTCCATGCCGCCCGCGAGGTTCGCGGCGTCGAAGCCGGCGTCGGCGAGGAGCCCCGCCACCTCGGCGCTCGCCTCACCGTGCCCGCAGACGACAACGATCCGGTCCGACGGGTCGAGTCCGAGGTCGGCCGCGTGTGCGGCCACGTCGTCCGTCACCCCGGCAGCGACGAACTTCGCGTGTGAGGCCTGGACCGCCTCGGCCGCCGGCCCCTCGACGTGCCAGCGCTCGAACTCGTCGCGGTTTCGCACGTCGAGAACGACGGTCGGCTCGCGCGCCCGGAGGCGCTCGTCGAGCGCCGCGGGCGTCACGGAGGGGACAGATTCGGTCACGTCGGTCGTAGGCGCCGCACGGCGAAAAGCCCGCGGAAGCCTGAAGCGCCCGGCACCCCACGTCCGATCATGGACGGGTCCAGCTTCCGCGAGGCGGTCGCGAGCGAGCGTGCGACCGAACTCGACCGACTGGGGTCGAACAAGCTTCTCGTCGCGCTGACGGGCGCGGACCTGACGACGCCCGCGGTACTCTCGGTCGCGGCGGCGAGCGAGGCCGCCGCCCGCGACACGTTCGCGGCGTGGGCCGACGACGAGGAAGACGACGCGGCCCGCGAGCGGTTCGCCGCGATGGCCGAGCGCGAGCGAGCGCACTACGACCGGGTGATCGAGTCGCTTCGCGACGCCGACCCGGACGCGGCCGAGGCGTTCGACCCGGGCGACGACCCCGGCCCGGTCCACGGCTACCTGCGGTCACGCGAGGGGACGATAGCGCGCCTCGCGGCCGGGACGGTCGGTCGCGGGCTGGTGAGCCTCCGGACCCACGCACAGGTGATCGGCTTCTTCGTCAACGAACCGGACGCGCGCCGCGCCGACCTCTTTCGCGACCTGCGCGCCGAGACCGAGGCGGCGCTGGAGGCCGGCCTCGAACGCCTCGAGACGACGTGCGAGGACGAGGACGACTGGAACCGCGCCCGCGCCAGCGCGGAGTACGTCGTCACCCTCGCGTACGACGGCTACGCCGACGCGCTCCGGGAGATGGGTGTCGACCCGAAGACAGTCTGTTGACGGGCCGGGTCGTCGGTCTGTTCGTCGCGCCGGAGGCGGGAGCTCCGCCCGAATCGAGGACGGGCGTCCGCGTCGTCGACGGCGGGATCGCCGGCGACCGCTACTGCCGCGGCGCGGGCCACTTCTCGCGGGTCGGCGACGGCCACCCGATCACGCTGGTCGCCGCACGCGCCGTCGGCGACGCCGATCGAACTGTCGACGCCGCCCTCGCGCCGGGGTGGCACCGCCGGAACGTCGTCGTCGACGG
>JAZKRX010000020.1:0-36762 GCA_036626375.1 Haloferacaceae archaeon
CCCGGCGAGCGTGCGAGCATGCCCGTCGACTCCGTGACGCTGGAGGTCGTCCGGAACGCCTGTACCGCGGTCGCCGAGGAGATGAACGCGACGCTCGTCCGGACGAGCTACTCGCCGAACATCAAAGACCGGCGGGACTGTTCCTGTGCGCTGTTCGACGCCGACGCCGAGATGATCAGCCAGGCCGAGAACATCCCCGTCCACCTCGGCGCGATGCCGTACTCGGTCGCCGCGGCGATCGAGGCGTTCCCGCCCGACGAGCTCGCCGCCGGCGACGCGATCCTGCTGAACGACCCGTTCCACGGCGGCGCCCACCTCCCGGACCTGACGCTCGTCAGCCCGGTCGTCGTCGACGGCGAGGTGGCGGCGTTCGCGGCCAACCGCGCCCACCACGCCGACATCGGCGGGTCACGCGCCGGGAGCGTCGCCGCCGACTCGACGGAGATCTACCAGGAAGGGCTGCGGATCCCGCCGGTGCGGCTGTTCCAGGGCGGCGAGCTGAACGAGGACGTGATGTCGATGGTGCTCGCGAACGTCCGGACGCCCGACGAGCGCCGCGGCGACCTCCGCGCCCAGCAGGCCGCCAACCGGACCGCGGACGCGCGCTACCGCGACCTCGTCGACCGCCACGGCCGCGAGACGCTCCGCGAGGCGATGGACGAGATCAAAGACTACTCCGAGCGGCGGATGCGCGCGGAGCTGGCGGCGCTTCCGGACGGGCGGTGGACGTTCGAGGACGTCCTCGACGACGACGGACAGGGGACCGAAGACATCCGGATCGCCGTCGCGGTGACCGTCGACGGCGAAGAGCTGACCGTCGACTTCGCGGGGACCGCCGACCAGGTTCCGGGGGCGGTCAACGCGCCGTTCGCGGTCACGGCGTCGGCGACCTACTACGCTGTCCGGTGCGTGACCGACCCCGACATCCCGCCGAACCACGGCGCCTACCGGCCGGTCACGATCGAGGCGCCAGAGGGGTCGGTCGTGAACGCCCGGCCGCCCGCCGCGGTCGTCGGCGGCAACCTCGAGGTCTCACAGCGCGTCACCGACGTGCTGCTGGGCGCGTTCGCCGCGGCCGCGCCCGAACGCGCCGTCGCCGCCGGCCAGGGGACGATGAACAGCATCACCTTCGGCGGGCACGACCGCCGGACCGACGCGGCCTTCGCGTTCTACGAGACGCTCGGCGGCGGCTACGGCGGGCGCGCGGGCGCCGACGGGATGGACGGCGTCCACGCCCACATGTCGAACACGCTCAACACGCCGGTCGAGGTGCTGGAGACGGCCTACCCGCTGCGGGTCCGGCGCTACGAGTACCGCCCCGACTCGGCCGGACCGGGCGAGTTCCGCGGCGGACTCGGCCTCACCCGCGAGATCGCGGCCCGGACCGACGACACGACGTTCAGCGTCCTCGCCGACCGCCGCCGCCACGCGCCCTACGGCGTCGCCGGCGGCGCGCCCGGAGCGACCGGCGCCGACGCGGTCGTCCGCGACGGCGAGGAAGAACACGTCGGCGCCAAGTCGACCCACCTCCTCGCGGCGGGCGACGCCGTGCGGGTCCAGACGCCCGGCGGCGCGGGCTACGGCGACCCCGCAGACCGCGACCCGGCGGCGGTCGCCCGCGACTACCGCCACGGGAAAGTCACCGCCGCCCGGGTCCGCGAGGCCTACGGGCTGGACCCCGACGCCCTCGGCTCCGACGACGAGTAGCGCGGCCGACCCCGCCTCCCTCGAAGAGTTATCATTCTCCCGCTCCGTGGACGGGTGATGAGCGTGCCCCGCCCGGAACGCCCGCGCCCGACGACGCCGGAGACGGCGGTGTTCGTCTCCGGGGTGACGAGCATGGGCCTGGAGATCCTCGCCGGGCGGATGATCGCCCCGGAGTTCGGCAGCACCATCTACACCTGGGGGAGCATCATCGGTGTCTTTCTCGCCGCGCTGGGCTACGGCTACCACCGCGGCGGCAGACAGGCCGCCGCGCGCGCGACCAACCGCCGGATGGCCCGCGTCTTTCTGTTCACCGCGGCCTACGTCGCCGGCCTAATCCTGGTCGGTGACGTCCTGCTTCGCTCCACGGCGGGGCTCCCCCTCCCGAGCCGCTTCGCCTCCCTCCCGGCGGTCGTCCTGCTTTTCGGCCCGCCGACGTACCTGCTCGGCTACGTCAGCCCGTACGCCGCCGAACTGTCGACAAAGGAGGGCCTCGGCGCGGCGTCGGGCCACGTCTACATGCTCGGCACTGTCGGGAGCATCGTCGGGGCGTTCGCGACGACGTACCTGCTGATCCCGTCGCTGGGCGTCGACGCCATCGCGCTCGCCTTCGGTCTCCTGTCGGTCGTGACCGCGCTCGTGGTCGGCCGCCCGGTCGACCGGCGCGGCGCGACGGCCGCCGGGGCCGCGGCGCTGTTGCTCGTCGCCGCGGTCGCGACCGGCGCGGCCGGCTACACCGTCGAGGGCGAGGTGGTCTACGAGACCCAGACGCCGTACCAGGAGCTCCGGGTGGTCGACCGCGGCGACGTCAGGACGCTCTACCTCGGCGGCCAGCGCCACAGCGCGATGGACCTCGACGACCCGAACCGCCACGTGTTCACCTACACCCGGTATTTCCACCTCCCGATGCTGTTCGCCGAGGACCCGGACGAGATCGACCGGGTGCTGTTCGTCGGCGGCGGCGGGTTCACCGGCCCGAAGCGGTTCGTGACCGACTACGACGTGACCGTCGACGTCGCGGAGATCGACCCCGAGGTGATCGCGGCCGCGGAGGAGTACTTCCGGGTCGCGGAGTCCGACCGCCTGCGCATCTACAACCAGGGCGGGCGGCAGTTCCTCCAGGAGACAGATCGAACGTACGACCTGATCGTCCTCGACGCGTACCAGAAGGACACGGTCCCCTTCGAGCTGACCACGGTCGAGTTCATGCGGCTGGCAAAGAGCCGGCTCGACGAGGACGGGATGCTGTTCACCAACGTGATCTCGGCGCCGCGCGGGCCGGGCTCGGCGTTCTACCGCTCGGAGTACCGGACGACCGCCCGCGTCTTCCCGCAGGTGTACGGCTTCCCGACCGTCGGCGGCGGCGCCGTCCAGAACATCGAGATGGTCGCGACGAGAGACGGGACGCGGCTCACCGAGGCCGACCTGCTCGCGCGCAACGAGCGCCGCGACGTCGGGATCGACCTCCGCACCGAGATCCGCCACTACGCGCCCCCGCCCTCGACCGACGACGTGCCGGTCCTGCGCGACGACCGCGCGCCGGTCGACAGCCTGCTCGACCCGATGGTCGGCCAGCGCTACGTGATCCAGGAGTCGAACGCCTCCGCCACGACGACCCCGACGGCCCGGCCGGCGGTCCGTGCGCCGGCGGCGGCGACGTGACGCGACCATCGCCGGGGTGTCGAATCGCGCGCCCGGCTTCGCCGCGCTCGCGTTCCACGGTTCACTCGGTTCACCGCTCTGCTCCGCGGCCCGGCTTCGCCGCGCCGCGTTCACCACGTCGTCAAATAAAAGCCGGTCAGCGCGACCGACGACAGCAGCCCCGCGACCGCGGTGAGCGACACGTTCCCGACGTTCAACGGCGCCCGGAACCCCCGCTCGGCGTCCGGTCGGTCCACCCGGAGCTTCAGGAGCGCGGCGTTGACGAGCACGAACACGACCAGGAGGACGAGGTTCGCGAGCCCGGCCACGGCGCCGACGTCGCCGAGGAGGAGAAAGGGGAGGGTCGCGAGACAGACCAGCGCAACGGCGTAGTGGGGCGTCTGGCGCGCCGGGTGGACGCGGGCGAACGCCTCGGGGAACACCTGGTACTTGGACTTCGAGACGCCGTAGAGCAGGCGCGAGGTGGAGATCTGGAGGATGAGAACCGTGTTCGCGGTCGAGAACAGCGCGATGACGCCGAGGACCCGCGCGCCCGTCGGGCCCCACCCCGCCGCGGCGACGAGCGCGAGCGGCGACGCCGACGCGCCCAGCGCCGCGGCGTCGACGAGCGCGACCGCCGAGAGCGCGACGAGGACGTAAAGCACCGTGGTGATCGCGATCGCGAGAACGATCGCCCGCGGGATCGCCGTCGTCGCGTCCTCGGTCTCCTCGGCGAGGTTGACGATCGAGCCGAACCCGAGGTAGGCGAAGAAGATCAGAAAGCCCGCCTCGACGAGCCCCGTCGCGCCGTTCGTGAACTCGAAGACGGGCGCCTGCCCCCACGACCCGCCCCCGACCCAGACGACGATCAGGAGTCCGAACACCTCGATCGCGGTGAAGACGACGTTGAGCCGCGTCGAGAACTCGATGCCCCACCAGTTGACGACGGCCGCGACGACGACGAGGCCGACCGCGACCGGGAGCGCCGGCGCGTCGACGAACGCCGAGAGGTAGCCCGCGAAGGCGAGCGCAACGGCCGCGGTCGAGATGACTCCCATCGCGAGGCGGCCGACGGCGGCCACGTCGGAGACGGCCGGGCGGTCGAACGCCGCGCGAACGTAGATGTAGTCGCCCTCGGCCTCGGGGTAGATCGAGGCGAGTTCGGCGTAGCTCAGGCCCGTGAACGCGGCGACGACCGCCGCGAGGACGAACGAGAAGACGACCGACCCGCCCGTGACGCCGGTCGCCTCGCCGATGACGGCGTAGATCCCCGCGCCGAGGATCAGGCCGACGCCGTAGACGACGGCTTCGGCGAGCCCCAGTTCGCGACGGAGCGTCGACACGACCGTGGTGGTGTCGTGGACGCACATAACTCCGTGCGCCGCCGCGGCTCCCCGCTCGCGCCGGCGACAACGGCAAACCCTGCCAGGAGACGAAACCTTGTCGTCGGCGTGGAGCGGACCACACCAGCATGCCCGGCCCCGTCGACCCCTGCACGAGACCGCCGCTCGGGATCGGAACCTGGCGGCTCCACGGTGGGACGTGTGTCACGAGTGTCGCGACGGCGCTCGAGGCTGGCTACCGCCACCTCGACACGGCCCAGGTGTACGACAACGAGGACGCGGTCGGCCGCGGGCTGGCGCGCGCCGACGTCGACCGCGACGAGGTGCTCGTCGCGACGAAGGTCGCCCCCGAGAACCTCGGGTACGACGACCTGGTCGCGTCGGCACGGGCGAGCCGCGACCAGCTCGACGTCGACCGGATCGACCTGCTGTACGTCCACTGGCCGCGGGCGGCGTACGACCCAGAGGAGACGCTCGGTGCGCTGGCCGACCTCGTGGCCGACGGCGTGGTCGGCGGCGTGGGGCTGAGCAACTTCACGCCCGCGCTCCTGGACGAGGCGCTCGGGCTCTCCGACGACGTCGTCGCGCACCAGGCCGAGGTCCACCCACTCCTCCCCCAGCCAGACCTCCGCGCTCACGCCCGGGAGCACGACTACGCGCTGGTGGCGTACTCGCCGCTGGCCCGTGGGCGGGCGCTCGACCTCGACCCCGTCCGGGCGGTCGCGGCCCGTCACGACGCGACGCCGGCGCAGGTGGCGCTCGCGTGGGCGGTCCACTCGGGCGCGGTCCCGATTCCGAAGGCGAGCGGCGACCACGTCGTCGAGAACCTCGGCGCGCTCGCGCTCGACCTCTCCGACGAGGACGTCGCCCGGATCGACGCCGTCGACGGGCGCGAGCGGCTGGTCGACCCGTCGAGTGCGCCCTGGAACTGACGGCCCGCCCGGCGAGCGCGCCGCCGCGGCCGTCGGTCCGCCACGACCGCGGAGGTTTTAGGCTCGCTCTCGGTAGGCGTGACACCGTGCCCGCCTCGACGCGTGGTCGCGCCGCGCGGCTGGTTCTCGCCACGGCCGTCGTCGTCGCCGCGACGCTCGCGAGCGCCGCGGCGCCCCCCGTCGCGGCCGCCGACCGCGACACCGTTCCGCCGGAGCCGGCCGCGCAGGTCGGGACCGACCGCGCCGACGGGGCGGGCAACAACACGACCGCGATCCACCAGGACCCGGCCGCGGTCGCCCCGGAGCGGACGGCCCCCGCGCTCCAGGCGTACCTCGTAGAGCAGATGTCCGGCACGCTCCGGGCGAGCAGCGAGAACCTCACGCTGCGGGACTACGACCGCGCCGAGCGCCTGCTCGACCGGGAGTACGAGGCCAACCTGAGCCGGTACCGCGATGTCGCGGTCGAACTCGACGAGGAAGAGACCGCCGCGCTCTACGAGGAGCTGGGAACCACCCAGCGGGCGGTGATCGAGGACGCACGCGCCGCCGAACGGCTGGGCCGGCAGTACGCGGCCGCCGAGCGCAACGGCAGCGACGCCCGGGCGCGCCGGCTCGCACGACGGCTGGTCAACCGGAGCCGGGCGATATCGGCGAACACGACGCGGCTCGCCGAGGCCTACGAGCGCGCGTCGAACGAAACCGGCCGCGACTACTCGGCGGAGGTCGCGGACCTCTCGTCGTTCCGGCGGCGCGTGGCCAACGCCTCCGCCCGGGTCCGCGCCCGCGAGTTCGACCCGACGACGCTCGCCGTCGAGGCGAACCGGCCGACCGCCGCGTTCACCCGCCCGGTCCGGATCACCGGCCGCCTCGCGACGGCGAACGGCGAGCCGGTGGCGAACCGGCCGATCACGCTCGGCGTCGGCGCGCAGGAGTACACCGTCGAGACGAACGCCACGGGCGGGTTCGCCCTGGTCTACCGGCCGGTGCTGGCGCCGACGAACGAGAGCGACCTCACGGTTCGGTATCTGCCCGACGACACGGCGCTGTACCTGCCGACGAACGCCACGACCCCGCTCCGGATCCGACAGACTGAGGCGACCCTGACGGATGTCCGGGCGACTACGCCGGTCGTGTTCGAGGAGACGCTCCGCGTGCGCGGCGCCGTCGAGGTCCGCGGGGAGCGCGTCGCCGACGTGCCGCTGCGCGTGCTGGTCGGCGAGACGCGGCTCGCGACGACCGACCTCGGCGCGAACGGCACGTTCCGGGCCCGGGCGACGGTCCCGGCCGGGGTCCCGTCGGGCACACGACAGCTCGTGGTCCGCGGCCCGGCCAACCGGGCGGTCCGCGTCGACGCGACCCGACCGATCGAGGTGGCCGAGACGCCGACGACGCTGACCGGGTCGGTCGCGCGCCGCAACGCGTCGCGCGCGGTCGTCACCGGGGAGTTCACCGCCGGCGACGGCCGGGCGCTCTCGAACCGGACGCTCCGGGTCACGGTCGGGCGCACCGTCCGAACCGTCGAGACCGACGCCGACGGAGCCTACGCCGTCCGGGTCGACCTCCGGCTGGGGATGCTCGACACGCCGCGCGACCGGGTCCGGGTCGTCCACCGCGGCGCCGGCTCGAACCTCGCGCGGGCGAGCGCGACCGTCCCGATCCCTCCCCGGCCGACGGCGACTTCGTTCGACGATCTCGACGAGCTCACCCTGGCCCAGCTCGTCCGCCTCGTGCTGTTCAGCGAGGTGACGCTCGGGGCCGTCGGACTCGCCGCGGGCGCCGGGCTGCTCGGAGCCGCGGTCCGGCTGTACCGTCGGCGCGACGACGCCCCCGCCGACGCGAGCGCGACGACGGACGAGCCCACGGGCGAGACGAGTACGACGGACGACGCCCCGCCGGGCGACGCGTCCGCGGCCGGCGGGTCCGACGACACGCACGAGTCGGTCGACCCGGACGCGACGGCGCTCGACGGCGCCCGGCGCGCGCTCTCGACCGGCGCGACCGACGCCGCCGTGCTCCGGAGCTACGGCGCCGTCTGGACGGTTCTCCGAGGCCTGTGCGACGCTGACGCCCCCACCCACTGGGGGCTGTACGCGGCGGTCGCCGGGACCGGCCGTGTCCCGTCCGGTCCCCTCCGCCGGCTGACCGAGACCTACGAGCGCACGGCGTACGGCGACGGCCCCGCCGACCGCGCGGCCGCGGACGAGGCGCTCGCCGACGCCGAGGCGGTTCTCGCGGGGCTCGACAGCGACGCGCTCCAGGGCGGACCCGACCCCGGGGTCGACGCGCGTCCGACGGGCCACGGGGCCGCCGACCCGGACGCCGAGTAGCCGCGTCGGCCACCGGCGTCTCGACGCGGGTCAGTCCTCGGACGGCTCGACGAGGTCGGCCTCCGGCGTCTCGACGCGGCGGAGGATCTCCGCGATCACGTCGTCGGCAGTCTGTCCGCCCATGGTCGCCTCGGTATCGAGGACGAGACGATGCCGGAGCGTCGGCAGGGCCAGCGTCTTGACGTCGTCGGGGATCACGTACGACCGGCCGTCGACCGCGGCGCGTGCCTGGCTCGCGTGCGCCAGCGCGAGCGACGCGCGCGGCGACCCGCCGTGGTCGGTCGCCGGCGACTCCCGCGTCGCCGCCATCAGGTCGAGGACGTAGTCGAGGACCCGTGCGTCGACGTGGACGTCGCGCACGACCGCCCGTGCCTCGCTGATCGCCGCCGGCGTCACCGCCGGCTCGACGCTGTCGGGGTCGAGCGTCGGGTCCGCGGTGAACCGTTCGAGAACCGTCCGCTCGACCTCGCGCGACGGGATCTCCATGACCATCTTGAACAGGAAGCGGTCGCGCTGGGCCTGCGGGAGCGCGTAGGTGCCCTCGTACTCGACCGGGTTCTGCGTCGCGATGACGAGAAACGGCTCGGGGAGCGGCAGCGAGTCGCCCTCGATGGTCGCGGTCCGCTCGCGCATCGACTCGATGAGCGCGCTCTGTGTCTTCGGCGTCGCGCGGTTTATCTCGTCGGCGAGGAGGACGTTCGTGAACACCGGCCCGCGGCGCACCTCGAACTCGCCCGTGTCCTCACGGTAGACGTGCGTGCCCGTGATGTCGGCGGGGAGGACGTCGGGGGTCATCTGGACGCGCTGGTACCCGAGCCCGCTGGCGCGCGCGAACAGCCGCGCGGCCGTCGTCTTCGCCACCCCCGGCACGCCCTCCAGGAGGACGTGCCCGCCCGCGAGAACCGCGATCGTCGTCTGCTCGACGACGTCTTCGTACCCGACCAGCACGTCGTCGATCCGGTCGCGCAGCGCCGCCGCGACGGCCTGGGGGTCGCCGTCCGCGCTCGGCTCCTCACTCATCGTCGCGCTCGTCCGCGCCCTCGTCGTCGACGGTCAGCGACCGGAGCAGCGCGGTCTGGACGCGCTGTGTGGCCGCGCCGCGCGTCGGCTCCCTCACGTCCGCCTCCGTGTCGTCGCGAGCAGCATCACGCTTGCCTCCGTCTCCGTGCGTCGGCGTGTCAAGCTGGCGGTTCGCGAGCGCCACGACCGCGAGGCCGGCGCCGCCGACCAGCAGCTGGAGCAGCGGGTCGCGACGGACGGAGACGAGCGCGACCGCGAGCGGCGGCTGCCCGCCGGCGTGTGTCTGGTCGATCCCGACCCGTCCGTGGCCCGTCGCGACGTTCCGGACGAACCGCCGGTTGTCCGCGGCCGTCGCCATCGCGTTGATGAACAGGCTCGGGTCCGAGACGACCACGACCCGTCCCGCCCCGACCGACTCGGCCGTCACGACGGGGTAGCGTCCGACGCGCTCGCCCGCGTCGGGCCGCTCGTTCCGGTTCGTGTCGAGGTAGGCGAACCGCGAGGAGTTCACGAGCACCCGGGCGCCGTTCGGCGCGACCGTCGAAGGGTGGTTCAGCGCCAGGGCGTCGACGCCGCGGGTGAGGCCCGCGTCCGCGGGGTCCATCTCCCCCGATCCGGCGTCGCCGGCTGCTCCCGGACGCTCCGCTCCCGCGTCGCTCGACGCCACGCGCGAGACGTTCGTCGCCAGCGGGAACGCGGCCGTCCGCGTGTTCCGCAGGTTGTCCCGGAGCGGTTCGCCTGTCACCCGCGCGCGCGCCCCGACGGCGCGGAGGAGCGGGTTCGCGTGCGGCCGGAAATCCTCGGCGACGACCAGCGTGCCGCCCCCGTCGACGTAGGCCGCGAGCCGCGCGCGGTCGGCCGTGTCGTAGGCGTCGGCCGGCGAGAGGACGACCACCGCGGTGTCCGCAGGGTCGAGCGCGTCGTAGTCGCCCGCCGCGAGGAGCACGTACGGCTCGGCTCCCGCGTCCGCGACCGCCGCGCGGAGCTCCGACCCGCCGTCCCACGCGGGGTTGAACGTCCCGTAGGCCTCCGCGCCGGTGCTCGCCCCGACGGCGACGGTCAGCACGACCGCGAGGGAGAGCGCGACCAGCAGCCACGCCGACAGCCCCCAGTCACGCGGGCCGGTCATCGGTCCGACCGCTCCGCCGCGGTCTGTCCGGTCGGCTCCGTCTCGCCCGTCGCGGAGAGCCCGTCGGCGACCGTGTAGGTCGCCCGGAGCGCTCCGGGGTCGTCGGCCGGCTTCGGCGTCACGATGACCGTCGAGGCGAGGCCCCTGGCCAACCCGACGGCGAGAAAGGAGAGCGCGGGGTGGTCGAACCGGTCGGCCCCGCCGTAGACGCTCCCCGTGAGCCGGACGGTCACCTGGTCTCGCCCGACGTCGACGGTCGTCTCGACCCGGTCGACCAGTTCGACCCCCTCGGTCAGCCCCTCCGTCAGCTGACCGAGCAGCCGGTCGACGTCGCCCGCGAGCGGCGCGTCGCTGATCTCCTCGAACGCGACGAACAGCGCGTTGCCCGCCGGGGTGAACGCCACGCCCCGTCCGGCCTCGGCGTCGGGGACGACGAGGACCCGGTCGAGCTCGTCGGCGTCGGGCACGACGTAGTCGGGCTCGCGCGGGACGAACAGCGTCGCGGCCGGCCGGCCGCTCCGGGGGACGTACACCCGGTCGTCCTGGAGGTCGAGTTCGGCGACCAGCGCCGCCTGGTTCGCGGCGAGGTCCGAGGTGATGCGCTCGCCGACGTCCGCGGGGAGGAACTGCTCGGGCGTGAGGTAGTAGGTCATGACCGCTCCGAACAGGCCGGTCCCGCCGAGCGCGACGAGCACCGTCCGCACGGGCGCGAGAACCGCGGCGCCGGCGAGCGCGACCAGCCCGATCGCGGCGAACCCGAGCGCGAGCCGGCGGTGTCGCGCCCGCTCGACGGTCGCGTACTGCTCGCGCAGGCGCGCGACCTCCTGTTCGAGCTGGACGACACGCGCCGCGTCGGGGTCGTCCGCGGCCCCGCCCGTCCCCGGCTCGCCGTAGACGAGTCCGGGCTCGTCCGGCAGCCGGCTGACGCCCGCGTCGTCCGGCCCGGGGCGCTCGTCGCCCCGCGCGGGCTCTCGACCGGTGCGCTCACTCATCGGGCGCCTCCCCCGCTGACGTCGGGTCGGTCGTCCGAACCGCCTCGTATCGCCACAGGACACCCCCGACCGCGACGGTCACCGACAGAAGGGCGGCGACGCTCGTCCACGGCGTCCCGACCGGGGGCGCGAGCCACAGGGCCGGCGCGCCGAGCGCGCCGACGGCGACGGCGACGCCGCCGGCCGCGACGAGCCGGTCGCGCCGGTCGAGCGGGTCCGACAGGTCCGCCAGGAGGAGTGACACGAGCCCGGCCTCGAGGAGCGCGAGCCGCGCCCACCCGAACTCGCCGGGCACGAGCCCGAGACAGAGGTGTCCGAGGACGTACCCGACCGGCGCGGGCAGGAGGACGGCGAACGTCCCGACCGCGAGCCCGACCGCGGCGCCGCGGCCCCCGCCGACGACGCCGAACGCCGCGGTCACCGCGAGCGCCGCGGCGAGCGCCACCGGGGGTCGTCTGCGCAGCCGCCGCCGGACCGTGTGGCTCACCGTCGCCCTCCCGCGCGTGGGTCGCGCTGTTGCGTCTGCCGCTGCTCTCGGGCCCGGAGCAGCGCCTCCAGGCGGTCGCCGGGCGCGACCTCGAACGCCCGCACGGCGGCGATCTCGTCCAGCTGGGCGCGAAACTCCTCGAACGACCGGTACCGCGCGGCCGCGTCCTCGACGTCCCCCAGCGCGTCGGGCTCGAACAGCACGGTCGGGGCCACGAAGACGGTCACCCGGCCCGTGACCCGGGCGGCCAGCGCCACGGCGTCGTAGGTCGTCGAGCGGTCCCGGTCGCTCGTGAACACGACCACGTGGGTCTCTGCGGTCGCCTCCTCCCGGAGCGCCCGAACGGCCCCGAGCAGCGGCGCCTCGGCGGCCCGCCCGAGGGCTGACGCGCGCGGCTCGACGAGCGGCCGGAGCCGCGCGGCGAACGCGTCCCCGGTCGTGTCGGCGAGCCGGTCGTACCGCCGCTGGCGCGCGCGCCGGTCGACCGCGACGTCGGGCGTGTCGATGCCCGTCCGCGCCCGCCTTCCGTCGCTCCCGGCCGCGTTCATCGCCGCCCTGACCCGCCGGTAGCCGTCGGCCGTCGTCGTCGACCGGTGGCGACGCGTGACGCCGTCGCCGGCGACGGCGTACAGGGCAACGGGGTCGTTCTCGGCCTCCGCGGCCGCGACCGCGTCGAGCGCCACGTCGCGCAGGAACGCGAGCACCGTCTCCCCGGGCGGGCCGACGTCCGTCCCGGGGCCGTGGTCGAACACGAGACAGAACGCGGTGTCGGCGTCGGGCTCGTACTCCCTGACGTACGGCTCGTTGCGCCGCGCGGTCGTGTTCCAGTCGATGTACCGGCGCGGGTCACCGGAGACGTACTCGCGCAGTTCGGCCGGGTCCAGCCCGGTGCCGACCTCCCCGCCGCCGTGGACGCCGAACGAACCCGCCGGGGTGTCCGTCCCGCGGCCGACCCGGACGTCGCGCGGCGCGGCCGGCTCGACGGTGAGCGACGCCGTCGCCGCGCGGTCGAGCCGCGTGCCGAACAGGCCGTACGGCCCGTCGACGGTCACCGTCGGCGCGTCGAACGAGACGTGTCCCGCGGTGTCGGCGCGAAGCTCGCGCGTCGCGGCCGCGCTCGTCTCGCCGGGCGAGAGGCTGACGCGCACCGTCTCGTCGCCCGACGACTGTGAGCGAACGCCCGGCGGCACCGTCGTCTCACACGCGACCGCGGCCGACTGCGGCTCGTCGAGCGTCGCCTCGACCCGCAGCCGGACCGTCCCGTCCCGGACCGCGACGCGGGGCCGGACCGTCTGCGTGACCGTCAGCGACCGGTCGGCGCGGCCGAACGCCCGGACCGCGAGCGCCTGCGCGACGAGGAGCCAGCCGCAGACGCCGGCGGTCGCGAGCACGTACCCCGGCGCGCGCGCTAGGAGCGCGAGGATGGCGCCGAGCCCGGCGACCGCGGCGACCGACCAGAACCGGCGCTCGACGTACATACCGCCGCGGTGTGTCGCCGCGTATATCAACGTGCGGTCGCGCCGCGGGGCGACGGCCGCGACAGCGGCGCCCGACGCTCGCGCCGCGCGGCGACGTACAGTATATCTACTTTTCTCGGTTCGATTGCCACTCGGATCGGGATGGCGGGCGGGCGGTTCGGCCGGGTCTCCCGTCGACTGGTGGCGTCGCGTTCGACCCGGTAGCGTACGAAGCGGCCCGAGAACCGAACTGAGGCGACGAACTGCCCGAGACGATCCTGGTACTCACTCGGCCGACCGGCCACGGCGCCGTCCGTGTTCCTTCCAAACGATTAAGTTGTATCGAGATATATCGATTCGTGTGCCACTACTCGACGGCGGGTCGAGCGACGAGTACTCTGACGTACAGATCGAGGAGAGAGACGCAGCCGAGGACACCGCGGAGGACTGATCGGGCGTGTCGAACGACCCAGAGACGGCACGAACGGGCTCGGAGTCTGCGAGCGGGACGCTGCGACGGCTGGACGGCGAGGCCTGCTGTGACGGACCGTTCCCGGCGACCCGACGGGCCGACGACGAGCGCCTCGACGCGGAGCTCTCGGCGTTCAAGGCGCTGGCCAACGAGAAGCGGCTCGCGATCGTCCACGCGCTCCGGGAGGGCGAGCTCTGCGCCTGCGAGCTAGAGACCGTACTGGACGCGCCGCAGTCGACGGTCGCGTCTCACCTCCGGAAGCTCCGCGACGCGGGGATCGTTCGCACACGCAAGGACGGCAGGTGGACGTACTACCGGATCGCGGACACGGCGAGCCTCCAGCTGCTCGACCTGGCCGCGGCGCTGGGGAACGAGCGATGATCCCGCCCGGTGTCGAGGCGGCGCTGCTCGACTCCTGGGACTACTTTCTCCACCTGGTGACGGTTCTCGTCCCGCTGTTCGTCGGGGCGTCGTTCCTCGTGGGACTCGTCGAGGAGTACCTGCCGCCGGAGCGGGTCGAGGCGGCGCTCCAGAAGCGAAACCGTGGGAGCGGCAACGTCGCCGCCGCGGGGCTGGGCGCCGTCACGCCGTTCTGTTCGTGTTCGACCGTCCCGGTGCTCGCGGGGCTGCTCGGCGCCGGCGCACCGCTCGGGCTGTCGTTCTCGTTTCTGCTGGCGTCGCCCGTGGTCAACGAGATCGCCGCAGTCCTGCTGTTGGGACTGTTCGGCGTCGAGGTGACGGCGATCTACCTCATCTCGGCGCTGG
Organism: Haloferacaceae archaeon; assembly: GCA_036626375.1. Classification (GTDB taxonomy): domain Archaea; phylum Halobacteriota; class Halobacteria; order Halobacteriales; family Haloferacaceae; genus A07HB70. The sequence goes on from JAZKRX010000020.1 coordinate 14,270, forward strand.
TCGCCGCGGTCGTCGGCGGGATCGTCGTCGACAGCTTCGACCTCGACCACCTGGTCAAGGACGCCACGATCACGGCGAACGGCCGCACGGTCACGACGGACGGAGGGACGACGTCGTGTTCGTCGTGTTCGAGCCAGACCACACGGGCGACCCTCCACCGCGAACGGGTCAGAACGGCCGCGAGCGGCGCGTGGTCATTTTTCAGAGAGACGTTCCCGTACCTGCTGCTCGGGATGACGCTCGGTGCGCTCATCCACGGCGCGGTCCCCGCCTCGTGGCTCCAGCAGGTCGCCGGCCATCCGCTGGCGGTCCCGCTCGCCGCGCTCGCGGGCGCCCCGCTGTACGTCAGCATGGCCGGGATGCTCGGCATCGCCGCCCCGCTCGTCGACCAGGGCGTCCCGATCGGGACGGTCATCGCGTTCGTGGTCGGGGGTGCCGGCGTCAGCATCCCGAACCTGATCCTGCTCAACAAGCTCTTCGAGCGCAGGCTCCTCGCCGTCTACGCCGCGACGGTCGTCACGATCGGAACCGTCGTCGGCTACGGGCTGAACGTCCTGTTCGTCTGACCGGCCGGCCGCTCACGAGCGCCGGACGGTCCGGGGGCGACGGGACACGTCGCGTCTCGGCGACCCACTGCGGGCGGACCGCGCGGGCACACGGCGGCCGGACCCGCCCGGCGACACCGCCACCAGCACCTCGACCGCGACCACCCGCTCGGCGCCCAGCCGCGCGGCCGCGAGGACGCCACAGAGCCCGACCGCACCGTCGCCGTCTCGTCGGCCTCGACGACCCGGAGACGCGGCGGGACTACCCGTTCCCCGTCAGGCGCTCCCCGGCTCCGGTCAGCCGTTCGAGGACTCCGCGTGGCTGCGGGCGCTCGGCGAGGAGGACGGAACACTCGATGTCCTCGACGACGTCCAGGACCAGGCTGCCACTGAACAGCCGGACTAAGAGGCCCTGCTCGGTCGCGCCGATGATCACCATGGAACTGTCTGTCGCTGCCCGCTCGATCGCCGTCTCGACGTCGCCCGTCTCGACCCGGAGCGTGGCGTCGTCGAGCCCGTGTTCTGTCGCCCACGCCTCGAGGAACGTCTCGCCTTCCTCGCGCGAGTCAGCGACGTGCAGGAGTGTCACGCGCGAGCCGTACTCCTGCTGGAGGAGCTTCGCGACCTCCGCACTCAGGTCAGAGTCGGGGCCGCCAGCCGTGGGGACGAGGATCTCTTCGGGCTCGAATCCCCGGTCTTTCATCACTAGGAAGTCACAGGGGAGGTCCTCGGTGAGGTCGTCGAATGCGCTCTCCACCCTCCCGGGCGAGCCGTGCTGGTCGTCCTCCCAGCCCATCACCACGAGGTCGGCCTGGTGGTCCCGGGCGGCGTCGAAGATCTCCTCGAACAGCCGATGGGAGAGGATCGTGTGTGTCTCGACGTCGACGCCGAACGTCTCCGCGTCTCGCTTGGCCTCGTCCAGCACCTCGTGGTAGTCCTCTTCGAGTTCGTCGACGTGGTCGGCAGCGTACTGGAGGGCGGTCTGGTCGGGCGCGGTGACGATGTGGACGGCGTCGACGGTGCCACCGCGCTGTTTGGCGATCGCACTCGCCAGCGTGATGAGGTCCGTCTCGGTGCGGGGGTTCGCCAGCGGCACCATCACCCGATACGCGCCGCCATCGGGCTGGGCTTTGCTCGCCGTCGACACGGCCGCCGCCGGCAGCTCGTCGGATCGGTCGAGGATATACTGACTCAGGATGCCCTTCTTGTCGGCCTTGTTCCGGGCGTAGGCGAGATACCAGACCAGGCCACCGCCGACGAACACCAGCGAGAGGCCGATCTCGACGGGCTCCATGAACGCGATCAGCCCGAACGAGGTGATCGCGCCCAGAACCGGCACGACCGGGTACAGCGGCGTCTCGAAGTCGGGCTGGTACTCCGGAACGTCCGCCTCCCGCATCACGATCAGCGCGAGGTTCAGAAGTCCGTACACGATCAGGTGGAGGACGCTGCCGGCCTTGGCCAGCGTCTTCACGTCGCCGATCACGATGAACAGGAGGATCAGCCCGCCCGTGACGGCGATCGAGCGGTACGGCGTCGCGAACTTCGGGTGGATCGCGTTGAGCTTGTTCGAGATGAGCTTGTCCCGGCCCATGGCGAAGTTGATCCGCGAGGAGGCGAGGATCGAGGCGTTCGCGCTCGATGCCGTCGCCAACAGCCCGGCGAACGTCAGTAACCCGACGCCGATGCCCGCGATCCCGACCGTTCCGAACGCGACCTCCGCGACGTCGAGGACGGGCGTGGTGGTGAACTCCGGGGCGAGCTGGCGCCAGTTGACGACGCCCATCAACACCACCATGATGATCGCGTACATGACCGTCACGATGAGGACGCTCCCGACGACGGCGAGCGGGAGGTTCCGGCCCGGGTTCTTCAGCTCCTCGGCGACGGTCGTGATCTTCGCGAACCCGAGAAAGGAGACGAACACCAGGCCGGTCGCCGGGAGGATCGCCGCGGCCCCGCCGGTCTCGGCGGGAAAAAACGGACGGAGCGTCGCGAGATCCGCCTGCAGGAAGCCGAGTACCGAAAACAGCGTGAGTATCCCGACGAGGATCGTCACGATGACGATCTGGACGCCGCCGGTCTCCTTTGCGCCGACGTAGTTGACCGCGATGAACGCCGTGCCGGCGAGCAGCGCACCGATCTGGAACTCGGACACGCCGACCGGGCCCAGTGCGAGCGCCGGTAGCGGGAGGAAGGTGGCGAGGTACTCGCCGAACCCCAGCGTGTAGAACGCCGAGGCGAACGCGAGACCCATCCAGTTCCCCCAGCCGGCGACCGAGCCGAACAGCGGCCCCAGCGCGTGGTTGACGTAGTAGTAGCTCCCGCCGGCTTTCGGCATCGCGGTCCCGAGTTCCGACGCCGACAGCGCGGTGAAAAGCGAGATGACCCCACCGACGACGAACGAGACCGCGACTGCCGGGCCCGCAGCGGCCGCTGCCTGGCCGGGCAGGACGAAGATCCCGGCACCGATCATCGTTCCCACGCCGATCGTCAGGGCCGAGAGAAGGCCGAGATCCTTCGCGAGCTCCTCGTCGCCGGCACTCATTCTTCGGTTCCCTCCGGAACCGAGATGACTGGGCGATCCGCCTCGGTGACCAGCCGGAGCGAGCGATCGCCAGCCAGCCACTGGAGAATACGTGCGCCTCCGCGTGGTCTGAACACGATGGCGCTCGCGTCGATCTCGTCTGCGGCCTCGATGATTCCGCCCACGACGTCGCGGCGGTACGTCAGTGCCGTCTCCGCGTCGGGGAACGTCTCCCGGAAGACCTCGAACGCGCCGGCGGCGACCTGTTCGGACTGCTCGACGGGCGTCTTGTCCGCGACGCCCTCACCTTTCTCGACGACGTGGAGCACCGTGATTCGGCCGAATTCGTACGGTTCGAGCGCCTGTGCTGTCGTTCGTGCGTCCTCTCGTTCGGCGACCGGGACGAGCGCGTGTCGGGTGAACTGTGTGGTCATGTCGGTCTCACTCGAGGTCGTAGGCGACGACGTCGTCGGCACCGCAGGCCGGGCAGACGTCCTGGCGCCCGTCGAGGGTCGTTCCGCAGTGCCGGCACTCGTAGACGACCGGTTCGTCGGCCACCCAGTGTCGCAACCGCTGGAGTAGTGCGATCATCGTTGCCCACGCTACGACGACGCCTCCCGTCGAGGCCGGGCCTGAAACGCCGCGTACGCCTCGGCGTCGGTACGGTGGCGCGAGAGTAACGTCACGATGTCGTCGGGCTGGACGACGGTGTAGCCGTGAGGCATGATCTCCTCGTCGTCGCGCTCGATAGCGATGACGAGCGTGTCCTCGTCGAGCACCTCCGTCCGGTTGGCCTCTTCGAGCGACATGTCTGCGACCGGCGCATCGGCAGCAACGCTCACGCTGAGGATCTTGGCGTTGCCAGTGAGGTCGATGAACTCGTTCAACGCCGGCGCTCGGGGGCTATCGTTCGGACTGAACGGTTCGTAGGGGTCGAACAACTCGTCTTCGAGCAGGTCTTCGTCCTCGATCTCGATACCGAGCTTCGAGAGCGCCCGCGAGACCCGCTGGAGGTCTCTCGTACTCTTGCCGACCGCCAGTACGTGGAGATTCCGGCGCCCCGTCATCAGGGTTCGGACGTTGACGACGCCAGGAACGGCCCGCGCCTCGTGGGCGAGTGCCTCTCGTTCGGGGGCGGGAACGTTACACAGGTAGAGATTGCTGAGCTTGCCGCCGGCTGCCTCGAAGTCGATCTGCGCTCGATACCCCTGGATGATCCCGCAGTCTTCGAGTCGCTCGACACGGTTCCGGACCGTCGCTCCCGAGACGTTCGCGGTCTCAGCGATGGACGTGGCTGTCGCCCGCCCGTCCTGCATGAGCGCGTAGATGATTCGTCTGTCGAGGTCGTCGATCCGGTACCCCTTATCGTGGAGTGTCATCTGGTCGCCTCCGGCATGGTTTCGATAATCGAAATATTCTGTCGCCTATTCGCTGGTGTCGTTTCATACTGCGGCTACGGCTTCGGAGATACAAATAACTGGGGGAGCGCGTCTCACAGACACATCACCAACCGGGGGCTTCCACCTCGCGGCTCGCGGGCGAACCACGTATCGACGCGCCGCCAGCGGCAGTCGATATCGTCCTCAGAGAGACCCCCCGTTCCGTTCGAACGGGGAAGAAAAATCGCCGCTATGGAGCCACACCACCGGGCTTTCCAGGAGGGATTCGCACTCCTGGGCGGCACAGCGAACTATCACCCCTCCGGCTCGTCGGGCGGCTCGCGCTGCACCACGAGGACGGGGCCGAGAAACCGGTCGGCGACCTGGTCGGCCGGCAGCCCGAACACGAACGTCGCCAGGGAGGGGTCGGATTCGCCCATGACGACGACGTCGAACGCGTCGGCTACATCGACGATCGCGTCGAGGGATCTCTGATCGCGCTCGACCCGCGTCTCGATTCTCGCGGCATCCATCTCCACGCCCTCCAGCCGATTCACCACTCCGTCTAAGAGGGTTTCGACGTCCTCGTCCGTCTCGTCGGGCCCGGCGACGTGGTACAGCGTCACCGACGCGTCCGTCTCCCCGAACAGGCCGGCGACGACGCGGGCGAGGCGGTCGACCCCCACCGCCCCGCGGACGGCGACGAGCACGTCCTCGACCGGGCCGGTCGCGTTCGGGGCGAGCGCGGCCAGACAGCCGTGTTCGGCGATCGTTCGGTCGATCGTCTTCTGGCCGTCGTGCGTGAACACGAGCCGACGCTCGACGGTCGCGCCCGCCGCCTCGAACATCGCCTCGTACTCGTCGAGCCGCTCCGTTGCCCGGTCCTCGAACTGCATCCGCGCCTGTCCCGGGGCGGTCTGTTCCGGGATGACGTGGTACCCCAGCAGGACGACGTGTGCGTGCGCGAGGAGGGTGGGCACGCCCTCCGGGACCGACTCGCCTTCGAGCACGCGAAGTGGGACGAGCACGGCTGGACGGTCTGTCATGGTCAGATGTCCCCCTTGAGCGTGACGTCTCCAGCGTAATAACGGTACCAGAGGTACGAGACGAGCATCACGGCGACGCCGATACCGATCGACCCGGGCTGCATGAAGGCGATCAGCCCGAAGCTGGCCAGCGCACCGACGGCCGGGACCACCGGGTAGCCCGGCACCCGGTAGCTGGGGGTGTACCACTCGGGGTCGCGGCGTCGCAACACGATCAGGGCGACACACATCAGCCCGTACATGATCAGGTGGAGAAAGGAGGCGACCTCCGCGAGCAGTTCGACCTGTCCGGTCGCGACGAGGACCAGGATCGGCCCGCCAGCGGCGAGCAAGGCGACGTGTGGCGTGCCGTAGCGGAGGTTGACGTCGCTCGCCTTCCGGGGGATCAGGGCGTCGCGGCTCAGCGCGTACACCGCCCGCGAGGCGCTGAGGATCGACGCGTTCGCGCTCGAGAACGTCGCCAGCAGCCCCGCGCCCAGGATCGCGACGGCGCCGGGGAGCCCGAGGAACTCACGGGCCACCTCGACCATCGCCGTCTCCCCGAACCGGCCCAGCTGGTCGGCCCCGAACGCGCTGGTCGCGACGAAGATCGTCACGACGTAGAAGACGGTGACGACCAGGACCGAGCCGACCATCGCCAGCGGGAGGTTCCGGCCCGGCTGTTTGATCTCGCCCGCGACGGTCGCCACCTGGGCGAACCCCAGGTACGACGTGAACACGAGCGCCGCGGTCGTCAACACCGGGAAGTAGCCTCTGGAGAAGAACTGCTCCGGCACGGTCCCCCCCCCGAACACGCCCACCGCGTCGAGGACGCCGTACGAGAGAAAGGCCGTGAGTACCACGAGGAGAACCCCCACCACCACGTTCTGGAGCTTGGCCGTGTTCTCCGTGCCGCCGATACTCAGCGCCGTCAGCGCGGCGCCGAACAGCAGTCCGATCCCGGTGACGGGGCTGAACGGGAGTCCGACGCCGAGTTCGGCGAAGACGGCGCTCGCGTAGTGGCCGAGTCCGACGAGGTAGAACGCGGAGGCGAACACCAGGCCCAGCCACAGACCCAGCCCGACGATCGCCCCGTACCCGGTCCCCATACCCCGCGAGATGAAGTAGTAGCCGCCGCCGCTCCGGGGCATCGCGGTGGCGAGTTCGGAGGTCGGAAGCGCCACGAGCAACGCGATCAGGCCACCGACCGCAAAGGAGAGGGTGGCCGCGAGTCCGGCGTTGGCGGCCGCGAGCCCCGGAAAGACGAAGATGCCCGCGCCGATCATTGTCCCGATCCCGATCGCGAGCCCCCCGACCAGCCCGATTGTCCGTTCGAGTTCGACGTCCTCGCCGTGGACGGTCGTCTCCTCGGTGACGGCGTCCGGCTCCGCCGCGGGCGCCTCGCCGGCGACGTTCTCCCCCGCTGGCTCGACGTCGACGGGCTGTTCGGACATGCCCGCAAGAACGTCTCAGCAGTCGAATAAATGCGTCGCCCGGCCGTCTCGGCGTCTCTGTCCCGCCCGACAGCTCACGTGACCCGCCCGCCGACCCGCGTCTCGGGTCACCCTGCGTGTCTCTCGTGGTCGTCCGTGTCCTCGCGGTCCCCCGTCGCCAACTGACCGACGAGGTGATCCGGCTGCTCCGGGGGTAGCCCGCCGTCCGACGGCCCGGACCGACACGCTCGGTTCGCCCGACCCCGCCGCCGGCGACGCGGCCACGACCACGGACCCCGACGAGGCGACCACCGGGGTCGGACGGCTCCGTCGGGCTCAGCCCTCTCCCTCGTCGGACAGGTTGAGCTCCGCCCCGAGGCGGGCGGTGACGATCTCTTCGAGGATCGCGAGCAGCTGTTCGTCGTTCGAGTCGTAGCCCGCGAGGATGCCGAGCGGGACCTGCGCGCCGGCGACGTCGTGGTGGCCGCCGCCGCCCCCGACGTCGTCGAACGCGTCGCGCAGGACGTCGCCGACGTGGACCCGCGGGTCGGGCGACCGCGCGCTGATGTGGACCGCGTCCGCGACGAGTCCGAAAACGATGGCCGTCTGGACGCCCTCCAGCCGAATGAGGTAGTCCGCAGCCTGCGGGAGCGCGTCCCGCTCGGTCGTCCGGCCGACGTGCGAGATCAGCACGGCGCCGTCGGTCTGTCGGTTGTCGATCGCGGCCGAGATCGCCTCGAGCGTTCCGTTCGTGAGCGACGGGGCGGCGAGCTGGCGGATCAGGTCCTGGTCTGCGGCGGCGTGGAGGTATCCCGCCGCGTCGTACTCGGCCGGCGTCGCGCCGCGCAGGAAGTCGAGGGTGTCAGAGCGGATGCCGAAGAGGAGCGCGGTCGCGACCGCCGCGTCGAGGTCGATCTCCAGGGTGTCGAGATACTCCGCCAGGATCGTCGCCGCCGCCCCGAGCTCCGGGCGGTGGTCGACGAACGTGGCCTCGATCTCCTCGGCCGGGTGGTGGTCGATCACGATGTCGACCGGGGTGTCCGCGGGAACCGGATTGTTCTGTCCCGGCGTCGAGTGGTCGACGAACGCCAGCAGCGAGTCCGGCTCTCGGTCCTGGACCGCTGCGGCCGCGAACGGCTCGAGATCGATATCGAGCAGGTTGACGAACGCCCGGTTCTCCTGGTGTGAGATGTCGCCGCTGTACAGGATATGTCGCTCGTCGATGCCGGCGGCCATCGCGATCCGACCCAGCGCGAGCGCGCTCGCGAGACAGTCCGGGTCGGGGTTGTCGTGACAGACGATGGTGAGCGTCTCGCCGTCGGCGAGGTGACCTTCGAGCTCCCGTGCAGGGCCCATGCTTTGCCTCCGTGCGGCGCACACAAGCGTCTGGCGTCGCGGCTCTCCGCGATCCCGTCCGGACTGGCTACGCCGCGCGCGGCGACACGCTTGCCTCGGTCGGGCGCGTACGACGGCCACGCGTGACCCACGACACCCCGGACGGGACCGACGAGCGACGGCGATGGTGTGCCCGGTGTGAGCTCAGCGTGGTTCCGGAGACGGGTGCGGACGGCCCCGAGTGCCCGGCCTGTGGCGCCGCGTTCTGACCCTCTACGACGCCGCTCACCGACCGACGCTCCCTCCCCACGTTCTTGACAGCGGGCGGTATCTACCCCAGGCATGGAGAGAGCCGCGATCGCCGGAATCGTCCTCGCCATCGGTGGCGTCGCCGCGTACGTCGCCGGGGTCCACGTCGCGTACCCCGGCCGCGCGTTTTCGCTCACGGTGTTCATCGTCGGCAGCGCACTCGCCGCGATCGCACAGCAGTCCGCCACGCGGGGAGATCGATGAGTCTCCACGCGATGGTCTACACGCCCGACGGGGTCGTCCGCTACGACGATATCGACGCCGCGCTCGACGCGCCCGGCGAGACGTGGATCCACGCGGACGCCGCCGAATCGGCCGACGTAGACCGCCTCAGAGAGCGGTTCGACATCCACCGGCTGGCCGTCGAAGCCGTGCTCCACGAGGAGACGCGGCCGAAAACCGAGGAGTACGACACCCACACGTTCGTCCTGATGAAGACCGCGCGCCTGAGCCAGCGCGATGAGGTCGAGTTCCGCAAGGAGGTGCGTACCAACGCCGTCGGCTTCTTTCTCGGAGCGGGGTGGCTGGTCACGATGTCGACGACCGACGTCGACGTCGTCGACCCGTCGGCCCCACAGTGGACGCGAGACGGAGGGCGGTTCGTCGACCGTGGCGCGGACTTTCTCGCGTACCGGATCATGGACGCGATCGTCGACGACTACTTCCACCTCCTCGACGAGATCGAAGACGACATCGAAGCGGTCGAAGAGCGCGTGCTCGGCGAGCCGGACCCGCAGATGCTGGAGGACCTGAACGACGTTCGACGGGACCTCCTCGCGTTCCGGAAGGTCGCGTGGCCCGCCCGCGAGGCGATGTCGTATCTCTCCCGGGGCGACATCCCCGAGGTGGCGGACCAGAACGAGAAGTACTTCCGTGACGTCTACGACCACCTCGTCCAGGTCGTTGACCTCATCGAGACGTACCGCGACCTCATGGGCGGGTCGCGGGATATCTACCTGAACGCCGTCTCGCAGTCGACGAACGACGTGATGAAGACGCTGACGGTCGTCGCGACCATCTTCATCCCGCTCACCTTCGTCGCCGGGGTGTACGGGATGAACTTCGCCGGGACGCCGTTCGCCATGCCGGAGCTCTACTGGACGTACGGCTACCCGGCGGTCATGGTCGGCATGGGGATTCTCGCCGGCATGATGGTCGTCCACTTCCGCCGACAGGACTGGATCTGACTCGGTGCGGCCTCGCGACCGCCCGCCGGATGTTCTCATCCTCTCGGCTCGCCCCACGAGACGCTCTGCCCCCCGAGTTCGGGTCGAGCGCCCCCGTTCTGTCGAGCCTGTGAACACGGCCACACCACCGAGGTCAAACAGCTACGGAACGTAACGAGGCCGTGTCCACCCGAATTCGCCGTTCTCGCTGGACGGGGGTCGTCGTGAGCACGGTCGTCCTCCTCGTCGCGGCAGTGTTGCCGTCGCCGCTCGGGCGTCGTCCGGAGTGGCGGTGGGTGGGTCCGGACAAGCTTCTCCATCTCGTCGGCCACGCGGGCTACGTCGTGGTGCTGGCGGACGCGATCGGCGCCGGCCGACGCACCGCGGGCGAGACCGCCGTCCTCGCGGCCTGTCTCTCGACCGCACACAGCCTCGTCGCGGGCCGGCTCCAGCGGCGAGTCCCCGGACGGGCGTTCGAGTCGACCGACGTCCTCGCCGGGCTGGTCGGGACGCTCCTCGCCGCGGTCGGCTGGTACGCCGTGAACGAGAGGCCGACCGACGACTGCCGGTGAGGACGACGCCGTAGCGAGACGAGGGGATCGGAGCCAGCAGCCGTCCGCGTGGGGCTGGCGTCTCCCGTCCGTGTACTCAAATACGCTCGCGCTCTACGACGGTCGTGTCTCCTGACGCGACGGACGAGCGGGGACGGTGGCTCGGCGTCGCGGTCAGTGCCCTCTCGTTGCTCGTCGGCTCTGCCCTCCCGCTTCCGCCCCGCCACAATCCGGACTTCGGACCGTACGGGCCGGACAAGCTCCTCCACCTGCTCGGTCACGCGGGCCTCGCGGCGGCGCTCGTCGCCGCGCTCGACGACGGCGGCCCGTCTGTTCGCGGTGCCGTCGCTGCGGTCGTCGCGTCGACGGTCTACGGGGTCGGGACCGAACTGCTCCAGGAGCAGATTCCGGGTCGGGAGTTCGAACGGGGCGACGTCGCCGCGGGACTCGTCGGCTCACTCCTCGGCGTGGGCCTGTGGCGGCGCGTCGCGTCCACGAACAGCACCGCTCGGTCACGACAGCGGCGCCACGGCTCGCCCGGGGGCGAGCGAGCACGCGACCCGGAGGGGTGATCACCGCAGGTCTGCGTCCGCCGGTCGTCGCCAGGGAGCGCTCGCCGACGGCGAACGGATCGGGGTCGGCGTCCGGCCCGCCGCTACTCCGGGCGTGAGGTTGGCCTCTCGCCGCGTACGCGGCGCTCTCCTCTCCTCGGGTGTGTTCGCCCCGTAGAGACGTCTCGCGACGGCCGTCCCGAGACTGGCGGACGCGTATCGCCGCATACCGGTGGCGATTCTTTCCCACTGCGTGGAAACCAGGAAGCAGCATTTCCGGCTCACCGACGTAGGTACAGACGGATATGGACCGACCAACAGATCCGTTCGACGAGCTCAGCCGGCTCTTCGAGCGCATGCAGAGCGACTTCGAGGAGATGGCCCGGAGCTGGGGGGACGAGCCGGGGCTCGTGTCGTCGTCGGTGCGGGTCGACCTCGAGGACAGAGCCGACGAGCTCGTGTTGACCGCCGAGCTACCGGGGTTCGAGACGGACGATATCGACGTGCGCGTCACCGACCGCACGCTCCACCTCGAAGCAGACCACACGACAGCGGCCGAAGAGACAGCGGAGGGCGAGTACCTCAAGCGCGAACGACGCCGCACGTCCGTCTCCCGGTCGGTCTCGCTCCCGGAGGCAGTCGAGACCGACGACATCTCGGCGAGCTTCAACAACGGCGTTCTGACGGTTCGGCTGCCCAAGAGCGAGCCGGCGACGCAGGGCGAAGCGATCGAGATCGAGTGAGACGGGACGCGGCGCGACGGGCCGGCCGGCTCGCTCGGCCCGACGGCGGTTCCGACGCGGTGAGACCGGTCGCCACCGTCCTCCGTGCCGCGGACGTAGCTCGCGCGGAGACCGATGACGGCGCTACAGCCGACGAGCCCGGCGTTCGCGGACGGGGAGCCGATTCCGGACAGGTACGGCTACACGGCCGAGAACGTGACTCCGCCGCTGGCGATCGACGGTGTCCCCGAGGAGACCACGTCACTCGCGCCCGTGATGGACGACCCGGACGCCGTCGAGCCGGCGGGGACGGTCTGGGACCACTGGGTGGTCTGGAACACCGACCCGGCCAGGTCGACGATCCCCGAGGACTGGGCCGCCGCCGGGGCTGTCGAGGGATGGAACGACTACGACGAACGGGGGGACGACGGTCCGAATCCGCCGGACCGCAGACACAGGTAGCGGTTCCGACTCTTCGCGCTGGATCGGCACCTCGACCTCGGGACGGACGCTCCGCGAACGGCCGTCCACGTGGTCGTGTCCCGTGAGACTGGCCGACGCCGCGTCCACGGTCGGGTATCACCGCCCGTCGCGACGGGCGGGTTCGTGCCGAGATCCCAGATATCGGGAACCGCAACGGCGGTATACCGCTCGCTCGGACGACAGTATCGCGCATGGCGTTCGGACGGCAAGCCGTCGTCGGGGCCGGTTCAGTCGGCACACGCCCGTCTAACCGGACGCCGGTGGGCTCGACGTCGTGCAACGGCACAGCGACCCCGCACTGGACGCTGGTCCGAGGCCCGAACGAACCGGCGACGGCGACGTGAGATGCGGTCGGTTCGATCGCTCCTGACGCGCAGCCGACCGGGGGCCCTCGGGTTACTGGAGGTCGTCGCGATGGGCGTCGGCGGGATGGTCTCGGGCGGCATCTACGCCGTGCTCGGGGTCGCGATGACACAGGCCGGCAACGCCGTCCCGATATCGTATCTCGTCGCGGGCGTCACCACGCTGCTGACCGCCCACTCCTATCTCACACTCACCCTGCACTTTGGCGAACACGGCGGCGTCTTCTCGTTCGTCGAGCACGTCGTCGACAGCCCGACGGTCGCCGCGTACGTCGGGTGGATACTCGTTGTCGGCTACGTCGGCGTGATGGCCATGTACGCGTTTGCGTTCGGTGCGTACGCGCTCACGGCCGCCCGGGCAGTCTTCGGCGTTTCGCTCCCCCAGTTCCTCCGACCGATCATCTCTGTCCTGGTCGTCGCCAGCTTCGTCGGACTCAACCTGACGGGCGTCCGCGAAACGGGGCTCTTCGAAGACATCGCGGTGTACATCAAGATCGTGATTCTGCTCTCTCTCGCGGTGTTGGGGGTCGTATGTGACTCCACTTCGCGAGAACGCCAGCTGGTACGTGCGTGAACTCAAGAATTTTATTGAGTACGAAGCAGCCGGTCGCGAGCGTGTTGTCTCCCTGGAGCCGACAGTCGGGAAGTACTGTCTGACGTTGTAACCAATCCACGGTGGAGACCAGCTGAAACGGGGTGAGGATTTGGACCATAAGCCAGCCGATCCCGACAGTTCGCCGCTACTGTCGTAAGATATTACTTCTTGATTCACGTATCACGAATTACGATGGTGACGACAGACGCCCCGACGGCGGATGAGAGCGGATCGAAGGAGGGTACCGCACGCTCTTTCATTGCAGCCTCGGAGATACTGTCGAACCCCGACCTCGCCAAGGTCTACACCGACATCCTCCTGAATCAGCCCACCACGAACAGCGGGATCGAGCGCCGGCTCGACCTTGCGGGGAGCACGACATCGATGCGGGTGGGGAAGCTCAAACGCCTGGGCATCGTTGCGGATGCCAGTACCGGGAAGGAAAGTCAACTCACGACTGACCCGTTGGTTCTCGCGCTCGGGGAGGCAGACTCTCAGCTGCTGTTCACCCCGGTTGCAATCGCCGCGTACGGCGCAAGCGACGAGGTGCGTGAAATCGAACTCTTCCTTGACCGACACGGAACGGCGAAGTTGTTGATGGCCGTTGAGCAGACGAAAGCATACCTCAACGGTGAACTGACGCGTCGTGGAGTAGCAGACCGCCTCGGAATCGAGGAGATCGAGGGCATCAGCATCACACAGGCGCTCGAGCCACTTCTTGGCCTGTTCGTCACAGCGGGAATCATCGACAACGAGTTCGAACACGACGTACACGAGCGCACGCTTCGAGACACGCCGTACGTGTTTGAGGGGTGATGAGCGGGCGACCGACCCTGGTTGACGTTCCACCGCTCCACTCACTCCCGGATGCGCTCCTCGTTGACTCGAGCGTATTGATTGGGATCGGACGCTCGACCCCAGAACGGCGACGGCTCAGCAGCCATACTCAGTCGAGTGATACGCAGTTGTACGTTTCCACTGGGGTGATTGAGGAGTTGGATATGGAGTGGGCTGGCCCGTACGGAGTCAATGACTGGCTTGATCCAATCCGTAATGAGGGCTGGATTGTCCGACTTCCCGAGCCGGACTACGGTGCGCGAATCCGTGACAGCCCTACGGTGGCTGAGATGGTCGATGACGCGCATAGCGAGTTGGCTAAAATTGAACAGGAGCGAGAGGATCAGCTCCCGAAAACAGATGCCAAGTTTGCCGGGAATCTCGTCCAAATTCTTGTGTCTGAAGGCTGTGAGTCCGTGGGACTGCTTATTGACGACAGGAACGCGGAGAGAGTACTCTCCGAGGTGATCGAGGGGACGGACTACGCGTCGTCCTTCCGGATACTGAGAGGGCCGGAGGTACTGGAACACTTGGAAAATATAGAGTAAGTCAGGCAGTCCCGACAGGCTTCGGAGGCGGCTTTTGAACTAATCCCTCTAGCAGGGATGCTTCGAGGGTTCGAATCCCACTCCCACCGTCCCGTCGTCTCACGACCGTCGGCCCGAACGCCTACCGCGCGTTCCCACTCGCGGGCACGGACGCCCGGGGCGCGCTCGTCGCGGCCGTGCCTCTGTGCCGCGTCTCACTCCGAATACCCCTCCCGGAGGAACGCTCCCTCAGTCTCGTACATGGAGACCAACTCCGCGATGAACTCCTCGTACGATTCGTCCTCCGCGAGGTGGCTGTCCAGCCGGCCTTTGAGTTCGTCGCTGATTTCGAGCGTGTAGGGCATGGTGTGTGGCCTCTCCGCGCCGCCGGCTACGCTGTCGGCGACGACGGCGAAATACCCCGACACCCATTCCCGCCCGCTAGGAATCGGCGACCGATACTCCACGTCCCGCCCGCGACGTCGGGCTATCTCGATGGCCGCAGCGAGCGTCGGGACGATTCTCGTCTTTCTGATCATCCTCGTCGCGCTCGTGTTGTTCGTCACCGAGCCCGTCCCGATCGACGTCACGGCGATCGGGGTCATGGTGGCGATCATGGTTCTCGGCCCGTGGACGGGCGTCTCGCCGCGCGAGGGGGTCTCCGGCTTCTCGAACCCGGCGACGATCACGATTCTCGCGATGATGATTCTGAGCGAGGGCGTCCGCCGGACGGGCGCCATTCAGCGCCTGGAACAGCGGGTCGCCACGTACACGGGCGAGAGCGAACACAAGCAACTCGGCGCGACGATCGGGCTCGTCGGCCCGCTCTCGGGGATCATCAACAACACCGCCGCCGTCGCCGTCCTGTTGCCGATGGTGAGCGACCTCGCCCACGAGAACGGGACCTCGCCGTCGAAGCTGCTTCTCCCGCTCTCGTACGCGTCGATGGCCGGGGGGATGCTCACGCTCGTCGGCACGTCCACGAACCTGCTGGCCAGCGACGTGGCGAGTCGACTCGCCGCCGACGCCCCCTCCCTGCACGCGTTCTCGATGTTCGAGTTCACGCACCTCGGGCTCGTCGTGTTCGTCGTCACCGGGGTGTACCTCCTCACGGTCGGCTACTGGCTCGCTCCGTCTCACGTGACGCCTCGGAGTCGGCTCGACACGACCCAGAACGAGGAGTTTCTCACCGAGGTGATCGTGGGCGACGACTCCCCGTTCGTCGGCCTGACGATCCGGGAGGCGCTCGAGGCGGTCGACTTCGAGGCGAACGTCACCCAGCTCATCCGCGACGGGAACTACCGCCGAGAGCCGCGACTGTCGACGACGGTCCGGGAGGGCGACACGTTCACGATCCGGCTCACCGAGGAGGCGTTGCGGACGCTCCACGGGGTCGAGGGGATCGAGTTCGTTCCGGAGGTCACGCCCTCGGGCGGCCTCAACGCGCTCGGTCCCGGACAGACGCTGGCCGAGATCGTCGTCACCGCGGGCTCCGACCTCGTCGGCGAGACGGTCGAGTCGTCACGGTTCCAAGACCAGTACCAGACCGCCGTTCTGGCGATCCGCCGCGGCGGCGAAACCGCCTACGAACGTCTCGCGGCGTACCGAATCCGTCCGGGCGACCTGCTCCTCATCGAGTCCGACCCGGACACCGTCGACCGGCTCGCGGACGATCCGAACGTGATCGTGGCCGGCGAACTCGGGCTCCAGCAGTTCCGGTCCTCGAAGCTCCCGATCGCGGTCGGCGTTGTGCTCTCGGTGGTCATGGTCGCGGCACTCGGGCTCTTGCCGGTCGTGGTCGCGGCACTCGCCGGCGTCACGGTGATGATCGTAACCAGGATCGTCAAGCCGGCAGAGGCGTACGAGGCCGTCCAGTGGGACGTGATCTTCCTGCTAGCGGGCGTCATCCCGCTCGGCAAGGCGCTGTCGGCGACTGGCGGCGCCGACCTGCTCGCCGGGCTCGTCGTCTCGACGGCCGACTTCCTGCCCGCGGTCGCCGTCCTCGGACTGTTCTACCTCCTGACCGCCGCGATGACCAACCTCATCAGCAACCAGGCCAGCGTCGTGTTGCTCATCCCCGTCGCCGTCGACGCCGCCGGCCAGCTGAACGCGAACGCGTTCGCGTTCGTCCTCGCGGTCACGTTCGCGGCCAGTACGGCGTTCGTGTCGCCGGTCGGCTACCAGACCAACCTCTTCGTGTACGGCCCCGGAGGCTACGGGTTCGGCGACTACGTCAGGGTCGGCGGCCCCCTCCAGCTCGTCCTGGCGGTCGTCACGACGCTCGGGATCGCCGCATTCTGGGGGGTGTGACTCCGCTCAGGGTCCCCGACTCCCCGGCTCGGCGTCACCCCTGCACGCAGCAGTTATCGTCATGTGGGAAACACTGACCGAGACTATAGGCTGATAAACACGACGGTCGACTGTGACGTACAGGGTCCTTGTTCCGGTCGACAGAAGTGAGGAACGCGCGTTCCATCAGGCACAGTACGTGTCACAGCTTCCGAACGCCGCCGACGACGTCGAGGCGACGGTGCTGTACGTGGTACCGCCCGACGGGTTCCGGGACGCCGACGCGGTGGAGTTCTCCGACGTCGACGCGGCCGTCGGGGCGGCTAACCTGCTCGAAGGCGAGGGTGTCTCCGTCACCCGAACCGTGGACAGCGGCGGGATATCGGTCCAGATCGTCCGTTCCGCCGAGGAGCTCGAGGCCGACGAGATCGTCATGGGCGGGCGCAAGCAGTCGGGCGTCTCTCGTGTGTTGCTCGGTAGCACGGTCCAGGACGTCATGCTCTCGGCCGAGCGGCCGGTTACCATCACGAGCGAGACGACCGTGCCCAGCGACGGAATCCGGCAGGTGCTCGTCCCGGTCGACGCCGACGTGGAACGCGCCCACCACCAGGCGGCGTACGTTGCGGGGCTGCCCCAGGCGGCGGAGACGGTCGAAGCGACGGTACTCGTCGTGTTCCGCCACCAGGACTACAAGGGGGCTCCGCCCCACACGTTCGAGGAGGTCGACGCGGCCGTCGAGGCAGCCGATGCCCTCGAGAACAAGGGGGTTCCCGTCGAACGTGTCGCCATCGGAGGCGAGGTGGCCCGGACGATACTCGACATGGCAGCGGAACGCGATGCTGACAGCATCGTCATGGGCGGGCGTAAGCGGTCGGGGTTCCAGGAGGTGCTCTTGGGGAGCATCACGCAGGACGTCATGCTTGCGGCCGCGCGGCCGGTCGTCATCACCGGCTGACGCCGGTCGCACTCCGCTCTCACGTAGTAGTCCCGGCCCACCGCGTCCGACGCCACAGACCGTCGCCCCGCGCGGTCTGTGATACCGGGCCCCTGCCCCGATGACGTGACCAAAGAGTGAAACCGTAACCTCATCGAACGTTCGAGGAGGGAGGAGCGACAGTCCGCCCTCGCGTCAGCCGATAGAGCCACCCATGCCAGACACGAAACGCATCGTGATCGCCGGCGGCGGTCGTATCGGACTCCGAACCGCACGAGAACTCGCAGACCGCGGATACGATATCGTCCTGATCGAAAAGGAGGAGGCGCAGTCGGAGGCGGTCGCCGACGAGTACGTCGCGATGGTCCTGCAGGGGGACGCGACGGCACCGTCGATCCTCGAGCAGGCAGACCTCGAACGGGCAGACGCCGTCGCGGCGTTGACCGACGAGCCGGGGACCAACCTCGCGGTCTGTATGGAGGCGAAGCGGATCGCGCCCCACATCCGAACGCTCGCCCGGACCGGGATGGGCACCGAAGACGAGTACGACGAGATCGCCGACGCGACGATCCTGCCACAGGAACTCAGCGCGAACACGGCCGCCGACCTCCTCTCGGGCGACGAGGTGCGGACCATCATCGGGACGCACCACGACCTCGAAATCCTGGAGATCGAGGTGGCCGAGGACGCCCCGGTCGCCGGTCACGCGCTCGCGGAGGTCAGCCTCCCGAAGGGAAGCCTCGTTATCTCGGACCGGAACCGAACACAGGTCGCACGCGCGGACACGGAACTCGTCCCCGGCGAGCACTACATCGTCGGCGTGGAACCGGCAGTACTCGACGAGGTGCTACAGCTCTTCCGCGGCTGACGCCCGGACCCGCCCGCCGGACTGCGGCCGGCGGTCCCCGCCGTCCGCAGGGGCGCGGCCTCCAGCGGCGACCGCGCTCCCGGACGACACCACCACGGACACCCCCTCGTTCACCCGGCCTCGTCCTCGGACGCTCGATACGTTCGAACCGCGTCGAGCGTCGGGATACCGCGTCGCGCCCCCTCCTCACGCGTCGAGAGCGACCCGGCGACTGTTCCGACCTCGACGGCCTCGCGCACCGACGCTCCTGCCGCGAGCCGTGCCGCCAGGAAGCCGTTCAGCACGTCGCCGGCGCCGGTCGTGTCGACCGCCTCCACCGTCGGCGGCGTGACGGTGACGCGCCGCCCGCCGTCGACGACGACGTCGTCGGCACCCCGTTTGCGAACGAGGACGCCGTCGAACGCGTCGAGCCAGGGCTGGAGCGCCCGATACTCGGTCTCGTTCGGCGTGAGGTAGTCGACCGCGTCGCAGAGGAGGGCGTCGGCTCCCGCCGCAGGCGCGGGGTCGAGGACGACGGTCGGTCGGTCCCGCTCGGTCGCCAGCGCCGACAGGAGGTCCACGACCGGGTCGGCCGGAATCTCGTTTTGCAAGAGGAGACAGTCGGCCGAGCGGATCGTGTCGTACCGCGCTCGGACGTAGGCACCGTCGACGGTCCCGTTCGCCCCGGGCCGGACGACGATCCGGTTGTCGCCCGCCGGGTCGACGAACACGTGGGCCGTTCCCGTCGGGTCCGACGCGACCCCGACCTGGCCGGTGCCGACACCGGCGTCGGTGAGCCGACCGAGCACGTCGACCGTCTCGTGGTCGGGGCCGACCTTGCCGAGCAGCTCGGTCGCTGCGCCTGCTTTCGCCGCGGCCACGGCCTGGTTCGCGCCTTTCCCGCCGTGTCGAACGTCGTCGGGGCCGTCGAGAAACGCCGTCGGCGCGTCCTCGACCTGGACGGTCTGGCCACGGTCGGGGAACCAGCCGTACCGGTCGTCGAGCTCTCCGAGCTCCGACTCCGCGACGTGGTATCGCTTGTCTACGTTGACGCTCCCGAGACTGACGACGTCGCCCATCGCGACCGATCACCCGGCCACGGAGCCGTTCATCGGACGAGCGTCACGGGTACGGTCGCCCGTCGCGCGACGATCTCCGCGACGCTCCCGAACACGGGCCGCTCTTCGCTCCCCCGTCCGTGCACGCCGAGAACGATGTGGTCGATATCCTCCTCGTCGGCGTACGCCACGATGACCCGCTTCGGGTCGCCGATCTCGGACGCCGTGGACAGCTCGCGGTCGTGTTCGGCGGCGAGGTCGCGCGCGTCATCGACGATCTGCTCCGAGACCTCGTGCGCCCGGTCGTACCACTCTTCTGACCCCATCAGCGGTTCGTACGAGGTCTCGAAGTCGGGGTAGGCCCCGTAGCCGGGCTCGAAGAGGTCCACAACGTGAAGCACGGTGACCGACGCGTCCGGAAACGTCTCGACGGCGTGCCGCAGCGCGCGCCGCGACAGCGGCGACCCGTCGACGGGCACGAGAACCCGGTCTGTCACGCCGTTTCCTCCCCGACGACCTGTTCGACCGGGCTCGACCCGACTCGACCGCTGTGTCTCACTGTCGACGGATACTCACCACGACTCACAGGTGGGCCCGTCGGTGATTCCAGCCGAGTGAGAATCGATCCGGGGGGCCAGCGCCAGCCACGCCGGCTGTCCCGGCCGCGGTTTTCGGAGCCCCGGTCCTCGCGGGGAGCACGCCGCTCCGAGACGGCTACTGGTACATGCCCGGCATCACCGACGGCTGGCCCTGTTGTTGCTGGTACTGCTGGAGCTGCTCCGCGATCTGCCGTTTCTGCCTCTGGATCTCCTCGGCCTGTTCCAGCAGTTCCTGCGTGTCGATGTCGAACTCGACGAGCGGTTCGAGCGCCTCCTCGACGACGGCACGGGCCGCCGCCGGGTCGGGGATGTACGGGTTCGACCGCACGACGAGCACCGCCGCCGGCACGTCGCCGTGGTAGCAGTCGGCCAGCAGCGCACCGGTCACGCCGCCGACGACGCCCGCCCCCTCGGCCAGGGTGATCCCGGCGTCGGCCAGCGCGGCCTCCAGGTCGTCGGTCGTGGCGACGCCGACGATCTCGCCGATCTGGTCTTCGGACTCCGCGGGCGCTCCCGCGAGGAAGATGGCCCGCTCGAACTCGTCGGCCAGGTCGCTCAGGACACACCGACTCAGCGAGTCGACCGCGGTGGGGGGGATGGGGATGTCGCTCTGGAGGGTCATCACGGCCGGGTCCGCGCCGGCGTAGACGCGGACGGCGTCACGAACCCGGCCGTCGTCGAACGCCGCGACCGACGGGAACTCGTCGGAGACGACGGTGCCGTGCTGTTCCAGCCCGAGTTGCTTCGTGATCTGGTCGACCGCGATCGCCGCGACCAGCCCCAGTCCGGGGAGCCCCTCGACGAGCGTCGGCGACCTGGCCTGCAGTTCTGTCGTCCGTTCGAACGTCGTCGACGGCTCGGGAGTCATTGACACCGCGTGTCTCGTCGGGCGTCACCGCTTTAGTGACATCTCCGATTCCTACGCCGTAAGAGCGCGGTGTGGTCCCCTCACGAGGACTCGTCGTCGGCCGGCATCCGAACCGTCAACACCGGCGCGTCGGAGAGCCGGACGACCCGTTCGGTGACGCTGCCGATGAGATACCGGTCCAGCCCCGTCCGGCCGTGCGTGCCCATGACGACGAGGTCGACGTCCTGCTGGTCGGCGTAGTCGAGAATCGCCTGGTGGGGCGCTCCCTGTGCCACGACCCCTTCGATCCTGTCCACGCCCGCCGCCTCCGCCTGCTGGATCACCTCGTCGATCGCGTTCTCGCCGGCCGTTTCGAGCGCATTGAGCACCCCGGAGACGGACGACTCGACCCCCGCGGTCGTGTTGACGACGTAGATCGTGTGGAGCGCGGCGTCGTAGGTCGTCGCGAGGTCGATCGCGTGCGTGACGGCACCCCGCGTCCCGTCACTCCCGTCCGTCGGAACCAAGATCTGGTCGTACACACCGGGGTTCGGTGGCGGAGTGAGAAAGGGATACCGTCGGCCACGAGTCGCTGGGAACGCCCCCGCCCTGCGGGGCGCGTCAGGCTCGGACCTGTGTTCCCGTTTCGCCGGCCAGTGCGTCCAGCAGGGTGATCAGGGGCCGCTCGCCGCCCGCCTCGACGAAGCGGAGACAGGCCGCCACTTTCGGCTGCATACTGCCCTGGCCGAACTCCCCCGCGTCGAGATGCACCCGCAGCTCCTCGGGGGAACTCCGACGGAGCGGGCGCTGGTCGGGCGTCTCGTAGTTCCGGTACGCGAACTCGACGTCGGTCAGGACGACGAGGGTTTCGGCCCCGAGCTCCGAGGCGAGCAGCCGCGAGGTGTGGTCCTTGTCGACGACGGCTTCGATACCCCGGAGCCCGTCGTCCCGGACGACGGGCACCCCCCACCGCCGGCCCGAAGGGGATCGCGCCGGACGACCCCCTTTCGCGCCGATCGTCAGGCGCTAAAGAGACTCGCCGTTCCAGCCAGCACCAGCAGTCCGAGCGTGTTCATCGAAACCATCTCGCGCCCCGACGCTCACGGCCGGAGGCTCCGGGGTCGCCTTGACCTCCTCCCACGGCTAAAGCCGTGGGATTCCACTCGCGGTGGGCATCCCGCCGGTGCCACACGCGGTGGCAAATTTCCCCTCGCGGGTACTCCGGTTCGCGGGCTCTGGTTTGGCCCCGACGGGGTCTGGTGTGTTCACCCTCGCGGGCCGTATCCACTCTCAGCGGCTATCGCCCCTCGGTTCTCCCGAGGCCGCAGGCCGGGCCGTCGACCCGACGTACCGCCACCGCATGGCGGTGCGTCCCAAGCCGGCGCAGGGTTGCCTTTTTGACTGTCCCTCGCCGGAACGCTATGGGAGGCTTTCGGCAATCCGGGCAGACCCCAACCCAACTGCCAGATTTTCGCCGTCTTGCGTGCCTCTGTGCTGGATATCTCGAACAATGGCCTTGTTGAACTCCTCAGTCAGTGATAGGTTTCAGCCGGCCTGCTGAATATACAGCGC
>JAZKRX010000021.1:0-35673 GCA_036626375.1 Haloferacaceae archaeon
CCGCTCGCCGGACGGGCGCGCGAGGCCGGGCCGGTCGTGGGCCTCGTCGCAGTGCTGGTCGCGCTGGTCGCCGTCGTCGGGGCGGGGGCGGGCGGCCCCACGCCGGCGACGAGCGACCCTGCGCCGGCGGTGAACGAGAGCGAGTGGGTCCGCGCCGAGCCGGAGGGAGGAACGGAGAACGAGACGCTCGTGCCGGGGCTGACCCGCGCCGGCGTCGTCGACCCGGCGGCGCTCGCGGCGGCCCACCGGGCGGCGCTCAGGGAGGGGCCGTACGAGGTCGACCTGACGTACCGCGAGCAGTTCCGGCGCGAGCGGGCGTTCCCCCGCGCCGGGCGCTACCGCACCGTCGAGGTGGGCGGGCCGACGCGGTACCACGAGACGACGACGGGGTGGGGTGACCCCCTCGTCTCGCCGGTGCCCGCCACCGAACGCGAGGTGTACGCCGACGGCGCGCGGCGGTTCGTCCGGGAGCCGAACGGGACGGTCACCGACCGCCCGCTGGAGCCGCGCGGCGTCGACCCGCACGCCGTCCGCGGCGCCGAGTACGTCAGGCGGTTCCTCGACGTCGAGCAGACGGACGTGGTCGACACCCGCGTCGAGGACGGCGACCTCGTCCACCGCGTCGCGGTCCGCGGGACAGACGATCCGGGGATCGCCGCCTACAGCGCCACCGCACTGGTGACGAGCGAGGGGCTCGTGCGGGAGCTCCGGGTGTCGTACCTCCAGTACGAGCGGGAGGCGGCGGTCTCGCTCTACGTCCGGTACGACCGCGGCGCCGTTGCCCTCGACCCGCCGTCGTGGTACCCCGAGAACGCGTCCACGCCGCCCCCGACAGACGACCCGCGGGTCGGGCGTTACCCGGACTGAGGGTCGGCCGGGTCCGGATCGCTGCCCTCGGCGTCGCCGTTCACCGCCGGCGCGGGCCCGTCCGGCGGGTCCGACCCGACCGAGAGCACCGCCGAGGGCTCGGGATCGACCGGTCGCCCGCGCAACAGGTCGGGGAGGACGACGTTCGCGAACTGGACGACGACGACGGCGAGCAGCGGCCCGTAAAAGAGGCCGTACCAGCCGAACAGCGCGGTGCCGAGGACGTACGAGAACAGAATTAGTCCGGTGTGGAGCGTCCGCCCCGAGACGTACGGGCGGACGAACGACTGGGGCACCAGGTCGAGGAGGAGGAAGGAGACGACGAGAAAGACGACGGGGACGACGGGCGAGACGCCCGTCTCGACGGCGCGCAGGCCGAGGTACGCCGCCGCCGGGAGGTAGACGAGTTTGCCGACGACGAGGGGGACGAACGTCGCGAGGCCGGTCAGGAGCGCGAGAAGCGTCGGCGCCGGGAGCGAGAGCGGCGCGACGAGCGAGAAGGCGTTGTAGACGACGACCGCGAGGCCGGTGACGAACAGGACGGTGAGGAGGTTGCCGAAGTAGACGGTCTCGAGGTCCCGGTCGATCGCGCGGAGGAAGGCGTAGGCGGCGGAGTCGGGGCCGCCGACCTCGCGGCGGAACCACGCCTCGAGACGCTCGTCGTCGCGGTAACAGAAAAACGCGAAGGCGAGCGCGAGCGTGAGGTGGAGCACCGCGGTCGAGAGAACCCCGACCTGCGCGAGGACGGCGGCCGCGCTCGACCGAACCGCGGCGAGGCGCTCGACGTCCGCGAGAAAGGCAACCGGGTCGCGGAGCAGCCGTCCGACCGGGTCGGAGCCGGGCGCGACCCGGTCGACGACGCTGGCGGCGGCCTCGGAGCCGACCAGCGTCGCCAGCTCTCCCACCGCCACCACCGCGACGTAGGCGAGGAGCGAGAGCGCGGGGACGACGAGGAGCAGCATCGTCGCGACGGCCGCGCGGTCGTCGGTTGTGTACCGACGGAGGCGGTGCTGGAGGGGGCGCGCGGCGTAGTAGACGAACAGGCCGAGAACGAACGTGCCGACGAAGGCGTGGACGAACAGGGCGACGACGCCGAGACAGACGGCACCGACCCCGACCCACGCGAGCCGCGAGCGGTCCGCGAGGTCCATACGCCGCGTCCACGCCCGCGGCAGGTAAAGGCCGGCGCCGGGACGTGGCCGCGAGTCACACCCAACGTCAGGGACGCGGGCGGACGACCACCGTCGCGTTGGTCGACCGGCGCGGGGAGGAGACAGAGAGGTCGAACGCGGCGGCGACCACCGTCGTCTCGCCGACGCGCTCCTGCAGGACGAGGCCGTCGGCCGCCTCGCACCCGCCGAACGCTCGGTTCTCGCCGCGGGGGCAGGCGTCCCGGGCGAGCCGTTCGGCGACGGTGCGGTTGTACGCGACGCGGTAGGTCCGGTCGCGGGCGGCGCCTCGGGCCGACAGCCTCGCCGTCGCGTTCGCCAGCCGGTCGTTCACCCGCCGGACCGCGGTCGAGCGGTTCGCCCACGCGACGCCGCGGGCGTCCGCCGCGGCGCGGGTCGTTGCCCGGTCGAGGTAGCGCCGGGCGTCGCCGACCGCCTCGTCGTCGCGCTCGACCGCCGTCGCCGCGGCGTCGGGCGGGTGGCCGAGCTGGAGGTACGCGACCAGCATCGGAACGAGGGCGACAGCCACCACCACCGCCGCCGCGAGGACGGCCTGGGCGCGTCGTGACACGGGTGAGGCTGGCGTGGCCTCCGCGAAAAGCGTCCGGGTCGGGTCGCGGGCGCTCGACCCGAAGCGGGGGGCGGGCGGGCGAGAGTCGTTCGACCCGAAACGCTCGTTCGACCCGAAGCCTACCCGTACCAGACCGCGACCCGAACCGGCCCGTGGACCGTCGTGACCGTCGCGCGGCCCGTCGGGACGCCGGGCGGGCGCGGCGGGCCGAGACTCCCCCGCGGCGTCTCCAGACGGACGCGGACGGACCCGGGGAGCGCGCCGGTCGTTCGGTCGCGGAGCGCGGGCCGGGCGTCGCGGAAGTCGGTCCGGCTCGCGAGCGCCCGTGCGAGCAGCGGCCCCTCCCCCTCGGCGGCGGGGGCGTCCGCGAGCGTCGTCGCGGCGTCGTCGGCGTACCGCTCTAGCTGCGCGCGCTCCGTCGCCGGACCGGGGACGCCGACGGCGAACGCGGCCGTCAGTCCGAGTACCAGCGCGACGCCCACCACCGCCTCGACGACGGGTAGGGAGAGCTGTCCTCTCGACCTACCGCGCACCGACACGCACCTCCAGCGTCGCCGGCCGCGTCCGGACCCGGTCGTACGCGACCCGCACCGTCGCGTTCCCGTCGGTCGGCGCCCGGAGCGTCGTGGGGCCGCGCGACGAGAGCCGGACGGTCGCGGCGCCGGCCAGCCCGCCGGGGTCGTGAAGCACGACCCGCCCGTCCGCCCGGACCGTCGTGAGCGTCGTGTTCGGACCCGAGCGGAGCCGGAGGTCGACCCGGTCGACGCCCCCCGGCACGGTGATCCGGGTGCCGTTCGCCTCGTACGTCGCCGCCACGCGCTCCGTCCGGTCGACCCGAACGTGTCGCCGGACCCTCGGCCCGCCCGGCGACCCGCGGGCGACGAGCGTCCGGCCGTCGAGCCGGACGACGAGCGGGTACCCGCGCGCCGGCGGCGCGAGCGCGTCCACGTCGGCGGCGGTGAGATTCTGGACCCGCGCGCCCCGGAGGACGTTCGCGCGCCGGGTCGTCGGGCTCGCGTTCGCGACCAGCCGGTCCGCGGTCGCCGTGGCGGCGTGGCGTGCGACGGGCTCGCGGTCTGCACGGACGAGCGCGTCGTCCGCGACGACCACCGCGAGGCCCGTCGCGGCGACGAGGACGACGACGGCGACGGCCACAGAGAGCAGGTTCGACTGGGCGCGGGCGCCGCTCATCCCGCCTCCCCGACGAGCCGGACGGTCACGCCGCTCGCCGTCACCCGAACGCGCAGCCGCGTCCGCCCGTCGCTCTGCCACGACCCGTCGACGCGCGTGCGGTTCGGGAGCGCGAGGTCGACGGCGCCGCCGACGCCCGCTCGTCGGTGGTCGAGCCGGAGTCGCTCGCCGTCGGCCGCGACGGCGTAGCTCGACCCGGCGATCCGGTCGGGCAGGTCGACCCGCTCGGTGTGTGTGTAGGCGGCGTACGCGCCGGGGTCGGCGGGCACGGCGCGCTCGACGGCCGTCGCGCTCCGCGCGAGCGTCCGGTCGGCGAGTTCGGCGCCCGCGGCGCTCCGGTAGGTCGGCACGACGCCGCCGAACAGCGCGGTCGCGAGGAGCGCGGCGAGGAGGACGACGACCGCGATCTCGAGCGCCTTCCCGACGACGGGCGTGGCGCCGCGGTCGCGGCGAGACGGGAGCCGCGACCGGCGAGTACGACGCGCCCGCGAGCGACCGCGGTCGCGACGGCTCACCGCGCGCCCCCTGCGGACACCTGCGCCCGGAGGCGGTGGACCGCGAGCGAGAGCCGCCGGTCCGTCGGGGCGTCTATCACGACGCTCGGCACGCCGTCGCCGTCCAGGTCGGTCGTCGTTCCGTCGACGCCCGGCGGGAGCGCCCGCGTCCACGCGTCCGGCGCCCGCGTCTCGACGGCCAGCCGGAAGCCGCCCGAACCGCGGGCGATCCGGTCGTGAGTGACGTTCGTCCGGACGACGGCGGTCGGCGCGTCCGTCGCGCGGCCCGGCTCGGCACCGAGCGTCGTCACGCCGGCCAGCAGAGTTCGGTTCCGGACCGCGAGCGGCGGGCGGGCGACGAGCGTCGCCGACCCGGGGCGCCCCCGGACGATACCGCCGGCGACGAACGCGACGCGGTTCGCGCCGGAGCCGTAGACGAGACCGCCGGCGTCGAGCACTCGCACGACGCTTCCGCCGGCGAGGACGCGCACCTCGCGGTCGACGACCCGCACGCCCCCGCCGGGCGTCGGCACGCGCGTCTCGCGGGGGCCGACGCCGCGGGGCGAGAGCGCCTCGTCGAACCCCGTCGCGACGCGGTCGGCGGCCGCGGCGTCCGCGCGCCGCTCCACCACCGTCCCCACCGTCACGGTCATCGCCGCCACGGCGACGACGGTGAGCGCGGCGAGCAGCGCGACCCCCACGACGTGTGCCTGCCCCCGGTCCACGTTGTCGGTGGTGGGCGCGGGCTCCGCTAAAAGTCCCGGGACGCGCCGACGCTACCGCAGTTCGACCGCGCGCAAGAGGCGCCCCTCGGCCCGGCGCAGGTGCTCGGTGAACGTCGCCTTCGAGACGCCCATCTGGTCGGCGAGGTCGCGGGTCGTCGTCTCGCGCGGGTAGGCGTAGTAGCCCTCCCGCCGGGCGAGCGTGAACGCCTCGCGCTGGCGGGGGGTCAGGGCCTCCTCGAACACGCCCGTCGGCCCGCCGGGCGCGGTCATCGGCGAGAGCCGGGCGATCCGCACGTCCGCGCCGTGGCCGGCCTCGATGGCAGCGAGCGCGTCCCGTACCGCCTCGCGGTCGAGCGTCGTCAGGTACGACCGGCGCTCGCGGCCGTCCTCGTGGCGGGTCGGGCCGTACGGGAGAAACGAGCGCGACGCGAACGCCGGCCGGATCGTCGGCTCCGGGTCGAACTCGATGAGGAGGTCGTTCGTCGCGCCGGGCGCGCCGGGGTGGGTCGCCGTCGGCGCCGCGAGCCGCGTCACACGGGTCGTCCTGTCGGAGTCCTCCACCCGGTCGAGAAAGGTGTCGAGCGCCTCGGTCGTCGGGCCGTAGGCCGTGTACCACCCAACTGCGGCCCCGTCGTCCACGGTGGTCCCGTGCCCGAGCAGTCCGACGTCGCTCCCCTCTGTGGTCTCCAGCGTCCAGCAGCCGGGGTGCCAGACGTCGACGACGAGGTAGAGCAGCGTCTCGTCCGTGGCCGCCATGTCCGGGCCTAGCGCCCCGCGGAGATAACGGCCCCGTCGGCGTCCGCGTCGTCCGGGGGCGCCGCCGCCTCGACGGCCGCGCGCACCCGGTCGTACAGCGCCGGGTCTGCCGCGCGGAGCGCCGCCAGGTCCCGCGGGAGTTCGACCGCGACCCGCCACCGCGTCCGGTCGCGGACCGCGGGGTCGTCGAGCGCCGCCCGTTCGTCGTCGGTCAGGAGCGCCCGCCCCGCCCGGTCGTCCTCTGGCGTCGGCGCGGGCACCCGCACGAGGTGGAGCGTCTCGTCGCCCCGCTCGTACACCCGGACGCCCGCGTCGTCGTCGGCCGCGACCCGCCGCAGGCGCTCCTCGGCCCCCGGGTCGGCGCGCGCCGCCCGGAAGAGCGAGCGCGCGCTCCACCGCCGGCCGTGCTGGTCGATCCACCACTCGCTGTGGTCGCGCTTCATACCCACCCTACGGCGCGAGCGCCGATGCACCTGTGGCCGCCCATGGGCGGGCTACTCCAGCTGGTGGTAGTCGAGCTCGTAGCCGGCGTCGAGCGCCTCGCGCACCGCGTCGCTCGGCTCGCCCGGCTCGCGGGTCGACAGCCGCATCGCGCCGACGGGGTCGCGCGCCGCGACGAGGTTCCGGCGCCACCCCGTCTCGGTGTCGGAGAAGTCGGTCCGGAAATGTGCGCCGCGGGACTCCTCGCGGGCGAGCGCGCCGCGGAGGACCGCCTCGGCGACGGTCAGCGCGAACCCGAGGTCGACCGCGAACTCGAACGACCGGCTGGTCCGGTCGCCGACGTCCAAGTCGCCCGCGCGCTCGCGCACCGCGTCGAGCGCCGCGAGCCCCCGCTCCAGGCCGTCTGCGTCCCGCCGGATGCCCGCGTGGTCGCGCAGGAGTCCCCGCACCTCGTCGAGGAGGACGGCGGGGTCCTCGCTCCCCGTGCGGTCCGTGAGCGCGGCCAAGTCCGCGAGGTGCGGCCGCGCGCGGTCGCCGAGAGCGTCGCCGTTCGGAGCGGGCTCGGCGGGAAGCGACCCGGCGACGGCCGCGCCGGCGCGCCGGCCGAACACGAGCGTCTCCGCGAGCGAGTTGCCGCCGAGGCGGTTCGCGCCGTGGACGCCCGCGATAGTCTCGCCGACGGCGTAGAGCCCGTCCAGCGCGGTCCGGCCGTCGTCGTCGACGACGACTCCGCCCATCCCGTAGTGGCTCGTCGGCGCCACCTCCACGGGCTCTTCGGCCATGTCGACCCCGAGGTCGGCGAACCGCTCGTACATCCGGGGGAGCCGCTCCTCGATGAAGCCGCGGTCGCGGTGGGAGATGTCGAGAAACACCGCGCCGTTGTCGGTGCCCCGGCCCTCGTCGATCTCGGTCGCGATGGCCCGCGCCACAACGTCGCGGGCGTCGAGTTCCATCTGGTCCGGAGAGTACCGCTCCATGAACCGCTCGCCGTCGGCGTTGAACAGCCGCCCGCCCTCCCCGCGAACCGCCTCGGTGACGAGGCGGCCGTCCCACTCGTCGCCGTAGCGCGCTCCGACCATGCCGGTCGGGTGGAACTGGACGAACTCGGCGTCCATCAGCGCCGCGCCGGCCTCGTACGCCAGCGCCGGCCCGTCGCCCGTGTTCTCGTCGTCGCGCGAGGAGTGGCGCTCGAACAGGCCGGCGTAGCCGCCCGCCGCGAGGACCGTGACCTCGGCGTCGAAGGCGACCAGCCGGCCCGTGTCGAGGTCCACCCCGACCGCGCCGAGGACCCGTTCCTCGGCGCCGTCTGTGACCAGCCGCGTGACCAGGACGTTCTCGCGGTACGGGATCGAGAGCGCCTGCGCCCGCGCGACGAGGGTGTCGAGCATCGACTCGCCGGTGTGGTCGCCCGCGAACGCCGTCCGGCGGAACGACTGCGCGCCGAAGTACCGCTGGTCGATCGCGCCGTCCTCGGTCCGCGAGTAGTCCATCCCCCACTCGTCGAGTTCGCGGACCCGCGCCGGCGACTCGCGCGCGACCGCCTCGACCTTCGAAGGGTCGTTCAGGAAGTGCCCCTCGTTCAGCGTGTCCGCGGCGTGGACCGTCCAGTCGTCCTCGGGGTCGTGGGTCCCCAGCGCCGCGTTGACGCCGCCGCGCGCCCACGTCGTGTGGGCGTCGCCGTGGCCGCGCTTGCCGATCACCAGCACGTCCTCGGCGGGGACGCCACGCTCGACGAGTTCGATCGCCGCGCGCGCGCCGGCGGCGCCCGCGCCGACGACCAGCACCCGCCGCTCGACTGTCTCGAAGTCCACCGTTCCGGGCTCGGTACTCACGACCCGATCGAGGGGTTGTGGCTGGTTAAGCCTCACGCGCGCGTGCGCGAGAGAAAGACGCTCGACGCCGCCGGCCTACGTCAGCACCACCGGCGTCGGCGTGAAACAGAGCAGGCCGAGCCCGAGCGTCCCGACCGCGACGAGCGTCCGCGGCGTCCCGACGGGCGCCGGGTCGGTCGGCGCGGGGCCGCGCAGACGCGCGAACACCAGCGCGAGAACGGCCCAGAGCCCCCAGATGCCCGCGCTCCGGCCCCCCTCGAAGACGACGAGGTAGCCCGTCAGCGCGGCGAGCAGGACGGGCACGGCGTACTGGATCTGTTCGGTGCGCTCGCCGGCGACGGCCCGGACGACGTGGCCGCCGTCCAGCTGTCCGACCGGCAGGAGGTTCAGGAAGGTGACGAACGCGCCGACCCAGCCGGCGACGACGACGGGGTTGACCCGCCGGCCCGCGGGGTAGGTGAGCGGTTCGCCGAGAAGCGCCGCCACGGCCTTGAGCAGCGGCGGGTAGCCCAGCTCGACAGACGGGCCGGCGCCCGCGGCGACGGCGACGGGCGGGAGCGACACGCCGACGGCGGTGACGGCGACGGTGGCGACCAGACCCGCGAGCGGGCCGGCGACGCCGAAGTCGAACAGCGCCCGCCGGGACGGCACCCGCTCGCGGATCCGGATCACCGCGCCGAGCGTCCCGATGAGGTTCGGGAGCGGGATGAAGTACGGGAGGCTCGCGTCCACGTCGTGGCGGCGCGAGAGCGCGTAGTGGCCGAACTCGTGGACCGCGAGGACGAGGAGAACGCTCGCGGCGAACGGCCACGCCTCGACGACGCGGGCGGGCTCTGCGAGCGGGTCGACGCCGTACCAGCGCGCGCCGGCGAACAGCGTCGTGCCAGCGGTGGCGAGGAGGAGCGCGACGTTCGTCCACGGCACGCCGTCGACGCCGGGCGAGCGCTCCGTCGCGACGAGGACGAACTCGCCCGTCTCGCGGGTGAGCGACACCCGGTAGCCCCGGCTCCGGAAGCGCGGCGCGAGCCGCGAGAGAACCGTCTCGCGGTCGGCCAGCGGCTCGCCGTAGTAGCGCACCTCGCTCTCGCCCGTCCGGACCTCGTAGACGTGGAACTGCTCGGCGAGCGACTCCGGTTCCGGGGGTCCGTCGGGTACGCCGGACACGAGAGATGTTGGGGACAGACGGTGAAAACGCCTCGGCTTCGTGGCCTACCGCTCGCCCGGCTCGCGGACCTCGATGGCGACGCCGGGGTCGCTCCGGGGCTCGACCCGCCGGCCGCCGTCGGGCACGAGGTCGCCGACCGTCTCGTCGACGGCGGTCCCGACGAGGTAGCCGACCGCGGCACCCATTCCGGCGCCGACGCCGGTCGAGACGGGCCCGCCGCGCGACCCGAGGCGCGCGCCGAGCGCGGCGCCGGTGGTCGCAGCGTCACGAGCGGAGCGGTTCGACGAGTCCGAGCGGAACGGACAGGGTCGCATGAACGACCGGAGGGGCGTGACCCGCCTGAGGCTTTCGCCGCCGCGTCGCCGACGACCTTATATTCTTAAGACGAACCGGAGAGGTGGATACTGTTTACCGAAAAAGCATAAATCTCGACGTTCTGGAGACGAATTCGTGATCTGCGATACGAACGAACGATCGGTAGGCGTATCGAGTGACAAACATCGGGTTCCCGCGGAGGTGTGTGCCCCGTGTTGAGCCCCCTCCAGGCGGACGTGACGGCGATCGCCAGCAGCGTCAACTCGGTGTGGGTGTTGCTCGTCTCCTTTCTCATCTTCTTCATGCAGCCCGGGTTCGCGCTGCTGGAGGCGGGACAGGTCAGGGCGAAAAACGCCGGCAACGTCGTGATGAAAAACATGACCGACTGGTCGCTGGGCGTCCTCGTCTACTTCTTCGCGGGGGCGGGGGTCGCCGCCGTGGCCGGCTACCTCACGACCCCGGGCGCGGCGCTCGACCTCGGCGCGGCGTGGGCGTACGTCTCGGACCCGACGGCGTGGGTCGGCTGGCTGTTCGGCGCCGTCTTCGCGATGACCGCGGCGACCATCGTGAGCGGCGCGGTCGCAGAACGTATGAAGTTCACGGCGTACGTCTTCTACGCCGTTGTCCTCGTCGCGGTTATCTACCCCGTGATCCAGGGGTTCGCGTGGGGCGGGAACGGCCTCCTGTCCGGGAGCGGCTTCCTCGGGCAGGCCATCGGCGCGGGCTACAAGGACTTCGCGGGCGCGACCGTCGTCCACGCGCTGGGCGGCATCGCCGGCCTGACGGCGGCGTACATGGTCGGCCCGCGGACGGGCCGGTTCGACGAGGAGGGGAACGCCCAGCCGATCCCGGGCCACTCCGTCCTCTTCGCCGTCATCGGCACCCTGATCCTCGCGTTCGGCTGGTACGGCTTCAACGTCGGCACGCAGGCGACGGTCCTGACGACCGACGGGTCGTTCAACGGCGCCGCGCTCGGCCGCGTCGCGCTCAACACCACCCTCGCGATGGGCGCGGGGATGGTCGCCTCGACGCTGGTGACCAGCTACACCGAGGGCAAGCCCGACCCGCTGTTCGGCGCGAACGGGCTGCTCGCGGGGCTCGTCGCCATCACCGGCGCCTGTGCCCACGTCACCTGGTGGGGCGGGATCGTCATCGGCCTGGTCGGCGGGGCACAGACTCCACTGGTCTACCGCTGGGTCGTCGACTCGCTCGAGATCGACGACGTCTGTGGGGTGTTCGCCGTCCACGGGTCGGCGGGGTTCATCGGCACGATGCTGATCCCCTTCTTCGACGTGGCCGGCTTCTCGGTCGCACAGCTGGCGATGCAGGTCGTGGGCGCGCTGCTCATCGGGACGTGGACCGTCCTCGCGACGATGGTCACGCTGACCGTCGCTGACGCGCTGTTCGGCCTCCGCGTGTCGAAAGAGGAGGAGTCCACGGGGCTGGACCGCGGCGAACACGGCATCGCCGCCTACCCCGAGTTCGGCGAGAGCGGCGGGACGGCCGTCGCCGACGGCGGACGGCGGGTCGAGACCGACGGAGGACAGGCCGGTGACTGAGAGCGACGTCGAGATGGTCGTCGCGGTCATCCGCCCGGAGAAGCTGGGTGCAGTCAAGACGGCGCTCGCGGAGGTCGGCGCGCCCCACCTCACCGTCACGAACGTCTCGGGGCGGGGCACGCAGGACGCGAAGACGAGCCAGTGGCGCGGCGAGGAGTACGCCGTCGACCTCCACCAGAAGACCAAAGTCGAGTGTGTCGTCTCGGACGTGCCCGCCGAGGAGGTCGTCGACGCGATCGCCGAGGCGGCCGCGACGGGCGAGCCGGGCGACGGGAAGATCTTCGTCCTGCCGGTCTCGGACGCGCGTCAGATCCGCACCGGCGTGTCGGGGTCGGACGCGGTCTGACCCGCGTTCGTCGCGTCCGACCCGCACCGACCCGGCCGGGGGCCGCCCGGTTCGCACCGCCCGTCAGGCGACAGCGCGTCCACACCCGATGACCGACCGAGACCTCCAGATCGACGGCGTCGACGCCCACATCGTCTCCGTGTTGCTCGACGAGGGTCGCGCGAGCTTCCGGGCGATCAGCGACCGCGTCGGCGTCTCCGCGACCACCGTCTCGGAGCGGGTGGCCCGCCTCCAGCGCCTCGGGGTGATCGAGGGGTTCGAGCCCCGGATCGACCACGCGAAGCTCGGCTACGACACGGTCGCGACGTTCCGCGTCCGTGCCGCGGCGGGCACCCGCGGGCGGCTGGCGGCCAGCGTCGCCGACTACCGCTCGATGGTCAGCGTCTTCGAGGTCGCGGGGCGGTACGACGTGCTCGCAGTCGGGCGCTTCCCCGACGCCGACGCGGTCCAGACCTGCGTCCGCGAGCTCCGCGGCCACGCCGCCGTCGCCGAGGTGACGACGACGCTCGTCCTCGACGCCGTCCTGCCGTACCGACAGCTCCGGTCGCTCGACGAACTGGTGGACGGACCGCTCTCGCGCCGGTCGGACTAGCCGAGACCCGCGCCTCGGCCGCCGGCGGTGCCCGCTCGCCGTCTCGACGGGGCCAGCCGGTTCGGTCCGTGCGACTCGTCGGACAGCCGTCTCGAACACGTGTTCAGGAACACGAATATATACCTCGATTATATATAATCCCTCGACCAGATCTTGACAGTCGTCGCCGTCGTCGACGTCCCCGCCGAGGCGATCGGATTCGACGGGGCGACCGACGTGACGCCGGACGCGACCGTCCGCTTCGACCGGGTCGTTCCCGTCGGAGCGCCGTTCGCGCCCTCCCTGTGGGTGACGAGCGACGCTCCCGAGACGGTGGCGTCGGCGCTACGGGACGCCGACGCGGTGGCGTCGGCGGCGGTCGCCGACCGCGTCGAGAACGGCGCGCTGGTCCGCGTCGAGTGGCACCGGCTCGACGGCGTCTTCGCCGTCGTCTGCGAGTCGAACGGCGTGGTGCGGGCGGCCGTCGGCGAGGGCGGGTCGTGGCGGCTCCGCCTCCAGTTCCCCAGCCACGACGACCTCGGCGCGTTCTACGGCGCGTGTGGCGAGCGGTCGATTCCGGTCGAGCTCGTGAGCGTCGACGGACCCGACCCGCCCGAGACGGCGCCGAGCTGTCTCACCGACGCGCAGCTAGAGGCGCTGACGGTCGCGCTCGAACGGGGCTACTTCGAAGTGCCGCGGCGGGCGACGCTCGACGACCTCGCGGCCGAACTCGGCGTCTCCGACTCCGCGGTGTCACAGCGGCTCCGGCGCGGCGTGGCTGCTGTGCTGGCGCGGGCGCTGGGCGAGCAGTCGCCCCCGCCGGAGTGAGTCAGAACCGACGGTCGAGGTACGTCCGGATCCGCTCGACGCGGGACGGCTCGTCGTCCAGGTCCCGCGCCAGCGGTTGTCGCCCGTCTCGACGGCGACGAGGGCGGCGCCTCCATCCTCGCCCGGCGGGGCGAAAGCACCACCCACGAGTCGCGGTGCTCGGCGTGGACCGTGACGTCGAGTGACTCGGCGACCGTCGGCTCGTCGTCGACGCCGCTCCGGTAGCGGTCGCTGTTGACGAGGAGGAACGTCTCCTCGAGCCGCGACAGCGGGGTCGCCGCGGCCACGCGGCCGTCCTCGACGAGGCAGACGACGTCGTCGGGACCGGCCGGGAGCGAGACGTCCGCCACCCCGACCGACTGGTCCGCGAACGCCCGGTCGAGCAGGGAGGCCACCTCGACCGGCCGGCTCCGGTTGAGCAAGAACAGCGACGTCTCGGACGGCTCCGCCTCGTCGACGAACCGTGCGAGCGACGTCGGAACCGTCGACATCCGTGTACGAGGGTGGTGCTACAGACTCGTAAACCCTCAGACGGGGTCACTCGGACGAGAGCGCGAACAGCGCGAGCCGCGCCGCCTCGTTCTCGGGGTCGAGCGCCAGCGCCCGCTCGTATCGCTCGCGGGCGCCCTCGGGGTTGCCCGTCGCACACAGCACGTCGCCGAGTTTCCGGTGTGTGTCGGCGTGGGTCGGGTCGCGGTCGAGCGCCCGCTCGAACGCCTCGCGCGCGCCCTCCGGGTCGTCGAAGGCGTCGAGCCGGAGCGTCCCGCGGTTGTACCGCGCGAGCGCGTCGTCCGGGGCGGCCGCGACCGCGCGGTCGTAGCACTCGCGGGCGCCCTCCGGGTCGTCGAACGCCCGCCACAGGAGGTTTCCGAGGTCGACGAGCGCCGGCGCGAACGCCGGGTCGCGGTCGAGCGCCCGCTCGAACGCCGCGCAGGCGCCCTCCGGGTCGTCGAACGCCGCGGCGAGGAGCAGGCCGAGTTCGTGGGGCGCCCGGGGGTCGTCCGGGTCGAGGGCCGCGGCGCGCGCGAACGACCGGCGGGCGGCCTCCGGGTCGGCTTCGCGCAGGAGGTGGGCGTGGTTCGCCCGCGCCCGGGCGTACATCGGCGCGTACTCGGGGGACGGGTCTGCGGGCTCGTCCGCGACGAGGTCGGCGAGCCGACGGCGCGCCGCGACCTCGTCGCCGTCGCGGAGCGCCCGGACCGCGAGGGCGTTGCGCGCGCCCGGGTGGTCGGGGGCGGCCGCGAGCGCCGCTTCGAACTGCGAGGCGGCGGCCTCGACGTCGCCGGCCGCGACGAGGCGACGGCCGTAGCGGTAGCGCGCGGTCGCGTTCGCCGGCGCCCGCTCGACGGCGCGTTCGAGGAGTACACGGGCGCGCTCCGGGTCGTCGGCCGCGCTGGCGTCGGCGAGGAGGTCCGCGACGGTCACGGGTCGGCGTCGGTCGGAGCGCGCAAGGCGCTGTCGGTCAGTCGTCCGCACGCGCGGTCCGACAGACCACGCAGAGCCGTCCGCCGGCGCGCTTCTCCGCCGGAACGCTCGCGCCGCAGCCGGCACACTGGAACCGGCCGCGGACGTACTCGGTGTGGGATACGATCGACGTCGGCGTTCGGTCGTCTCTGTCGCTCATACCCGATCGTCAGCGTAGAACTACAAGTAGATTGTGCCGAGACAGATCGGATATCGAGACAGAACTGGACGGCTACCGAGTCAGGTCGCGCGACAGTCGCAGTCCGCGGGCGTCATCTCGGCCGGTTCCTCGCTGACGTACCGCGCCGGGTCGACGTCGGGGACGATATGCGGGCAGTCGTCGGCGTGGACGGCTCCGGGCGTGGTGACGTATGGCATACCACGACCTGTGTGACCCAGCATGAAAAACCTTGGGCAGTCCAACGGGCGTTCGGCGAGATTACGCGCCGTCGAGCGTCTGATCGTCGAGGTCTATCTGAATCTTCCGACAGTTCGGTCGGAGCGCGGGGCAGAACGTGCCTGTTCGTCACTCGACGACGACCGCCCCGCGGCCGCCGAGCGCCCGGTGTGGCTCGCAGGCGTACAGGTAGACGCCCGCGGACGCGAACGTGTGCTCGTAGCCGACGCCGGGAGTCGTGCGAAGCTCGGCGGGGTCGGCGTCGACCGGGTCGCCCGCCTCGTCGTCGAAGGCGACGTTGTGGGCGCCGCCCTGACCGGACCACTCCCACGCGACGGTCGTGTCGGTCGACACCTTCGTCACCAGCGGCGCGAAGCTGAACTGTCCGCCGTTGCCCGCGGCGCCGGCGGTGACGGTCGTGCGGTCGGTGCCGGTGTTGTCGGCCACGCTCCCGTCGTAGCGGTCGACGCCCGCGAGCCACTCGTCGACGCGAGGGTAGCCGCTGGAGGGGGCCTCGCGCACCACGACGGCGCCGCGCATCCCCTCGTCGCGGTGGGGCTCGCAGACGTAGGGATAGACGCCCTCTGTCTCGAACGTGTGCTCGAAGGAGCGCTCGGCCGCGGCGCTCGGCTCGCCGCTGTCGAACGAGCCGTCGAGGGCGACGACGTTGTGTTCGTCGGGGTGGTCGGTCCACGCCCAGACGACGGTCGTGCCGGGCGTGACGCGGATCCCTGGCGGACGGAAGGAGAGCGCGAAGTCACTGTCGCGCGCGAACGCCTCGGTCGGCGGCGTGGCGACGTACACCTGTGTGCGGTCGCCGAACTGGCCGGCGACGTCGCCGTGGTAGCCGTTGGCGTCGGCGAGCCACGACTCGACGTCGTCGACGGGCGTCGCCGTCGGCGTGGAGGACGCCGTCGCCGTCGAGGGGGGCGTCGCCGTCGGCTCCGGCGTGGACGCGGCCGCCAGGTCGTCGCCGGCCTCGGGCGCGCCGCCCGGGTCTGCCCCGGAGACACACCCCGCGGCGCCGACCACCCCGGCGAGCGCCAGCCCGCGGAGGAGCGTCCGTCGCGTCGTTCCGTCGCGTGCGTCGGCGGAGGACCAGTCCATCGCGGCTCGACAGACGGCCAGCGGCGATGAAAATCGGGGGGCCGTGTTCCACAGAGTGGAACGCGGCGAGGGCGTCTTTTGTTCGGGGGAGTTTATCAACCGCCCGACGCGTTCGACACGCGCGACGCGGCCGCGCCGGGCCACGGTCCCCCGGACCGGCGCGGCGGCCCCCCGACACCCATGTCCCGGCATCCCTCCCCTCCGGTCGCGCCCGCCCGCGGAGGCGGTTCGGCGTGACGAGCGACGGCGACGACCGCGGCTCGGCGGCGCTGCTCGACGACGACGCCGGCGAGCGCAGACAGGCGGCGCTCGCGGCGCTGGCCGACCCGGACTGTCGGCGCGTGGCCGCGACGCTCGACGACCCGCTCCCGGCGAAGGAGGTCGCGGAGCGGTGCGACCTGCCGCGGACGACGACCTACCGGAAGCTCGAACTGCTGAGCGACGGCGGCCTCGTCGACGAACGGGTGAGCGTCCGGCCGGACGGCCACCACGCCACGACGTACGTCCGGGACTTCGCTGGCGTCCTCGTCGCGGTCGACGGCGAGGGGTCGTTCAGGGTCGAGGTCCGAGAGACGGACGAGGCGGCGAGCGAGGACGGCGCGGACGAGTCACCGGACGAACGGCTGGCACGGTACTGGACGGAGGTCAGCGAGGAGCTGTAAGCTAACCCACGATTAGAGTCGTGGGCTTTCACCATGGACTCCCACTCTACCCGAGATCGGGGCGGTTGTGATGCCGCTCGTGGTCATCATCCCGGTGTTCAAGCGCACGCCTACGGGTGCGCTTCCGTCGCCCCCGGTCTGGTTGCGACGGAGAAGCTTCAGTCCGATGTTCTTCGCGGCGTTGTAGTCCGCGTGGTTCTCGTATCCGCACTTCTGACAGCAAAACGAGTCCTGCGTGGGGCGGTTCTTGCGGGCCGTGAACCCACACGACGAACACCGTTGGCTCGTGTGTTTCGGGTTTACCTGTTCGACCGCGATACCGCGTTCCGCGGCCTTGTACGCGACGTACCCGTAGAGACGGCGGAAGGCCCATTCGTGGAACTTTCGAGCGTTCGCCATGCGGTCGCGTATATCCGTCAAGTTCTCGAACGCGATATGCGAACACCCGTGTTCGTCGGCCTCTTCTACGAGTTCGTTCGCCACGCGGTGAAGGTACTGCTTGAACCGCCCCGACTCCTTTCGCCCGACCGCTTGGACGTTCTCGTGGGCGTATCGCGTCCCGCACTCCTGAAACGACCTTCGGCGTTCGACGTACTCCGTGCGCCAGTGGTCCAGTTCGTCGGCAGTCCAGAACACGCCGGTCGATGTGACGGCGATGTTCTTGACCCCGAGATCCACACCGAGAACCGTCCCGTTCTCAGGGTGGTCGGGGGCATCCACGTCAGCCTTTGTTCTGACGTGGAGGTAGAACGAACCATGGCGATAGTGGAGTGTCGCGCCGGTAGTCGTCCACCCATCGGACTGAAGATACTGCGAGTGGGGCGTGTCGCGGCTTTCGTCGGGCAGAACGAACCCGACGGTGACGCGCCCCTCGACAGTCGAGAGCGTGGCATGGCCGTCGTTGAATGTAGCATTCCGCTGGTTGTATTCCACGAACGGCGTGGAGAACGTAGGCAGGGACGCATACCTGCCCTTCGACCACGTGGCGACCACGCTCTTGAGCGCGTCAACAGCACGGTCACGAGCCGATTGAACGTGGTTGCTGTGGAGTCGCGTCTGCTCGCGCACGTCGTGGTAGGTTTCGTCGTGGAGAACGGACTTGCGGGTTTCGACCCACTCGCCGTCCCATGCGGCGTCCACGATGTAGTTTGCGGCCCACAGGAACTCGTCAATCGTTTCGTGAAGCAGGTCCGCCGTCTTGTCGGTCATGTCAAGCTTGACCGGAACGGTGCGGCGGACCTCCATACTAATCACAACACAGCTCATGCTTAAAATGGCTAATATAGAACGGTGGGGGAGTCAGGCCTGCCGTCAACGGCGATTGTACAGTCAAGCGAATGCGCACCTCCCACGACTGCAGTCGTGGGTTTCCGCGCTGAGGTTCGTATGAACGGACTCACGGACGACGACGGAGTGGACGGGGCGAGGAGTCTGGCGACCGGCCGGGGGGTGAACACCGGATGAGCACCCTGCCGACGGCCGTGGTCGTCCT
This sequence comes from Haloferacaceae archaeon, assembly GCA_036626375.1. Taxonomy (GTDB): domain Archaea; phylum Halobacteriota; class Halobacteria; order Halobacteriales; family Haloferacaceae; genus A07HB70. The sequence continues at coordinate 17,953 of JAZKRX010000021.1, forward strand.
CAAGACCGCGACACTGTGTCTCGGCGGCCTGATCACCTACCTCGCGGCGAAGGCCGCGCGCCGCACGGGCGCGAACGGACTCGCGTACCTCGCGGTCGGGTTCGGTGTCGTCACGCTCGGCTCGCTGCTCGCCGGCGTGACCGACCTGTTCGTGCCGACCGGCGGCGAGAGCGCGCTCGTCGTCGAGAGCGCGCTCACGGCGCTCGGATTCGCCGTCGTCGCCTACTCGCTGTACGTCACGAGACGAGGGGAGTAGCCCGCGCCGTGTCCACACGGCGCCGAAACCGGCTTCCCGTTCGCTCCCCACCCAACCTCCATGAGCGACGAGGACGCGCCGCCCGTCACGAACCCCGTGACCGGGGTCTCGCTCCACGACGCCCCGGGCGAGGGCGTCGCGGAGATCCGGCTCGCGCCGGGGGCCCGGGGGCCGGCCGAACACGTCCACCGGACGACCGAGGAGCGGTTCACGGTCGAGACCGGGACCGTCCGGTTCCGTATCGACGGCCGGGAACGTGCCCTCGGCCCCGGGACCGAGGTGCGCGTCTCGCCCGGGACGCCGCACACGTTCCGGAACGCGGGCGACGAGACGGCCCGGCTGACCGTCCGGACGGTCCCGCCGAACGACCGTCTCGGCGCGGTGGTGGCGACGCTGTTCGGCCTCGCACACGACGGCGCGGTGGACGACGAGGGCCGGCCCGGCCCCCTCCGCGCCGCGGCGATGGCCGAGGCGACGCTCGACGAGACGTACTTCACCGGGGCGCCGTACCCGGTCCAGCGGGCGTTCGGCGCGACGGTCGGGCCGCTCGCCCGACGGCTGGGCTACGAGGCAACCGAGGAGCGCTACCTCGACGAGGCGTTCTGGCAGGCGCGGGCCGACGAGAACGCGGCGGGTGACGGCGCCGAGCGCGACGGCCGGGGCACCCGCATCCCGGTGACCGACGAGCCGTCCTGACGGCTCACGCCTCGTCGGTCAGCGCCTCGTACAGCTTCAGGATCGCCGAGGAGTCGCGGTCGCCGTGGCCGAGCGCCGACGCCGCCTCGTACAGCCCGCTCGCGCCGCCCAGGAGGAGCGGCACGTCGTGGTCGGCCGCGAACTTTTCGCCCAGCCGGGCGTCTTTCGCCATCAGGTCGAGCGTGGACTCGGAGCGTACGCGTCGGGGATCACGAACCGCGGCGTGTTCCGGTCGAGCGCGTACGACCCGCCCGAGGACTCGCCCACCGTCTCGGCGAACGTCTCGTCGTCGATGCCGGCCGCCCGCGCCATCGTCAGCCCCTCCGCGAGTGCGACCTGGTGCAGCGCGAACAGGTAGTTGTTCACCATCTTCATCGTCACCCCGGCGCCCGCCGGGCCGACGTGGTGGACCGTCCGTGCGACCGCGTCGAAGACCGGCCCCACCCGGTCGAGCGTCTCCTCCTCGCCGCCACCAAGACCACGAGGTCGCCCGTCTCGGCGTTGCGCGCCCCGCCGCTCACCGGCGCGTCGAGGAATGCGGCGCCGCGTTCCTCGGTCGCCGTCCGCACCCGCTCGGACGCGCCCGGCGAGACGGTGCTGGTGTCGACCAGCACGTCGCCCGCTCCCAGCCCCGCGACCACCCCGTCGTCGCCGAGCGTCGCCGCGAGGAGCGCGTCGTCGCTCGGGAGCGAGAGGAGGACAACGTCGGCGCGTCGCCCGACCGCGGCGCCGGACTCACAGCCCCGCGCGCCGGCCTCGGCCAGCCGGGCGACCGCGTCCTCGTCGACGTCGAAGACGCAGACGTCGAACGCGTCGAGCAGGACCCGCGCGACCCGTCCGCCGATGTTTCCGAGGTCGACGACCCCGACGGTCGGGCTATCCATCGGTCGCTCCGGGCAGGGGAGAGTCGGTCGGTGTCACGACCGTTCTGCTCTCTCTCTGGACCCAAAGGCGCACCCGTCGCGGTCGGTGTCGAGGGGATCGAGGAGGTCGGATTCGGATCGAAGTCACAGCCACTCTCGACCCACCTTCTGGAGCCCGTCGACCTGTTCGAACGGATAGACGGCGGACATCTCGTCGACGATGGTCGCAACCTCCGACGCCGACACCGAGGCGTCCTCGAAGAACAGCACTGCGTGGTACTCGTCCGGACTCGTCCCGACGAAATCGTCGTCGTGTGTGACGACCGCTCGTTCGGTGGTGGCCGAGTACTGGGCGACTGCTGAGTCGGGGGCACCGCGCCCGAGGTCGGCCACCCGCTCGACGTACTCGACATCGTGCCCCTGCGCGCCGAGCCGTTCGCCGGCCTCGTGGTCGACGTTCTCGTCAAGCAGCAGTCGGTAGCTCACCGCGTCACTCGTCGGGAGGAGTGAGCGTCGTCCACTCGTCGGCCTCGTCGGCACGTCGTTTGCGGCGGCGAGCGATCTCGCGCATCTCTTCGGGGTGGTTGTGGTAGTACGCGAGTGCGAGGTAGACGTCACCGAGGGCCAGATCGTGACGGTCGGCGAGTTCGTCCGCGTCGAGGTCGGTCTCCGCCACTCGACGGGCGAGGAAGTGGACACCGATTCGCGTACCCGCGATCCGGGGCTTGCCTCCGAGAACGTCGGCGTCGGTCACGATTCGTTCCTCGTCTTGAACCGCCATGTCTCCAGTTCGTCGGTCGACAGTCAAAGAACTGCCGCTGGACCTACCCCATCGTGAACGGGTCGTCCACCTCGCCGCTCAGGTCGATCCAGACCGACTTCGACTGGCGGTACTCGTCGAGCGCCTCCGCGCCGTTCTCGCGGCCCAGGCCACTGTCTTTGAACCCGCCGAAGGGACTCCGCAGCGAGAGCGTCCGGTACTCGTTGACCCAGACCGTCCCCGCCTCGACGGCGTCGGCGACGCGGTGGGCCTGGCGCATGTCCTCGGTCCAGACCCCCGCGGCGAGGCCGTAGTCCGTGTCGTTGGCCGTCTCGATCGCGTCGGCCTCGTCGGAGACGGTGATCACGCTCGCGACGGGCCCGAAGATCTCCTCGCGCGCGACCTGCATGTCGTTTTTCACGTCCACGAGAACGGTCGGCTGGATGAAACACTCGCCGGGCAGGTCCGCCGGCTGTTCGCCGCCGAAGGCGATCTCCGCGCCCTCCTCGGCCCCGAGGTCGATGTAGTGACGCACCTTCTCCCACTGGTCGCGGAAGGCGACCGGGCCCATCTGCGTGTCGCGGTCCATCGGGTCGCCGAGTTCGACCGAGCGCGCGCGCTCGGTGAACCGGTCGACGAACTCGTCGCGCACGTCCTCGTGGACGAGGACGCGCGAGCCCGCGAGACAGGTCTGGCCCGTCGCCGCGAAGATGCCTTTCACGACGCCGTTGATCGCGTTGTCCAGGTCCGCGCTCGGGAAGATGATGTTCGGGCTCTTGCCGCCGAGTTCGAGCGAGACGGGCGAAAGCGCCTCGCCCGCGGCCGCGCCGACCTTCCGGCCCGTCGCGGTCGACCCGGTGAACGCCAGCTTGTCGATCCCTTCGTGGCCGGTCAGGGCCGCGCCCGTCTCGCCCGCCCCCGTGACGACGTTGTACACCCCGTCGGGGAGCGGTGTCTCGTCGCGCAGGATCTCTGCGAACCGGAGCGCGCTCACGGGGGTCTGCTCGCTCGGCTTGTGGACGAACGCGTTGCCCGCGGCGAGCGCGGGCGCGAGCTTCCACGTCGTCAGGAGCAGCGGCGAGTTCCACGGCGTGATCGCCCCGACGACCCCGTACGGCTCGTGGGTGACGTAGTTGAACAGCTCGCCGTCCTTGTTCTCGACCGGCACCGTGTCGCCGCGCTCGGTCTCCGCGAGGCTGCCGTAGTAGCGGTACCACTCGCCGAGCCCCTGGGCCTGGCCCTCCATCTCGCGGAGGAGCTTGCCGTTCTGGCGCGTCTCCAGCTCGCCCAGCTCCTCGGCGTGGTCGTCGAGGGCGTCCGCGACCGCGTACAGCGTCTCGCGGCGCTCGCTCGGACTCGTCTCGCGCCACGTCTCGAACCCCTCGCGCGCGGCGGCGACCGCCCGGTCGACGTCCGCGGCGGTTCCGTCGGGCACCGACGCCCAGGTCTCCCCGTCGTATGGGTAGACCACGTCGATGCGCTCGCTCCCGGTCGAGGCGACGAACTCGCCGTCGACGAAGTGGTCGTACTCGGTTGGTGACGACATGTGGGGGCTACGTGGCCGCGCCGCGTGATTAAACGTGGCATCGGGGCGCGGCGCGGGCGGCGTCGGCGCATTCGGCCGTCGGGGCGGTCCGGTCCCGCGTCCGTCCGGCTACTCCCGGCCGTACGCACAGGCGAGCTGCCGGTCGCACTCGGGACAGACGTAGACGACGTTGAACATCGCCCGGTCGCTCTGGACGCCGGCGGTGTCGCAGTCCGGACAGGTGGGGCTCATGCTACTGGTACGCACGGAGCGGGTTTCAACGCTCCGCCGGAGAGACGGAGACAGCGCCGCGCCCGGCGACGCGTCGTTGGGCGCGGTCACCGGCGGTTACGACGCACGGCCTCAACGAGCGTCCGCGGCGTCGGGAGCCGCCAGCCGTACGCGACCGCGAGCAGGCGCGTCGCGAGAACGGTCGCCACGCAGGCGACGGCCGCGACGCCGCCCGTCACACCGAGCGCGAGCGCCGCCCAGTGAGCGGTCCCGCCGAGGACGGCGCAGCTGGCGTAGAAATCCTCGAACAGGACGAACGGCGAGCGGTCGAGCAGGAGGTCGGCGACCACGCTCCCGCCGACGGCGTTCACCGTCGCGACGGCGACGACGCCGACGCCCGCGAGCCCCGTCTGGGCGGCGACGATGGCGCCCGTAGCGGTGAACGCCGCCAGGCCGACCGCGTCGGCGGAGACGGCCACGGGGTGTGTCTCCGGCGCGTCGCGGACCACCGGGAGGACGACGGCGACGGCCACGCCGACCAGTCCGAATCCGACCTCCGCCGGCGCCTGGAGCGCCAGCGGCACGCGGTTCACCAGCAGGTCGCGCGTGACCCCGCCCGCGAACGCGGTGGCGAGGCCGACGACGACGACGCCGAGGAGGTCGAACTCCGCGCGGGCCGCCTTCGTCGCGCCGACCAGCGCAAAAGCGACCAGTCCGACCGCGTTCATGATTTCGAACGGCGCGACCACGGTAGGTCGGGAACGCGGCGGGCGCGGATTGAGGGTGCCGGTCCGTCGCCGTCGAACCATCCGCGCGTCCGGGCGCGACGACGGTCCGACGGTGGAGTGCGTCCCGGTGAGCCGACCCGTCCGCGGCGTCCGGTCGTGGCCGGTCGAGCCCCCGTCGGCACGGCTCTCCCGTTCGCCGTACAGGCGCCGGTCAGTCGAGGCGTCCCTCGTGTCACGGGCCGACCGTGTCCGCGACGGCGCGTGCCCGCCGCTCAACAGGGGGCCGCGGCGACGAGGTCGCGTCCGCGGTCGGTTTCGGCGACGACCTCCGGAACCGGGACCGGAGCGCCGTCGGCGTCGACGGCGACCATGGTGAAACACGCGGCGGTCGTCGTCTCGGTGCCGTCGCGCCGTGGGTCACAGCCCTCGACGCTCACCCGGACGCCGAGGCTGCTGTCGCCGGTCTCGTAGACGTACGCCGACAGCGTCGCGACGTCGCCGACCGGCAGCGGGGCCTGAAAGTCGACGCTCCCGATGTGAGCGGTGACACACGTCTCGCCGGCGACCCGCATCGCGGCGACCGCGGCGAGTTCGTCCATCAGCTTCACGATCTCGCCGCCGTGAGCGTTCTCGTAGTTGTTCGCCTGGTGGGGTTGGATGCGCTCGGTGGACTCGACGTACGAGTCCATCACAGACGTCGACTCGGCCACGTATCTGGGACGGGATCGAGACGGATAACCCCTCGGCGGGCGTGTGCTGTGGCCCGCGGACGGAGGCGCGACGACCGGCAGCAGACGCCGACCGGCGCCCCGCGTCACGGCCGTCACCGCGTGCGTCTGGCCCCCTACGGCGCGGTCGTGGCGTCGCGCACGGCGAAGACGGCCTGCTCCTTGCCGCCGGCCTCGATCATCACGTCGGCGCGGGCGCGGAGCCACGCCGGGACGTCCGCCGGAACCTCGGCGTGAGCCTGCGGACGGGCGTCTGCCCCGTGGAGGCGGGCGGGCTCCGAGTAGTGTGCCGCCGGCCGAACCGCACCCCACGTCGCTGCCGCGCGGTCGAACGCCTCGCGGTAGGTCAGCCCCCGGTCGGTGAACGTGTGGTGGTGGTAGTCGAACAGAACGGGGACGTCCGTGCCGTCGAGCGCGTCGACGAGTTCGGGCACGCTCCACAGGCTCTCCGTGTCGTCGTTCTCGACGGTCAGGCGGGCGCGGGCGCCGGGCGAGAGGTCGGCAACGGCGTCACGGAAGCGCTCGGCCGTGGCGGCCTCGTCGCCGTACGTCGCGCCGATGTGGACGTTGATCCCGTAGTACGGCGAGCGGGCGAGCCCCATGAGGTCGAGCCAGTCGGCGTGGTAGTCGACGGCGTCGACCGAGGTCGCACGCGTGTCCGCGCTGTCGCTCCCGAGGCGGCACCAGTAGTCCGGGTGGAAGGTCAGGCGCATCCCCTCGCGTTCGACCAGGGCGCCACAGCGCTCGGCGACGGCGCGGATCGCCTCGTAGTCGGGGAGTGCTGCGAGGTCGAACTGCGAGTTCCACGGGACGAGCGTCGAGCTACAGCGGTAGAACCCGACGTCGTTGGCGGCGTTCCACGCGAGGATCGCGTGGAGGTCCTCGAAGTTCTGGAGCGCGAGTTCCGAGGCGTACGCCACTCCGCGCTCCTCGAAGGTCGCCTTCCGCATGTCGCGGTTGCAGCGCAGCGGCGGCTCGCGGTCCCGGAGCGTGTGGTTCATACAGGCGTAGCCGAGCATCGAGACTCGTCTGGACCGTGGCCGCGCGTCCGGATAACCGGTCGGTCTCCGGGGCGGGCGCGGCGTCGCGCTCGGTCTCGTGAGCGGCGCTCACGGTCGACGAGCAGGCACCCGCGTGCGGTCGCCCGGGAGGTGCGGCTCCGGGCCGTAGAGGCCGGCCGGTCGGCCGAGCCGACGGGGAGTGCGTGCCGGTCGACGCGTCAGCCGGCGGCCAGCGCGACCACGAACCCGACCAGGATGAGCAAGAACAGGGCCAGCACGGCGTAGAGCATGAAGCGGTCGGCACCGTCCATCGAGTCGGCGTACGGGCCGGTCCCACGAAAAACGCCACCCAGAGGACAACGGGGGATGCCGGCGCGGGCGCGGGCGCCGGCCGGGCCGGGGAGTCAGTCGTCCGTGACCGACTCCACGAGCTGTTTCCCGACCGACCGCGTGGCGCCGTCGGACAGCTCCAGGATGTACATGCTCCCGACGTCCTCGTAGTCGTCGACGACGAGCGTCGTCGCGTCGCCGTCTGTCAGCTCGTGTGGCGCGCCGAACCGAACGGTGTAGCTCACAGATCGGTGTTCGGCCGGCCGGTGAAACCACTGTCGCCGGCTCCGTGGCGCAGTCGCGGAACGGGCGGGACTCAGGCGTCGGCGTACCGGACCCGGCGTTCGACCGCGCCGACACTGCCGACGACGAGGACGCCGACGAGCGTGAGGGCGACGACACCAGCGAGGAGTCGCGCGATCTCGAAGGTCGAGCCGCTGTCTATCAGGTACTGGCCGAGCGCGTCGGCGTACAGAAAGAGTTCGGCCGCCACCGCGCCACGGACGGCGCGTCCCGCCCCCAGCCGGGCACCGGTGAGCACGCTCGGGAGCGCGTGGCGAACGCGAACCCGGAGCCGGACGGCTCGAGCCCCGGCCCCGTAGACGGTCGCTGCGTCGAGCAGTCCGTCGGGAGGGTTCGCGAGACCCGCCTCGGTGTTTATGACGACGACGAACACCGCGAACGTGAACACCAGTACGACCTTCGCCACCGGCGAGAGCCCGAACCAGATGATGAACAGCGGCGCGAGCGCGACCATCGGCGTCGAGTACAGCGCGTCCAGCACCGGGTCGAGGACGTGTCGGGCCGGCGCCCAGAGGCCGACGAGCGCCCCGACAGGCACGCCGACCGTGAGCGCGAGCCCGTACCCGACGGCCGCGTTACGGAGCGCCCCGACCACGGCGGCAAGCAGCACCCGGGTCGACAGGGCGTCGTCGACGAGCACGCGTGCAACGGCGAGCGGCGGGGCGAACAGGACATCCTGCGTGGCGGCGGCGACCTGCCAGGCGACGAGCGCGACGGCCGCCGCGAGCGCGCGGACGCCCCACCGCGCCGACGCCGAGAGCGTGGGGTCGCCGCCGAGCGCCGTCACCGGACGGTCACCTCCCGCCAGCCGGCGTAGCGTCGTTCGACCAGCCGCAGCAGCCGGACGCCCACGACGGCGAGCACCATCACGTGGAGGACGACCGCGAGCGCGCTCGACGTCTGTGAGAAGCGCTGGTATCCGTGGAGGAGTTCGCCGACGCCGGCGTACACCCAGAGTTCGGCTACCACCGCGCCCTTGACCGCGCGGTTGTAGCCGACGCGGAGCGCGGCGATCACGTGCGGGAGCGCCGCCGGCAGGAGGACGTAGGCGTAGCCGCGCCACCCCGTCGCCCCGTACACCCGGCCGGCGTCGCGGGCGCCGGAGTCGACGGTCGCGACGCCGGCCCGGACGATCAACACCATGTGAAAGACGGCGAACAGGAACACGACCGCCGTGTAGAACCCGAGGCCCGTCCCCGCGACGAGGATGAGAAACGGGAGCAGACTGGCCACGCTCGTCACGAACATCGCCGTGACGTAGGTGTCGAGAAACGCGTCGAGCCACGGCGAGAGTCCCATCACCGCCCCGGCGGGAAAGGCGACGACGACAGCCAGCGCGTAGCCCAGCGCCACCCGGGCGACGGTGCCGGCGAGCGCGTCGGCGAGCGCGCCCGACCGGTAGAGTTCGGCGGTCGCTCGGGCGAGCGCCACCGGCCCGGGCAGGGCCGGGCCGACGCGCCACGCGACGGCGGTCCAGACGACGGACGCGACGAGCGCTCCGCCGAACTGGTGGCGGCGGCGAGCGGTCAGCGTCACGCGCGGGTATCTGCCCCAGCCTCGGGGGCGTCGTCCCGGAAGATAGCCCGGATTCGGCGCTTGAGCCCGACGAACTGCTCCGTGGTTTCGAGGTCACGACCGGACCGCGGGCGGTCGAACGGCACGTCGAGACGGGCGACGACGCGGTTCGGGTCGTCGAGCATGACGAGCAGACGGTCGCCGAGCAACAGCGCCTCGTCGATGTCGTGGGTGACGAACAGGACGGTAGTGCGGTCGCGCGCCCAGATGTCGAGTAGCTCGCGCTGGAGCGTCGTCCGGGTGCGCGCGTCGAGCGCGCCGAACGGCTCGTCCATCAACAGGACGCCGGGGTCGACCGCGAGCGCGCGGGCGAGACCGACACGCTGTTGCATCCCGCCCGAGAGCGCGTCTGGATACCTGTCGAGGGCGTCGTCCAGTCCGACCAGCGCGAGCGCCTCCGTGGCGCGGTCGCGGCGCTCGGCGCGGTCGACCCCGGCCATCTCGAGTCCGAACGTGACGTTCTCCAGCGCCGTACGCCAGGGAAAGAGGTTGAACTGCTGGAACACCATCGCGCGCTCACGGCTCGGCCCGGTGACCGCCTCGCCCTCGTAGGTGATCGTGCCCGCGGTCGGCTCGGCGAGCCCGGCGAACAGCCGGAGAAGCGTCGATTTTCCACAGCCCGAGGGTCCGACGACGACGACGAACTCCCCTTCGTCGACGGTGAGCGACACCGTATCGAGCGCCCGGACGCCCTGCTCGTCTCCGTACTCTTTCACCACGTCGTGCGCCGCGAGCGTGGTCATCGGTCGTCGAGCCGTCCGAGTGCCTCGTCGAGGGGGCCGCGGTTGAGCGGCTTGTCGGTCGGAATCCGGCCGTCGGTCAGTCCGACGCGTGCCGAGAGGTCGAGCATGTAGTCGACGTTCGCCCGCTGGAGGTCGCCGTCGCGCGGCCAGATCCCGATATCGGTGAGAAAGTCGTACGTCGGCGCGAGAATTGACTTGTCGGGGCCGCCGCCCGGGACGTACTCCTGGACCGCCTGCTCGTACCGGTCGTAGCCGTTGTAGAGCGTGCGGTACGCCTGGAGCTGTGCGGCGACGAACGAGACCACGTCGTCGCGGCGGGTCTCCAGGACGTCGCTCGGCACCATGAACACCTCCTGGATCCAGTTGTCGAGCGTCTCGCCGAACCGGAGGAGATTGTTCAACTCGCCGTTCTGCTCGCGCATGTCGAGCCACTGGGCGTAGTGCTGGGGCGAGACGTCGATATCGCCGCCGAGCATAGCCTCCTGACGCGCGCCCGAGTAGCCGATACGCTGGTAGTTGAGTTCGTCGACGCTGTCGATCGCGCCGGCCTGGAACATCACCGCCGCGACCTGGACGGCGTCCAGTCCGGTCGGCGCAGACATTCCGATGGTCGCGTCCTGCTCGACGATATCCGCGAGCGACTCGATCCCGGGCTGGGTGGCGAGGACGTAGTCGGTACTCCGGATCGGCGTGACGACAAACTCGAACGGGCGGCCGGCCTCGAGGACCGAGGCGACGGCGGTCACCGAGCCGCGCGCGACATCCGCCTCGCCGGCCAGCACGGACTGCACGGCAAGGTCGACCCCCTCAAACACGTCGACCGTGACGTCGAGTTCTCGTTTGGCGGCGAACTCGCGCGCCCCGACCCACGTGTTCACGTCGGTCGTCTCCGCCGGCGCCTGGAACGCCAGGCGGAGCGGCTCGGTCGCGCCGGACGCGCCTCGCATCGAACAGCCGGCCACGGAGAGGGCCCCGCCCCCCGTGGCGACGATACCCGCCTGCCGCAGGAACTCGCGTCGTCGCTCGGTCATCTGGTATCTAATCAAGCGGCTACACAGGCAAGTATGTATTGATAGATGTTCTCCTGTGTGCCTATTTGTAGAAGAAATCTCTTCAGGAACGTCAGGTGAAGTCGTTACGCCACGGTAGACGAACTTTTGGTCGGACGAACACAGAGGACCGTATGCGACAGAAGACACTCGACAGGGTACTCACAGAGGACGGAGCCGACTGGCGCGACGTGACGAGTGGGCTGGTCGCCGGGGAGAGCGCGACGGCCCGAATCGTCACCCGCGAGCGGGGGGTCGTCGCCGGAGTCGAGGAGGCGACACAGGTGTTCGGCGCGTTCGACGTCTCTGTCGACCCGCGTGTCGCGGACGGCGACCCCGTCGAGGCCGGGGAGGTCGTCGCGGAACTCGCCGGACCAGCCGACGGACTGCTCCGGGGCGAGCGACTCGCGCTCAACTTCCTGATGAGCATGAGCGGCGTCGCCAGTCGGACGCGGGCGGTCGTCGAGCGCGTCGACGACGGCGACGGCGACGCCCGTGTCGCCGCGACCCGCAAGACGACGCCCGGATACCGACAGTTCGAGAAGCGGGCCGTCCGGCTAGGCGGCGGCGACCCGCACCGGTACAACCTGGCCGACGCCGTCCTGATAAAGGAGAACCACATCGCCATCGCGGGACTCGAAACGTGTATCGAGCGCGCCCGTCGACGGGCGAGTTTCACCGCGACCGTCGAAGTCGAGGTCGAGACGGCCACACAGGCGACGCGTGCCGCCGCGGCAGGCGCGGACATCCTCCTGCTCGACAACATGACACCCGAGGAGGCGGCGGCGTGTGTCGACACGCTCGAGACGGACGTGACGGTCGAGGCGTCCGGCGGCATCACGCCGGAGACGGCACCCGCGTACGCGGCGGCAGGGGTCGACGTCGTGTCGATGGGCTCGCTCGTCTACGACGCCGGGTGGCTCGACGCGAGCATGCTCGTCGAGCCCTGAACGGACAGCGCGTCGGCCGACACGCCCTGGCGAGCGCCGTCGGCGTGGCACAGACGAGGTGGCCGCGAGTCAGACGGTGAGCGCCAGGCACCGTGGCCCGGGCCCCGCGGCGCGAGAATTGTCTTGGAAGACGGGTGTCTCGACGGGCCGCCCGCCCGAGTGGTCGAGAGGGAACTGGCCGTCCTCGAGGTTGTCGTCCCGTTTAGGCGGGCCACGGGCGGCGTCGGGCACCCGGCGGGTCGGTCGAGCAACCCGGCGCCGAGTCCCGTCAGCGGGCGACGTCGAAGCGACCGGCGTCCACGAGGTCGACGAACTCGGCCGGGTCGAACGTCGTGCCAGTGGTGATGACCCCCGGCTCACCGCCCGGCGACCAGCCGACAGGGTCGTCGACCTCGTACTCCGTCACCGACTCCACCGTCACCCCGGACGGGTCGATCCGAGACACCCACAGGACGCGCTCGTACTCGACGTCGTAGAGCGCGTCGCCGACGGTGACGGTGGCGGTGTCGGTTTCGATCTGGGCCGTGTCTGAGGGTCGCACGTACGGCTACGCTTGGGCGACAGCGCGTATATCCCTGTCGTCGGCGCGCGCCGCCGACCCGAAGGTCCGAGTGGCTGGAGCCACGACAGCGCGTATGGGCCTCGCTACGGACCTCGTGAACGGCCTCGTCTCGCTGGTCGTCAGCGTCGGCATCACCGTCGCCCTCGCCGACGACGACGACGGGCCGTGGGAGCTGACCGACGTGGCGCTCGCCGTCGGGATCTCGGCGTTTCTCTCGGGCTTTTTTACGAGCTACTTCGCCAAGTGACGTCTCCCACGACTAACCTCGTAGGGTTTCTCCTCAAATCGCTGTAACCCCGCGCTCGGGCAGACTCGCGCGGTCCACGCTCGCCCGGACGCGCTTTGTGAGGGCTTTTCAACCGCGAGCCGGTACTGTCCGATAATGACAGCGGACCAGTACACGCGGCGTCGCGCGCTACAGACGGCGACGATCGCGATCGGCGGCGGGATCGCCGGGTGTACGGGGAACGGGTCCCAGTCGGCGGGAGCGGAGAGCAACGAGGCCCGGTTCGACGGCTATCTCTCGGACGTCGGGAACTACGACGGAGTGGTCGACCGGACCGGCGCCGACACCGTCACGGTCTCGGTCGGGGCCGACGGCAACGGCGGCGGCTTCGCGTTCGCCCCCGCGGCCGTCCGGGTCGAGACGGGGACGCGCGTGGTCTGGGAGTGGACCGGAAAGGGCGGCAACCACAACGTCGTCCACGAGGGCGACGCGTTCGCGTCGGAGCTCGTCAGTACGGCCGGTCACATCTTCACGCACACGTTCGATTCGGCAGGCGAGTACAAGTACGTCTGTACGCCCCACCGGTCGCTAGGAATGAAAGGGGTGGTCGTCGCCGCGTGATGCGCGCTCGTCGCCGCGTTGGGTGCCGGCGCGGACGCGGCGGAGACTGGTGTCCGGCCCGGCTCGGGGCTCCCAGATGACAGCCTCGGGCTGGCTGGAGCAGGTTCGGACCGGCGTCGAACAGAAGCGGCCGGTCCTGACGGGCTACGTCAGGCGGCTCCTGTCGCCGCCGCTCCCCGGTGACGGCGTCCTCCTCGTCGGCTTCGTGGCCGGGGTGATCGGGTGGCCAGGGACGTACGTCATGGCGCGTCGTCCCGAGTTCGCGCCGCTGGGCGTGGTCGAGTCTATCGTCGCGCTGTGGACGGTGTTGACTGTCGGCGTTATCCTGATCGCGGCGCTGTACACGGCGCCGGCGGTCAGACGCAAGCGCGTCTGGCTCGTCTGGGGGGTGCTCAACGTCGCGGCGCTCTGTACCAACCTGCTCGGCGTATCGGGGAGTCTCCCGCCGGGGCTCACGCAGTACGCGTTCTGGCACCCGTGGTTCGCCGTCTTCGGCGTGAGCTACCTGGTGACCGCGGCGCTCAACTGGGGGAACCCACAGCTCCGGGTCGCCGAGCGAGGGGTGTACGCGGCTGCCGGGGTCGCGGCGCTGGCTGCGCTCGTCGGAAGCGTCACGAACCCGGCCGTACTCTCGCAGCTAGCGCTGATCGGTGGGGCGCTCCACCTCATTCCGATGGGGTTCGACATCGGCGCCGACCTCGTCCTCATCCTCCGGCGGTGAGTGGCTGCCGTGTCGGCTCCCCAGGGCGGTATGTTGATACCCGCGGCAGGGGTTGAATCGCTATGTACGACGTGATTCTCCTGCCGACCGACGGCAGTCCGGCGGCGATGGACGCCGCCGCACACGCGTGGGACCTCGCCGCGCAGTACGACGCCACCGTCCACGTGCTGTCGGTCGTCGAGATGGCCGACAGCCCGTCGTCCGGCGACGAGTCGGGGGAGACGCTCACCCAGCGGAAGGCAGACGCCCAGGCGGCGGTCACGGACGTGATCGACGCCGCCCCGGACGGTGTCGACTGCACCGGAGCGGTCGAAGTGGGGACCCCGTCACAACAGATCCTCCAGTACGCGAGGGAAACGGCAGCCGACCTGATCGTCATGAGCACCCACGCGCGGTCCGGGATCGGTCGGTTTCTCTACGGCAGCATCACCGAGCAGGTCATCAGAGACGGCGACGTTCCGGTGTTGGCGGTCCAGCGAGAGCGCGCGTAGCCGCCGGTGTCGCCAGGGACGCCGGCGACGCTCCGGGCGCGAGGGGGACCGGCGGCACGAGAGAACCGTTCGCGGACCCGGACGAGAGACGCGTGAGCGGCGTGGAAGCCGACGACGGCGCAGTACGGCGGACCGAGGCGGCTAGTCGTCGGACAGTCTGCGTTCGACGAAGCTACTCGCGACGGTCGGGATTCGTTTGAGGTCTCGCCACATCAGGGCGAGCACCTGCTGTTCTGGCGGGGACTGGTCGGCAGATGACATTGAGTGGTGGTCGTGAGCCGCGTGCGATTCGATTACTGTTCGAACAGCGTTCGACAACAGAATACAGCGTCTGTGGACGTAAAGGGGTTTTCAATCCCAGCAAGTTCGAGTTCGACGGCGAATACGCCGATCAATATGTAAAGATGGACAACGACCGGTGGCGTCGGTCGCGTCGACACCCCGGCGCGCTCACACCATCCCCGTCGCGGCGAACACCGCGTAACACACGGCGACCAGCACCCCCGAGTGGAGGAGCGCCTCGTAGCGCCCGCGGGAGGCGACGCCGGCGAACCAGCCCGAGCCGAGCATCGTCGCCTGCGTGACGACGTAGAGCCGGTAGCGCGCCCGCGAGAGGTCGACGGCACTCGCCTCAAGCAGGTAGCCCGTCGACTCCGAGAGCGCCGCGAGCTGCGAGAAGCCGTCGAACACCCGGAGGCCGACGGCGACGGTGATGCCGACGACGAGCAGCGCGGTCGTCCACCCGACGGCGACGTAGACCAGCATTGCGGACCGGAGTTTCCGTTTCTCGTGGTACAGCCGACCGACCTCGGTCTGGAGCGTGTCGAACACCGTCCCCGCGTCGCTCCCGGCCGCGAGCGCACCCGCCACGAGGCCTACCGTCTGCTCGGCCAGCGGCGTTCCGACCCGGTCGACGAACCGCTCCAGCGCCGCGCCGCGGGTCGAGGTCTCGCCCGGTTCCGTCGTCAGCCCGAGGTTCAGCGCGAGGTCGGCCACGTCCTCGTTCAGCGCACCGAGGTCGACGTCGCTGGCCACGAGTTCGACCGCCTCCGGGAACGGGCGGCCGAGGTTGACGTGCCCGGAGACGGCGTGGACGAAGTCTTTCAGCTCGCGGTCCTTCGCGTCGTCCCGACGCGCGCGACGGACGGCGACGAGGCCAACGGGGACGCCGTACGTCGTGTAGGCCCCGAGCGCGACGGTCACGGGGTCGAGTCCGGCGCGAAAGAGGACGGCGCCGGCGGCGAGTCCAGGGGCGAGCAGGACGACGGCGGCGCTCTCGGGGTTCCGGAGGGTCGAGGCGAACGTCGCGAGCGCGCCGTCCGGACGCTCGTAGGCGACGGTCTGGCCCGGTGGACGGAGCCCCGCGACGACGAGGCTGGCCCCCAGGCCCGCGACGACGACGAACGCGGCGCTCGCGTAGACCACGAGTCCGCGAACCGTCGTCGGGCCGAGCGGCGTCGCCACGGTCGCGGAGAGTCCGGGCGCGATGACGGCCATCACCGTGAGGACGATGACCAGCAGGGCCGGCAGGACGAGGAGGACCATGAACACCTCCGCGAGCAGCTCGAGAAAGCCCTCGGCGCGCTGGCGCGCCCTGTCTCGCCGGTGGCCGAGCATCCGGCTCTCCATCGAGAGGTAGTTCGCCAGCTCTCGCTCGCCCTGGTCGGCGTGTTCGTCGAACTTCAGGAGAAACGGCGCGAGCAGGTCACGGGAGGGCGTGTCGCGTGCAACACGGCGCAGGCCCTCGTCGAGACTGCCGGCGAGCGCCGCGGTGTTCAACACCGTCCGGAAGGCGACTGCGGTCTCGCCGTACGCGTCCGTCGCGGCGACGCGCCGTAGCATCGCTCTCGGCCCGTCGCTCCCCGACGCGAGGACGTGGAGGTACCGGACCGCGCCGGGGAGCGTCCGCTCGATGTCCGTCCGGCGGGCGTTCGCCAGCCACCGGAGGTAGAGCCCGGCGAGGCGGACGGTCGCGCGTTTTCCGGCCGCACCCGCCGTGGCACCGACGAGCACGGCGAGCACGGGCCGTGGCGCGGCCGCGAGCGGCGCCGGGAGCGCAACGGCGCGGAGCCCGACCGTCGCGGCGCCCCACCCGACGAGCGCCAAGCACGCGCCGAGGAGCCACGAGAGGCCGTAGGCCCGCGCGAGGAACACGTCGAAGCTCGTCCGCAGGTCCGTCCCGCGGTAGCGCCGGCGGTCCGCGCGGTGGCGCCCCGCGTCGGCGTGGCGGGCGAACAGCGCGTACAGCGCCCGGTCGGGCACCGACAGCCGCTCGTCGCGCTCGCTCTCCTTCCCGCCCGTCGGTGACCCCCGCACGGGACGTGTGGACACCGCCTCGCCCTTGAACGTTCGTCGTCGGTCGCAGCCTGGCGTCCGGCACTGTCGGCGCCACGACGAGAGGGGCGGCCGCGTCGGTCACGCCGCGTGCCACCTGCGGACGCGGCGCGCCAGCACGACCGCCAGCCCGCCCCAGATCAGGAACTCGAGGAAAAACGAGGGCGACCAGAGGTAGTAGGCGACGAACGCGCCGGGCGGGATCGCCAGCGGGTCGGGCGGGACGACGAGCGGCCAGCCGAGAAAGAGCGCGTCGCTCGGCCGGCCGTTCACGACGATGTGGAGGGCGTCGAGCAGGAGATGTGAGCCCCATCCGACCGCCGCCGACAGCCCGGCGCGGCCCGTCAGCGCGACGGGGACGACGAGGACGAGGAGGAGGCCGCTGTGGCCCACGGTGTGGTAGAGGTCGACGACCCCGAGCGCCGCGAGGGGCTTGTCCACGAGGTCCGGGAGCGCGGCGCCGGCGACCAGCAACCACGGCGAGAGCCGCGTGGGCCGGGCGAGGAGCGCCGCGGCGGCGAGGTGGGTCGCGAACAGCACGGGCGACGTAGCGGACGCGAGGACATGGCGGTTGCGGCGCGTCGGGCGAGCGGCGGCTACTCCCGGGCGATCCGGTCGACGACAGCCCGGCGCTCCGTCGTCGAGAGCGACGTCCACCACCGTATCTCCGTCGTCGTCCGGCCGCAGCCGAGACAGACCCCCTCCTCGTCGGGCGCACAGCGGCCGACACGCGGACTCTCGACCGTCGAGGCGAACGACCGGAGCCGGGCTCATAACTCTGTGGACCGCGGCGGCGTCGCGGAGCACGGCCCGTGTCCCTCACTCCCCTCGGCCGCTACGACACCCTCGGCAAGGAGGTATCGGCCGGGCAGGCGGCCCCGGAGGGACGGGGGGCGCTCGACGGAACCGGTCGCAATCGGGGGCCGAGCGCCACGAGCGGGCTCGCTTCGGCGCGTCGTGTGGTGGTACTGACGGCGGATGTCGCCCGTGACTCGGCGTAACACTCACGCCCGGGTCGCTCGTACCAC
>JAZKRX010000022.1:0-35202 GCA_036626375.1 Haloferacaceae archaeon
GACCACTCGAAAGCCCCCGGCGTCTCGGCTCCCGGGACTCGCTGCGCTCCTCACTCCGTTGCGGTGCTTACGTCGTCCGGGTTCGCCGAGACGCCGGCCCCTTTCAGTCCCACCCGCGTCGGCTGGCCGACCGGCCGCAGCCGGGAGGGACTGAAAGGGGCGGCTCGCTGGAGGACGGCGGCCGTTCACGGCGGCTCCGCCGCCGTGAGCTCGGGAGAGCGTTGCTCTCCCGGTGACGCAAGCACGCGACCGGAGGGAGCGCGCGCAGCGAGGCCCCCGACTCCAGCGAGGCGGGGCTTTCGAGGTGTCACGATTCCAATCGCGCTAATCGCAACAGTACCGGCGGGCGTGGTCCGGGACCGGGGGACGCGGCCGGCGGCGCCGGGACGCTCTCCGCGAGGGTGCTGGTCGACCGCACGGGCTCGCGGTGCCGTACCTGGCGCTCGGAGTGACGTCCGGCGCGACACGCGTGAGCGAGGGCTAAAACCTGAAGCGGAGCCAGCGCGCGATTCCGAGACCGACGGCGCCGGTGACGAGGGTGATCACCGCGAAGACCGGCGCGACTGGGCCGGGGTCGAAGGCGAGCGCGCGGACTCCGACGGCGACGGCGGCCGCCGGCACCCACGCCCGGACCGCGAGCGGAACGGCCGCCTTCGCGGACTCGGCGGCCCCGGCCGAGTAGACGCCGACCAGCGGCCCGACGAGGAGCCAGCCGAGGAGAAAGGGGAGGATCGTGAGGAGCCACGCAGCCGGCTCGTCGACCGGGAACGTCGGCCCGTTGTGTTGCATCGCGCCGCCGGTGAACACCACGACCAGCGCGACGACGTCAGCGACCGCGAGCGGCCACGCGCCGGGGTCGATGCGCCGTGCGAGAAACCCGTCGTCAGCCATTGGCCGCCATTCCCCGGCACCCCTACTGAACCTCCCGCTTTCCGGCGACGGTGTAGCCGAAGCCCCGCCCGACGACGGTCGGGTCGAGCCCCGCGTCGGCCAGCCGCGTCGCCAGCGCGTCGGGTCCCTCGAACCGCGACTCGAACCCGACCGCGTGCTCGGCGGCGACGAGCGCCCGGCCCCGGATCGTCCCGGGGTCGAACTCCCGGACCACGAGGACACCGCCCGGACGGAGCGCGTCGCGGGCGGCCGCGACGGCCGCGTCCCGGTCCGGCAGGTGGTGGAGCGCGTCGGCGATCAACACGGCGTCGACGCTCCCGTCCCCGACCGGGAGGCGCCCGGCGTCGCCGAGAACGACCTCGCGGCCACGGGCGTGGGCGCGACGCGCCATGCCGGGCGCAGCGTCGACGACGACCGCCCGGGGGACGTCGAGGCGCGCCGAAGCGCGCCCGGGACCGCCGGCCACGTCGAGGAGCAGGTCGACCGGGCGGTCCGCGAGGCGCAGGCCCGCCTCGACCGGCGCTCGCCGGGCGGGCGGCATCGCGGCGTCGTAGAGCCGGGCGAAGCGGTCGAACGCGCGCAGGTCGCCGGGGCCGTACACGGTCGTCGTTCGTCCGGCCCGCCCATACGCTCTTGCCTCTCGACGCCTCCGTCTCACCGTGGCGACGCTCTCGATCGTCGGCTGGCCCGACGACGCCCCGCGGCTGGACCTCGACCACGAGCGGTTCGCGTACGCGGGGAAGTTCGTGACGGGGACGGCTGGGATCGGGGTCGTCAGAGACGGGGGCGACGTCGTCGCCGCCGCCTCCTTCAGCCCCGACCGTACCGACGGGTCGACGCTCCGGCTCCGGTACGTCACCGTCCGCGAGGACCGGCGGGGCGAACGACTCGGCCCGCGGCTCTGTGCGTTCGTCGCCCGCCGCGCCCGCGAGCGCGGCTACGACCGGGTCGCTATCGCGGTGAACAACCCCGTGGCGTTCGTGGCGCTGTACCGCGCGGGGTTCGGCGCGACGGGCGAACGGACGGGGATGGCCGAGCACGTCCTCCTCTGGCCCGATCCGACCGACCGCGAGCCGGCGACCTACCGCGCGGGGCTCGCGGCGTTCGCGGAGCGTGACCTGCCGGAAGAGCTGGCGGAGTTCGTCGCGGCGCGCCGGGACGGCGAGCCGCCGGCCGTCGTCGACGAGGCCCGTGGAGGCGAGCCAGACGGCGACGCCGTGGATTGAAGCCCGGTCGGGCCCGAGAGCCGGCAATGGGAAACGCGGCACTCCGTGACATCGCGGTCCTCCGGACCGTCCCGTGGGCGGACGTGGAGGGGAGCGTCGTCGCCGTCGACGCGCACAACTGGCTCTACCGCTACCTCACGACGACGGTCAAGTTCACCGCGGACGAGGCGTACACGACGGAGCAGGGCGAGGAGGTGGCGAACCTCGTCGGCGCGGTGACGGGGCTGGCGAAGCTGTTCGAACACGACCTGACGCCCGTGTTCGTCTTCGACGGCGGCGTGACAGAGCTGAAAGACGAGGAGGTCGAGCGCCGACGCGAGAAGCGGGAGGCGGCCGAAGAGCGGCTGGAGGCGGCCCGCGAGCGCGGCGACAGCGTCGAGGCCGCGCGGCTCTCCGCGCGCACCCAGCGCCTGACCGACGTCATCCACGAGACGACACGCGGGCTGCTCGACAGGCTGGACGTCCCTGTGGTCGAGGCGCCCGCGGAGGGCGAGGCGCAGGCGTCGTACATGGCGCGCCGGGGCGACGTCGACTACGTCGGGAGCGAGGACTACGACACGCTCCTGTTCGGCGCGCCGGCGACGCTCCGACAGCTCACGTCGTCCGGTGACCCCGAGCTGATGCGCCTGGAGGCGACGCTCGCCGAACACGACCTGACCTGGGAACAGCTGGTCGACGTCGGTATCCTCTGCGGGACGGACTTCAACGACGGCGTCTCGGGGGTCGGCCCGAAGACGGCGCTGACGGCGCTCCACGAACACGGCGACCTGTGGGGCGTCCTCGACGCCCGGGGCGTACACGTTCCGAACGCCGACCGGATCAGGTCGCTCTTTCTCGACCCGCCGGTGACCGACGACTACGCGTTCGACACGACGGTCACGCCCGACGTCGACGCCGCGCGGGCGTACGTCACCGGGGAGTGGGAGGTCGACCCCGACGCCGTCGCGCGAGGGTTCGAGCGCATCGAGGAAGCGACGACCCAGACCGGGCTGGACCGCTGGACCTAAACCAGGAGCGCGAGCGCCGCGAGGCCGAGGACCGCCGCGCTGTTACCCGTCACGCCGTACGCGAACCGCCGCGGGCCCGACCACGAGAGCCCGACCTTCACGAGGATGGACGCGGCGGTGGCGAGGAGAACGGCGACGGCGGCGGCCTCGCCGGCCACCGCTCCGGTCCGGTAGAGGAGCGCGGCGGAGGTGGTGGCGCCGGCCGACGAGACCAGTCCCGAGAGCCCGGCGCCCGCGTAGAGCCCCCCGGTGCCGAGTGTGCTCTGCGCAGCGGCGCTCACGACGAGGACGAGGAGAAAGAGGGCGCCGAAGCCGAGCGCGTTCCGCAGCGAGAACGGCGAGTCGAGGTCGACCGCGGCCCCACGACCGCCGCCCGCGAGCGCCGCGGCGACGACGCTCGCGACGACCAGCACCCCGAGCGGGAGGAGCGGGCGGACGAGCGTCGGTCCGTCGGCGAAAAGCGTGAGCGCGAGCACCAGTCCGAGGTTGCGAAGCGCCATCGCGCCGTTCGCGAGGACGACCGCGGCGACGCCGTGGTCGACCGCGGCCGGGTCGTCGGCGACGTGGTCGAGCATCGTCCCGACGACCGCGGTGGAGGAGGCCAGTCCGCCGAGGAAGCCGGTGACCACCAGTCCCTGGCCGCCGTACGTCCGCACGAGCACGTAGTTCACGACGCCGATGCCCGCGACGGTGACGACCATCAGCCACGCCACCCGCGCCTCGACGGCGACGCCCGCGACCGCCACGCTCCCCGCGGGGAGGAGCGGGTAGACGACGAACGCGAGCACCGCGAACTCCGCCGTCGAGCGCAGTTCCTCGCGCGAGAGCGCGCCCGCGAACGAGTGGAGTTCACGCTTCAGGACGAGAAGAACCGCCGAGACGACGGCCGCGGCGACGCCGACGAGGGTCAGCCCCGCCGCCACCGTCGCGCCGACGGCGTAGGCGACGAGCAGAGAGACGGCGGTGGTGAGCTTCAGCGACGGGTCTGCCGGCTCCGTCCGGAGCCCGGGCACCGCGAGCAGGACCCCCTGGACGACGACGAGCGCCGCGCCGACGGCGAGCAGTCCCGCCCCCACCCCCGTCTCGCGGGCCAGGAGCGTCAGGAGCGCGCCGGCGACGCTCGTGAGCGCGAACGTCCGCACGCCCGCGGACTTCTCCGACCACTCGCGCTCCAGGCCGAGGAAGGTGCCGAGCAGCGCCGCGACCACCAGCCGGACCACCGGCTCCGAGAGCGCGAGCCCCGCGCGGGCCGGCTCCGCGACCATACTCAATACTACTATAGTGTGCTATATAATTCTACGTGCAGAGCACCGACGGGGGTTAGTCCGTCCGGCCCCTCGCACGGGTGTGCGAAGCGAGTCCGAGCCGGCAGTCGACCGCGCGGCGCGGAACGGCGAGCGCGAGTCGTCGTCCCCGACGCTCCGCGTCGAGGGGCTGTCGAAGTCGTTCGGGAGCGTGCTGGCCGTCGACGATGTCTCCCTGACCGTCGAGCGAGGGTCCGTCGTCGGCCTCCTCGGCCCGAACGGCGCGGGTAAGACGACGCTCGTGAAGTCGATTCTCGGGCTCACGCTGCCCGACGAAGGGAGAGTCGAGATATCGGGGATCGACGTCCACGACCGGCCGCGCGCGGCCGCCCGACACGTCGACGCGATGCTGGAGGGCGCGCGCAACGACTACTGGCGCCTGACGGTCCGGGAGAACCTCCGGTACTTCGCGACGGTCGGCGGCGTCGCGCCTGACGCGGTCGCGGACCGCCACGACCGCCTGCTCGAACAGCTCGACCTCGCGGCGAAGGCCGACACGCCGGTGCGGGACCTCTCGCGGGGGATGAAACAGAAGGTGTCGCTCGCGAGCGTCCTCGCGGCCGACGCGGACGTCGTCTTCCTCGACGAGCCGACGCTCGGCCTCGACGTGGAGTCGTCGCTGACGCTCCGGCGCGAGCTCCGGCGGATCGTCGCCGACCGCGGGCTGACCGTCGTCCTCTCCAGCCACGACATGGGGGTGCTAGAGGACGTCTGTGACCGCGTCGTCGTCCTGAACGAGGGGCGGATTGTCGCGGACGGAACGGTCGCAGACCTGCGCCGCGGGACGGGCGCCCGCCGCGTTCGCGTGACGAGCCCGGACGTCGGCGGGCCGGCGCTGGCGGCGGTCCGCGAGCGGTTCGACGTGACCGCGGTCCACGAGCGCGGCGGGTCGACCCGGGTCGAGGTCGCGGCCGGCTCCGACGACACCTACGCCCTGCTGGCGCTCCTGCGCGACCACGGCGTGACGCTCGACGGCGTGGAGACGGTCGACCCGGACCTCGGGGACGTGCTGCTGGAGCTGACGGGAGGCGGGCGGTGACCGAGGCGGCAGACGGGGACGACTCGCTCCGGCGCGCCACGTACCTCGACCTCGCGCGCGCGGTGCTGTGGCGCGAGTACCTCGTGTTCGTGCGCTACCCCGCGGACGCCGTGGGCGGGATCGTCGTCGCCCTGTTCTTTTTCGGCCTGATATTCTACGGCGGCGAGATGGTCGCCGGCCGGGCGCTGACGGAGTCCATCGAGGGTATCGTCGTCGGCTACTTTCTCTGGACGCTGGCGGTCGGGGCGTACGCCGCGACGGCGAACGGCATCCAGAGCGAGGTGGGGTGGGGGACGCTCGAACGCCACTTTCTCACCCCGTTCGGGTTCGGCCCGGTCGCGCTGGCGAAAGGCGTCGCGACGCTCGTGCGGACGTTTCTCACCTCGACGCTCATCCTCGCGGCCATGCTCGCCGCGACGGGCACGGGCCTCCAGCTTCCGGTGGTGACCGTCGTCGTCGTCGCGGGGCTCGGGGTCGTCTCGGTCCTGGGCCTCGGGTTCGCCGCGGGCGGCGTCGCGGTGCTGTACAAGCGGATCGGCTCGTGGCTGAACCTCCTCCAGTTCGGGCTCGTCCTTCTCGTCTCCGCGCCGGCGTTCGACCGCCCGGTTCTTCGCGTCCTCCCGCTGGTCCAGGGGAGCGCGCTCCTCCAGCGCGCGATGGTCGACGGCGTCCGGCTCTGGGCGTTCTCGCCGCTCGACCTCGCCCTCCTCGTCGGCGTCGCGGTCGGCTACCTCGCGCTCGGCTACGCCGTCTTCGTCGTCGCGACCCGGCGCGCCCGGCGGCTGGGCGTCCTCGGGGACTACTAGCGCGGCACGTTTTTGTCCGGGCGCCGAACAGTCGGAGTGTGCTCGCCGACGTCGACCGAGGACGGGTCGCCTGGGGCGCGTTCGGGTTCGCGCTCGCCGCAGCGCTCGGCTTCGTTCTCCACTCGTTCGTCGGGACGTTCGTCTTCGCGGTGTTCATCTACTACGCCACGCGGCCGATCTACCGGCGCCTGAAGCGTCGGATCCGCCGGCCGAGCGTCGCGGCCGCGACGGCGCTCGTCGTTCTCGTCCTGCCGGCGCTGGGGCTGGTGACCTACGCCGTCCTCGTGGTCGTCGGACAGGTCAGCCAGATCGCAGACGCGAGTCGGGCGGAGGTGGCCAGGACACTCGGTATCGACCCCGCCGCGCTCCCCGAAGTCAGGTCGCCGGCGGCGCTCCTCGACGTCGAGCCGGGCGCGTACCTCTCGCTGGAGCGGGTCGTCTCGCTCGCGGGGCAGGTCGGCGGCGCGGTGGGCATCCTCGCCGAGGTAGGGGTGTTTCTCGTCCACGTGTTCGTGATGATAGCGGTCGCGTTCTACCTCCTGCGCGACGACAGGCGGATCGCCCGGTGGACGAAGTCTCGCTTCGGCGACGAGGGCGGCGTCCTCTACGCCTACCTCGCGGCGGTCGACCGCGACATGGACCGCATCTTCTTCGGGAACATCCTCAACGCCGTGTTGACGGGCACCATCGGCGTCATCGTCTACTCCGCGCTCGACGCCGTTGCCCCCGCCGGCCTCGGCGTCCCGGTGCCGGCGCTGGTCGGCGCGCTCGCGGGCGTCGCCAGCCTCGTCCCCGTCGTGGGGATGAAGCTCGTCTACGTCCCCGTGGCGCTCTACCTCGCGGCCGTCAGCGCCGTGATGGGCTTTACTGGCGCGTGGTTCGTCGTCGTGTTCGCCGGGGTCTCGCTCGTCGTCGTCGACACCATCCCCGACCTCGTCCTCCGGCCGTACGTCTCCGGGCGGAACCTCCACGTCGGCGCCGTGATGGTCGCGTACACCCTCGGCCCGCTTCTGTTCGGCTGGTACGGCATCTTCCTCCTGCCGGTTCTGCTCGTCCTCGTCGTTCACTTCGCGCGGGTCGTCCTGCCGGAGCTCGTCGACGGGACACCGATCCGACCGTACGCCGTCGACCCCGGCGCGCTGACCGACGACGACCCGACCGCACTCTCCCCGGAGGACCCGGGGTCGGCGGCTCCCGAGGTGCCGCCAGGACCGGAGCTCGGCGCGGACGCGGACGCCGCGCCCGACCGCGGCGAGGAGTGACGGTCGCCGGCACGGGTCGAAGCCGAGGCGTCTGCGCCGGTAGACGAGACGGAGCAGCCGCTTGAGTACGAGAGTACGGGGCAGCCCGAATCCGGGCCGCCCCAGGTTGGTCCCCGCTGACGCTTCGGCCCTCCAAAGCGAAGCGCCACCTGAGCGTATCCCACGGAGGAGTATAAACGTGCCGCCACAGTCTCGTGAGCTTTTGAACGTGGGGCGCCCACGGCGATACATGGAGATCCGTGGCGAGCGCGAGTGTCGAGACTGCGGCACTCGGTGGAGCTACTACGAGACCGGGAGCGTCGCCTGCCCAGCCTGCGGGAGCGTGGTGAGCGTCGGCCTCGGCGGCCGGCGGCGCCACACCGACGCGCCGGTCGACCTCGACCTCTCCGCACACCGGCGGACCGCCGACGCGGAGGGCGTCGTCGCCGCGCTGGGTGACCTAGGACCGGAGCTCACCGCCTACCGGAGCCGCCGGGGGTTTCTCGACGCCGGCGACCTGCTCCCGCTCGACGACACCTATCTCGCGGTCGCCGAGCTCAGGCACGTCGCGGACGTGGCCGACCGACGGGGGAACGTCGACGACGACGAGGCGATCTACCTCCTCTCCCTGCTCGCCGGCGCCGACCGCGGCGAGCGGCCCGCGCCCGACGAGGTGCCGGCGTCGATGGCGCCCGCCCGCGCGCTGGCTTACGCAGACGCGATCCTCGACTACCGGAGCGAGGTCGTCACATACCTGCGCGACGTCGACAACGACGGCCCGGCCCGCCGGACGCTGGGGCGGGTCGCCGACCGCGCGAAGCGAATCCGGGCCATCGACGGCGACGTGCCGGTCGAAGAGGCCGAGAGTCTGGTCGACGCCACCCGGGCGGTGGCCGACGCGCTCGCCGGCGACGAGGAGTCGCTGGCGCGGGCGAACGGGCGCCTGGACGCGCTGGACTAGCAGAGCGGCGCCAGGTCGACGTCAACGCCCTCGACCAGCCCCGCCGCCCGGACGGTGTTGACGAGCAACATCGCGCGGGTCATCGGCCCGACGCCGCCCGGAACGGGCGTGACCGCCCCGGCAACCTCGCGGGCGCTCTCGTAGTCGACGTCGCCGACGAGCGTCGACTCGCCGTCGCGTTCGACCCGGTTGATCCCCACGTCGACCACGGTCGCGCCCTCGCCGAGCATCGAGCCGTCGACGAGTTCGGGGACGCCGGCGGCGGCGACGACGATGTCTGCCGCCCGGAGCTTCGATTCGAGGTCGTCCGTCCGCGAGTGACAGACCGTCACCGTCGCGTTGCCGTGGTCGTCGCGCGCGAGCAGGCGGTTCGCCAGCGGCTTGCCGACGATCGTCGAGCGCCCGACTATCACGACGTCTGCGCCCTCCGTCTCGACGTCTGCCTCCACGAGCAGGCGCTGTATCCCGAGCGGCGTACACGGGACGTAGCGCGCGTTCCCGCGCACGAGGCGCCCGAGGTTCTCCGGGTGGAACCCGTCGACGTCTTTGCGCGGGTCCACCGCCCGAACGATCTCGTCGTCGTCCACCTGCTCGGGCAGGGGTTGCTGCACGAGGACGCCGTGGACCGACGGGTCGTCGTTCAGCTCCGCGACCGTCTCGTACAGCTCGTCGGCGGACGCCGAGCCGTCGAGCCGGACGTCCCGGGTCTCGATCCCGACCGACGCACAGTCGTCCTGTTTCAGCGAGACGTACGTCTCGCTCGCCGGGTCCGACCCCATGAGCACCGTTGCGAGTGTCGGCGTGACGCCCGCGTCGTCGAGCCGTTCGACCGTCTCGCGGACCTCGTCGCGCACGTCGCTCGCGACGGCGTCGCCGTCGATGTTCTGCGCGGTCATACGACCTCCGCGCCCGGCAGCCGTTTCAAACCCTCGGGACCGCCGGCGCGTCACTCGTCCGTTCTGGCACCGCAGACGTTACAGACGCTCGCCCCCGCCGCCTCGTCGTAGGTGAGCGACCCCTCGCCACACTCCGGACAGGCCGCGTAGCTGACCGAACTGCCGTAGCGCGGCGGGTCGTCCGGCTCCGGGTCGCGCCGGACGAGCGCCTTGACGCGCCCGACGACGAGGTTCAGGATCTTGCGCACAGTCGAGCGAAGCGGCGCGAGTCCCTAAGCCCCTACGGACAGGTGCCGGCCATGATCGCCCGCCGCTCGGGGCCCTGGTCGACGAACTCGGCCGCGCCGCTCCCGACGGCGACGACCGCCGCCCGGCCGCCGTAGCCGTGGGTCTGGTCGTGGCCGCGCACGACGACACACGAGCGGTCGCCGACGTCGACGGTCGTCGAGCGCGTGAACGGCTCGTCTCCGTGCGGGTGTGCGAGGGGACGGCGTCCCAGTTCCGTCCCGTCGAGCGCCTCCACGACCCACCAGTTCGCGTAGCCGTCCTCGCCGTCGTCGTCGTGCTGGAGCGTCACCGAGAAGCGGCTGCCGGCGCCCGTCGGCTCGACGGACACGCCGACGACGTTGGCCTCCTGCAGGTCGAGCGACTCCGTCGGCGCGCCGGGGGCGGTCGTCGGCCGTCGCGACGTCGCGACAGACCTCGTCGTATCGGTCCCGGGAGACGTCGAGTTCTCGCCGCTCGGCGTCTCCCCCGCACAGCCACCGAGGGTCACGACGGCGAGCGTCGTGAGGACTGCTCGACGGGACGGCACCCTACTCGTGCTCGAAGGCGCCGCCCGTCTCGTACAGCGGGTACTCGTCGGTCAGGTCGTCGACGGCCGCGCGGACCTCGGGGACGACCTCGTCGGTCCGCTCCGCAGCGGCGGCGTCGACCACGTCGACGATCAGGTCCCCGACCTCGCGGACGGCCTCGACGCCCATCCCGCGGGTGGTGAGCGCGGCGGTGCCGGCGCGGATCCCCGACGGGTCGAACGGCGACCGGGTCTCGCCGGGGACGGTGTTCGCGTTGAGGACGATCCCGGCGTCCGCGATGTGGTCCTCGGCGGTACCGCCGGTGAGGTCGGGGTGCGAGGGGCGGAGGTCCGCGAGGACGAGGTGGGTGTCCGTGCCGCCGGAGACGAGTTCGAGGCCCCGTTCCTGGAAGACGTCGGCGAGGGCGCGGGCGTTCTCGACGACCGCCTCCGCGTAGTCGACGAACGACTCGTCGAGCGCCTCGCCGAACCCGACTGCCTTGCCGGCGATGTTGTGCATCGCGGGGCCGCCCTGCGCGCCGGGGAAGACGGCCGCGTCGACGGCGTCTGCGTGTTCCTCGTCGCACATCACGATCCCGCCGCGGCCGGCGCGGATCGTCTTGTGGGTCGAGCCGGTGACGAAGTCCGCGACCCCGACGGGCGAGGCGTGGACGCCCGCGGCGACGAGGCCGGTGATGTGTGCGATGTCAGCGAGGTGGTAGGCGTCGACGTCGTCGGCCACGGCCTGGACGCGCTCCCACTCGACCTCGCGGGGGTACGCGGAGTAGCCCGAGACGACCATGTCGGGGTCGAACTCGGCGGCCGTCTCGGCGAGGCCCTCGTAGTCGACGTAGCCCGTCTCCGGGTCGACCTCGTACTGCTCGACCTCGTAGAACTGCCCGGCGAAGTTCGCCGGGTGACCGTGGCTGAGGTGGCCGCCGTGTGTGAGATCGAGCGAGAGGATCTTGTCGCCCGGCTCCAGGACGCCGAGGTAGACGCCCATGTTCGCCTGCGTGCCCGAGTGGGGCTGGACGTTGACGTGTTCTGCGCCCCAGAGCTGTTTCGCGCGCTCGACCGCGAGTTCCTCGACCACGTCGGCCTGCTCGCAGCCCGCGTAGTAGCGCTCGCCCGGGTAGCCCTCGGCGTACTTGTTCGTCAGCGCCGACCCCTGGGCCTCCAGCACTGCCGGGGAGGCGTGGTTCTCGCTCGCGATCATCGCCAGCGTGTCGCGCTGGCGGTCGACCTCCGCAGAGAGCGCGTCTGCGACCGCCGGGTCGACCGCGCGAACCGTTTCGTAGTCCATGCGTACCGGCCGAACGGCGGGCCAATAAGCCTGTCTCCCTCGCCGCGCGACCGGCGTTACACCACCGCTCTTCTCGTTAAAATTAAGTGAGTGTCGTGTGTCGAGAGAACATGGCACTGGTGACGGACCGTCGCGCGAACGGACTGGCCGACGTGCTGGGCGCCGGCGTCGACGCGGCGGGCGAGGCGCTCCACGTCGTCGACCCGGACGCGGCGGCGGTCGAAGCGCTCGTCGACGTACTCGCCGCCGAGACAGACCCCCCGGAGACGAGCGTGACGACCGGCGAATCGGCGCTGAAGGCGGCGACCGACGACTTCCTCGTCGCGAGCCGGGCCGCCGACCTCGTCGCCGACGGGACGCTCTCGCTCGCCGCCGACGAGACGAGCGGACACACGCTGCTCGTCGCCGACGGAGCCGTCCACGCGGTCGTGCGCGCCGACGACCGGGTGGCCGCGCTCTCGACGGACGACGGCGAGTTCGTCGAGACGGCCGCCGCGTCGGCCCGGAGCCGCGCCGACGCCGCCGAGCCGTTCTCGCTCCGGACACCGCCGCTCTCTCGCGTCCGCGAGACGCTCGCCGAGACGGCCGGCGAGGAGGCGCTCGCGGACTTCGACGCCGCGCTCGACGCCTGTCACGAGGCCGGCGTCGACGTCGGCGAGGTGACGCTCTCGCTGCTCGTCGCCGCCCGGAACGACGTCCTGCTCTACGACGTGTCGCGCTGGGGTGAGGACGTCGGCATCGCCTCGAAGGCGACGTTCTCGCGCACGAAGAGCCGGCTGGAAGACGCCGGACTGGTCGACACCGAGAAGGTCCCTATCGAGGTCGGCCGCCCCCGCCTCCGCCTGAAGGCCGGCGCCGACGAGGTGCGGGGCGACCCCGCGGACCTCGTCGAGGTGCTGCGGACGATGGAGTGAGCGGCGGCGAACGACCCACGCTTTTGTCCGTCCTCGCGCAGACGCCGGTATGAACGTCACCCTCGTCGGCGACGGCCCGGCGGCCGACGCGGTTCGGGCCGCGCTGGCGGACACGGACGCCGCGGTCCACGACGGCTCCGCGGACGACCTCGCAGACTCGACCCTCGGGGTCGTCGTCGCCCCCGTCGGGAGCGGCGCGTTCGCCCGCGCCGACCGCGCCGCGGACCGCTGGCTCGCCGTCGAGGGCGGCGGGGTCGGCGGAGCGCCCGCCGCGGTCGACGCCACAGTCACGCTGTTCGACGCGGTTCGGTTCGCAGACCTCCGGACGCGGGTCGCCTCACACCCGGACGGGACGAGCGAACGCGACGCCGGCACGACCTCCGACGACGCCGCGCCGTCCGCCCGCCGGTTCGCGGGCGCCGTGGCAGGTCGGCTCGCAGTCGACGCGCTCGGGGGTGAGGCGGCGGACGGGCGGCTGGTCGAGGTGTCGGGAACGGCGACACGCGAGCGCCGGGTGCTGCCGACGCCGGACGGCCCGCCGGAGCGGGCGCCGCGGAAGACGGCCGCGGGCATCGACGCCGAGACGGCGGCGACGCGCGCGGAGCGAGCCGTCGACGACCGGGTCGGGCTCGTCGCGGGAGTCGGCGAGGAGGCCTCGTACCCCGCCCCGTACTACGTCGCGCGACTCTGTGACACGGGCGCGTTCGCGGACGCGACGGCGCCCCGGCTCGCCGCCGGGGTGGCCGAGGGGTGGGACAAAGCGTACACGAAGGCGGTCGGCGAGGCGCTGGAGCGCTACGCCGCCGGCGCCTACCGCGAGTCGTGGCTCGACCGGGCGCCGGAGCGAGAACGGCTCGACGCCGTCTCGCTCTCGCGGTTCGTCCGCCCCGACGGCTGGCGCGACCCGGACCCGGACGAGCCGATTCTGTGGGTCGCGGGCGAGCGCCTGACCGACGGCGCGCGCGTCTCGCTCCCGGGCGAGGCCGTCTTGCACCCCCCGCCGGCGGAGCGCCACCTCCCGGCCATCACCACCGGTCTCGGCGTCTGGACCGACGGCGTCGGGGCGCTCCGGGCCGGGCTCGCGGAGGCGGTCGAGCGCGACGCGACCACGGTCGCGTGGTACTCGACGTTCGAGCCGCTGGGGCTCTCGGTCGAGACCGAGGCGTTCGACCGGCTGGCCCGGCGCGCCCGGAGCGAGGGCCTCGAGGTGACGCCGCTGCTCGTCACCGTCGACGTGGACGTGCCCGTCGTCGCGTGTGCGGTCCACCGCGAGGACGAGTGGCCTCGCTTTGCCGTCGGCTCTGCCGCCGACCTCGACGGCGAGGCCGCCGCGACGGCGGCGCTGTGCGAGGCGATCCAGAACTGGACAGAGTTAGAGAGAATGGGCCCCGAACGGTCGGCCGAGGCCGGCGGCGCCATCGGCGAGTACGCGGCCTTCCCCGAGGCCGCGCGCGAGTTCGTCGACCCTGCGACGACGGCCGCGGCGGCGGACGTCGGAGCGACCGACCCGCCGACGGGGACCGAGGCGCTCCGGACGCTGGTCGAACGCGTCGCCGACGCGGGGCTGGAGCCGTACGCGACGCGGCTGACGCCGCCCGACCTCGCCGAACTGGGCTTCGAGGCCGTCCGCGTGGTCGTCCCCGAGGCCCAGCCGCTGTTCACCGGCGAACCGTTCTTCGGGGCGCGAGCGAACGAGGTGCCCCGTGAACTGGGGTACGAGCCGCGGCTCGACCGGGCGTACCACCCGTACCCGTAGAGTCGAGCGTCAGCCCCGGGCCGGCCCGCGTCGCGTCGCCTCGGGCGTGACGACGTAGACGAACTCGCGGCTCCCCCAGTCGGCGGCGACGGGCGTCCCCGTCGGCGAGGCGGTGCCGCCTCCGCGTGAGGCGCCGCCGTACGACTCGACGCGGACGCGGAAGCCGTCGGCCGTCTCTGTCACGGCGAGCACCTCGGCACCCACGCTCACGTCCCACGCCGGCCCCTGATAGAGCGTGTTGTACGCGTAGCGGTACTCGTAGGTCTGGACGTACTCGCGGACCGACTCGCGCGTGAGCGGGTCGGGTCGGGTCGGTTCCGTCTTCGGCCCGTCGGGGAAGGTCACGGGCGACGGGGTCGGGCTCGATTCGGGCGACCCGGCCGGCGTCTCCGGAGGGTCGGTCGGCGTCGGACTCGCGTCCGGCGAGTCGTCGGTCTGCCCGCCGCCCGAACCGGGGCCGGCGGCACAGCCGGCGAGTCCGGCTGCGAGCGCCGCGAGGACGGTTCGTCTGGAGGGCACCGTCAGAGGCGTGCCGGGGGGCGCGGCAAGTGTCTTGTCCCTACACCCCGAGCGTCGCGCGCAGGAGGTCGCGGGTGCCCGGCCCGAGGCCGACGGCGACGATGGCGACGAGGAGGAGAACGGCGTAGCGCGGGCTCTCCTCGAACGTTCGCTCGTCGAAGACGGCGACGACCAGCGCCGCGGCGACGAGTTTCACAACGAGGAAGGGCCACGCGTCGCCGGTGACGGCGAGGACGGACGGGGGGAGCAGACTTCCGGTCACGTCGACGACGAAGCGGTTGACCGGGTGTTTCGGGACGAGGTTCGCGCCCGCGCTCAGCGCCGGCATCCAGTCGAGGCCGACCACGTTCGCGGCGCCGTCGACGGCGTGGGCCCAGAGGACGACACCGGCGACGAGCGGGCCCGTCCCCTCCATCGTCGACGGGGCGTAGCGGCGCATGAGGCCGAGAACGCCGAGGGCCGAGCCGGTCGCGACGACGACCACCACGGCGAACACCTGCGGGTAGAAGACGTCGTCCGCCGCGACGGCGGCGAGGACGGCGAGCGTGGCGAGCAAGATAGCGGTGCCGACGCCGAGCAGCGCCCGGCGGGCGTCGTCCACCACGCCGCGTCGTTCGGCGGCGACGGCCGCGAGGAGGGCGGCGAGCGCGACGACGAAGACGGTGACGTAGATAACGGGGCTGATGACGAGCGTGTTCAGCGGGTAGGTGAGGAGTTCGCCGGTGTCGGTGGCGTCCTCGACGACCCGGAGCGCCCCGCCGAAGAAGACGAGCGGCAGGAGCGCGACGACGAGCCGGCGGTCGCTCCCGAGGTTCAGCCGGCGGAGCAGGAGGACGACGCCCGTCAGCGCGAGGAGGAGGACGACGACGTACCCCACCTCGGAGACGAGCGTGTAGCCGGGGTACGCGACGACGCCGGCCGCGCTCGCGCAGGCGTCGAGCGCAGAGAGGTAGCTCGTCTCGCCGCCCGAACGGACCGCACACGCCGCGGAGTGGGCGTCGGCGGCGACGGGACCCCAGAAGTACTGCCAGACGAACCGGTCGTACACCGCGCCGGGGAAGACGACCGACCCGCCGCCGACGACGGCGAGAAGCGCCGCGAAGGCGACGCCCCACGCGCGCTCCGGGTCGCGCTCGACCCGCTCGACGATCGACATACCTCGACGCGGCGCCCGCTCTGTTTCAGCGTTGCGGTCGTGGGCGTCCGCGGCACCCGGTCGCTACGCGCCGTCCGCCGCGTGCGCCGCTGCCGCGCACTCGCCCAGCGCCTCGTGGACCGCAGGCGCGCCGTTCGAGGCGACCAGCCCCTCGGCGCCGACGGTCCAGCGCTCGCCGGCGAGGTCGGTGACGCGTCCGCCGGCGAGGCGGACGAGGTGGACGCCCGCGACGGCGTCCCACGACGCGACCCGGCGGTCGGTGAACACGCCCGCCAGCCCGCCGCCGGCGACGGCGGCGAGCGCCGCCTGCGCGCAGCCGAGCCGCTGGATGTCGTCGAACCGCCGGAGCGCGGCGTCGACGCCCGCGCTGTAGGCGTCGCGCTCGTCGTGACCCCACCAGTAGAAGGGGACGACCGTGGCCTGGCGTGGGTCGGTCTGGTCGCTCGTCTCGACCACGTCGCCGTCCAGTCGGGCGCTCCCCGCGTCTCCGACGTACCGCCGGTCGAGTTCGGGTTCGACCACCGCGGCGGCGACCGGCTCGCGGTCGACGACGCAGGCGACCGCACAGCCCCACGTCGGCATCCCACGGACGTAGTTCGCGGTGCCGTCGATGGGGTCGACGACCCACGCCGGGCCTTCGGCGGGAACGGACTCGCGCAGCCGCGGGTCGTCGCCATCCTCCTCGCCGACCACCGGCTCGTCGGGGTACGCGTCGGCGAGGACGTCGAGTACACGGTCCTGCGCGGCGTGGTCGGCCTCTGTCACGAAGTCGGTCGGCGTGGACTTTGTCTCGATCGCCGCGTCGACGTACGCCGCCGCGAGCGCTCCGGCGTCGTCGGCAGCGCGCGCCGCGACCGCAGCGCGCCGGGCGGTCTCGGTGTCGTTCATGTCGAGGTAGCCGCCCGGTCGGCGCAAAGGCCCGTCGGTTTCAAGGGTCGCCGGGCGCTCTCGGAGCCGTGACGGAGGACCTGCCCGTCGACGTCCGGGACACGCTGGCGCAGCTGTTCGCGGAGGCGGGCGGGGCCGCCCGAGAGCGACGGGCCGAGACGGCGCTCGCGGCGCTCTCGACGGCGGCGACGGTCGTCGAGAACAAGGTTCCCGAGGGGGACCTGAGCCGGCAGCTCGCGCACGGCTGTGAGCGCGCGCGAGCGACCGTCGAGGCCGAACCGCTGGTCGCGGCGGAGTACTGTACGGCGATGCGCGAGCGGCTGTAACTGTGTCGCGAAGCGCGAGCGGCCCTGCCGCGTCGCGACGCGCGAGCGGCCCTGCCGCGTCGCGACGCGCTCCTACCGCCACGCCTCCAGCGACCGGACCGCGTCGTCGTCGACTGCGATCCACTCCCCGAGCACCTGTTCCGTCGAGCCGTTCGCGGGGTGGAACGTCCGGCGGTCCGGGCGCGCCTCGTACCGGACCAGCACCGACGTCCACGCGGCCCCCGGATCGTCGGGCTCTGGGTCCGGCCAGTCGTCGGTGGTCGCCACGACTGGCGGCGGGAGGTGCGGGATGAAAACGCCTGCTAAGAGCAGGTCGGGGCGCTTCGGCGCGGTACATAGCCGTACCGAGCGAACCCGAGGAGTTCGGGTGGAGGTCACAGACGGGCGGTCCGCGGAGGGTGCGGGCCGGCGACGTACGGGGGTCGGGCAGCCCGCTCCGGAGCGGTCTGTAGGCGTCTAGAGCGGTCCCGATCCTTTCGGCTGGAGGTGCGAGCGAGGTGGATTCGAATCGGGTCGAGACGGTCGCTCGTTCTCGACGCGTTCGGAGAGCGCCTCGCATGCGAGGGGTCGGATTCGAACCACGGTCGTTCCGCTCCCGTCGGTCGCTCCACTCTCTGGTTCGAATCGACAGACGCACTCGCTGCTCTCACGTTCGTTCGAGCGGCAGAGTGCGAGGGGTCGGATTCGAACCGACGAACTCCTGTGAGAGCGGGTCTTGAGTCCGCCGCCGTTGGCCGCTTGGCTACCCTCGCGCGTCCGGAACGAGTGAGCCATCCCCGTTGACGCTTCCGGTTCGCGTCGATGGATTCACGCCGCAGGGCGGCGGACGAGAACCGTGGACGACCACACCCGCGACCCGAGCGTCGCCCCGCCACCCGGGACGCGCGCGCCGACCGGGTGGGACCCCGAGCGCCGGCGCTGGGAACACGCCACGCTCCGGCGGGCGACCGAACACGGTGTCCGCCTGTTCAACGACGGCGCCTACCACGAGGCCCACGACTGCTTCGAAGACGAGTGGTACAACTACGGCGCGGGATCGACAGAGAGCGCCTACCTCCACGGGGTGGTCCAGACCGCCGCGGGGGCGTACAAGCACGCAGATTTCGACGACGACGACGGGATGCGCTCGCTGTTCGAGACGGCGCTCGAGTATCTCGCCGGCGTCCCGGACGACTTCTACGGCGTCGACGTGGCCGAGGTGCGCGAGCGGATGCGCGCCGCGCTCGACGACCCGACCGCGATCGAGGGGTTCCAGATCGCCCTCGACGGCGGCCGGCCGTCGGCGTACCCCGCGGACTACGAGTACACCGAGGGGCTGGACTGAGAGGGACTGTCGCCGACCGCGGAAGGCGACGACCGGAGAGGCGACGACAGCGCGCACGGGCGGAATGCCAACGGTTTTGTCCGGCCGACGGCTGTACTCTCCCGAATGCGAACGTACACGCTCGGCGAGGGCCGACCGGAGGTGGCCGTCGTCGGCGGGATCCACGGCGACGAGCCGTGCGGCGAGGCCGCGATAGAGCGGCTGGTCGCCGGCGACCCGCCCGTCGAGCGCCCGGTGAAGCTCATCGTCGCGAACGAGGCGGCGGCGGAGCGGGGGGTGCGTTTCGTCGACGCCGACCTCAACCGGGCGTTCGACGGCCAGGATGGCAGCGGCCACGAGTACCGGCTCTCGCGCGCGCTGGCGGCCGAGATCGAGGGGATGACCGCGCTCTCGCTCCACTCCACGCAGTCGTACGCCGACCCGTTCGCCATCGTCAACGGCCTCGACGGGGCCGCGGGCGAGGTGGTCACGCGCCTGCCCGTCGAGACCGTGGTCGACGTGGCGAACGACCTCGACGGCCGGCCCTTCGAGCTGGAGGCGACGCCGCTGGTCGAGGTTGAGTGCGGGTTCCAGGGGAGTCCGGAGGCCGCCGACAACGCCGAACGGGTCGTTCGGGCCTTCCTCGGCGCGACGGGCGTTCTCCCGCCGTCGCCGGAGCCGCGCTCCCTCCCGGTCTACCGGATGTGTGATCCGATCGCGAAGCCGCCCGCGGAGCGCTACGAGGTACACGCCGAGAACTTCCGGCGCGTCGAGCGCGGCGACACGTTCGCGCGCGCCGACGAGCGTCGGTTCGTCGCGGACGACCCGTTCTACCCCGTCCTCTTCTCGGCCGAGGGCTACGACGACATCTTCGGCTACGTGGGTCAGCGGGCGGGCGAGCTCCGACCGGTCGACGGCGGGGTAGCGCGCGCGGAGTAGTCAGGCGTCGTCCGGCGGCGCGAACTCGACGTGTGTCAGGTCCCGGTCGAGGTGACAGACGTCGTGGGGCGGGTCGCCGAGCACCTCGCTGATCCGGTACTCGCGGTCGAAGTCCGCGCCGTCGGGGACGCAGTAGGGGTGGCTCGGACAGTCGGTGTGCGGGCAGTCGCCGGCGAGCGAGGCGCGCGACCCGGCGTAGGCGCTCCGCGAGGGGACGTTCACCGGAACGGCCGCGGGCTCGACTTCGACGGCCCGGACGCCGACGTCGTGGAGCGCACACTCCAGGGTCCGGGCGTTCTCGCGCACCTCGGTCACGCGGTAGCGAACGCCCTCGGTGAGGTCGAGACACTGGCTCCGGTAGGGACAGCCCTCGCAGCCGGGCGCCTCGCCCTCGAAGACGAACTCGCGGCCCGGGTCGGCGATCCGTTCACCGACGAGGGTGACCGTAGACATGGTCGGACGGTGCGCCTCCGGCGGCTTAACTCCTCCCGGTCAGCTCGTCGAGCCGGTCGAGGTACGCCCGGCGGTCGTCGAGGACCTGGTAGGCGTCGCGGTAGTCGACCTCGCCCGCGTCGAACCGGCGGGCGAGGGCGTGGGCGGCGTCGCGGGCGGTATCGCGCGAGTCGAACTCTTCCTGGGCGCCGACGCGTACCTCTGGTTCGAGACGGAGCGTGACGTTCCAGCGGTCCGTCGGCGTGCGCCGCGCGGCGGGTCGGCGACGTGTCGGCCCGTTCGAGACGTGGACGGTCGGCAGACACGCGGCGGGGTAGCGCTCCGCGTCGAACACGTCGGGCCGAAAGGCGAGAATCAGGCGCCCGCCCTCCTCGTCGGCCCACGTCGTCCACCCGCCGGGCGGGTCGGATCGGTCGGACATAGCCGCCGTTTGCGGGCCGCGGACAAACGCCTACCGGCTCACGAACGATCACCTGACGTTAGCTTCGTCGTAGCCGACCGCTGTCCGGTTCGAGATGGGTGACGAGCGCGTCTGTCCGGACGAGCGGAGGTGGGTGAAAGTTGGGTCAAGTCTTATATTTGTGAGCTTTCTAGCATATAGTAGTCTCGGAACGCCTCCGACCGGCAGCGACGGCCGGTATCGTGGTACGTGAAGTCACGCCACGGACGGGGGGGCGAGACGCTCACCCACCCATGACCGGAGAGATGGAGACCCTCGAGGACCTCAGTCGGCAGTACCGCGAGTCGGTGCCCGGCGACCTGCGGGAGGCAAAGAGCTTCGACTGGTACCTCGACGAGGTTTACGACGACCCACGCATCGCCCGCAACGCCCACCAGCGCGTCGCCGACATGTTCGACCACTACGGGACGGAGTACGACGAGGAGGCCGGCGTGGTCGAGTACCTGATGGCGAGCGAAGACCCGATTCACGACGGCGAGAACGTCTTCTACGGCCGCGAGGTCCACGAGGCGATCCACGAGTTCGTCAACAAGGTGAAGTCGGGCGCCCGCGGTCTGGGGCCGGAAAAGCGGATCAAGCTCCTCCTCGGCCCCGTCGGCTCTGGCAAGTCCCACTTCGACTGGATGGTCCGGCGGTACTTCGAGGACTACACGATGAGCGACGCGGGCCGGATGTACACCTTCCGGTGGACGGACCTCACCGACGTCATCCAGGACCAGGACCCCGCCGACGACGTGGTGGAGTCTCCGATGCACCAGGACCCGCTCGTCCTCCTCCCGCAGGGCCAGCGCGACCGGGTGATCGAGCGCCTGAACGAGACGCTCGACGCGCCCTACACGATCCGAAACGAGCGCTCGCTCGACCCCGCCAGCGAGTTCTACATGGACCGGCTGCTCGCGGCGTACAACGACGACCTGCAACAGGTGATCGAGAACCACGTCGAGGTCGTCCGGCTGGCCGCGAGCGAGAACAAGCGCCAGTGCGTCGAGACGTTCGAGCCCAAGGACAAGAAAAACCAGGACGAGACCGAACTGACGGGTGACGTCAACTACTCGAAGATCGCGGTCTACGGCGAGAGCGACCCGCGGGCGTTCGACTACTCCGGCGCCTTCTGTAACGCGAACAGAGGACTGTTCTCGGGCGAGGAGCTTCTCAAACTTCAGCGCGAGTTCCTCTACGACTTCCTCCACGCCTCCCAGGAGCAGACGATCAAGCCGAAGAACAACCCGCGGATCGACATCGACCAGGTGATCGTCGGGCGGACGAACATGCCCGAGTACCGCGACAAGAAGGGCGACGAGAAGATGGAGGCGTTCAACGACCGCACGAAGCGGATCGACTTCCCGTACGTCTTAGAGTACGAGCAGGAGGCCGAGATCTACCGGAAGATGCTGCGGAACGCGGACGTGCCGGACATGCATATCGAGCCCCACGCGATGGAGATGGCCGGCCTCTTTGGAGTTCTGACCCGGATCGAAGAGCCGGACGGCAACGTCTCGCTCGTCCAGAAGGCAAAGGCGTACAACGGCGAGATCGACGACGGCGACGACGTCGACGTCCGGAAGCTCCGCGAGGAGGCCGAGGAGGCGACGGACATCGCCGAGGGGATGGACGGCGTCTCGGCGCGGTTCATCGGCGACGAGATCGCCGAGGCCATCATGGACGCCACCCACCGCGAGCGGGGTTACCTCTCGCCGCTCTCGGTGTTTACGCACTTCGAGCAGAACCTGGAGAACCACGGCTCGATCCCCGAGGAGAACGTCGAGCGCTACCAGCGCTACCTCGAACTCGTCCGCGAGGAGTACAAAGAGCGCGCGATCGACGACGTGCGCCACGCGCTCGCGTACGACCTGGACGAGATCCGCCGGCAGGGCGAGAAGTACATGGACCACGTGATGGCGTACATCGACGACTCCACCGTCGAGGACGAACTGACCGGCCGCGAGCAGGAGCCGGACGAGACGTTCCTCCGGAGCGTTGAGGAGAAGCTGGACGTGCCCGCGGACCGGAAAGACGACTTCCGGCAGGAGGTGTCGAACTGGGTGTCGCGGCGCGCCCGCGAGGGCCGTGGGTTCGACCCGCGGGAGAACGACCGGCTGCGCCGGGCCCTAGAGCGCAAGC
Source organism: Haloferacaceae archaeon (assembly GCA_036626375.1). Taxonomy (GTDB): domain Archaea; phylum Halobacteriota; class Halobacteria; order Halobacteriales; family Haloferacaceae; genus A07HB70. The sequence continues at coordinate 22,303 of JAZKRX010000022.1, forward strand.
TCTGGGAGGACAAGAAACACAACATCAACTTCTCGGCGCTGGTGAGCGCGAACGAGCTGGACGACGAGGAGCGCAACGCGTGGGTCGAGGCGCTGGTCGACCGGGGCTACTCCCGGGACGGCGCCGCCGAGGTGCTCGAGTTCGCCGGCGCGGAGGTGGCCAAAAGCGAACTCGAAGAGGGGAGCTGATGCGCGAGCACGACCCGGGACCCGAGCACGACTACACGCGGCGCGCCGACCGCGAACTGGACGCGGCGTACGAGCCGCCGCTCTCGCTCGCCGAGTACGTCGAGCGGGCGTTCGAGCGGCCGTCGATCGCCTCCCACGCCGCGAAGTACCTCCTCGAGGCGGTGGAGTCGATGGGAACCCGGACGGTGATAGAGGAGGGCGAGGAGCGCGAGCGCTACCGCTTCTTCGACGACCCGCACAACGACGGCGAACACGCGGTGCTCGGCAACACCGAGGTGCTGAACGCCTTCGTCGACGACCTGCGGACGATCGCCGCGGACCGTGGCAAAGGCGAGAAGATAGTCTGGTTCGACGGGCCGACGGCGACGGGCAAGTCGGAGCTGAAGCGGTGTCTGATCAACGGCCTGCGCGAGTACTCGAAGACCGAGGCCGGCCGGCGCTACACCGTCGAGTGGAACGTCGCGAGCGCCGAGGCGAGCGACGCGCGCGGGCTCTCCTACGGCGAGACGGTCCCCGAGGACGAGTCGGACTGGTACGCCAGCCCGGTGCAGACCCACCCGCTCTCCGTGTTCCCCGAGTCGGTCCGCGCGGACCTGCTCGCGGACCTGAACGCCGCGAGCGACGACCACATCCCGACGACCGTCGAGGCCGAGCTCGACCCGTTCTCGCGCGAGGCGTACGACCACTTAGAAGAGCGGTACCGACGCGCCGGGCGCGAGGACCTGTTCTCGGCGGTGACCGCGTCGAAACATCTCCGGGTGAAGAACTTCGTCGTCGACGTGGGGCGCGGCATCGGGGTCCTCCACGCCGAGGACGACGGCACGCCGAAAGAGCGGCTGGTCGGCTCGTGGATGCCCGGGATGCTCCGCGAGCTCGGCTCCCGCGGGCGGAAGAACCCGCAGGCGTTCAGCTACGACGGCGTCCTCTCGCAGGGCAACGGCCTGCTGACGGTCGTCGAGGACGCCAGCCAGCACGCCGACCTGCTCCGGAAGCTGCTGAACGTCCCCGACGAGGGACGGGTGAAACTCGACAAAGGAGTTGGCATGGATATCGACACCCAGCTCGTCGTCATCTCGAACCCGGACCTCGACGCGGAGCTGGACAAGTTCGCGGACCGCAACGGCCGCGACCCGCTGAAGGCGCTGAAGCGCCGCCTGGACCGCCACGAGTTCGGCTACCTCACGAACCTCTCGCTCGAAGCGGAGCTGGTGCGCCGCGAGCTGACCGACGAAACCGCGGTGTGGGACGCGACCGACCCCGAGGAGATAGACGACCGGGTGCGCGCGCCGCTTCTCGTCTCGACGCGCGGGAGCGACGGCCGGATAGTCGAGCGCGAGCTCGCGCCGCACACGGTCGAGGCGGCGGCGACGTACGCCGTCCTCACCCGCCTCGACGCCGAGGCGCTGCCGCCCGACCTGACGCTCGTGGACAAGGCGCTGCTGTTCGACCGCGGGTGGATCCGCGGCGAGGACGGCGAGCGGGTCGACGCGAGCGAGTTCGACGTCGCCGGCGAGGACGGCACCCACGGAGTCCCGGTCACCTACACCCGCGACACGGTGGCAGACCTGCTGGCGGGAGACCGCGACCGGTCGCACCCCGACCTCCCCGTCGAGTCGGTGCTGACCCCGGACGACGTGCTCGACGCGATGGCAGAGGGACTGGACGAGGCGCCCGTGTTCTCGCGCGCGGAGGTCGCGGAGTACGAGAGCCGCGTCGCCGCCGCGAAAGAGCACGTCTTCGACCGACAGGCCGCGGACGTGCGCGACGCCGTCCTCGCGGAGACGGGCGTCGACGCCGCGACCGTCGAGGAGTACGTCGAGCACGTCTACGCGTGGGCGGGCGACGAGCAGGTCGAGACCGAACGCGGGCCGGTCGACCCCGACCCGCTGCTGATGAAGCTGTTCGAGACGGACCACCTGGGACGGTTCGAAGACGCGGACTACACGGGCAACGAGCCCGGTCCCGAGGTCGAGCGGTTCCGGCGTGACCAGATCATCACCGCGCTGAACCGCTACGCGTGGGAGAACCGCGACGAGGGGTTCTCGGTCAGCGAGGTCGACCTCGGCGAGGTGCCGATGATCCGGTCGGTGCTCGAGACAACCGACTGGGACGACGTCCGGCGCCTGTTCCCGGAACTCGACCCCCACCAGTGGGCCGACCCGCCGGCCGACACGGAGACGGCGCGGATCAAAGGAGAGACGATCGACCGGCTGGTCGACCGTGGCTACTCGCCCGCGTCGGCCGAGCTGACCTCGCGCAAGGTGTTCCGGGAGGTGGCCCACGAATGGGACTGAGAGAGGACCTCGAACGGTTCCGCGAGGTCGGCGAGGAGCGCCGCGAGGACCTCACGGAGTTCATCGAACACGGCGACCTCGGCGGGAGCGGCCCGGACGCCGTCCGGGTGCCGATAAAGATCGTCGACCTGCCCGAGTTCGCCTACGACAAGCGGGACGTCGGCGGCGTCGGACAGGGCCAGGGTGGGACGCCCGAACCCGGCCAGCCGGTCGAACCCGGCGACGACGGCGACGAGGAGGGCCAGCCAGGCGAGGAGGGCGGGGACCACGAGTACTACGAGATGGACCCCGAGGAGTTCGCCGAAGAGCTGGACGAGGCACTCGGCCTCGACCTGGAGCCGAAGGGCAAGGAGGTGATAGAGGAGGTCGACGGCGATTTCACCGAGCTCACCCGCTCGGGGCCGAACTCCACCCTCGACTTCGAGCGCTTTTTCAAGCGCGGACTGAAGCGCAAGCTCGCGACCGACTTCGACGAGGACTACGTCCGCGAGGCGGTCCGGGTCGCGGGCGCAGAGCCCGACGACGTCTTCGAGTGGCTCCGGGAGCAGCACGTCCTCGTCTCGCGGGCGTTCGTCGTCGACGCGTGGGAGGAGGCGGGAGACGAGCGGGGGACGTGGGACTCCTTCGCGGAGATGGACGCGAACGTCGAGCGCGAGACCGCGGTCGAGCGCATCCGCCGCGAGGGGCTCCGGCACGTCCCCTTCCGCCGGGAGGACGAGCGCTACCGCCACCCCGAGACCGTCACGCGCCCCGAGCGCAACGTCGTCGTGGTGAACATCCGGGACGTCTCGGGGTCGATGCGCGAGCGCAAGCGAGAGCTGGTCGAGCGCACGTTCTCCCCGCTCGACTGGTACCTCCAGGGCAAGTACGACCGCGCGGAGTTCGTCTACGTCGCCCACGACGCCGACGCGTGGGAGGTCGAGCGCGAGGACTTTTTCGGCATCCGCTCGGGCGGCGGCACCCGGATCTCGTCGGCGTACGAACTGACGGAGGAGATCCTCGAAGAGCAGTACCCGTGGGACGAGTGGAACCGCTACGTTCTCGCGGCCGGGGACTCGGAGAACTCCTCGAACGACACGACCGAGAACGTCGTCCCGCTGATGCGGTCGATTCCGGCGAACCTCCACGCGTACGTCGAGACCCAGCCGGGCGGGACGGCGATCAACGCGACCCACGCGGAGGAGGTGGAGTCGGCGTTCGGGGGCGACGACGGCGTCGTCGTCGCGTACGTCTCCGAGCCGGAGGACGTGACCGACGCGATCTACGAGATTCTCTCGACGGAGGAGGCAGAATGAGAGACGACCGCACCGCCGCACGACGCGCCGCCGCACAGCTCGAAGAGCCGGTCCGGGAAGCGGGGGAACTGGCCCGGAAGCTCGGCCTCGACCCCTACCGGGTGAACTACTGGGTCGTCACGAACGAGGAGATGAACCAGCTCATCGCCTACGACGGCTTTCAGACGCGGTACCCCCACTGGCGCTGGGGAATGAAGTACGACCGCCAGCGGAAACAGAGCCAGTTCGGGCTGGGCAAGGCGTTCGAGATCGTCAACAACGACGACCCCGCGAACGCCTTTCTCCAGGAGTCGAACTCGCTGGCCGACCAGAAGGCGGTGATCACCCACGTCGAGGCCCACGCCGACTTCTTCGCGAACAACGAGTGGTTCGGGCTGTTCGTCGACAGCGGCGACCGGGCAGACGATGCGCGGCGCGGGGGAAGCGAGCCGCGAGATGGAGCGGCGACCGGAGGGAGCCGCGGAACGGCAGGGACGCAGGTCGAACGCGACGACGACCGCCCGCGCGGCCCGAACGCCGCGGCGATGCTCGAACGTCACGCCGAGACGATCGAGGGGTACATGAACGACCCCGAGATCGGCCGCGAGACAGTCGAGCGGTTCGTCGACACCGTCTCGACGCTCACGGACACCATCGACCAGCACAGCGCCTACGCAGAGACCGTCGAGGCGGGCGAGGAGCTCGACCCCGAGGACCTGCGCGACCGGCTCGAGGAGATGGACCTCTCGCCGGACGTGCGCGGGCAGGTGTTCGACGAGGAGTGGCTGGAGGCGCGCGCCGAGGCCGAGGCCGAGGCCCGCCTCGACGAGCCACGGCGGGACGTGCTGGCGTACCTCCGAGAGCACGGGATGTGCTACGACGAGGAGACCGGCCGCGCCGTCGAGATGGACGACTGGCAGCGCGAAGTGCTCGAGATCCTCCGGCGTGAGGCGTACTACTTCGCCGGACAGCGGGTGACGAAGGTGATGAACGAAGGGTGGGCGGCCTACTGGGAGTCGCTGATGATGGGCGAGGAGCGCTTCGCCGGCACCGACGAGTTCCTCACCTACGCCGACCACCAGGCGCGGGTGCTCGGCTCGCCCGGGCTCAACCCCTACAAGCTGGGCAAGGAGCTCTGGGAGTACGTCGAGAACACGACCAACCGGCGCGAGGTGATAGAGCGCCTGCTCCGGGTCGAGGGGGTGACGCCGGGGAACTTCCACGAGACGGTGGAGTTCGACGAGGTCGAGCGGCTGCTCGAGCCCCACCCCGCGATAGCGGGCGCCGGCCCGGACGCCCTCGACGACCTCGCGGACCTGGCCGCAGACGGCGACCCGCGGGTCGACCCCGAGGGGGTCGACCGGGCGCTCTCCGGCGACCTCGACGCCGAGGCGTACCCGTGGAAGCTACTCACCCACGAGGGGCTCGCGGAGCGACACTTCTCGCTCGCGAAGCCACAGTACCGCGGGTTCCTCCGGCGGGTGAGCCGCGAGACGCTGACGGAGACGGCGCGGTACCTGTTCGACGACGCGCGGTACGCGACCGTCGAGGAGGCGGTCGCGGACATCGACCGCGGCGCCGGCTGGGAGCGGATGCGCGAGGTGCGCGAGAGCCACAACGACGTCACCTTCGTCGACGCCTTCCTCACGGAGGAGTTCGTCCGCGACAACCACTACTTCACCTACGAGTTCGCGCGCTCGTCCGGGGACTACCGCGTGACGAGCGCGGAGTACGAGGACGTCAAGAAGAAGCTCCTCCTGCAGTTCACGAACTTCGGGAAACCCACCGTCAACGTCTACGACGGCAACTTCGAGAACCGCGGCGAACTGCTCCTCGGCCACGAGTACAACGGCGTGACGCTCGACGTCGAGCAGGCGAAAGGCGTCCTCGAGCGAGCCTACGAGCTCTGGGGCCGGCCGGTGAACCTCGCGACCATCGTCAAGGAGTACGACGAACACGACCTCGAGATCGCCCGGCGGCGGAACCGCGAGCCGACGCCCCAGGAGGTCGGCCGGCGCATCCGGTACGACGGCGAACGGTTCGAGACCCACGACCTCGACGCAGACGTCGAGGAGCGCATCGCGGCGAGCGAGGTGGACTACGACACGAAGCCGGAGGAGTGGCTGGCGTAGGCGTGGCGCGGACCTATGGGCCGCGCCACGAGGCGGAGCGGCGAACGAAGCGAGCCGCGGCGCCGCGTGGCGAGGGGCGGGCCGCGAAGCGACGGCGGCGGCCGCCGTAGCATTCAGGTCGCGCGCGCTCGTGTGATCCTCGAATGCCCGACACCTCGACGACGGCGGTCGTCTGGTTCCGTCGCGACCTCCGTCTCCACGACAACGAGGCGCTGACCGAGGCGGCGACCGCGGACCGCCTCCTCCCGGTCTACGCGTTCGACCCGCGCGAGTACGGCGAGGCGGCGTACGGCGGCCGCGACTCCTTTCGCTTCGAGAAGACCGGCGGCCACCGCGCGCGGCTCCGGCGGGAGTCGGTCGCGGACCTCCGCGGGTCGCTGCGCGACCGTGGCTCCGACCTGCTCGTCCGCGAGGGGCGACCCGAGCGCGTTGTCGCCGCGGTCGCGGCGGCCGTCGACGCCGACGCGGTCCACCTCCACACCTCGCCGTGTCCCGAGGAGGCCGGCGTCGAGGGCGCGACCCGGGCGGCGCTCCGCGAGGGCGGCGTCGACGCCCGGCGGTACTGGGGCCACACGCTCTATCACGTCAACGACCTCCCCGACGGCTACCGGAACGTCTCCGACACATACACGACCTTCCGCAAGTCCGTCGAGGCCGACGCGAGCGTCCGGGCGCCGCTCGGAACGCCCGACCTCCCGCCGCTCCCGGCCGACGCGCCCGAGTCGGGCGCGGTTCCGACCCTCGACGACCTCGGCGTCGCCGACCCGTCGACCGACGAGCGTGGGGTTCTGCCGTTCGCGGGCGGGGAGTCGGCGGCGCTCGACCGCGTCGAGACCTACCTCTGGGACGAGGACCGCCTGCGCGAGTACAAGGAGACGCGAAACGGGATGCTCGGACAGGGCTACTCCTCGAAGCTCTCGCCGTGGCTCAACGAGGGGTGTCTGTCGCCGCGGTACGTGAACGCGGAGGTCGACCGGTACGAGGACCTGCGGGTCTCGAACGACTCGACGTACTGGCTCCGGTTCGAACTGATCTGGCGCGACTTCTTCCAGTTCCAGGTCGCGAAACACGGCACGGCGTTCTTCGCGCCCGGCGGCCTCCGCGGCCGGCACGACATCGACTGGCGGGACCCCGCGGCGGACGACGAAGCGGCCCGGCAGTTCGAGCGGTGGTGCGCCGGCGAGACGGGGGTCCCGTTCGTGGACGCGAACATGCGGGAGCTGAACCAGACGGGCTACATGAGCAACCGCGGCCGGCAGAACGTCGCCTCCTTTCTCGCGAACAACCTCCGGATCGACTGGCGACGGGGCGCGGCGTACTTCGAGACGCAGTTGGTCGACTACGACCCCGCCTCGAACTACGGGAACTGGGCGTACATCGCGGGCGTGGGCAACGACTCCCGGGACCGCTACTTCAACGTGGTCAAGCAGGCGCGCAAGTACGACGGGGAGGCGGCGTACGTGCGCCGCTGGCTGCCCGAACTCGACTCGCTCCCTCCGGAGTACGCCCACGAGCCGTGGAAGATGAGCGAGGGCGAGCAGGCGGACCACGGCGTGGAACTCGGCGTCGACTACCCGGCGCCGATGCTCAACCTCGACGCGTCCTACGAGAAGCTGCGGTGAGCGGTCAGTCCTCGCTCTCGACGACGGACGGCTCCGACTGCGAGGCCGCGGCCGGCGGCGGGCCAGGGGTGCCGAGTCGCCCGTCGTTCGAGTAGTACGCCTGGAGCCCGGCCGAGACGCCGAAGGCGGCGGCGACGAGCGCCGCGAGCGCGATGTCCGGAACCCCGGCGAACGGGACGATGTCGAGCCAGACGAGCGGGACGAGCGCCATCGAGAGGACCGCGAGCCCGAGGTAGTAGACGCTCCACGGCAGTTCGTTCTCGGGGACGACCTCCATGTACACCTCCAGTTCCCGCGCGGCGTCGTCGAGCGCCACGGTTCCGCGGTCGCGGTCGTAGTCGACGATGCTCGCGTCGTCGAGCTTCGGGAGATGGGTCTGGTGGAGCGAGGTGTACACTCGCTTGCGCTGCTTGTAGTCGAGCGCCTCCGGCTCGATGCCGTTCTCCCACGCGGCGACCTGCCGCGAGAGCTCGCGGATGGTCACGCGTTCGTCGCGCTGTTTGAGACAGTGGATGACGTGGCGGCGGCGACCGTTGCTGAGCATCGTGAACACCAGGTCCTTCGAGAGCGTCCCGCTCTCCCCGTCTCTCTCGACCGCCCCGGATGTCCGCGAGAGTGGCATCGTCGTCCTATCGACCCCGGGATCGTAAAAACTGTTCACACTGTGTGAGTGATCGTAAAAACAGACTAGCCGTGTGTCTGATACTATCGTGCGTGTGTTTGACTCCCGGCGTGTGCGGATCCCTGGGGAGTCGGACGGGATAGACGGTACACGGCCCGTACGCTGCCCGGGACGAGAGTCGGACGGTCGTCGACGCGTCTTTCCCGGCTCAGAGCGCTCCGGGCGTCGTCCTGCTCGCTCCGATGCTCGGTACGGGATTTGAACCACGGTCGCGGCAGAGCCGCTCCCTGATTCGAATCCCTCCCCTGCGTGCTTCGCTCGCTCTCTCCGTTCGCTCGCTGTATTGCTCGGTACGGGATTCGAACCCGTGTCGTCGGCTCGAAAGGCCAACATGATTGGCCGGACTACACCAACCGAGCGGCTGCAGTCGACGCTCGGGCGGGCCGAGTCAAAAGCGCTCCCCTTCGCCGCCGTTGGTCACGCCCGATAGGCCCGGAGCGCCGCGCGCGCCTCGTCGGTGACCGCGAGGCGGCCGAACGCCTCGGCCTCCGCGTCGAGCGCCTCGGCAGACGCCTCGCGGCCCGCCCGGAGCGACCCGCGGACCGCCGATATCGCGGCCGGCGACGCGTCCGCGAGGCCGGCCGCCAGCGTCAGGGCGCGGCGCCGCAGCGCCGGACCGTCGCCGACCACTGCGGTGAGGAACCCGTCGCTCCGGAGGCGCGCGGCGTCGTACCGTGCGCCGGTCAACAGGAGTTCGCGGGCGCGGCCGTCGCCGAGCGCGGCCGGGAGGCGCACGGTCCCGCCCCACGCGGGCGCCAGGCCGAGGTGTCTCGCCGGGTGGCCGAACGTCGCGCCCTCCGTGGCCACCCGGAGGTCGGCGCAGGCCGCGAGCGTCAGTCCGGCGCCCAGACACGCGCCGGCTATCGCCGCCACGACCGGTACGTCCGCTCGCGCCACCCGAGCGAGCGCGCGCTGCCCGGCGCGGGCGAAGTCGGTCGCCGCCTCACGGTCGCGGGTCCGTAGCGGCGCCGCGCCGAGGTCGACGCCCGCGCAGAACGTCCCGCCGGCGCCGGTCACGACGACTGCCCGAACCTCGTCGTCGGCCGCGAACGCCTCGACCCACCGCGCGACCGCACGGACGCTCTCGACGTCCAGCGCGTTCGCCCGCCCCGGCCGGTCGACGACCACCCGCGCGACGCCGGGGCGGTCCGGCAGCCGCTCGCCGCGCACGCCGGCGGCGAGGGTGTCGGCGCCGTAGAACGGCCGGTCGGTCCGGTCGCGGAGCGCGCCAGCCGCGTAGCGCGGGTGTCCGGTCGCCTCGCGGGCCGCGTCGAGCGCCGCGACGAGGGCGTCGACACCGGCGTCGTCGGCGAGTCGCGCGGGCCCGCGAGGGACCCCGGTCGCCAGCCCTACGGCGCGGTCGGTCGTCCGCGGGTCGGCGACTCCGGCGGCGTCGAGCGCCGCCGTCTCGCGCGCGAAGACGGCGACCAGCCGACGGCCCTGGGCCTCGTCCGCGTCTGCGTCGGCTTCGTCGGTCCCGTCGTGGAACCCGCCGCCGGGAGTCGGTCCGAGCGGGCCGTCCGCGGCTCGCTCCCGGAGCGCGGGCGCGGGTTCGTACGTCTCGCCGTTGTCGTCGGCGAGGTGTTCGAGCACGGACAGACAGCGACCGAGCCCGAACCGGTCGGCGAGCGAGAGCGGGCCGACCCCCACGGCGGCGGCGCGTGCGCTCGCGTCGACGGCGGCGGGCGCGACACCCTCGGTGACCAGCCACGCGGCCTCGTTGACCGTCGGCGCGAGGACCCGGTCGACCACCCCGCCCGGTGGGTCGTCCGGGAGACGAATCACCTCGCGCCCCAGTCGCTCGGCGACGCCGGCGACGAGAGAGAGCGTCGCTGGCGCGGTGGCCGGGCCGCCGACCACCTCGACGACGCGCCGGGCGACCGCGGGCGGGAACGTCCGGAGCCCGCAGGTCCGGTCGGGTCGGTCGCCGAGCGAAGCCACGTCGGCGACCCGTACGCCGGGCGCTGCCGTCGCCAGGACGGCCCGGGCGGGCGGAAGTCCCGCGAGCGAACCGTAGACGTCCCGGCGGACCGACTGTCGGTCGGGGACGGCTTCGACGACGAGGTCGGCGTCGGCGACGGCGGCCGCGAGTTCGCCGTACGGCTCGACGCGTGCCAGCGTCGCCTCGGCGGCGTCTCTGCGGATGCGGCCGCGCTCGACCAGGTCGTCCAGGTGCCGACCGATCTGCCGGCGCCCCTCCGCTGCGTCCGCGGCGGTGAGGCCACGGAGCGCGACGGTCATCCCTCCGAGCGCCGCCACCTCGGCGACGCCCCGGCCGGTCGGGCCGGCGCCGACCACCGCGACGCGCTCGACGGTCTCGGCGTCCATGACAGCCACTCGCCGGGCGCGCCGTTGAGGCTTTCCCCGGGCGAAAGCGCCATCTGCGGCGGCGCCGGAGCGCGTGGCGTGACGGCCGACCCGACCGCCAGCCTCCGCGCCGACCCCGTGACCGCGGCGCTGGTCGAGCGCTACGGCACGCCCGAGATCGCGCCCACCGCCCCCGGCGAGGGGTTCCGGCGGCTCGCGCGCTCGATCGTCTCACAGTCGGTCTCCACCGCGGCCGCCCGGGCCACCCGCGAGCGGCTGTTCGCCCTGCCGGCCTACGACGGCGGCGTCACGCCCGAGGCGACGCTCGCGGCCGACCCCGCGACGCTCGCGGACGCGGGGCTCGGCACACAGAAGGCCCGGTACCTCCGCGAGGCGGCCGAGGCGTGGGCAGCGGGACGGATCGACCCGGCGACGCTCGGCGACGCCGACGAACAGGCGGTGCGAACGGCGGTCACCGCGGTCTACGGCCTCGGGGAGTGGACCGCGTCGCTGTACCTCATCTTCGTGCTCGGGCGCGAGGACGTCTTTCCGGTCGGCGACCTGGCCGTACGGCGAGCGATGACGGCGCTGTACGGCCTCCCGGACGACGACCGGGAGGGGATGCGCGAAGTCGCGGCTCGCTGGGCACCCGGCCGCTCGTACGCAACGCGGCTCCTCTGGCGGTTCTACGAGGACGACGACGCCGACGCGGCGGTGTTCGCGGCCGACTGACGACAGCCGTTTCCCTCCCCCGGGCGAGACCGGGCCATGACCGACGAACGCGAACGCATGCTGGCCGGGGAGCCGTACGACCCGAGCGACCCCGAACTGACCGCCGACCGGCGGCGCGCGCGACGGCTCGCGCGGGCGTACAACGGGACGACGGAGCGCGAGCCGGCCCGGCGCGCGGCCATCCTCGGCGACCTGGTCGGGAGCACGGGCGACGACGTCCACGTCGAGCCGCCCGTTCACTGTGACTACGGCTACAACCTCGCCGTGGGTGACGGGTTCTACGCCAACGTCGGCTGTGTCGTCCTCGACACCGCGCGGGTCGAGTTCGGGGCGAACTGTCTGCTCGGGCCGGGGGTCGGTGTCTACGCCGCCACCCACCCGCTCGACGCCGAGGCGCGGGCGGCGGGGCTCGAACGCGCGGAGCCGGTGACGGTCGGCGACGACGTCTGGGTCGGCGGGCGGGCGGTCCTCACGCCGGGCGTGACGGTCGGGGACCGCGCGGTCGTCGGGGCGGGCGCGGTGGTCGTCGACGACGTGCCGGCGGGGGTGCTGGTCGGCGGGAACCCCGCGGTGCCGCTCCGGGAGCTGGGCTGAGCCGCTACTCCTCCGGGAACTCCGCCTCCTCGTCGTCGCTCGTCGCGCCGGCGTCGGCGCGGCGCTGCACGTCGACGCGGTAGTGCTGGAGGATGTCCCGCCCGAGGAGGAGGGGGTAGCCCATATGCGAACGGTCCTCGACGCTCGCGGTGACGGTGTGTTGGGTGCCGCCGACGCCGACCACGAGGTCGACGACCGGCCGGGCCTTCCCCGACTTCATGCTCCCCGACTTCACGCGCGTCATGCTCTTGATCGGGCCGGCCCCGATCTCGGCCGCGAGCGAGGTGTCGATGCTCGTCCGGGTCGCGCCGGTGTCCGATTTCGCGTACGCCTGGGTCGAGCCGCTGGTGCCGGAGACGACGACCTCCTCGACGTAGCCGACGACCGCGCCGCCCGCGGGCCCCGGCCGGTCGACGCGGGGCTTGCAGTCGGGGACGGAGTCGTCGAGGCTGGCAGAGAGCTCCTCGACCCGTCGGTCGTCCACGTCGCCGCCGACCCGTTCGATCGCCAGCCGCGCGATGTGGGGCGCGGGCGAGCGTCCGGTCGCCTCGAACAGCCCCTTGAACCCGGCGGTGGGGTTGACCTCGAGGACGTACCACTCGCCGTCTCTCCCCTCGATGAGGTCGACGCCGGCGTAGTCCAGCCCCAGCACCTCAGCGGCGTAGAGCGCCGTCTCGGCGGCGGACTCGGAGATGTCGTCGGCCGCGTCGGCAACCGTGCCGCCGAGCGCGACGTTCGTTCGCCAGTCGCCCTCGGGTGCGTAACGGTACATCGCGCCGACGAGGTCGCCGCCGACGACGTACGCACGGAGGTCGCGGTTGGGTGCCTCGCCGCGCTCCAAGAGCTCCTGGAGGAACGCCTGCCGGGTGCCCACGCGGGGGTTGACGGGTTCGGTGAGGTCCACCTTCCACGTCCCGCCGCCGTGCGTGCCGATCGCGGTCTTGTAGACGCCGACGTCGCCGAAGCGCTCCCGGTCCCGGTTGAGCCGGTCGTTCGAGAGCGCGAGCAGGGCGTCGGGGACGCGGATGTTCCAGTCCGCGAGCGTCGCCGCCGTCGCGAACTTGTGGATGGCCGT
>JAZKRX010000023.1:0-35098 GCA_036626375.1 Haloferacaceae archaeon
GACGGCCCCGAGCGGTCGGGCCGGGTCGCGGCCGGCGGCGTCGAGGCCGGCCCACGCCGCGCCGGCGACGACGGCGACCGCCGCGTAGACGGCCGGCGTCCCGGCGAGCGGGCGGACAACGGCGGGGAGCGCCTCGACGACGTAGAGGACGTGTGCCGTCGCGCCGGCGAGCACCCACGGGACGAGCGCGAGGACGTGTCGCTCCTCGACGGCCGGGCGACGCGCGGCGAGGGCGGCGCCGACGGCGGCGAGGCCGAGCGTCAGCCCCAGCAGGTACGGCAGGGGCGGGAGCGCGAAGCCCGCGGGCAGGACCATGGGATCGAGGGCGGCGGTCGGGGCGAAAGCCTTGCGCTCCGGCGCGACCCGAAGCTTTTGCGCTCTGCCCGCGACGGGCACCCATGATCGAACGCGCGGCCCTCGCGCCCCGGATCGACCACACGGTCCTCGGGCCGGCGACGGCGCCCGGCGACGCCCGTCGGTGTCTGGCCGAGGCTGCCGACAACGGGATGAACGCCTGTGTTCCGCCGTGTTATCTCGCGCTCGCGGCGGGGTACGAGCACCTGACGGTCGCCACCGTCGTCGGCTTCCCGCACGGCCAGCACGACCCGGAGGCCAAACGGGAGGAGGCGACGCTCGCGTGGCAGGCCGGCGCCGACGAACTCGACGTGGTGCTCAACGTCGGGCGGCTGAAGGCGGGCGAGGACGACGCCGTCCGCGCGGAGCTCTCCGAGACCGTCGCGGCGGTGCCGACGCCGGTCAAGGTGATAGTCGAGGCGCCGCTCCTCACCGACGAGGAGCTCGCCCGTGCCTGCGAGTGCGCCGTCGCCGCCGACGCCGCGATGCTCAAGACCGCGACCGGGTTCGCGGGCGGCGGCGCGACGGTCGCGGACGTCGAGCGGATGGCCGACTACCTCCCAGTGAAGGCGAGCGGGGGGATCGGGAGCTACGAGGAGGCCGTCGCGATGCTCGACGCGGGCGCCGAACGGATCGGCGCGTCGAGCGGCGTCGAGATACTGGCGGGCGCGCCCGAGTAGCACCGCGGACCGTCGACCTTTTGCTCGCCGGGGCGAAGACAAAGGTGACTGGATGGCCAGCTACCACATCGAGACGTACGGCTGTACGGCCAACCGGGGTGAGAGCCGGGAGATAGAGCGGCGGCTCCGCGACGCCGGCCACCACCCCGTCGACGGGCCGACGGCGGCGGACGTGGCCATCCTCAACACCTGCACCGTCGTGGAGAAGACGGAGCGCAACATGTACCGGCGCGCCCGAGAACTCGCCGACGAGACGGCGGACCTGATCGTCACGGGCTGTATGGCGCTCGCGCAGGGCGAGCAGTTCGACGACCTGGACGCGCGGGTCTGTCACTGGGAGGAGGTGCCGACCGCGGTCCGGAACGGCGAGTGCCCGACGACGACGCCGGACTCACAGCCGGTGCTCGACGGCGAGATCGGCATCCTCCCGCTCGCGCGCGGCTGTATGAGCGACTGTTCGTACTGCATCACGAAGCGCGCGACGGGGCGCATCGAGTCGCCGCCGGTCGCGGAGAACGTCGACCACGCCCGGGCGCTGCTCCACGCCGGCGCGACCGAACTCCGCCTGACCGGGCAGGACACCGGGGTGTACGGCTGGGACATCAACCAGGGCGAGAGCCTGCTCCCCGACCTCCTCGAAGAGGTCTGTGCGCTCGACCCCGGCCACGACTTCCGCGTGCGCCTCGGGATGGCGAACCCGAAGGGCGTCCACGGCGTGCGCCACGAGCTGGCGCGTGTCTTCGCCGAGAACGACGAGCTCTACGACTTCCTCCACGCGCCGGTCCAGTCCGGCAGCACCGAGGTGCTCGCCGACATGCGCCGCCAGCACACCGCCGACGAGTTCCGCGAGGTCGTGGCGGCGTTCGACGACGCGCTCGACGAGTGGACCCTCGCCACCGACCTCATCGTCGGCTTCCCGACCGAGGACGACGACGACTTCCAGCAGACGATGGACCTCGTGCGGGCGGTGCGCCCCGAGCGCATCAACGTGACGCGGTTCTCGAAGCGCCCCGGCACCGACGCCGCCGAGATGAAGGGCCTCGGCGGGACGCTCAAGAAGGAGCGCTCGAAGGCGCTCTCGGAGCTCAAACGGGAGGTCTGCGACGAGGCGTACGACGCGATGGTCGGCACCGAGCGGGAGGTCCAGGCCGTCCGCCCCGGGACGGGGAGTTCGGTCAAGTGCCGCGACGACGCCTACCGGCAGATCGTCGTCCAGAACGCCGACGAGTGGGGCGTCGCGCCCGGCGACCGCCTGTCCGTCGAGGTGACGGAGGCGCGCACGGTGTACGCGCTCGGGCGGCCGTGCTAGTCGACCTCGTCCTCCTGGCGGCGGGGGTGGGCGCGGGAATCTGGGTCGCGACCCGGTGGGACGAGTTCGACCCGCCCGAGCGGTGGGGCAACCTCCTGCTCGTCGCGGCGCTCTGTCTGAGCGGCGGCGTCGGACTCGCGGACCCGGCCGGGCGGACGAGCCTCGCCGGTCAGGCCCTCGCGGGCGTCGCCGCCGCCGGCGGGTTCTACCTCCTCGTGGTGCGGGGATCGGGGGTGCCGCGTCCGGCGGCACGGGAGGACCCGGCGGACGTCCCCGACGACGTGGACGCCGACGACGAGCGCTAGCGCCGCTCGCGCGGGTCGCCGCCCGCGCCCCGTCCGGGCGGCTCCGCGAGGCCGTACTCTCCTTTCCACTCGCCGAGTTCGCGCGGGTCGACGTGGATGAACACGTCGTCCACCTCGTCGAGCTCCCGGATGGACTCGGCGACGGCGCTCTCTATCTCGTGGGCCTCCTGTAGCGTCAGGTCGCCCTCCACCTCGACGTGGAGGCTCACGTCCACCTCGGGGCCGACGTAGTGGGCGATCACGTCGTGGGCGCCGTGGACCTGCGGGTGCGAGAGCGCCCGCCCCAAGATCGCCTCCCGGAGCTCGTCGGGCGGCGCGCCGCCGACGAGGTAGTCCACGTTGTCCCGCACGATGTCGACGCCGGCGTAGCAGATGCCCACGGCGACGGCGCCGGCCGCGAGCGGGTCGAGGACCGGGTAGCCCGCGCTCGCGCCGATGACGCCGACGAGCGCTGCGCCCGCCGTGAGGACGTCCGCGCGGTTGTCGAGCGCCGTCGCGACCATCGCGGGCGAGTCGTGGCGAACCCCGACCCGGCGGCAGTAGCGGTAGAGCCAGACCTTCGCGGCCCCACCGACGACGAGAATCGCCGCCGGGAGCACGCCCGGAACGCTCCCGTAGCTCCCGTTCAGGACGCTGACGGCCGCCGAACGGAAGACGAGGATACCCGCGGCGAACACGCCGAGCGCGACCACCAGCGAGACGAACGGCTCGATCCGCTCGTGGCCGTGCGGATGCTCGGGGTCGGGCGGCTGGGTGGTGACGTAGAGCCCGGCCACGAGGACGAGGCTGTACGCGAGGTCCGCGAGGCTGTTGACCGCCTCGGACCCGACGGCGAGGCTGCCCGTCCACGCCCAGACGGCGCCTTTCCCGCCGACGAGCGCGAGGTTGACGGCGAGGACCACCAGGCCGGCCCGCCGGACCGCGTCGCGGCGCTCCACGGCGGGCGGTGGTCGGGCCGAGGCAAGTGTGTGTCGGGAACGGGGCGCGGGAGCGAACGGAGTGAGCGAGCGGGCCACGTGGCGGAGCGGGGAGCGAAGCGACCCGCGGAGCAGCGTGCGTGGGGCGTGGCGAGCGGAGCGGCGTACTCCCGCACCTCGCGCGGCTCACTCGGTCGCTCCCGCTCCCTGCTCCCGTTCGTCGTTCCTCCTCACGGGAACTCCGTTCCCCGCGCTCGGTCTCGTGGCGCTCACTCCGTTCGCGCCACGTCTCTCACACCGGCAGCCGAACCGCGCCCGTCCCGCTCTCCTCCGCGTCCTCCTGCCCCGCGAACGCGTCGTGGAGGCGGTCGTACGACGCCTCGATGGCCTCCACGATGACCTTCGTGTCGCTCACGACGGGCATGAACGAGGTGTCGCCCGACCACCGCGGGACGACGTGTTCGTGGACGTGGTCGTCGATCGACCCGCCCGCGGCCGCGCCGCCGAGGTTCGTCCCCGTGTTCAGGCCGTCGGGGGCGAACGCCTCGCGGATCGCCCGGAGGGTCCGGACCCGGAGCCGGGCGTGGGCGGCGAGTTCGGCGTCGGTGAGGTCGGCGTAGCCCGCGACGTGGCGGCCGGGGATCACCATGGCGTGGCCGGGGTTGTACGGCGCGTTGTTGAGGAGGACGAAGGCGTGTTCGCTCCGGGCGACGATCCGGCTCTCGCGGTCGTCCTCGCGGGCGGGCAGGACACAGAACGGACAGCCGTCGACCGCGTCCGTCTCGCGCTCGACCCACTCGATGCGCCACGGCGCGAAGACCTGGTCCATGTGACCGGCTGTGTCGCCGGGGGGTTAGCTCCGTCGGCGACACCCGGGGGTGGGTTTTACCGCCTCACCGCCCCACCGGTCGAGTGATGGCGACCGACGGGACCGCTGGGGGGGTGCTCGAACGCTGCGACCGCTGTGGCGGGGAGACGCCACACGACGTGCGCCTGGAGATCCGGACCGAGAGCGCAACGAGCGAGAACGCCGCGTTCTCGCGCGAACCGTACCGCGTGGCGGCCTGTCGACACTGCGGCTCGGAGTCGGCGATCCGGATGAACGACGCGTAGCCGCCCCTCAGGCGGTCGTCACCTCACAGCCGTCCTCGGTGACGATCACCGTGTGTTCTGCCTGACTCACGAGGCCGCCGGTGGTCTCTTTCAGCACGGGGTAGCCGTGGAGGACGCCCTGCTGTTCCAGCCGTCGGACCGCCATCTCCGCGCGCGGAACGTCGAACCACCGCGTCGCGAACGGCAGGGTGCGGTACCGCTCCGTGACCTCCGCGAGCACCTGTCTGGCGGTCCGGTCGCGCACCGACCGCTCCCGCTCGAGGCTGTAGATCTCCGTCGTCGACCCCTCGCCGACCTTCCCGCGCCCCGTTGTCGCGAACGGCTCGACCGCGACCACGTCGCCCGCTTCGAGCACCTGTCCGCGGTCGACCGCGCGGTTCGGGACGCTCGGGTCGGTGTGGGCGTCGTACTGGTCCACCCCGTGGCCCGAGAGGTTCAACACGGGGGTGTAGCCGTAGCTCTCGATCGTCTCCTGGATGGCCGTCCCGACGGTCCCGGTGTCGACACCTGCCGCCACCTCGTCGAGCGCCGCGTCGAGCGCGGCCTCCGCGGCCTCGACGAGCTCCGGTTCGCCACGGAGGTCTATCGTCGTCGCCGCGTCGGCGATGTAGCCGTCGACGTGGACGCCGACGTCGAGACAGACCAGGTCCTCGCCGAACTCGGTCTCGTCGTCCCGCCCCGGCGTCGCGTGGGAGGCCTCGTCGTCGACGCTGATGTTCACCGGGAACGCCGTCCCGTCCGCGAGCTCGTCGACCCGCGCCTCGGCGTGTTCGGCCACCTCGAGCTGGGTGACCCCCGGCTCTACGAGCTCCGCGGCCTCGTCGAGGACGGTCCGGAGGGCCTCGCCCGCGGCCCGGTAGTTCTCGACCTCTTCCGCCGACAGCGACCCGATCCCGCTCATGCTCGTCTCTCGCGCCCCCGGCCCAAAGCGGTTTCCGGTCCCCGCGTGTCTATATAGCACACGGGTCGGGTCCTAGCACCGTTTAAGCCGTTCTCGGGTCTCTCCGATGACAGATGGAGCCTCCTGAGTTCGCGGCCGATGTCGACCACGTCCACGTCGACGAGCGCGCGTGGGACGGTATCTACGTGCTCGGCGACGTCCACGGCTGTCCCCGGGAGTTCGACGCGATGGTCGACCGTCTCGGCGTGACCGCGGACGACCTCGTCGTGGTCGTCGGCGACCTCGTCCGGAAGGGTCCGGACAGCGCCGGCGTGGTCGACCGCGTCCGCGCGGCAGACAACGTCCTCACCGTCCGCGGGAACAACGAGGAGAAGTTCCTGACCGGCGAGAAAGCCCCGGCCGACGCCGGGCTGTCCGCGGACCAGGTCGCGTGGATCGCGGCCCAGCCCGCGGCGATAAGCTTCGGGGACGCCCTGGTGGTTCACGGCGGCGTCGACCCGCGGGTGGCGCTCGACGACCACACCGTCGCGGCGCTCCAGACCACCCGGTCGCTCGCCTCGGGCTACGAGCGGCCGTTCTGGTGGGAGGTCTACGACGGCCCCCGAACCGTCTTCTTCGGCCACACGCCGCTCGCCGCGCCCGTCGTCCGCGACCACGCGGTCGGTCTCGACACCGGCTGTGTCTACGGCAACCAGCTGACCGCCTACGACTACCGGACCGGAGCGCTCCACGCCGTCGACCCCGAACGGACCCACGAGGAGCGCGCGGCCTCGAAGTTCGTCGAGCCCGAGCGCGCGCCCGAAGAGCGCGAGACGGAGCCCCTCGTCGCCTGAGGCCCGCTCGCGGCCGGTCGGCGACGAACTCGCCGACGACCCCCGCCGCGGGCCCCGACTTTTGTCCGGAAGCGGCACGTCTATACCGGTGGTCCGGAAAGCCCCGCGCGTTGTGAGCCACGACTACGACAAGGTCTCCGTCCCCGACGAGGGCGAGGCCGTGACACTCGTCGAGGAGGGGAACGACGAACTGGACGTCCCGGACCACCCGGTCGTCCCGATCATCTACGGCGACGGCATCGGCGTGGACGTCGGGCCCGCCGCACAGACCGTGCTCGAGGCCGCGGCGCAGGCGACCGGCCGCGACATCTCGTGGATGCAGGTGTACGCCGGCGAGAGCGCCCGCGACACCTACGGCGAGAACCTGCCCGACGACACCGTCGAGGCGATCCGCGAGCACCGCGTCGCGATCAAGGGGCCGCTGACGACGCCGGTCGGCGCCGGCTTCCGGTCGCTCAACGTCGCGCTCCGGAAGAAACTCGACCTGTACACGAACATGCGGCCGACCTACCACCTCGACGGCGTCCCGTCGCCGGTGAAAAACCCCGGCGCGATGGATATGGTGAACTTCCGCGAGAACACCGAGGATGTCTACGCCGGCATCGAGTGGGCGGCGGGCACCGACGAGGTCGAGCAGGTCCGCGAGTTCGTCGAGGAGGAGATGGGCTTCGACGCCACCATCCACGACGGGCCGGTGGGCATCGGCATCAAGCCGATCACGGAGTTCGGCACGAAGCGACTCGTACGGAAGGCGGTCGACTACGCGCTGGAGAACGACCGTGACTCGGTGACGCTCGTCCACAAGGGCAACATCATGAAGTTCACCGAGGGGCAGTTCCGCGACTGGGGCTACGAGGTCGCGGAGGAGGAGTACGGCGACGAGGTCATCACCGAGGACACGCTCTGGGAGGAGCGCGACGGCGAGGCGCCCGACGACGCCGTCGTCGTCAACGACCGCATCGCCGACAACATGCTCCAGCAGATCCTCACCCGCACCGACGAGTACGACGTGCTCGCGATGCCGAACCTCAACGGCGACTACCTCTCCGACGCCTGTGGCGCCCAGATCGGCGGGCTCGGCATCGCCCCCGGCGCCAACGTCGGCGACGGGCGCATCCTCGCGGAGCCGGTCCACGGCTCCGCGCCCAAGTACGCCGGGCAGGACAAGGTCAACCCCTGTGCGATCATCCTCTCGGGCCGCATCATGCTCGAGTACCTCGGCTGGGACGACGCCGCCGACCTCGTGCGCGACGCGGTCGAGAACACCATCTCCTCGGGCACCGTGACCTACGACCTCGAGCGACAGATCGAGGGCGGGACGAAGGTCGCCACCAGCGAGTTCGCCGCGGCCGT
Source organism: Haloferacaceae archaeon (assembly GCA_036626375.1). GTDB lineage: Archaea > Halobacteriota > Halobacteria > Halobacteriales > Haloferacaceae > A07HB70. The sequence continues at coordinate 7,766 of JAZKRX010000023.1, forward strand.
CGTCGACGAGATCGAGCGGCTGGCGTAACGCGCGGGTCGCCTCGGTTCGCTCGCCCCCCCGCTACCGCTGTCGCACCCGCCAGTCCTCGCCCGACTCCTCCCGCTGGTCCCACACCGCGGCGTCGAACGCCCCCATCAGCCGGTGGACCGTCCGCTCGTCGTGGAGCGCCGGGTCGAGCCGCACGAACGTCGTCGCCCCCTCCTGTGCGAGCCGCCCCGCGAACACGTCGGTGAACTGGCAGAGCTTCCCGATCCCGGCGTGGTGGACGAGCGGTCCGAGCGAGTCGAACCAGGCCTGCCACCCCGGCTCCCAGTCTTCGACGACGCGCATCACCGTTGTCCCGAGTCCCGTGAGGTTCGCTGGCTCCGCAACCCGTTCGACCGTCGCGTCGGTCGGCCCGCCCTCCCCCGCTGCCGGGCCGACTCTGACGAGCGCACACGGGTCCGGACTCCCCCCGAGTCGGTCCCGGTAGCGCCCGACGATCCGCGCCGGGTCGCTGGTGACGCCGATAGCGAGCAGTCCGCGCGCCCGCTCGCGCTCTGGCGCGAGCAGCGTCTCCTCGACGCCTGCCGCGCCGCTCGGGGCGAGCACCAGCACGCTCGTGCCGGCGTCGAACGCCGGGACGCCGCTCTCGCCCGCCGAGTCGCGGACCCGGTCGTCTTCCCTCCCCAACTTTCCAGCTTCACCCACGGCGTTCTCGCGATTGAACACACTAGAATAAAAATCTGCGGCAGGCGCCACGTCCGCCCCGGGCCGCCAGGGGCGAGGGGTTTTCGGTCGGCTCGCGCCTACTGGTGCCCGTGTACGCGGTCGTCGGCTGTTCGGACTGCTCGGGGCTGTGGATAGTCGAGAATCCGCGGGCGCAGGAGACCGCGACCTGCGCGCGGTGTGGCGCGCGCCACAGAACCGAGGCGCTCCGTCGCCTGTTCGAGGCCGACGACCGCGAGACGGCGGTCGAGGCCCGCGGGACGATGCTCGCCCGGCGCGCCGGCGAGGGCGAGTCGTTCGGGGCGGTCGAGGCCGACGACGCGGCCGCCGCGGCCGCGGGGCTGGACGACGACGAGTTCCTCGCCGCGAGCGGCCTCGACCCCGACGAGGTCGCGGCGGCCGGCGACCGCGCCGAACGCGGCTCGGGGTCGGCGGGGAGCGGCGACCGCGCGAGCGTCGTCCGCGCGGCGCTCGACGAACTGGACGAGCCGAGCGCCGACGAGGTGGCGAGCTACGCCGCCGAGCGCGGGGTGCCCGCCGACGCGGCGCGGGACCTGCTCGACAGGCTCTACGAGCGCGGCGAGCTCCGACGCGTCGGCGACGGCTACCGTCCGCTCTGACGTCGGTCTACCGCCCGAGCGAGGCGTGTGCGCTCGCGAGGTGTCGCGAGGACAGCGCCGCGAGCAAGGAGAGTTCGCCGGCCAGCACCCCGGCCGCGATGGTCTCTGCTAGTGCGTCCGCGTTCGCCCCTGGCGGGTCGCCGCCACCCCGGAGCCCGAGGAGCGAGAGCGCCTCGCCCTGTGTCGGGAGGCCCGTCCCGCCGCCGACGGTCCCCACCTCGAGCGACGCGAGCGAGACGGAGACGTACAGGCCCGCCTCGCGCGGCTCGACGGTCGTGATGGCGTTCGCGGCCTCCACCACCTGCGCTTCGTCCTGTCCCGTCGCGAGAAAGACGCCCGCGACGACGTTCGCGGCGTGGGCGTTGAACCCCAGGCTCGCGGCCTTCGCGGAGCCGACGAAGTTCTTCCGTCGGTTCAGCTCCGCCATCGCCGCCGCCGTCGTGTCGAGGCGCTCCTCGACCACCTCGGTCGGGAGAACGGCGTCGGCCGTCACCGACCGCCCGCGGCCCTCGACGGCGTTGACCGCGGCGGGCTTCTTGTCCGTACAGAGGTTGCCGGAGAGCGCGACCAGCTCCGCGGTCGTCTCCGTCTCCACCACCTCGCAGGCCGCCTCGGTGGCGATGGTGGCCATGTTCATCCCCATCGCGTCCTTTGTGTCGTACCGGAACCGCAGGAAGACTGAGTCGCCGACGACGTACGGCGTCACGTCGAGCAGTTCGCCGTGGCTCGTCGTCGACTCGGCGGCCTCGCGGAGCCGTGTCTCGTTGTCGCGGACCCACGCCACCGTCGCCTCCGCCTCGGCGACGTCGGCGACGCGGAAGACGGGCGCGCGGGTCATCCCCGACTTCGTCACCCGCGCTGTCGCGCCGCCGGCGGCCCGGAGCGCCGCACAGCCGCGGTTGATCGAGGCGACCAGCGCGCCCTCCGTCGTCGCCACCGGGAGGTACGCCTCTCGCTCGCCGCCCTCGCCCGCGACCGGGAGCGGGCCGGCGACGCCGAGCGGCACCTGGATCGCGCCGACCATGTTCTCGACGTTGTTGTCGGCGGCGGCGGCGTCGACGGTGTAGTCCCCGACCGCGTCCAGGCTCGTTCCCGTGCGCTCGCTCACCACTCGTCGGCGCGCCGTCGCGGCGGCGTCGGCGTCGGTCGCGTGCGCTTCGAGCTCGTAGAGCCGGAGGTCGCCCGCCTGCACCCGCTCGACGAGCGCGTCCGCGTCGAGTTCGTCGCTCATGGCTCCGGGTGGGTTGGGGCGCGCAAATGGGTACCGGTAGCGTCGGGCGGCGAACGGAGTGAGCCGGCCGACGAGACCGAGGACGAGGAGTGCGTGGCGCGCCGGAGGCGGGCCACGGGGAGGAGCGACTCGTCCGAGGAGCGGTCGGCGTCCCGGGCGGCGAACGAACTGGGCGCCACGAGACCGAGCGCGGTGACGAGGGAACCGCGCGAGGTTCGGAGCGGCGCGGGGCGGGCGGACACAGCGCGCCGTCGGCGGGCCACGAAGCGGCGCGCGCCACCGAAGCCACGACTCTGCCCACCAGACGGCCGCGGGCCGAACGGTTTTGTCTCCGCCGGGCGCCCGGTCCGTATGACCGCGCCCGCCGACCTCGTGTTGACCGACGCGGCGGTCCACACGCTCGCGCCCGACGACCCAGTCCACGAGGCGGTCGCCGTCCGCGACGGCCGTATCGTCCGCGTCGGGTCGGCCTACGACCTCGACATGCTCGTCGGCGCCGACACCGCCCGCGTCGCCCTCGACGGCCGCGTCGTCCTCCCGGGGTTCGTCGACGCCCACACCCACCTCGAGGTCGTCGGGCGCTACGAGGTCCACGCGGACCTCTCGGGCGCCGACTCCCGCGCCGCGGCGCTCGACCGTCTCGCGGCCCGCGCCGGTGAGGTCGACGATGACGACTGGCTCCTCGGCTACGGCTACGACGAGTCGACGTGGAGCGAGACCGACCCGCTCTCGGCGGCCGACCTCGCCGCTCTCGACCACCCCGGCCCGGTCGCGGCCTTCCGCGAGGACCTCCACCTCGTCTCCGTCGACGAGACGGCGCTGGCGCGGGTCGAGGAGGACCTCCCGCCCGACGACCACGAGGACGGCGTCCTCGTCGAGGCGGGCGCGACGGCGGTCCGTCGACGCCTCCAGCCGGACCGCGCCGAGGCGCGCCGGCTGCTCGAAGCGGGCCAGCGCCGCGCCGTCGCGCGCGGGGTCACGGGGGTCCACGACCTGGTGCGCCGCTCCGCGGCGCCGCGGGCCTACCGTGACATGGCACGGGCCGGCGACCTCGACCTGCGCGTCCAGCTCTACTACTGGCGGGACCACCTCGACGCCGTCGAGGAGGTGGGGCTGGCGACCGGCGGCGAGGGCCGCGTCCGCTTCGGCGGGATCAAGACGTTCTCGGACGGGTCGCTCGGCGCGCGGAGCGCCCGGCTCTCTGCCCCGTACGCCGACGCGCCGGACGAGCGCGGGGAGTGGGTCGTCTCTCCCGACGACCTCGACGCGCTCGCGGCACGGGTCGACGACCTCGACCTCCGGATGGCGACCCACGCGGTCGGCGACGAGGCGGTCGACCGGGTGCTCGACGCCTACGAGGGCCGCGGCGAGGGGGCGCGCTGGCGGGTGGAGCACGCGGTGCTGGCGAGCGACGAGGCGATAGCGCGGATGCAGGACGGAGCGGTCGTCGCCTGCGTCCAGCCCAACTTCCTGAAGTGGGCCGGCGAGGGCGGCCTCTACGAGCGCCGGCTCGGCGAGCGTCGCGCGGCGACGAACCGTCTGCGCGACCTCCTGGACGCCGGGGTCGCGGTCGCGTTCGGGAGCGACGGGATGCCGATGGACCCGCTCGTCGGCGTCCACCACGCGGTGAACGCGCCGGAGCCGAGCCAGCGGATCGAGGTCACCGAGGCGCTCCGGGCGTACACCCGGGGCGCGGCGTACGCGGGGACGGCGGAGTCGGAGACGGGGACCGTCGCGGTCGGCAAGCGCGCTGACCTCGTCGTCCTGTCGGCGTCGCCGTGGGGGCGCCCGGCCTCTATCGCCGACGTCGACGTGGCGATGACCGTCGTCGGCGGCGACGTCGTCTACGACCCCGAGGACCGCGTTCGGAACGCTTAGGCCGCCGCCCCGGCTCCCTTCGCCCGTGTCAGCGCCCTTCTTCGACCGTCTCGCGGCGCGCATCGACGCCACGGACTCGGTCGTCTGTGTCGGCATCGACCCGCGACTCGACCGGACGCCGCCCTTTCTCGCGGACCACGACCTGCCGCGGTGGGCGTTCGCCCGACGGGTGATCGACGCAACACACGAACACGCCGCGGCGGTGAAGCCGAACGCGGCCTTCTTCGAGGACGCCGACGGCTGGCGCGCGCTCCGCGAGACGATCGCTTACGCCCACGGAAAAGAGATCCCCGTGGTGCTCGACGCCAAGCGCGGCGACGTGGGCTCGACCGCCCGGCAGTACGCGCGGAACGTCGCCGACCTCGGCGCCGACGCCGTCACCGTCAGCCCGTACATGGGGCGGGACTCCGTCGAGCCGTTCCTCGCGCAGGATCTGGGCGTCTTCGTCCTCTGTCGCACCTCGAACGCGGGCGGGGCGGACCTCCAGGACCTCGACCTCGACACGGGCGAGCCGGTGTACGAGCGGGTGGCCGCGCTCGCTGACCTCTGGAACGACCGCGAGAACGTCGGGCTGGTCGTGGGTGCAACGGCACCCGACGAACTAGAAGCGCTCCGGGCGGCGGTGCCGGACCTTCCTTTCCTCGTCCCGGGCGTCGGCGCGCAGGGCGGGGACGCCGAGGCGGCCGTGGCGTTCGGTCTCGCCGGCGGCGTGGGGCTGGTGAACTCCTCGCGGGGCATCATCTACGCGGGCGAGGACCACGACGCGGAGGGGCCGTACTTCGCCGCCGCGGGCGAGGCGGCCAAGCGGCTGAAGCGCCGGCTGAACGAGCACCGCTAGCGGGGCAGGTCGCCCGGGCCGAGGTCGCCGGCGCCCGTCGCCTCGTCGAGGCAGGCCACGCAGAGCCCGTGTTCGGCGTCGAAGTCGTCGTCACAGACCGCGGTCCCACAGTTCGGGCAGGTGCGGTCGGCGAGGGCGGTCCCGCAGATGCCACAGACGGTCGCGGTACTCATGCGTGCGACCACGTCTCCGGCACACTTCGTTCCGCGGGTGCGGTGCCACAGGAAACGCCGGTGCCACCCGCCACCGAGAGGCTTACGGGCATCGCCCCGGTACCTCGCCCGTGGACCGCGACCGGCTGTTACTGGGGCTCGCCGCGGTGTTCGCGGGGCTGACGGTGCTGCTCGCGGTCGCCGCGCTCGCCGTCCAGCCGTTTCTCCTGCTCGTCGCCGTTCCCTTCGCGGTCGTCACCTACTTCCTGTGGTACCAGGCGACGGGGCGGCTAGAGGCTCGGACCCGCCGGCGACAGGAGCGGGCGAGCGAGCGCGCGCGTCGGACGGCCGCGACGGGGGCGGGGCCACGCGGCGGCACGGCTAGCGGGCGCCGGCCGCCACAGCCGGACGACGGGCCGAGCCGGACGGAGGCGTACCGTCGGCTGGGGCTGGAGCCGGGTGCGGACGAGTCGGCGGTCAAGCGGGCCTACCGCGAGCGGGTGAAGGAGGTCCACCCCGACACGGAGACGGGGGACCAGGAGACGTTCAAGCAGGTCACCCGGGCGTACGAGCGCCTGACCGAGGGCGACGCGCCGAATCCGTAGCGCCCGGGAAGCGAGACTCCGTACCACGGAAAGCGTTTTCCGGGACCGACGTCGAGAGTCACTCGAATGAGCGCCGACCGGGCCGCGCTCGAAGACGCACTCGAGCGCGGCGAGGAGGAGGGCGGCCCCGTCGAGTTCAAGGAACGACTCGCCCGCGAGGTTCACCTCGCCGACGGTCGGATGGAGAGTCTGGCCGCGCAGCTCCGCCACCGTGTCCTCTCCGGCGACGGCGAGGCGACCTACGTCGTCGGCGTCACCGACGAGGGACGGATCGCCGGCATCGCGCCGGAAGCGTTCTCGGAGTCGATGGACGTCCTCTCCCTGCTCGCCGAGGAGGCGGGCGCCCACATCGACGAGGTCGACACCTGGGCGGTGCCGCCGAGCGAGGACGGCGCGGACCGCGGCGTCGTCGGCGTCGCGACCGTCCGCGAGGGCGCGATGCTGGAGACGGACGACGAGCACATCGTCGTCGGCACCGCGGGTCACGTCGACCACGGCAAGTCGACGCTCGTCGGGTCGCTCGTGACCGGCGACGCCGACGACGGCGAAGGGGAGACGCGGGGCTTCCTCGACGTTCAGCCCCACGAGGTCGAGCGGGGCCTCTCCGCGGACCTCTCGTACGCCGTCTACGGCTTCGACGACGACGGTCCGGTGCGGATGGACAACCCGGACCGCAAGACCGACCGGGCGCGGGTGGTCGAAGAGGCCGACCGGCTCGTCTCCTTCGTCGACACCGTGGGCCACGAGCCGTGGCTCCGGACGACGATCCGCGGGCTGGTCGGGCAGAAGCTCGACTACGGCCTGCTGACGGTCGCGGCCGACGACGGGCCGACCCGCACGACGCGCGAGCATCTCGGTATTCTCCTCGCTACCGACCTCCCGACGATGGTCGTCATCACGAAGACCGACCTCGTGGACGACGAGCGCGTCGCGGAGGTCGAGCGGGCCGTCGAGCGCCTGCTCCGGGACGCCGGCGAGACGCCGCTCCGGGTCGAGCGTCACGGCGTCGCCGCGGCGGCCCGGGAGATCGGCGACGTAGTGCCCGTTCTCCGAACCTCCGCGGTGACAATGGACGGCCTCGACGACCTCGACCACCTGTTCGAGCGCCTGCCGAAGACCGGCGAGCACGGCGAGGAGTTCCGGATGTACGTCGACCGTACCTACAGCGTCACGGGCGTCGGCGCCGTCGCGAGCGGGACGATAAACTCCGGGGCCGTCGCGGCGGGCGACGACCTCCTCCTCGGCCCGATGGCCGACGGCTCCTTCCGCGAGGTGGAGGTGCGGTCGATCGAGATGCACTACCACCGGGTCGACCGTGCTCGCGCGGGCCGTATCGTCGGTATCGCCCTGAAAGGGGTCAAGGAGTCGATGGTCGAGCGCGGGATGGTCCTCCTGCCCGCCGACGCCGACCCCGACCCCGTCCGCTCGTTCGACGCCGAGGTGATGGTGCTGAACCACCCGACCCGTATCGGCGACGGCTACGAGCCCGTCGTCCACGTCGAGACCGTCAGCGAGGCCGCCGCGTTCTACCCCGAGGGCGGGCAGCTGCTCCCGGGCGACACCGGCGAGGCCCGCGTGGAGTTCAAGTTCCGGCCCTACCTCGTCGAGGAAGGTCAGCGGTTCGTCTTCCGCGAGGGCCGCTCGAAGGGCGTCGGAACGATCACCGAGGTCCACACCGACTAGAGCAGGCCGTCGAGGTCCGCGACGGCGCCGACGACGTGGTCCGGCTCCGCGCCGTCGACGGGCTCCCGGCCGCCGACGAGGACGCTCGTCAGCCCCGCGGCCGCGGCGCCCGCCACGTCCGCCTCCGGGGCGTTCCCGACGTGGGCCGTCCGCTCCGGCGCGACGCCGAGGGCGTCACAGGCCACCCGGAACGGCTCGGGGTCGGGCTTCGCCGGCACGTGCCCCCACTCGTCGTTGTGGTGGCCGGCGAAGACGACCACCTCGAACCCGTCCTCGAGGGCGAGCGTCCGGAGCTTGTCCGGCTGCATCTCCGGCCCGCCGTTGGTGACGAGGCCGACCCGTCGCTCGCGGGCGAGCGCTCGCACGACCTCGGGGACTCCCGGAAGCGGGTCGACGGCGGCGTGGTCCCGGCGCTCTGCGTACTCGCTCGCCAGTTCGCGGCCGAGCGCCGCGGGCCGCCCCCGTTCGGTCGCGATCGCCTCGAACGCCAGCTCGCGGAGCTCCGTCGGCCCCTCCGCGACGGGCGCGAACTCGCCGTAGCGCTCGTAGTACTCCTGGACGGAGAAGAACGGCTCGACACCGACCGCCTCGAAGGCGAGGTCGAGCACCTCGTCGCCGGGCCGGCGGTACGCACAGAGCGTCCCGTCGAGGTCGAAGAGGACGGCGTCGTGGGTCATCGCTCGCTCGCTTCCCCGGGCGCGCCAGCCCGCCGGTACCCCTCCTCGCTCCGCTCGACGGCCCCCAGCGCGGCCAGCCAGTCCAGCAGGCGCTCGACGTGGCGGGTCCACGCCGCCGCCGGCTCCGCGTGGCGGTGGCGCTCCCACGTCGGCTGGGGCACGGCGTCGACGACGGCCGCGGCGGGCCGGCGCGCTCCGCCGGGTCCGTCGAGCGCCGCGACTACTTCACGTGCGCCGTACACCTCGGCGACGAACCGCTCGCAGAGAGCCGCGTCGTCGACCTCGGCCTCGGTCCGGCGGTACTCGCCCGCCGTCCGCTCGACGAGGCCGAGCGCCCGGAGGAGCGTCAGCCAGTCGCGCGCGGTCCGGCGGTCGACGTCTATCGCCTCGCTCACGCGGGCACAGCAGTCGGCCTCGGGGTCGGGGACGCGCGCGAGCGCCGCCCGGGCCGTCCGGAGCCGTTCGCCGGCCGCCGACGCGGGCGCCGGCGGGACGCGTTTAGCCCGCAAACGACTCCGCCAGCAGGTCGTCGTGGACCGCGCCGTACGTCCGCGTCTCGCCGCCGCGCACGTCGACCGTGACCTGTGCGGGGCCGAACACGGAGGGCGAGAGCGCCTCGAACCGCCAGTCGACGTCGTCGAACGCCGCGGCCATCGGCGTTCCGTGGTCCTCTGCGGCGGTCGAGGGCACCTCGTCGAAGCGGTCGAACGGCTCCGCGACGACGAGGTGGACCCGCGAGCCGTACGCCAGCGCGTCCGTCGTCCGGGCGAGCGCCGTCGCCTCGTCGTCGCTCGGGGGCGCGACCGGCGCCGACCCCGTCGTCGAGAGCACGTCGAGCGGGTCGTAGCCGAGTTCGAACAGCCGGAACGTCGCGAGTTCGGCCGCGCGGGCGGCGCTCACGACGCTCCCGGTGAGTGAGCCGGTCGAGAACGCGGGGAGGTAGACGGCGCTTCGGGGGACGCCCGCGCGCTCCGCGACGTGTTCGGCGACCGGCTGTTCCGGCAGAGTCTCCGACTCGACGGCGAGGACGGCGAGGTCGAACTCGTCGGCGTAGCCGATCGCCTCGAACTCCGCCTCCTCGGCGACCAGCGCGCGCGCCGGGCCGCTCCCAAGCCCCTCGAACCCGGGGACCGACAGCTCCCACCCCGCCTTCGCGGAGCAGAGCAGCGCCGTCGCCGGGTGGTCGGTCGTCACCTCGACGTGGGTCCGGGGCGCGCCCGCGGCCTCGTCGAGCGTCGTGTTCATCGTCGCCAGCCCCGCGGTCGTGACCTCCGCGAGGAGGAGTCCCGCCTCCAGCCCCCCGGGAACCTCGACGCCGAAGTCGAGCACCGTGGTGCCGGAGTCGAGCTCGTGGACGGCGAGGCCGAGTTCGGGCGCGAACTCGATGGCCTCGTCGACCAGTTCGACCGCCATCCGGTTCAGACTCTCCATGGGGTCCGTTTGACGCGTCCCGGTGAAAGGGCTACGTCTCTTCGCCCGAGCGCGCCGGCCGCCCCAGCGCCGACTCGACCCGGTCGACCTTCTCGTCCGCGCGCCCGTCGCTCGTTCGCTTGTCGTCTACCTTCAGAAACGTACTGACTCGGTCGCCCTCCACCGCGCGGTGGGCGGCCTCGACGGCGTCGAACAGGGCGCCCACGTCGTCGGCCTCGATCGTCGTTCCCATCGGCGTCGTCTCGTAAGCCACGGGGTGGTCGTCGAGCGCCGCGACGGCGCGCGCCACGTCCTCGGCCATGCTCCCCTCGCGAACCGGCGCGACGGAGAGGAAGGCGATGACTGTCACGGCCGGCGGTGGACCGTGACGACACTTCAGCCTCCCGTCGGGGTTATATCCGCCGCGTCCGACTCCTCGCCCGTGACCGACTGTACGTACTGTGGGTCGGCAGTCGCGGCGCACGACCCCGTCTACGTCGACGAGGTCGTCGACGGCGAGCGGACCACGACGGGTCGGTTCTGTAACTACGGCTGTCTGGCCGCCCACGTCGAGGCGGCGGGGCTCGCGACCGGCGCCTCCTGTCAGTGGGAGCCGTCGGCGTAGCCGGGTGTTTTACGCCCGCTCGGCCAGCAGCTCCGGGAACCGCTCTTCGACCTTCTTCAGCTTCGGCGGGATCTGGACCGAGCAGTACGGCTGATTCGGGTTCTTCGCGTAGTAGTCTTGGTGGTGCTCCTCGGCGCGGTAGAACTCCGAAAGCGGCGCCACCTCGGTGACGATTCCGTCGTAGACGTCGCCCTCCAGCTCCGCTATCACGTCCTCGACGGTTTCGCGCTGGTCCTCGCTCTCGTAGAACACCGCCGAGCGGTACTGCGACCCAACGTCCGGGCCCTGTCGGTCCTCGGTGGTCGGGTCGTGGATCGCGAAAAACACCGACAGGAGCTCCTCGAAGCGCACGACCTCGGGGTCGAACTCGACCCGGACGACCTCTGCGTGGCCCGTCGTCCCCGAGCAGACCTCCTCGTAGCTCGGGTCCTCGACGTGGCCGCCGGCGTAGCCCGACACGACCGACTCGACGCCGTCGATCCGCTCCATGGGCGCCTCGATACACCAGAAACAGCCGCCGCCGAGCGTCGCGGTCTCTGTCATACCCCAGGTAGGGCGCGCGGTCGGAAATACACGTCGCTGGGCGCGAGCGATACGGCGGTCGCTCGCGGTCTAGCACTCGACAGGAGTGCGCTGGCCGGGATTTGAACCCACTCACTCCACTCGCTACGCTCGTTTCGTTCGCTGCTCAACTCCACCGAACCGCAGACACCCGCGACGGGACGAGTGACACGGAGGTCACTCGTCGCGTAGTCGCCGTAGAACTGCGCTGGCCGGGATTTGAACCACGGCCGCTCTCGTCGCTCGCCACGCTCGCTCACCTCCCGCTCCCTGGTTCAAATCCTCCGAACCGCACACAACCGACCGACCGCGAGCGACAGAGGTCGCGGCGTAACGGTCGGTAGAACTGCGCTGGCCGGGATTTGAACCCGGGTTGTGACCATGGCAAGGTCACGTGATACCACTACACTACCAGCGCCCTTGTGCACCCGAGAAACCGACAGTGTGAGTAAAAAGGGTTCCGGAAGTTCGCCGTGCGTGCGACCGTGAGGTTCACGTGGAGTGGTATCGTCCCCCGATGGCATGGACTGCGCGCGGGCCCGGACGACGGCCCTGCTGGGCTCTATCCACTTCGCCCAGCACGTCTTTCGCATCCTCCCGCCGCTGCTCCCGGTGCTGGCGCTAGCGCTCGGCTACCCGCTCTGGCAGCTGGGCGCGCTCGTCAGCCTCTACTTCGCGGGGTCGGGGCTCGGGCAGGCGCCGATGGGCGTCCTCGCCGACCGGCACGACCGCCGGCTGATCGTCCCACCGAGCGTCGCGACGATGGGCCTCGGCTACCTCCTCGTCGGTCTCGCGCCGTACGTCGTCGACGCCGAGGCCGTCGCCGTCGAGGTCGCGGGCGCGTCGCTCACGGCCGGCTTCCTCGTGATGGGCGTCGGATCGCTCGTGGCGGGGCTGGGCGCGAGCGCGATCCACCCCTGTGGCTACCCACTGGTCGTCGCGAACGCCGCGCCGCGCCGGGAGGGCCGGGCGCTCGGCGCGTGGGGGAGCGCCGCGAAACTCGGCGACGCGGCGGCGCCGCTGGTCATCGCGGGGCTCGTCCTCGTCCTCGCGTGGCCGGACGTCTTCCTGCTGTTCGGCGTCGTCGGGGTGGGCTACGGCGTGGCGCTGGTTCCGGCGCTCTCGTCGGGGCTCGTCGAGACGCGGCCGGGTGACCAGCGGACCGACGAGGCGCCCCCGTCGGACGAGACTGCCGGCGACCGCCGCGCGTACGTCTACCCGGTGGCCGCGCTGCTATTCTTCTTCGTCGCGCGGGCGTTCTCGGAGAAGGGGCTGAAGGCGTTCCTGCCGACGTTCGTCGCGACGGCCTACGGCTACACGCTCGCGGTCGGGGAGTTCACGCTCCCGGCGGAGTCGCTCGCGGACGTCTACTTCACTGCCGTCTTCCTCGTCGCGGCGGGCACGACGCTCGTCACGGGCTGGCTCGTCGACCGGTTCGACGCCCGGGCGGTGCTGGTTGCGACCTTCGGAGCCGCCGCAGGGACGCTCGCCGTCCTCGCGACGGGCGACCTGTCGCCGCTCGGCCTCCTCGTCGTTCTCGCCGTCCTCGGCGCGACGAACTGGGGGTGGGTGCCGGCGAGGGATGCGATAATGAGTGACATCACCCCGCCCGCGCGCGAGGGCCGGACGTTCGGCTACCTCCACACCGTGAGTCACCTGTTCAGCGCCGTCGCGCCCGTCGCGGTCGGCGCGCTGGCGGGGACGACGGGCCTGCGGGGGAGCTTTCTGGTCCTCGCGGCGGTGATGGTCGTCGCCGTCGCGGCGATCGCGGCGCTGTTCAGCGAGCGGGTGTACCGGCCCGTCGCGAACGGGTCCGCGGCGGAGCCGGAGTAGACAGGGATCTTCGGCGTGCGAGACAGTCACGCGATCTGCCCGGATACGGGCGCGTCACGGCGTGACACGCCGGCCGACGAGTCGCTATCCTTTTCACCGTGGATCGGGAACGCGAGGTACAGTCTGGTGACAGACGCGGACGGGATCCGGCATGACGCACACCGTACTCGTCCCGTCCTCGCTGGTCCGGGAGGCCGAGTCGAAGCGCGACGCGACCCAGAAGGTGGGTCAGATCGCACGCGCTGCGACGGTCTACCGGGTCGACCGCCTCGTCGTCTACCCCGACCGGGACGGCGAACGGGGCCGGTTCGAGGACGGGTTCGTCGCGACGGTGCTGCGGTACGCCACGACGCCGCCGTACCTCCGAAAGGAGGCCTGGGGCGTCCGTGACGAACTGGAGTACGCTGGCGTCCTGCCGCCCCTCCGCGTCGCGTCACAGACCGGCTCCGAACCGGAGCGTTCGGGGTCGTTAAGACAGGGAATCGTGACCGAGGTCGGACCTGAGAACCGCGTTCGGGTCACTTGCGGGATGCAACACCCGATCTCTCTCCACGCGCCCGGTACGGCGCTCGTGGAGGGAGAGCGCGTCGTCATCAGGGTCTCTTCCGTAGAACCGGTCCGCGCCCGGATCGTCGACGAGCCCCCACCGGGGCCGGCGGTGCGGGAGCAGGACCTGTCGGCGGCGCTCGGAGCGGCGGACGCGGGGCTGCGTATCGCGGCCTCGCGCCACGGCTCGCCGCTCACGGTCGGCCACCTGGCCGGCCTGCCGGGCCCCGACGGCGACTTCACGGTCGCCTTCGGCGCGCCCGAACGGGGGCTGCCGGCGATCCTCGACCTGCCGGTCGAGGCCGTGAGCGCGGGCGAGTCCACGGGTGGATTCGACCGCTGGCTCAACACGGTTCCGAACCAGGGGAGCGAGGTCGTGCGCACCGAGGAAGCGGTGTTCGCGACGCTCTCGCCCCTCACGCTCCCACAGGAGGAGAAGTAAATGCCACAACCAAGCACGCCACGCAAAGGCTCGATGGGCTTCGGCCCGCGTTCACGCGCAGCGTCGGAGGTGCCACGCGTACGCTCGTGGCCCGACGACGACGGCGCGCCCGCGCTCCAGGGGTTCGCCGGCTACAAGGCCGGCATGACCCACGTCGTCGTCGTCAACGACGACGCCTCGTCCCCGCGCGAGGGGATGGAGGAGTCCGTGCCGGTGACCGTCGTCGAGACGCCGCCGATGCGCGCGGTCGGCCTGCGAGCCTACCGAGACACGTCGTACGGTCTGAAGCCGGCGACGGAGGTCTGGACCGACGAGTTCCACGAGGAGCTCGACCGAGCGGTCGACCTGCCGTCGTCGGAGTCGTTCGAGAGTGACGCAGACGACCTGCGCGAGCTGGTCGCCGCCGGCGAGGTGAGCGACCTGCGCGCGATCACACACACGGTCCCCGCGGAGCTCGCGAACGTCCCGAAGAAGCGCCCGGACGTCATGGAGACCCGCGTCGGCGGGGGCTCGCTCGACGAGCGCCTCGAGTTCGCGCTCGACCTGCTCGCCGACGGCGGCGAGCACGCCATGTCCGACGTCTTCCGCGCGGGCGAGTACACGGACGTCCACGGCGTCACGAAGGGCAAGGGAACGCAGGGTCCCGTCAAGCGCTGGGGCGTCCAGAAGCGGAAAGGGAAACACGCCCGGCAGGGGTGGCGCCGACGCATCGGCAACCTCGGCCCGTGGAACCCCTCGCGGGTGCGCTCGACGGTCCCCCAGCAGGGGCAGACGGGCTACCACCAGCGCACCGAACTGAACAAGCGCCTGATCGCGATGGGCGACGACGCCGAGGCCTCCGTGGACGGCGGGTTCGTCGGCCACGGCGAGGTCGACGGCCCCTACGCGCTGATCAAGGGCTCGGTCCCCGGGCCGGACAAGCGCCTCCTGCGCTTCCGCCCCGCGGTCCGACCGAACGACCAGCCGCGCCTCGACCCCGAGGTGCGCCACGTCTCCACGGCGTCGAACCAGGGGAACTCGTAGACCCAGATGAACGCTACAGTACGCGACCTGGACGGGACCGAGGCGGGCGAGGTGGACCTGCCGGCGGCGTTCGACACCGTCGTCCGGCCGGACCTCATCCGACGCGCGGTCTCCGTGTCCCAGGCCAACCGAAAGCAGCCGTACGGATCGGACCCCCTCGCCGGCATGCGGACGCCGGCGGAGTCGCCGGGGTCGGGCCGCGGGATGGCGCACGTCCCCCGACAGAACGGGCAGGCGCGGCGCGTCCCGCAGGCGGTCAAGGGCCGACGCGCCCACCCGCCGAAGGCCGAGAAAGACCAGGGCAAGGACCTCAACCGGAAAGAACGGAAGCTCGCCACGCGGGCGGCGCTCGCCGCGACGACCGACGCCGAGACGGTCCGCGAGCGCGGCCACCAGTTCGACGACGACGTCGACCTGCCGGTCGTGGTCGCCGACGACTTCGAGGCGGTCCACCGCACGCAGGAGGTCGTCGACGTGCTGGAGGCGCTGGGCGTCCACGCGGACGTCGAACGCGCCGACGAGGGCCGCACGCGGCGGGCCGGACGCGGGACGACCCGCGGCCGGACCTACCGCGAGCCGACCTCCATCCTCTTTGTCACGAGCGACGAGCCGTCCCGCGGGGCGCGGAACCTCGCGGGCGCGGACGTCACGACGGGGTCGGAGGTCAACGTCGAGGACCTGGCCCCCGGGGGCGACCCGGGTCGGCTGACGATCTTCACCGAGTCCGCGCTGGCGGAGGTGGCCGAGCGATGAGTTCCGACGCACGCGCTTCGCGCGTCGACCTCACGGCGCTCACCGGAGGTGACCGCCGATGAGTCTGATCCACCACCCGCTGGTGACGGAGAAGGCGATGAACGAGATGGACTTCCAGAACAAGCTCCAGTTCATCGTCGACATCGACGCGGCCAAGCCCGAGATCGCCGAGGCCGTCTCGGAGCGCTACGACGTCACCGTCGAGTCGGTCAACACGCAGGTGACGCCGCAGGGCGAGAAGAAAGCGACCGTCCGGCTGGGCGAGGACGACGAGGCACAGGAAGTCGCCTCGCGGATCGGGGTGTTCTGAGATGGGACGACGAATCCACGGACAGAAACGCGGCCGCGGCTCCCCGACGTTCCGGGCGCCGTCGCACCGCTACAAGGCAGAGCTGTCGCACAAGCGCGCGGAGCGCGACGACGAGACCGTCGCCGGCGAGGTCGTCGACATCGAACACGACCCGGCGCGGTCGGCGCCGATCGCCGCCGTCGAGTTCGAGGACGGCGACCGGCGTCTCGTCCTCGTCCCGGAAGGGGTCGCGACGGGCGACCGCATCCAGGTCGGCGTCTCCGCGGAGATCAAGCCGGGCAACACGCTCCCGCTGGCCGAGATCCCGGAGGGCGTGCCGGTCTGTAACGTCGAGCGCCAGCCGGGCGACGGCGGGAAGTTCGCCCGCGCCTCGGGCGTCTCGGCCCAGCTTCTGACCCACGACCGCAAGGTCGCGGTCGTGAAGCTGCCGAGCGGCGAGGTCAAGCGGCTGAGTCCGTCGTGTCGCGCGACAATCGGGGTCGTCGCGGGCGGCGGGCGGACGGAGAAGCCGTTCGTCAAGGCCGGCAACAAGCACCACAAGATGAAAGCGCGGGGCACGAAGTGGCCCCGCGTCCGCGGCGTCGCCATGAACGCCGTCGACCACCCGTTCGGTGGCGGCGGCCGCCAGCACCCCGGCCAGCCCAAGTCCGTCTCGCGGAACGCGCCGCCGGGGCGGAAGGTGGGCGACATCGCGTCGAAGCGAACCGGCCGCGGGAGGTCTAAGAACAAATGAGCTCCGAGTACCGAACCGGCCGCGAGGGTGAGTTCACCTACCGCGGCCACACGCTCGACGAGCTCCAGGCGATGGAGCTCGACGAGGTCGTCGAACTGCTGCCCGCCCGCGCGCGGCGAACCATCGACCGGGGGCTGTCCGCCCAGCACGAGAAGCTGCTGGCGGCGGCCCGCGAGGCCACGCCCGAGGAGACGGCCGACGACCCGATCCGGACGCACCTGCGGGACACACCGATCCTGCCCGCGTTCGTCGACCTGACGTTCGAGGTGTACACCGGGTCGTCGTTCGAGCGCGTCCGGGTCCAGCCCGAGATGATCGGCCACTACCTCGGCGAGTTCCAGCTCACGCGCACGACCGTCGAGCACGGACAGGCGGGCATCGGCGCCACCCGGTCCTCGAAGTTCGTGCCCCTCAAATAATGGGAATCAACTACAGCGTCGAGGCCGACCCCGACACGACCGCGCGAGCGATGCTCCGGGACCGGCCCATCAGCCTGAAGCACAGCAAGGCGGTCGCCCGAGAGCTCAAGGGCAAGCCGGTCACGGAGGCAGTCGAGTACCTCGAGGCCGTCGCCGCCGGCGACCGCTCGGTGCCGTTCAAACAGCACAACACGGGCGTCGGACACCGCTCGGACATCGACGGCTGGGACGCCGGCCGCTACCCGAAGAAGGCCAGCGAGGCGTTTCTCGACCTCATCGAGAACGCGACCGGCAACGCGACCGAGCAGGGCTTTTCCGCCGACGAGATGGTGATCGCCCACGTCGCGCCGCACAAGGTCGGCGAGCGGCAGGGCCGCAAACCACAGGCGTTCGGCCGCGCGGGGCCGTGGAACACCACGCTCTGTGACGTCGAGATAGTCCTGGAGGAGCCCGGCTCCGAGGGGGTGGACGGCTGATGGCGGACGAACACCAGTTCATCGAGGACGGCCTCCAGCGCTCGCAGATCGACGAGTTCTTCGCGGACGAACTCGGTCGCGCCGGCTACGGCGGGATGGACGTCGCGAAGACGCCGATGGGAACCCAGATCGTCCTGAAGGCCGAGAAGCCCGGCATGGTGATCGGCAAGGGCGGGAAGAACATCCGGAAGGTCACGCGCGAACTCGAGGAGCGCTTCGACCTCGACGACCCCCAGATCGACGTCCAGGAGGTCGACGAGCCGGACCTGAACGCCCAGATCGTCGCCGACAGGCTGGCGAACGCCTTAGAGCGTGGCTGGTACTTCCGCAAGGCCGGCCACACGACGATCGACCGCATCATGGACGCGGGCGCGCTCGGCGCCGAGATCGTCCTGAGCGGCAAGGTGACCGGTGCGCGCTCCCGGGTCGAGAAGTTCAACCGGGGCTACATCAAGCACAACGGCGAGCCCGCAGAGGACGTCGTCGACGAGGGCCAGGGCGTCTCCGTGATGAAGCTCGGCACCATCGGCGTGACGGTGAAGATCATCCCGCCGGGCGCCGAGCTGCCGGACGACTTCACCATCGCCGAGGACGCCGAGATCGAGGCCGTCGAGCAGGTCGCGGCCGACGAGGGCGTCGAGGCGCTGCTGGAGGAGCCAGACGAGGCCGTCGAGGCCGACGACGACGACGACGAGCCCGTCCCCGACTTCGCGGACGAGGCGGTCGAGACGCCGACCGCCGACCCCGCGGAGGTCGTCGACGAGGAGGTCGTCGAGGAGGTCGTCGAGGAGACCGGCGAGGCGCCGGTCGCGACGGGCGAGCCCGACGACGCCGACGAGGCGGCGCCGGACCCCGAGTCGCTCGACGAGGAGGTCGAGGCAGAGGCCGCCGACCTCGTCGCCGAGATGGAAGAGGAGGACGAGGAGGCTGACGACGAATGATTCTCCACGCAGAGGAGATCCGCGACATGACGCCCGCCGAGCGCGAGGCCGAACTCGCGGAGCTCGAGACCGAACTCCTCAACGCCCGCGCCGTCCAGGCGGCGGGCGGTGCCCCGGACGACCCCGGGCGGATCGGCGAGCTGCGCCGCACCATCGCGCGGATCAAGACGATTCAGCGCGAGGAAGGCGACCTCGACGAGGAGGGCGACGAACAGTGACGCTCTCGCCCGAGACGCTGCCGCGACACGAGCTCTGTGGCCTGCAGGTGCGGGTCGCGAGCGCCCCGAACCCCGACCTCGTCGGGGTGGAGGGCCGCGTGGTCCGCGAGACAGAGCGGACGCTCGTGGCCGCGGCTCGGGCGGGCGCGACGGAGAGACGGGTTCCGAAGGCCGGGTCGGTGTTCGAGTTCGCACTCGGGCCGGCGACCCTCGGGACGGATGAAGCCGCCGCACGGCGAGAGCCGGCGGGGACCGCGACGGACCGCTCGAAAGAGCGCACCGGCGCGGCCCACGTTACGGTGGACGGGGGGCGCCTGCTCTCGCGCCCCGCCCGGCGGACCGAAGACGGACCAACACCAGACGGAGACGATAGATGGCGCTAGGATTCGACGTACCGGAACCGGAGACGGCCTGTACCGACGCGAACTGTCCGTTCCACGGATCGCTTTCCGTGCGCGGACAGACGCTCGAGGGCACGGTCGCCTCCACATCGATGGACAAGACGGTCGTGGTGGAACGCGAGTACGACGTTCGCGTGCCCAAGTACGACCGATACATGAAACGACGGAGCCGCGTACCCGCTCACGCCCCGCCGTGTCTCGACCTCGCGGTCGGCGACACCGTGCGGATCGCAGAGACGCGGCCCCTGTCGAAGACAAAGTCACACGTCGTCGTCGAACGGGTCGACGACGTCGAAGGAGGTGCCTGAGATGCAGGCGCTGAACGCCGACGTCACGCCCGGCCTGGAGCGCGGGTCGCTCGTGCTCTGTGCGGACAACACCGGGGCGAGACAGCTGAAAGTGATCAGCGTCTCGGGCTACGGCGGCACGAAGAACCGACACCCGAAGGCGGGTGTCGGCGACAAGGTGACCGTCTCGGTCACGAAGGGGACGCCGGAGATGCGGCGGCAGGTGCTGGAGGCGGTGATCGTCCGCCAGCGCAAGCCGATCCGCCGCCCGAGCGGCCAGCGCGTCAAGTTCGAGGACAACGCGGCCGTCCTCATCGACGACGTGGGCGAGCCCCGCGGCACCGAGATCAAAGGTCCCGTCGCGCGCGAGGTCGCGGAGCGCTTCGGGAGCATCGCCAGCACCGCGACGATGATAGTATGACCTCGAAACAGCCACGGACGCAGCGCAAGCGGCGCCGCGAGGCGCCCCTGCACGAGCGGCACAGCCAGGTCCGCGCGACGCTGGCCGACGACCTCCGCGAGGAGTACGGCCAGCGCTCCGTTCGCGTGAACGAGGGCGACACCGTCGAGGTGATGCGCGGCGACCACGCCGGCGAAGACGGCGAGGTCGTCGCGGTCGACCTGAAAGCAGAGACGGTGGCCGTCGAGGACGTCACGGTCGAGAAGACCGACGGCGAGGAAGTGCCTCGCCCGCTCGACGCCTCGAACCTCCGCGTGACGGACCTGAACCTCGAGGACGACCGCCGCGAGGCGCGCCTGGAGGAGAGCGATGAGTAACCACCAGAAGCGCCTGTCGGTGCCGAAGTCCTGGCCCGTCGAGCGCAAGGAGTCGACCTTCACGGTGAAGGCAGACGCCGGCCCGCACGGCGAGTCGGGCGTCCCGCTGGTGATCCTCCTGCGGGACGTCCTCGGCTACGTGGACGACCGCAAGGAGGCGCGCTACGCGCTCTCGCAGGGCAGCGTTCTCGTCAACGGCGAACCCGCCCGCGACGAGAGCCGCCCGATCGGGATGTTCGACATCCTGACCTTCGAGGGGCGCGGCGAACAGTTCCGCGTGTTCCCCGACGAGGGCGGGCGGCTGGCGCTCTCGCCCATCGACGCCGACGCGGCGTCGAGCCGGCTGGGCAAGGTCGTCGGCAAGCGGCAGGTCGCCGGCGGCGCGTTCCAGCTGAGCCTGCACGACGGCGCGAACATCCAGCTCTCCGGCGAGGCGGCCGCCGACTACGGCGTCGGCGACTCGCTCGTTCTCGACAACGAGACGAAAGAGGTCGTCGCTCACTTCCCGTTCGAGGAGGGCGCGATGGTCACGGCCGTCGACGGCGGCCACGCGGGCGACATCGGCACGATCGCGGAGATCGTCGTCACCCCCGGCTCGGGCGAGAACATCGTCCAGGTCGACCAGGACGACGAGCGCTTCGCCGGCGACGGGTTCGAGACGGTCGCGAACTACGTCGTCGTCATCGACGAGAACTTCCTCGGAGGTGCGGAATGAGCTCCGAGGCCGAGTCCGGTGACGGCGAGTCGCCGGAGCCCGACGCGGAGTTCCACGAGATGCGCGAGCCGAGAGTCGAGAAGGTCGTCGTCCACATGGGCGTGGGTGAGGGCGGCCGCGAACTCGCGGACGCCGAGGACATCCTCACCGAGGTGGCGGGGCAGCGGCCGGTCCGCACGCAGGCCAAGCGGGCGGTCGGCGAGTTCGGCATCCGGAAGGGCGACCCCATCGGCGCGAAGGTGACCCTGCGCGACGAGGCCGCCCACGCGTTCCTCGAGACGGCTCTGCCCCTCGTGGACCTGCGGCGGGCGCAGTTCGACGAGACGGGCAACTTCTCGTTCGGAGTCGAGGAGCACACCGCCTTCCCGAGCCAGGAGTACGACCCCCAGATCGGGATCTACGGGCTGGACGTGACGGTGAACCTGACGCGGCCCGGCTACCGGGTGAAAAAGCGCGACCACGCGTCGCGCGCTATCCCGTCGAGCCACCAGCTGACGCCCGAGGACGCGGTCGCGTTTCTCGAGGCAAACTTCGACGTCGAGGTGAGCGAATGAGCGAGTCAGAATCCGGAACCCAGGAGACCGGCGAGCACGCGACGCGGCGGACCGACGACCGGCGGGTCTGCCGGCGCTGTGGCCGCCCGCAGGGGCTCGTCGGCAAGTACGATATCTACCTGTGTCGGCAGTGCTTCCGCGAGGTCGCACGAGACATGGGGTTCAAGAAGTACCGATAATGACAGGAAACGACCCACTGGCGAGCGCGCTCTCGGGGCTCGACAACGCGGAGAGTGTCGGCCACCTGAGCCACACGGTAGCGCCCGCCTCGAACGTGATCGGATCCGTACTCGAGGTCCTCTACGACCGCGGGTACGTCGAGGGCTTCGAGTTCGTCGACGACGGCAAGTCCGGTCGGTTCGAGGTCGAACTGAAGGGAGCGATCAACGAGTGCGGCGCCGTCAAGCCCCGCTACTCGGTCGGTGCGGACGAGTTCGAGCGCTGGGAGAAGCGGTACCTCCCCGCCCGTGACTACGGGGCGCTCGTCGTCTCCACCAGCCGAGGCGTCATGAGCCACTACGAGGCTCGCGACGAGGGCGTCGGCGGCCAGGTGATCGCCTACGTGTACTGATGAAAGTAGACATCGAACTTCCGGACGACGTGAACGCCTCCGTCTCGCACCTCGACCTCACGGTCGAGGGGCCGAACGGGTCGGTCGAGCGCCGGCTGTGGTACCCGGACGTGACCGTCTCGACGACGGAGGAGGACGGAACGAGCCACGTGACAATCGAGAGCGCCGAGGACGACGCCAAGACGACGGCGACGGTCGGCACCTTCGAGAGCCACGTGCGAAACATGGTCCACGGCGTGACCGAGGGCTGGGAGTACGAGATGGAGGTGTTCTACGCCCACTTCCCGATGCAGGTCCGCGTCGAGGACGACGAGGTCGTCATCGAGAACTTCCTCGGCGAGAAGGCGCCGCGGCGGACGCCCGTCCGCGGCGACACCGAGGTCGAGGTCGACGGCGAATCCATCTTTGTCTCCGGCCCGGACAAGGAGGCGGTCGGACAGACCGCCGCCGACATCGAGCAGCTGACCCGGGTCAGCGGGAAGGACACGCGCGTCTTCCAAGACGGCGTCTACATCACCCGCAAGCCCGCCGCGCGAGGTGAGGCGGCGTGAGCGCCGACGAGAACGAGACCGACGCGCCCGAGGAGCTCGAGGACGTCGCCGGCGTCGGGTCGGCGAAGGCCGACGCGCTCCGCGAGGCCGGCTACGTGGGCGTCGAGGACCTCAAGGCGGCCAGCCAGGCCGAACTCGCCGAGGTCGAGGGCGTGGGCAACGCGCTCGCGGCCCGAATCAAGGCGGAGGTCGGCGGCCTCGAGGTCGCCGAGACCGACGCCGAGGTCGAGGAGGCCGAACCCGAGCCGGTCGAGGAGGAGGCCCCGGAGGACGTCGAGACCGAACTCCGTCCCCGCGGGCACGCCGACAAGACGCCCGACCTCGACGACGACACCGCCCGCGCGCTGGCCCAGCGCCACCGCGAGGGCACGCCGGAGTTCCCGCGACAGGGCCGGCACAAAAAGACCCGCGTGAAAGACACCTGGCGCCGCCCCCGCGGACAGTTGTCGAAGCAGCGCCGCGGCGTGAAAGGCAAAGGCGCGGTCGTCCAGGCGGGCTACCGTTCGCCGACGGCGGCGCGTGGCCTGCACCCGAGCGGCTTCGAGGAGGTCCGCGTCCACAACACGGGGGACCTGGAGGGCGTCGACCCCGACCGCGAGGCGGTCCGTATCGCCTCGGCGGTCGGCGGGCGCAAGCGCGAGCGCATCGAAGACGTCTGTGAGGACCGCGAGATCCGGGTGCTGAACCCGACCTACGAGGAAGTCGAAGTGGAGGCCGACGAATGACTGACCTGACCGCCCAGAAGCGGCTGGCGGCCGACGTGCTCGACGTCGGGCAGAGCCGCGTCTGGTTCGACCCCGAGGAACAGTCGGAGATCGCCGAAGCGATCACCCGCGACGACGTGCGGGACCTGGTCGACCAGGGGATCATCCGCGACAAGGAGGCCAAGAAGAACTCGCGTGGTCGGGCACGCGCCAGACAGGCGAAGCGCGACTACGGCCACCAGACCGGCGCCGGCTCCCGGAAGGGGAAGGCGGGCGCCCGTCGCAACGAGAAGAAAGACTGGACGAGCCGGATCCGCGCCCAGCGCCGGCGGCTCCGCGAACTGCGCGACGACGGCACGCTGACGCCGACGCAGTACCGCGAGCTGTACAACAAGGCTGGCGGCGGGCAGTTCGACAGCGTCGACCGGCTCGAAGCGTACGCAGAGAACAACTACGACATCGAGATGGAGGACGAGTAAGATGGCGACCGGACCACGGTACAAGGTGCCGATGCGTCGGCGCCGCGAAGTTCGGACGGACTACGGGCAGCGGTTGCGACTCCTGAAATCCGGGAAGCCACGGCTGGTGGCCCGGGTGAGCAACAAGCACGTCAGGGCGCAGCTGATCAGCCCCGGTCCGGACGGCGACGAGACACACGCCGCGGCAGCGAGCGCGGACCTCCCCGAGTACGGCTGGGAGGCGCCCACGGGGAATCTCCCGAGCGCCTACCTCACCGGGCTGCTCGCGGGCAAGCGCGCGCTCGCCGCAGGCGTCGAAGCGGCGGTGCTCGACATCGGGCTCAACACCGCGACACCCGGCAACAAGGTGTTCGCGGTCCAGGAGGGCGCTGTCGACGCCGGCGTCGAGATTCCACACAACGAGGCCGTGTTGGCCGACTGGTCGCGAAACCGCGGCGAGCACATCGCGGCGTACGCCGAGGAGCTGGACGAGCCGCTGTACGGCGGCGAGTTCGACGCCGCGGAACTCCCCGAGCACTTCGACGAGGTCAGAGAACGCATCATGGAGGACGACAATGAGTGACGGCTGGGAGCCGCGCACGCGGCTCGGCAGGAAGGTACAGGACGGCGAGGTCGGGTCGATGGGGCAGGCGCTCGACTCCGGGCTCCCGTTGAAGGAGCCGGAGATCGTCGACCAGCTGCTCCCCGGCCTCCAGGACGAGGTGCTCGACATCAACATGGTCCAGCGGATGACCGACTCCGGGCGCCGGGTGAAGTTCCGCTGTGTCGTCGCGATCGGCAACCGCGACGGCTACCTCGGCTACGCCGAGGGGCGCGACGACCAGGTCGGCTCCGCCATCCAGAAGGCGATCGAGGTGGCGAAGCTGAACATCATCCGCGTCGACCGCGGCTCGGGCTCGTGGGAGGACCGCGCGGGCGGCACCCACTCGCTGGTCCGGAAGGCCGAGGGCAAGGCCGGCTCTGTCACGGTGACAATCATCCCCGCCCCGATGGGGCTGGGGCTGGCCGCGGCGCCGACCGTCCGGAACATCCTCGAGCTCGCCGGCATCGAGGACGCGTGGACCCAGTCCAACGGCAACACCCGGACGACGGTGAACCTCGCGAAGGCCACCTACAACGCGCTGCGGAACGCCTCGCAGTCCCGGACCCCCCGGCGCGCCCGAGAGGTCCAGCGCGAGGCCGAGGGAGGGGCCGACTGATGCTCGCCTTGGTGCGTCTCCGCGGCGAGGTCGACACGCAGGACGCGGTGCGGGACACGCTCGACATGCTGAACCTCCACGAGGTCAACCACTGCACCCTGATCCCAGAGACAGAGGCGTACCGGGGGATGGTGACGAAGGTGACTGATCGAGTCGCGTTCGGCGAGCCGTCTGCCGAGACCGTCGCGGCCCTGATCCGGCGCCGCGGCGAGGCGCTTGAGGGCGACGCCACGGTCGACGACGCGTGGGTCGCCGACCACACCGACTACGCGGACGTCGACGCCCTCGCGGACGCCCTGGTCGCCGAGGAGACGACCCTCCGCGAGGCCGGGCTCTCCCCGACCCTCCGGCTCCACCCGCCGCGGGGCGGGCACGACGGGATCAAACGACCCGTGGTGGCCGGCGGCGAACTCGGCGGACACGACGACATCGACGGCCTGCTGGAGGTGATGCGATGACCGACAAGAAGCGTCGACAGCGCGGCTCGCGCACCCACGGCGGCGGGACCCACAAGAACCGGCGCGGCGCCGGTCACCGCGGCGGCCGCGGCGCCGCCGGCCGGGACAAACACGAGTTCCACAACCACCCGCCGCTGGGCAAGCACGGCTTCTCGCGGCCCGAGGCGGCCACGGACGAGGTCGTCGAGGTGCACGCCCGCGAACTCGACGAGGAGGCGCCGCTGCTCGCGGCGGAGGGCCTCGCCGAGACGGAGGGCGACGCCTACCACGTCGACGCGCGGGACGTCGCGGAGGACGGCCACGACGTCGACGTGGTGAAGGTGCTCGGCGGCGGCCGTGTCGAGGGTGAACTCCACGTCACGGCGGACGCGTTCACGTCGAGTGCCCGCGACCTGATCGAGTCGGCCGGCGGGAGCGTCGCGCTGACGGAGCGGGCCGAGCGCGCCGCCGACACCGAAACCGATTCCGACGCGGAACGAGAGGACTAACGCATGGGCTGGAAGGAGGCCGCCGAACCGGTGCTGACGCGGATGCCCGCGGTCCGTCGCCCGGAGGGGCACGTCCCCTTCAAGCGCAAGCTGGCGTGGACCGCGGGGATCCTCGTGCTGTATTTCTTCCTGACGAACATTCAGCTGTTCGGGCTGGACGCCGGCGGGTCGAGCGACCTGTTCGGCCGGTTCCGCTCGATCCTCGCCGGACAGCAGGGCTCGATCCTCCAGCTCGGGATCGGCCCGATCGTCACGGCGTCGATCGTCCTCCAGCTCCTGGGCGGTGCGGACCTCCTCGGCCTCGACACCGACGACCCTCGCGACCAGGTGCTCTACCAGGGCCTCCAGAAGCTGCTGGTGGTCGTGATGATCTGCCTGACCGGCCTGCCGATGGTGTTCGCCGGGGGCTTTCTCCCCGCAGACCCGGCGGTCGGGCAGGCGCTGGGGATCGGCACGACGGGCATTCAGTCGCTGATCTTCCTCCAGATCGCCGTGGGCGGGATCTTGATCCTGTTCATGGACGAAATCGTCTCGAAGTGGGGGGTCGGCTCCGGGGTCGGCCTGTTCATCATCGCCGGCGTCTCCCAGAGCCTCGTCGGCGGGCTCTTCAGCTGGCAGGGGCTGGGCGGTACCCCCGGCTTCTTCCCGACGTGGTTCGGGATCCTGACCGGCCAGCAGTCGGTCGCCTCGCCGCTCACCGCCGAGGGGCTCCAGCAGCTCTTGCTCGGACAGGGCCAGCTGCTCGCGATGCTGACGACGGTCGCCATCTTCGCCATCGTCGTCTACGCCGAGTCCGTGCGGGTGGAGATCCCGCTCAGCCACGCCCGCGTCAAGGGCGCCCGGGGACGGTTCCCGGTGAAGCTCATCTACGCGAGCGTCCTGCCGATGATCCTGGTTCGCGCGCTGCAGGCGAACATCCAGTTCGTGGGTCGGATTCTCAACACCCAGCTGGCGCAGATGCCGGCGTGGCTCGGCGAGTACAACTCGAACGGCCAGCCGGTCGAGGGGCTGTTCTACTACCTCGCGCCGATACAGGCCCCGGGCGACTGGATGTGGTTCGCCGCCGGCACCACGGCGGAGCCGTGGCAGATCGGCATCCGGATCGCCATCGACCTCACGTTCATGCTGGTCGGCGGCGCCATCTTCGCGGTGTTCTGGGTCGAGACGACCGGGATGGGTCCGGAGGCGACGGCCAAGCAGATCCAGAACTCCGGGATGCAGATCCCCGGGTTCCGGCGCAACCCGCAGGTGATCGAGAAGGTGATGGAGCGGTACATCCCGCAGGTGACCGTCATCGGCGGCGCGCTGGTCGGGCTGTTGGCGGTGCTCGCCAACATGCTCGGCACCATCGGCGCCGTCTCCGGGACGGGCCTCCTGCTGACGGTGTCTATCACCTACAAGCTCTACGAGGAGATCGCCGAGGAGCAGCTGATGGAGATGCACCCGATGATGCGCCAGATGTTCGG
>JAZKRX010000024.1:0-34546 GCA_036626375.1 Haloferacaceae archaeon
GCGTCGAACTCGGCGGTCAGCGGGTCGAACGCCGAGACGTCGAACCCCATCCGCGACAGGTACGACCGGAGGGCAGACGACGACAGCCCCGTCCGAACCGCGGCCTGGACGTGCCCCCGGACGGTCTCGAACGGCGGCACAACGATCGCGTCGTCGGTCACGCCGCCGGGGCCGGCCTCGATACGGACGTCGGCGTCGTCGATCCGGTCCACGAGCGCGCCCAGCTGGTCGGCCAGTTCCAGCACCTGACTCGGGAGCGCCGTGTCGGGCGAGCGCCACTCGACGGTTCCGAACTCCGCGCGGAGCTTGACCGGCGTCCAGACCGCGCTCTCGGGCGTGAACTGCGCCTCGACCTCGGCGCGGTCGAACCCAACGAGGATCGCCTCGGTGACGAACTCCTCGTACCGCCGCTGGAGCCGGGTCGCCCACGCGTCGGTGTCCGTGGCGTAGCGCCACAGCTCCCCCTGGTGAGGGAGGCTGTCGTACGCCCGCCACCGGTAGAGCTCCGAGCGCGCGCCGGCGGCCAGCCGCGTCCC
This sequence comes from Haloferacaceae archaeon, assembly GCA_036626375.1. Classification (GTDB taxonomy): domain Archaea; phylum Halobacteriota; class Halobacteria; order Halobacteriales; family Haloferacaceae; genus A07HB70. Next base: position 537 of record JAZKRX010000024.1, read on the forward strand.
CTGGAAGTACGGCGCGGAGTTGAGCAGCGCCAGCGCGGGGTCGATCGCCGTCAGGACGTTGAGCTGGTCGATCTCGCGCCCGGGGAGCTGCTCGACGTGGATGTGGGTGCCTGCGCAGTGGCGCACGCACTCGAACTCGTCGCCGACGACGCGGTCCTGGATCCGGGTGCGTTCGCTGGCCCGGTCCGTGATCGAGTCGGCGCAGAGCGGCGTCGCGAGCGGCACCAGCCGCCGGCCGGCGCGGTTGGCGGCGTCGAGGACGCGGCCGAGCCGGTCGTACAGCTGCGTGCGCAGGTCGGCGGTGCTCGCACAAGGCTCCGTCTTGACCTCGACCACCGGCTCGACGAACTCCCGTTCGACCCCCGGTGCCGCGTCGACCAGCGGGTCGGGGTCGGTGAGCCGGCCCGTCTCGTCGACGACCCAGTACTCGATCTCGATGCTGCGGCGCGGTCGGTCGGCGGCCGCGTCGGTCATCCGGCCGCCTCGCGTCGGCTCGGTCGGCGGTCGGCGAACGCACGGCAGGCTCGCTGTCGGGGCGGCAGCGCGCGGGCGGGATCGCGCATTTCTGTGACGTCGATCGTGGTTCGAATACTAAATATCTTAGCCGTACGTACGCGTATTGTCTGGATAAGACACTAAATATAGCAGTAGGCGACGAAAAAGTACGTCGAACGTCGAATTGTGTGCAGTGCTCGGTCGCACGCCGCCGCTCACCCCGCGTCGAGCGGCCCGAACCCGTCCGGGGGGCGTCGGCCGTCGACGGCCCGTTCGGCCGCGGCGCCGAGGTCGAACAGTCGCGCCTCGGCGAACGCCCGCCCGAGAAACTCGACCCCGACCGGGAGCCCGTCGTCGGTGAAGCCGGCGGGGACGACGAGGCTCGGCAGCCCGGTGTGGGCGGCGAGCGCGCAGTTCAGCTCCGCGAACGGCTGGCCGGCCGGGATCTCGACGGGCGGGATCGTCGAGGGCGGGTAGACGAGCGCGTCGAGGTCGTCGTCGGCCAGCCGGGCGAGAACCTGATTCCGGAGTTCCTCGCGCCGGTGGAGCCGCCGGAGGTAGTCGGGGTTCGTCGCGGGCGCGCCGACGTCGACGTCGAGGGCGCCCGACGCCTCGATGCGCTCGGCGACCGAGGAGGTGATCTCCCCGGTCTCGTAGACGGCCGCGAGCGAGTCGTGCGGCGGGTCGGGGAGCCCCGCGAGGTAGCGGTCGAAGTCGCGCGCGAACTCGTGGACGACCACACGCGCGCGCTCGACCCGGTCGGGCTCGGCCACGTCGACCGGGTCGACGAGCGTCGCGCCCGCGTCCGCCAGCGCCGCGAGCGCGTCCTCGACGACGGCCGTGACGGCCGCGGCGGCGTCGGGCGACGCGCTCTCGGGGTCGTTCGGCCCGAACGCGGCCCGGACGACGCCGAGGCGCGCACCGTCGAGTGCGTCGGCGGTCGCGTCGTCGAGCCCCGCGGCGTAGCCGTCGGCGGGGACCTGCCCGACGCCGCGGGCGGTGACCGGGTCGGCAGGGTCGTAGCCGGCCATGGCGTCGAGCAGCCGGGCGGCGTCGGCGACGGTCCGTGCGATCGGCCCGGCGGTGTCCTGGGTGCGAGACAGCGGGACGAGCCCCGTCCGGCTGACGAGCCCGCGGGTCGGACGGAGCCCCACGCAGGCGTGAAACGCCGGCGGCGAGCGGACCGACGAGCAGGTGTCGGTGCCGGTGCCGGCGAGCGCGAGGTTGGCGGCGACGGCGGCGGCGGTGCCGCCGCTCGACCCCGCGGGCCGGCGGTCGCGGTCGTAGGCGTTGCGCGTCGCGCCGCCGAGCGAGCTGACGGTGTCGACGCCGAACGAGAGCTCCTGGAGGTTCGTCTTCCCGACGATGATCGCCCCCGCGTCGCGCAGGCGCTCGACGACGGCGGCGTCGCGCGCGGGCCGGGAGTCGGCGAGCGCCGTCGACCCGGCGGTCGTCGGCATGTCGCCCGTGTCGTGGTTGTCCTTCACGAGCAGCGGGACGCCGTGGAGCGGACCGACGGGCCCGTCGGCCGCGAACCGCTCGTCCAGTGTCCGGGCCCGGGCGGGCGCGTCGTCGGAGAGCGTCAACACGGCGTTCAGTGCGTCGTCGAAGGCGGCGATTCGTGCGCGATACCGGTCGACGACGGCCGCGGCGCTCGTGTGGCCGGCGGCCATCGCGTCGTGGAGCGCGGCGACGGTCGTCTCGGTGAGGTCGAACTCGGCCACGGTGCTCGGTGGCGGTATCCGGGGCGAGGAGCGGTATGGCAGTTCCGGCCGGCCGGGGCACGCGTCGCACGCAACACGGGGTGGCCGACCGCGCGCGCTGGATCGCAGCCGGCTACTCGCAGTCGAGTTCGCAGTCGTAGGACGTGCTGTACACCCAGTAGCCGTCCGCCGAGGGCGGGGTGAGCGTCGTGCGTTCGAGCGCGAGCGTCGGGTCGGCGTCGTGGGCGAGCGTCTCGACGAAGCGCCACCGGCCGCCCGGCGCGGCGACGTCGACGCGGTACTGCCACACGCGCACGCCCTGGTCGGTCACGTGGATCGCGTACGACCCCGCGATGGCCTCGCTGCGGTCCGGTCGCGGTCCCGGCTGTGTCGTGTTCCCGGCCATACCTCGTCTACCGGCGACGGCCAGTAGTCGGTACCGGGGGGTGTTTCCGGACGGACACACCTCCGACAGCTTTATTCTGGACTATCGTTCGTGACTGTCGCCCGCGATCCGCGGACGCGACGCCGGCCGGGTCGGCAGCGGCCCACGGCCGCGTCGTAGAACGCGGCGCTCGTCGGGACGTGCCGTGGCACAGCCCAGACGGACCCCGATCCGCCCGGGCTACGCCCGTCGCTCGGCGAGCGCGTCGATTTCGGCGAGAATCTCGTCGATCGCGGGCCGGTCGAACGTCGACGACCCCCGGTGGACGTACGCGACTGTCGGGTCCGCGGACCGCCTGTCGACGACGACCACCTCGGGCATCCGGCCGAAGAAGTCCGACAGTCGGCCGAGGGCGCCGAACCGGACCGGCTGGTCGTACGCGTCCCCGGCGTCCGCCTCCGGGTCCGCCAGCAGCGGGTACGGGAGGTCGTACTGCTCCTGCCACGCCGCGACGCGGTCGACCGGTTCCGGAACGATAGAGACGACTTCGGCGCCGCGCTCCCGGAACTCCTCGACCCGGTCGGCGAGGCGCGTTACCTGTGTCCGGCAGTTGGTGCAGTAGTGGTCGCGCTGGAAGAAGAGCACGACGAAGGAGACGTCGTCCGGGAGCGCGGAGAGCGAGAACGGGTCGGGGCCGACGCCCACGTTCGGGAGCGAGAACTCCGGTGCCGGTCGGGCCATGGGGGAGAGTAGTGCGCCGTGTCAAAGACGCTGGGGGCGCCTACTCGGCGAACGCCCCGGCCGCGCGGGACCAGTCCCACGCCCGGTAGCGTATCGTCGGCGTCGCGTCCGCCGGGACGGCGTCGTACGCGCGGAGGAACTCGCGGAGCCCCGACCCGCCGCCGAAGTCGCCACGGAACCACAGACACACGCGTGGCACGCGGACGACCGCTGCGTCCGGGTCGTACGCGACGGTCGCGTCGAGGTAGTGCCGGGTCGCCAGGTCCAGTTGCTCGTCGACGCGGGCGGGCTCGTACGCACGGATCGCCGGACAGCTTTCGGCGCCGCAGTTGAGCGCGAAGTGGACCCGTGGGTCGCAGTCGTCGAGCCGGTAGCGCCGCTCGAACTCCGTGACGCGGAGCTTCGGCAGATAGCCCAGCCCGTACTTCGAGCGCCCGCCGCGCAGGATGCCGTGTTCGATGCGGTCCAGCGACAGCGCGGTGCCGGCGACGGTCACGGCCGGCGCGCGAAAGAAGCGGACGAACCGGAGCGGGCGCTCGTAGAGGTCGGGACGCTCCGCGAGCAGGAGCTGGGTGCCCGCGTTGTAGCAGTTGAGCCAGAACGCCATCCCCGTCCGCCGGTCCGTCCGGACCTCCCGGAGGTCGGCGCGCGTGACGTCGGCGAGCGCGGCCCGGTACGGGTCGGTCGGGTCGCCGCGCTTACACGCGACGAGCAGGTCCCGGGCGAGTGCCGTCGGAGCCCCGTCGGCGGCCGGCGTCGACGACGGCTCCGCGGTCGAACGCGCCATACGCGCCGTCCGACGGGACGCTCGAAAAGGGTTGTGCGCCGTGGCGACGCCCGCGTCAGACCAGCCGGCGACGCCGTCTCGCTCGCCGCGCGCGTCGGGGTCGGCGGAGGCGCCGTGACAGCGCCCCGGGAGCGGCCGGGGGGCCCGACGGCCGCCCCAAACGGGCCGAACGTCACGAGCGTGTGAAGCCGTCACAACATCTTTATTGGATGAACGTCTGTGAATAACTGACGCGATGCGGCTGTTCGACATCCTCACGGACGGCGGGTCGGCCGAAACGGTCGACGGCGACCACTACGAGTGCCGGGAGTGCGGAACGAACGTCGACCCGGACACGGCGTCGTGCCCGGACTGTGGCGGGGACGTCGCGGTATACACGTTCTAGCGGGTCGCGGCGTGGGTCCGACGCACACCGCCCGGAGCGGCGGGTGCGCCGCTCTGCGTCGGCGGCGCGATAGTCGGCGGCCGGCGTGCAGACGGTCGAACGCGCCGCGTGCGCCGCCGCGGGCGTGCGACCGACGCCGCTCGCCGGACGGCCGCTACGGGGGACGCCGGTCGGGGACGAAGCGGAGCGTTCTCGTCGCGGCGGCGGCCACAACGACCGTGACTGACGCCGACCCCCGCGACACGGACGAGCGCCCCGCCCCGACCGTGCGACCGTACCGGCCGGAGGAGGACGACGCGGCGCTCTGGGCGCTGAAACGACGGTTCGAGCGCGACCTCGGCGCGCTCGGCGGCGAGCCGAAGCGCCGGACGTACGACGAGAAGCTCGACGACGACTACCGGGCGCGCTACCTCGCGTGGGTGAGGCGGTGTGTCGCCGACGAGCCGTGCGTGTTCGTCGCCTCGACGGCGGACGGCGACCGGCTCGCGGGCTACGCCTTCGTGTTGCCCGAGCGCCTCGCGATGGTCTGGGACGCGGCGGTCATCAACGAACTGTACGTCCGGCCCGCCCACCGCGGGACCGGGCTCGCCGACGGCCTGTTCGAGCGCGCGCTCGACGTCGCCGCGGGGCAGTCGCTCCCGCTCGACCGGGTCGTTCTCGACGTCGACGGGGCGAACGACCGCGCGCGGGCCTTCTACGAGCGGTACGGGTTCGAGCCGTGGGGCGAGCTGGTGGCGCGGGCGCTCTGAACGGCGCGGACGGTCACTCCTCGACGGTCCGGCCGACGTCGAGCGTGTACGCCTCGAGGACGTCGCGGCCGAGCAGGACAGGGTGACTCATCGCGGACCGGTCGGTGATGCTGGCCGTGACGGTCCGCCAGTCGCCGGCGAGCCGCAGGTCGACGTCGACGAGCGGGCGGCTCACGGGGTCGCTCGTGGGGCCCGACCGCACCCGTGTCGTCCCGACGAGCGGCCCGGCGCCGATCCGACCGGCGAGCCCGGTGTCGATGCTCGTCCGCTTCGCACCCGTGTCCGACTTCGCGACCGCCCGTTCCGTCCCGTCCCGACCGGCGACCCGGACGCGGGTGGTGTAGCCGAGGACCTGACCGGTCCCCTCGCCCTCGTCGAGCGGCGGCTTGCAGTCGGGGACTGAGTCGTCGAGCGTCGACGCGAGGTCGCGAACCCGCGACGCCTCGACCGTCCCGCCGACGCGTTCGACCGCCAGCCGGGCGATGTGTGGCGCCGCCGAGACGCCGGTCGCCGCGAAGAGCCCTTTGAACCCGGCGGTGGCGTTGACCTCCAAGACGTACCACGTCCCGTCGGCGGGCACCAGGTCGACGCCGGCGAGGTCCAGGCCGAGGACGTCCGTCGCCTCCCGGGCGAGCCGGCGCGGACGCGGGCCGAGCTCGTCGGTCACGCCCTCGACGTCGCCGCCCAGCGCGACGTTCGTCCGCCAGTCCCCCTCCGGCGCGTAGCGCCGCATCGCCCCGACGATCTCGTCGCCGACGACGTACACCCGGACGTCCGAGGGACGGTCGTCGCCCGGGTCGAGGAACTCCTGGACGAACGAGTGGGCGTCGTCGACCGTCGGGCCGACGGGGGTGTCCGGCGAGACGACCGACATCCGCTGTCCGTTGGTGCCGATTGTCGGTTTGTGCGCGGCGCGACGGGGCAGGTGCTCCGGCCACGCCTCGAAGGTTCGAGGAGACCGGCCGAAGTAGGCGTCGGGCACCGGGAGCCCCGCCGCGGCCAGCTTCGTCCCGGCCCGGAACTTGTGCAGCGTGTCGACGACCGCCCCCGGCGCGTTCAGCACGGGGACGGTGTCGGCGTAGAGCGCGGCCAACTGGAGGTCCTCGAGCTGGTGGTCGCTTTTCGTGAGCAACAGCCGGTTGACGAGCACGTCGACGGCCGGAGAGCGCTCGACGCCGCCGTCCTCGATCCACGAGGCGACGTTCTCGTCGCGGAGCCACACCGGCTCGTGGCCCATCGCCCGGACGGCGTTCAGAATCGCCTTCGTCTCCTTGCTGTTGTGCGGACTCAACACGCCGATCCGGCACCCACCCGCGTCGTGGCCCGCACAGTCGGCGCTCACCGGGGCCGTGCCACTCGTCGCCGTCCGGTCCGGTCGCGATGGGTCGGGCGCAGCGCCTGTCATGGGCGTGTCTCCCTCCAGTATCTTGATCCCGCACCCTTACTTCCTCGGGAGGCGTGTAACTGTGTCACACCCGCTCTGCTCACTTATACGATCGCGCGGCGAGATCCTGTCGCGATGAGCGAGCAGCCCGAGACGTTCACCTACGACGGCGGCCGGGTCGAGCCGGGCGAGACCGAACAGCTTCGCTACCCCGTGAGCGAGACGTACCTCGGCGACCCGGTTCGGGTGCCGGTGACGATCATCAACGGGTCGCGCCCCGGGCCGACGGCCTTCCTCTCGGCGGCGGTCCACGGGGACGAGCTCAACGGGATCGAGGTCGTGCGCGAGGTCGCCCACGAGTGGGACCACGCCGACGTCTGTGGGACGATCGTCTGCCTGCCGGTTCTGAACGTCCAGGGGTTCACGACACAGGAACGGTACCTCCCGGTCTACGAGCGCGACCTGAACCGGGCGTTTCCGGGCAAGCCGGAGAGCACGAGCTCCAACCGGATCGCCCACCGCATCTACCACAACTTCGTCGCGCCCTGTGACGTCGGCCTCGACTTCCACACCTCCACCCGGGGGCGGACGAACATGTTCCACGTCCGCGCGGACATGGACGACGCCGCCGCCGCCAGGCTCGCCCGGGCGTTCGGGACGAACCTCATCGTGGCGGGCGAGGGCTCCCCGGGCATGCTCCGCCGCGAGGCGACCGAGGACGGGGTGCCGACGATCACCCTCGAGATGGGCGAGGCCCACCGGTTCGAGCGCGAGCTCATCGACCACGCCCTCGACGGCGTGCGGAGCGTGTTCGCCGAGTACGGGATTTACCGACAGGAGACCGTCCGCTGGCCGGGGTGGCGGACCGTCATCGAGGGGTGGAGCGAGAAGACGTGGCTCCGGGCCGACGCCGGCGGCATCGTCGAGATGCGCCACGACCGGGGTGACCTCGTCCACGAGGGCGAGACGATCTGCCGGATCACGAACCCGTTCAAGGCCGACGCGACGGTCGTCGACGCGCCGTTCACCGGGCTCCTGGTCGGGGTGCTCGAGAACCCGGTGGTGTACCCCGGGAACCCGCTCTGTCACGTCGTCAAGATCGAGGCCGAACAGGAGCGGATCATCGAAGAGCAGACCGGAGGGCCACACACGTAGTTCTACAACACGCCGTCAGTGACGGATCGAATCCGAACGATACTCGACGTGAGCTGTTCTCTCACCGCTTGGAACCGCACACGGAGCGACCACGGCAACCCCAACTTGCACGGGTGGGCGTTCGACACACAGTCAGCTCGATGCTATCGAACGCGAGAGCTAACGTCGACTGAGGAGAGATCGACCGATTCAACCCCGGTCTCCCGACAGATGTGTGGCAGCTTCCGTCACCAGGTCGGTCGTCGTCCGGTAGGTCGTGTTGAGGTACTGAGAGACGGTGTCTCTGTGCTGTTCGCTCGCGAATCACCAGTCATAGCTGTGATTCGGCGACAACGTACGCCCAGCGGTACAGCCGCGGCCGCTAGCTCATAAAGAGCCGGCGGTCGGCGCGCTCGTGAGCCATCCCCATCACGTCAGCCAGCGGGGCAAACGAACACATCGCACCGAGGTCGACGTCGTGATACCGCTCGCAGACGTCCTCGATCACCGGGAACAGCCCGGATAGCTGGGCCTGAATCGCCGTGTGACCGAACCGTCCGAGCCGCTGGGCCGCACCGAGCAGCCCGGTGACAGAGCCGTACGCACTCACCAGCGCCGCTTCGCGCGCACCGAGGCCGGCCTGCTGACAGACGACGCCCAGCACGACCGGGTAGTGGCCTGCCGCGCGGCCCTCCTCGAAGGCGGTTTTGTAGTCGGCCACGAGCCCGGTCGCGTTGGCCTCGGCGAAGGGACCGTCGTCGATCTCACTCAGTAGTTCGAGGAGTGTGCCGCCGGCTTTCGTCGAGCTGTCACGGAATTCCGCGGGCAGCGTCGCCGCGCCGAGGCGTTCGTCGGCCACGAGCACGCCGTCGAGATCGTCGGCCGCGGCCGAGCGGTGGGCGTGACCGAGCGCGACGATCTCCGAGGGGCCGATCACGCCGCGGAGGTAGCCGGTGATGAGATCGCCCACCTCCGCGGCCGTCTCGATGTCGCCCTCGTTGAGGTACTGCTCGACGCCGTAGGAGGCGGTGTAGGTCCCGACCGGCAGCATCGAATCCGACAGTCGTAATGCCGTCAGGAGTGCCTCAGACGAGGTCATCGCTCCGCCCCCTCCGCGGTGGTCGCCGTCGACGAGCCGCCGTGGTCGTGTGCCTCGCCGTGCGTGTGCTCGTGGTCGTCGTCGTGGTCGCGGTCGTCGTGAGCGCCATCGGGGGCGGAATCGCTCCCGTCGACGAACCGTTCGGCGTCGACGCTCTCGTAGCGTGTTGTCGCCCCCTCTGGGATGTAGGGCCCCAGCACGTTCTCGATGATCGCACGGTCGGCGTCAACGGGCACGTAGACCGTCGCGCCGTCGACCGCGAGATCCCAGTGCTGGTTGCCGATCCGGTGGCCGAGTTCGACGCCCGTCGCTACTGCCGTTTCGGCGGCCGAGAACTCGATGACGAACGCCTCTCGATCTTCGAAGGCGACGACGACGGCGCACTCGTCGTCAAGCACCAGCACGTCGCCGGCGGTGAGTTCGGGCTGGTCGACGAGAACGCCGAGATCGGTGCCTGCGTCCGTCGTCACGCGGAGCCGAGAGCGCTTGCGTTCGGTGTCGTCGAGAACGACCGTCTCCAGCGTGCCGGCTGCCTCGTGGGCGTCGATTTCGGCAGCGAGGTCGGGATCGTCGTCGATGTTGCCGACGATGCCGTCGACGCGTTTCATCGGCCGCGACCCTCCAGTGGCGCGCCGACGCCGAGCAGCGCCTCGCGGGCTTCGTCCCACGCAGCCTTGACGGCAGCTGTCACGTCGGTGCTCCGGTCGGCGAGGACGCGAACCGTCACGCCAGCGTCGTCTTTGAGCACCGACGCGCCGGCCGCAACGTCGTGATCGGCCAGCCGGTCGTGCAGTCGGTCGGCCAGTTCGTCGGTGTCGGCCGACGGCGCGAAGACGTACAGCGTCCCGACCACGCCGTAGTCGCCGACCGTCGCCGGATCGCGCGGGTCGCGCTCGTCGGGCCGCAGGTCGACCGCGTCGGCACAGACCAGCGTCTCCTCGACGCGTGCCTCGACGCGGCTGTGGTAGTGTTCGAAACTGAACGGGTCGTGGTCCGTGAGCCCGTCCGGAACGACGATGTCGCCGACGATGACTGTCGCGTCGTCGGCGAGATCGACCGTCGTCGTCTGGAGACAGCGGGCATCCTCGTTGAGGATCGTCTGGCCGGGGATGTATTCGAGGTGCGCGCCCGACTCGGCGACGAGCGTGGCGTCCAGATGCGCGTAGCTGGCCGTCATGCTCTGGATCTTCGTCGCACTCTGGGTGGTGACGTGCGCGCGTGCGTCAGAGCGGGCGTCGACCGAGAGGCTCTGGCGGTCGCCCTGCGTGACGGCCCCGGTCGGGTCCTGTAAACAGATCGTCGTCAGCCCGTCGGCCGGATCGCTGTCGAGTGTCCCCGTCAGATGGTACGGCACCTTCACGAGATCGGAGATCAGTCGCGTCGGGTTGTCGCCGTCGCGGGCGACGACGAGGTCGGCGACGCCGTGTTTTCCGTGGCCGAACGCCGGCGACTGTTCGAGCTGCTGGGTCCCGTACTCGCGGAACGCCGGCGGAACGGTGTGTCTCGCGTCGCCGTCGCTCTCCGTGCCGGCGTCGGCACCAGTGTCGTCGGTCCCGGCCCCGGCGTCAGCGACAGTGTTGTCGCTCTCCGTGCCGGCGTCGGTGTCGCCGTCGCTCTCGCTGTCGGTACTCACGCGAACAGAACGCTCCGTTCGATGTTGTCGACAACCTCGTCGATCCCCTCGTCGGCCTTGCAGTTCGTGAACGCCGTCGGGTCCTCACCGCGGACCGTCTCGGCGTCCTCGCGCAGCACGTCGAGGTCGACGTCGACGTGGGGTGCGAGGTCGGTCTTGTTGACGACGAGCAGGTCGGCCTGTGTGACGCCCGGCCCGCGCTTGCGGGGAATGTCGTCGCCCTCGGCGACCGAGATGACGAACAGGAAGTAGTCCGCCAGTTCGGGATTGAACGTCGCCGCGAGATTGTCGCCGCCGGACTCGATGAGGACCACGTCCAGGTCGGGGTGTGCCTCGGTGAACTCGTCGATCTTGTCGAGATTCATCGAGGGGTCCTCCCGAATGCCTGTGTGCGGACACGCGCCGGTTTCGACGCCGGCGACGAGGTCCTCGGGCAGCCGATCGGCGAACGACGCCTGGAGCCGGTCGGCGTCCGCCTGTGTCATGATATCGTTGGCGATGACACCGACGTTGTAGCCGGCGTCGTCGAGCCGCGGGACCAGCTGCTGGACGAGGGCGGTCTTCCCCGAGCCGACGGGGCCACCCAGCCCGACTTTCGCCACGTCTCGGTATCCCATCAGTCGAGTTGCTCCTCGGTGTCGGCCCGGATCGGTTCGTGGACGGTCACGAGTTTGGTGCCGTCGGGGAACGTCGGCTCGACCTGCACCATGTCGACCATCTCCGGGACGCCCTCCATCACGTCCTCCCGACTCAGCAGGCTCGTCGCCTCCTCGCGGATCTCGGCGACGTTCTCGCCCTCGCGGGCCCGTTCACAGACCCAGTCGGAGATGTAGGCGACCGTCTCCGGGTGGTTGAGTTTCAGTCCGCGCTCCTTGCGTTTCCGGGCGAGCTCTGCAGCCATGAAGATCGTGAGTCGTTCGTTGTCCTTTGGCGAGAGTTTCATAGCGTGTACTTCTGGGTGAGTGGGAGTTCCTCGGCCGGTTCACAGGTGACGTGTTCGCCGTCGACCTCGACCTCGAAGGTCTGTGGGTCGATGTCGATGTCGTCGGGGGCGTAGTCGTTGTGTCGCATGTCGGATTTCGCGACATCGCGGGTGCCGTTGACCGGGCGGACCCGGGCGTCGAGGTCGAGTTCGTCGCCGATGTCGTTCTCGTAGGCGGCCTCGCTGACGAACGTCGTACTCAGGGCGTGTTTGGCCTTGCCGACCGCGCCCATCCGGGAGCGCTGCATGACGGGTTCGCAGGTCATCAGCGAGCCGTTGGCCTCGCCCATCTCGCTGTGGACGGGGAAACCACCCTTGATGACGTATTTCGGCTTGATGCCGAAAAACTCCGGCTCCCAGAGAACGATGTCGGCCATCTTGCCGGGCTCCAGCGAGCCGATGTAGTCGTCGATACCGGCGACCTTCGCGGGGTTGAGCGTGTATTTGGCGACGTAGCGTTCGATTCGGGCGTTGTCCGCGCCCGTCCCCTCGTCGGCCGGCAGCGGGCCACGCTGGGTCTTCATCTTGTGGGCCGTCTGCCACGTCCGGCAGATGACCTCGGCCATCCGTCCCATCGCCTGTGAGTCGGAGGTCATCATGCTGATCGCGCCCATGTCGTGGAGCACGTCCTCGGCGGCGATGGTCTCCGAGCGGATTCTGGACTCGGCGAACGCCACGTCCTCCGGAACATCTGGATTCAGGTGGTGACAGACCATCACCATATCGAGGTGTTCGTCGAACGTGTTGACCGTGTACGGCATCGACGGGTTCGTCGACGACGGCAGCATGTGGTCGTGGCCGATGAGTTCGAGCACGTCCGGCGCGTGGCCGCCGCCGGCACCCTCGATGTGGAAGGTGTGGATCGTCCGGCCGTCGATGGCGTCGTAGGTGTCCTCGAGAAAGCCCGACTCGTTGAGGGTGTCCGTGTGGATACAGACCTGCACGTCCTCCTCGTCGGCGACGGTGAGGGCGGTGTCGATCACGTCGGGCGTCGAGCCCCAGTCCTCGTGGAGTTTGAGCCCGCAGGCACCGGCCTCGATCTGCTCTACGATCGGATCGGGGCCGCTGGAGTTGCCCTTTGCGTAGTAGCCGACGTTCATCGGGTACTCTTCGGCGGCTTCGAGGAACCGCTTGATGTTCTCGGGGCCGGGCGTACAGGTGGTCGCGCCGCCGCCGTAGCCGCCGCCCATCATCGTCGTCACGCCGCTTGCGAGGGCGTGTTCGAACAGTTCCTTGCTGTTGAAGTGGACGTGAATGTCGAACGCGCCCGGCGTGGCGATGAGACCGTCGGCCGGTACGGTGTCCGTGCTCGCGCCGATGACGAGGTCGTCGTCGACGCCGTCCATCGTGTCGGGGTTGCCGGCCTTGCCGATGCCGGCGACCGTGCCGTCGCGGACCCCGATGTCGCCCTTCTGGACGCCCAGCACGGGGTCGATGACGACGACGTTGCTGAACACCCAGTCGAGCGCGCCCTCGGCCTGCGTCGTGCCCGACTGCATGCCCATGCCGTCCCGCATCGTCTTGCCGCCGCCGAAGACCGCCTCGTCGCCGTAGGTACCGTGATCCGCTTCGATCTCCGCGAGAAGGTTGGTATCGCCGAGTCGTAGGCGGTCGCCTTCGGTCGCACCGAAGAGGTCCGTGTACGCCTCACGAGAGAGCTCGCGGCTCATTCGTCGGCCTCCATATAGCCCGCGTCGCGGGCGCGGTCGAGAGCTGCCTGCTTGACCTCCTCATCGTCGAGATCGCCGTTGACGAGGCCGCCCATTCCCTTGATGATCCGGTCGCCGCCGAAGGCGACGAGGTCGACGTCCTCCTCACAGCCGGGTTCGAACCGGATCGCCGTGCCGGCCGGGATATCCAGCCGCATGCCGTAGGCCGTCTCGCGGTCGAAATCGAGCGCCGGATTCACCTCGAAAAAGTGGAAATGCGAGCCGACCTGTGAGGGTCGGTCGCCGGTGTTTTCGACGGTCACGGACGCCGTCTCGCGGTCGGCGTTGATCTCGACCGGTTCGTCGGCCGTCAGTAGTTCGCCGGGAACCATATCACTCATGCGTTCGATCCCTCCACGTCGCCCGACCCGCTGTCGGTGGTGAACAAACACGCATAACGAGATTTGATTCGAACAACAATGGTAAAAACGTTTCTTTAGGTGTAGTAATGCTGCCGTAATAGGTATAGAATACGAATAGTAGAAATAATTGGTGCAGAAAAAATCATATTGTCTAACCGATACGGCAGTACTAACGTCTCGATCGAGAATCACCAACACCGATGAAGAGATCGCGGGTCGGAAAAACAGCAGCCGGGCGTCGCGGCGGAGCCGACTTCGTTACCCGAGAAGGCCGGCGAAGACGTTGACCGCGAACCCCAGCACGATCACCGAGGCGACGACCTGCGAGATCGCGTGGAACCGCTCGCCGTTCGCCTTCGAGAACCCGAACACCGAGCCTGCGCCGCCACCGATCACGGCCATGGTGGCGACGATCGAGACCGCGTAGGCCGCGACGACGCCGATCATGAGCGGCGTACCGCTGTCGGCGATGGTGACCGAAATAAATGCGATCATCGAGACGGGCGGTGACAGGGTGAACAGCGCGCCGACTGTCCCGATCTTGAGATACTCGACGACACCGTGGTCGTGGCCGTGTTCGCCGTGGCCGTCGTGGCCGCTGGCGGGCCGGATCGACGCCGGCAGGTGGATGTGGTAGTGGGAGTGCAGACTGTCACCGTGGTCGTGCAGGTGGCGATGGACCAGCTTCCGGGTTCCCGTCACGCCGAGATAGAGGCTCAACAGCGCGAGGACCACCCCGACCAACAGCGTTCCGAACTGTTCGAAGGCCGCCGGAAACGAGGTCGTCCCGAACACCAGGTACGCGCCGGCGATCCAGACGACGACCAGCAGCGCGTGACCGGCGGCGAAACAACCGCCGACGAGCGCGGAGAGCCGCGGATCGCCCGCCTCGTGGGTGAGTGCGGTGATTCCGGCGACGTGGTCGGGCTCGATTCCGTGCGTAACCCCGAGTAGCCCCGCCGTGAGCAGATAGCCCACCCCGACTGTCAGGCCGAGACCGAGATCGGCGACTGGGCCGATCATCGGAGCCTCCCGGCGGCGGGCCGTGCTCGTTCGGCCAATTCAGTCGCTGTCTCGACCAGTTCGGCTGCTGTGTCGGTCTGTTCGCCTGTGCTCTCACGGGGGAGGTGGCGCCGCCGCGGGCGTCGTCTCTCGTGACGAGCCAGACGTATGTCGGCACGGCTGACCCGCCACCACGTTCGGCCACGTGTATAGATAGCTGAACCAGTACGCAGTATCGTAATAATACCTTCCCGAGCCGCCGTATTTCTGCACAATAGCGCAGTTACTCGGCAGTACTGTGAGACAGAACGAGATGTATGATCGAAAAGAGACGGTAGTGGGCGAATACCCATATCTCTGCGGTCGGCTCGACAGGGGTAGCTCCGTTCGTCGCGTTAGCTGTTCGACTCGCCGTAGTATGATGTTGCTCGCCCCGCGGTTTCGCATCTGACCCCGTCGGCGAAAGTCGTCCAAATAGCACAGAGTGAGAGTACAGTATGCAAAATCACAGTATTCGAAATCTGCTTCGCTAATTGAGCAGGATACGCGTGTATGCGTCCAAAATATAAGGATAGTCAAACAAACCAAGTTGTATCTGGATGTGCATTCACCTATATTGTTTTCGAAGAAAAAGTTTATACTAACGTGCGTATCTCAGTATGTACGACGATATGAGTGAACAGACGACGCGTCTTTCGGCTGAACACGTCGCATATGTACACAACCAATCCGAACTGCGGACAGAGTCACGATGAGTGACAGTCGCGTTTCTCGACGGTCGGTACTCGCGACCGGTGCGGCCGGTCTCGGTGCGGCACTGGCTGGCTGTTCCGGCGGCGGGGGCGGTGGTGCCTCGGAAAGTGACACGATCAAGATCGGCGTGCTCGAAGACCAGTCAGGGAACTTCTCCCTTGTCGGGACGCCGAAGTGGCGTGCCAGCAAACTCGCCGTCGAGGAGATCAACGAGAACGGCGGGATCATGGACAAACAGGTCGAACTGTTCGATCCCGACCCACAGTCCGACAACGAACGCTACCAGCAGCTCACCGAACGGCTCATTCAGCAGGAAAACGTCGACGCGCTGTGGGCCGGCTACTCCTCGGCGACCCGCGAGGCGATCCGACCGATCATCGACCGCGAGGACCAGCTGTACTTCTACACGACCCAATACGAGGGCGGCGTCGCCGACAAGAACGTCTACTGTATGGGGCCGACGGCCCGCCAGCAGCTCGGCAGCGTCGTCCCATACATGATCGAGAACTTCGGGACCGACATCTACACGATCGCAGCCGACTACAACTTCGGCCAGCTGTCGGCTGACTGGGTGAAGGTTATCGCCCAAGAGAACGGCGCATCAGTCAACAACGAGGAGTTCATCCCGCTGTCGAACCAGAACTTCGGCTCGACTATCAGCAACATTCAGGAGGCCGATCCGGACTTCGTGATGGCGATTCTGGTCGGCAACAACCACTCCTCGTTCTGGAACCAGCGCACATCGGCGGGCCTCGATATCCCGATGGGCACCTCGACGGTCATGGCCCAGGGCTACCAGCACAAACGGCTCGACGCGCCGGCTCTCAAAGACGTCTACGGCGGGTTCAACTACATGGAGGAGATCCCGACCGAGCGAAACCAGAACTACGTCGACCGCTACTACAACCGCTGGCCGGACGCCGGCTACGCGAACGAGGAGTCGGTCAACAACTACTTCTCGATCTACATGTACAAGAACGCCGTCGAGGAGGCCGGCACCACCGACCAGGCGGCCGTCCGCGATGCCCTCGAAAGCGGGCAGCGGATCACTGGCTCCCGCTCGCCGGAGGGCGACATCAACTTCCAGCCGAACGTCCACCACATGACCCACAACATGCGGGTCATGAAATGTGACGCCGAACACAACATCACCGTCGAGGACCAGCGGCGCATCCCCGAACAGTTCCTCTCGGAGACGGTCGGCATCAATCTCACAGACAAGGACAGCGAGATGGAGAAACAGTTCACGCCTGCTGAGTACTACGACGCAGCAGGGCAGTAGACCAATGACATCGTTTGGCACAACCGGCACGCTCACACCCCTTATCGTCGGTGAGTTCTTGCGGTTCCTCGGTAGCATCGGCGTTCCGGTCGTCCAGTTACTACAGATCGCCGACAACTTCGCGTTCATCACGCTCGCGGCCATCGGCCTGACGATCATCTTCGGGATGATGGGGGTCATCAACCTCGCTCACGGCGAGTTCATCATGATGGGCGCGTACATCACGACGCTGTCGGTCAACGTGGCGTCGTTGCCGCTGCCGGTCGCGATGCTGCTCGGCGCGCTCGGCACGGCGGCCTTCGGTGCGGTCGTCGAACGCACTGTCGTCAGACGGCTCTACGGCCGGCTGCTGGACTCGATGATCGTCACGTTCGGCCTCGGACTGATCCTGACGCAGGGGACCCGGATCATCTTCGGTAACTCCCTGCAGTCCATCGGCACCCCGTTCGGTCAAGTACCGGGGTACACCTACTCCGGATACCGCGTCCTGCTGCTGTTCGCAGCCCTCGCGGTCCTCGGGGCGGCGTACCTCGTCTTTACCCGCACCGAGTTCGGCATCCGAGCGCGAGCGACGATTCAGGACCCGGAAACCGCCCGCGCGATGGGCGTCGACACCGACCGGATGTACACCGTGACGTTCGCCATCGGCTCCGGGCTCGCCGGTCTCACCGGCGCGCTGTACGCGCCGTCGGCGACGATCGTCCCGGGGATGGGGCAGTCGTTCCTCGTCGAGTCGTTCGTCGCAGTCGTCACCGGCGGCCCGACCGTGCTGCTCGGGACGACGCTCGCGGGCGGCCTACTCGGCACTATCGACGCGACCTTCTCGAACCTCTACGGGAACTTCTTCGGGCAGATCGCGCTGCTCCTCACGGCGATCATCGTGATCCGCGTGCTGCCGGACGGACTGACCGGGCTCGCGTACACGATCCGCGACAAGCTGGGTGAACGGGAATGATCGACGCACGCCTGCCGCCACGGCTCGAAGGCATCGCTGACAGACTGAACGGGCCGAACACGCTGGGCAACTCCCGGGCGTTCTGGCTCGCGTTCGCGGTCGGGATGCTCGTGATGGTCGCCTACCCGTTCGCCCGCGGCTCCTACGCGGCGGGCCAGACCGCGCTGTTTCTGGTCTACGGGCTGCTCGCGCTGTCGCTGTCGCTCATCTGGGGGTATACCGGCATCCTGAGCTTCGGACAGGTCGCCTTCTTCGGGATCGCCGGCTACACGTACGCCATCGTGAGCCTGAACCTAGGCGGCGCGTTCGGGCAGACGGTGGCGCTGCCGATTGCTGTCGCGGCGGCGACGCTGACTGCGTTCGTCCTCGGGTATTTCATGTTCTACGGGGGCGTCCAGAACGTCTACGTCGCCATCCTTACGCTCGTCGTGACGCTCGTGCTCGAGACGTTCATGGCACAGACAGCGGGTGCCGAGTGGGCAATCGGATCGGTCAAACTCGGCGGCTTCAACGGTATTCCCGGCATCCGAAACTTCGCCCTCGGCGTCGAGGGGGCCTCGTTCAGTCTCTCGGGGTCGGGGTTCTACTGGTTCGTGTTAGCTACCCTGTTGCTCGCGTATCTCGGAGCCAGAGTGCTCGTTAACAGCAAGTACGGCTTCGCGCTGGTTGCGATCCGGGAAGACGCCGAACGGACCGTCATGCTCGGCTACAACGTGAAACGGGTGAAGCTCGCCGTGTTCACGTTTTCGGGCGCGCTGGCCGGCCTCAGCGGCGTCTTCTACGCCACGTGGGGGAACTACATGGACCCGAGCGTGTTCTCTCTCGCCTTCGCGACGATCCCAGTCGTCTGGGTCACCCTCGGCGGGCGAGAGTCGCTGCTCGGGGCCATCGTCGGCACGATCATCATCGAGCGGCTCCGGCTGTGGTTCTCGATCAACGCCTCAGAGTTCGCCATCGTCTTCGTCGGCGTGATCCTCATGACCGTGGTGCTGGTGTTGCCTCGCGGGATCCTGCCGGGCATCCGCGAGATGTACGTGTTCCTCAGCGAGAACGGGCCACGGGCAGCACTCGACCGCGGTCAGACGGTTGTCCAGACCCGCATCCGCGACGCGTTGGAGACCGTTGGGAGCGACGACCCCGATCCCGACACCCCGGGTGGTTCGGAGGTGGTACGCGAATGAGTACCCCACAGGACCCCAACGTCAGAGAGACGCCGGCGGTTGCCACCACCGGTAGCAGCCACGACGCGATTCTCTCGACGAAGGGTCTCACGAAGAAGTTCGGCGGCCTCACGGCCGTCGACGGCGTTGACTTCACCGTCAGTGAGGGTGAGATCCGCTGTCTGATCGGTCCCAACGGGGCTGGCAAGTCTACGCTGCTCGAACTGATTA
The DNA here is from genome assembly GCA_036626375.1 of Haloferacaceae archaeon. Taxonomy (GTDB): domain Archaea; phylum Halobacteriota; class Halobacteria; order Halobacteriales; family Haloferacaceae; genus A07HB70. Next base: position 19,468 of record JAZKRX010000024.1, read on the forward strand.
CGGGACAGCTGTCGCCAACCGACGGCGACGTGTACTTCGACGGTATCGACCTCGGTGATCTGGAACCACACGAGCGCATGGATGCCGGGATCAGCATCAAGTTCCAGTCGCCACACATCTACGAGAGCCTCTCGGTCGCACAGAACCTGCGGGTGCCGCTCCAACGGACCGACCGCGACATCGAGGCCGTTCTGGAGCGAACGCTCGACCGGATCGCACTGAGCGAAAAGGCCGACGAGCCGGCGAGCGACCTCTCCCACGGCGAGAAACAGCGGCTGGAGATCGGCATGGCGATCACGCTCGATCCGACGTTCATGATCCTCGACGAGCCGGTCGCGGGCATGTCAGTCGACGAGACGGCGGATATCGCCGAGCTGATCCGGTCGCTCCACGACGACGGGATGACCTTCCTGGTCGTCGAACACGACATGGAGTTCGTCCGCAGGATCTCCGAGCAGGTGACGGTACTGAATCAGGGCTCGATCCTGCGACAGGGCCCCATCGAAGAGATCGAGAACGACGAAGAGGTCCGCCGGATCTATTTGGGTGAGAACGCATGAGCCTCGAAATCGCGAATCTCAACGCCGGCTACGACGGCACCCCGATCCTCAGAGACGTCTCGGTCAGCGTCGACGACGGCGAGATCGTCGGCATCGTCGGTCGCAACGGCGTCGGAAAGACGACGCTGTTGAAGACGATCATGGGGCTCCTCGACCCCGAAAGCGGCAGCGTCCAGTACAACGGCGAGGAGCTGACCGGCACGGCCGCCAACGAACGCGCCCAGCGTAGCATCGGCTACGTGCCGCAGGGGCGCGACGTGTTCCCGGGTCTCACCGTCGAGGAGAACCTGCTCGTCGGCGAGACCGTCGGCGGCGACGACGAAACCCGCTACGAACAGGTGTACGACTACTTCCCGATCCTCGAAGAGCGGTCCGGACAGAACGCCGGCACGATGAGCGGTGGCCAACAGCAGATGTTGGCTATCGCTCGCGCGCTGGTCGGCGGTCCGGACCTGCTGTTGGTGGACGAACCGTCGGAGGGCGTCCAGCCCTCTATCGTCCAGTCGATCACCGAGGACCTCAAGCGGATCAACGAGGAGTTCGGCACGACGATCCTCTTCGTCGAGCAGAACCTCTCGGTGATTCAGGAGCTCGCAGACCGGTGTTATGCCATCGACCACGGCACCATCGTCGATGAGATCACCGGCGACGCGGTCAGCGACCAGGAAAACCTTGAGGAGTACCTCGTCGTCTGAGGCGCTTCCGGCTGTCGCCGAGTTTTATCGACTCCGACAGCAAGAACGCTGCCGTTGACATCCTCCCACGGCTGAAGCCGTGGGAGTCCTCCGGTGGGGATGGTAGCTATCCGCTTACGGAGGCGAGTTTCCCGTCGCCGGTACTCCGGTGTGTGCGCTCCTCGTTGTGACTGACCCTCTCGGGAGAGTGTGATAACTCCGACCGAGTGTTGTCGCCCCACGTGAGGCGTGCTCGAAAACGCGGAGCGTTTTCGGTATCCCGGAACTCGGTGATTTCCGAGGACACGGGCCGTGCCATCGACCCGACGTCCAGATTCGTGTCAGCCTGTCGGTCGAGGAACGTCCACGAGGCACCGAGGTCAACGTGCCCCTCGTAGCCACACGGACACTGGAACACGTCGCCGTCTCGCGCTGTATCGTCGCGCTCGCCACACGCCGGACACTCCGCTGTCGTGTACGCGTCCGACCGCACCGCGACCGTGATACCGTACTCCCGGCGGTCGTGGCGGCGACGAGTAGGACGACCAGCACGACGGAGCCGGGACCGCGAGCGCGGCACTGCCCCACGGGCGGTCGCGCCGGAGTCGACCCGCCAGCGCGTAGGGGACGCCGAGGCCGGCCGTCGCCGCGAGGAACACGGCGACGTGCCGGAGCAGTTCAACCTGGGGACCGGGAGACTCCGAGCCGCCGGTGCCCGTGGTCGCGAAGAAGGCGACGAAGCCCACGGCGGCCGTACCGAAGACGCCCCAGACGGCGAGGGCGCTGACCGCCAACCACGCGGCCGCGGTCGCGAACCGGACGTAAGCGAGTACGGCGATCACGGCCGGGAGACACCGCGGGTGACGCCGGGCGACGTCAGCCGAGCAGATACCTGAGCCAGGGGTTGGTCTCGACGACGGCGGTCTGTTCGAGGGACGGGTCGCCCGTCTCGCCGGTCGGTCGCGGGGCGACCGTGGCGTTCGGGCGGTGTGTTGATGTACCGATCCCGAGACGTCGACGACGTGTTCGGGACCAGCGGCATCCGCGGGCCGTTCGGCGAACTGATCGACACCGACCTCGCGCGGCGCGTCGGTCGGGCGCTCGCGGCCTGTGGCTACGACCGGATCGTCGTCGGGCGCGACGGGCGCGAGACGGGCGAGGTGCTCGCCGACGTGCTCGCGGCGAGCGCCCGCGAGGGCGGGACAGACGTCGTTCGGCTCGGCCGCGCCGCGACGCCGACGCTCGCGCGCGACGTGGCGCCGCAGGGCGCCGACGCCGGCGTCGTCGTGACCGCGTCGCACAACCCGCCGGCGGACAACGGGGTCAAGTTCTGGACGCCGAGCGGAGCCGCGTTCGGCGCCGAGCGGCGGGCCGAACTCGAAGCGGCACTGGACGACGAACGGGGCGAGACGGCGGCGTGGGACGCACTCGGCACGGAGACGCGCGTCGGGGACGCGACGGCGCGCCACCGGGCGGCGGTCTGTGCGTCGGTGGCGCCCGTCTCCGACCTGCGTGTCGTCGTCGACGTCGGGAACGGAACGGGCGGCGTCACGGTCGACGCGCTGCGGGATCTCGGCGCGACGGTGGAGACGCTGAACGCCGACGTCGACGGGCGGTTCCCGGCGCGGCCGAGCGAGCCGACCGCCGAGACCTGTGCGTCGCTGTGTGCCCACGTCGCGGCGACGGACGCCGAGTTGGGGATCGCGCACGACGGCGACGCCGACCGCGCGATGGCCGTCGACGAGACTGGGGAGTTCGTGGGCGGGGACGAACTGCTCGCGCTGTTTGCGACCGAGGCGCTGGCCGGCGGGGACGGGACGCGCGTCGCGGTGCCGGTCGACACCAGTCTGCTCGTCGCGGACGCGGTGAGCGCGGCGGGCGGCACGGTCGAGCGCACGCCCGTCGGCGACGTGTTCGTCGCGGCGGCGGCGCGGGAGCCCGGGGTGGTCTTCGGCGGCGAGCCCAGCGGCGCGTGGATCTGGCCCGACGAGACGCTCTGTCCGGACGGCCCGCTCGCGGCCTGCCGGCTCGCGGCCGTCGTCGACGCACGCGGCCCGCTGTCGGCGCTCGTCGACGAGTTCGACGCCTCCCCGATCCGACGAGAGAGCGTCGAGACCGACGCCAAGGAGGCGGTGATGGACGCGGTGACCGCGGCGGTCCACGAGCGGTACGACGACGTGACGACGCTCGACGGCGTCCGTGTCGACCACGGCGACGGCTGGGTGCTCGTCCGCGCGAGCGGCACCCAGCCGCTCGTCAGGGTCACGGCCGAGGCGCGCGACCCCGACCGCGCGGACGAGCTGCTCGCGGCGGGGCGGGCGCTGGTCGAGCGAGCCCGCGACGGGCGCTGAGTCACTCCTCGCGGGGGTCTCGCACGACGACCTCGCCGGGCGCCGTCCGGGCGTCCGTCGGGAGGACCACCCCCGCGTTCAGGCTGGTCTGGATCCCCGTCTTGGCGCCGTCGCCACAGACGACGCCGAACTTCCGCCGGCCCGTCGACGTCGGCTCGCCCGAGACCCGTATCCGCACGTCCGCGTCGTCGTGCCGGAGGTTCGCGACCGTGGTGCCCGCGCCGAAGTTCACGCCCCGGCCGAGGACGCTGTCGCCGACGTACGAGAGGTGCCCGACCGTCGCGCCCCGCATGAGGACGCTGTTTTTCACCTCGACGGCGTGGCCGACCGTGGCGTCCGGCCCGACGAGCGTCGCCCCGCGGACGTACGCGTTCGGGCCGACGCTCGCGCCAGCCCGGACCCGGGCGGGCCCCTCGATCACCACGCCGCGCTCGACGGTCGCGCCCGCCTCGACGACGACGGCGCCGCGGAGGTCGGCGGCGTCGTGGACCGCGCCGCGGACCGCCCGGTCCTGCTCGCCGAGTCGCCACTCGTTGGCCGCGAGGAGCTCCCACGGCCGGCCGACGTCGAGCCAGCGCCCGACGGGGACGACCCTGACCGTCGTCTCGGCACAGGCGCGTTCGAGCACGTCGGTGAGTTCGGACTCGCCGCGCTCGCTCTCGGGGACGTCGAGCCACTCCTGTGCGGCCGCGGGGAAGACGTACGCCCCGGTGTTGATCAGGTTCGACGGCGGGTCGGCCGGCTTCTCGACGACGCCGGTCGCGAGGGTCTGGCCGTCGCGGTCGGTCGTCTCCAGGACGCCGTACGCGCTCGGGTTCGAGACGCGGTACGACCCGACGGCGGGACCGACGTCGTAGAGCGTCTCGAGCGACGCCCGGTCGTAGAGGGCGTCGCCGTTCAGCACCGCGAACGGGCCGTCGTCGAGGTAGGGCCGGGCGGCGCGGACGGCGTCGGCGGTGCCGCGCTGGGTCGACTGCTCGGCGTAGGTGACCGGGACACCCGCGTACTCGTCGCCGACGTACTCGCGGACGGCCGCCGCCTCGTAGCCGACGACGACGACCAGCCGACCCGCCCCGGCGGCGACCGCGGCGTCCGCGGCGTGGGCGACGAGCGGGCGGTCGGCGACCGGAAGCATCGGCTTGGGGCGACGCGCCGTGAGCGGGCGCATCCGGGTTCCTTGCCCCGCGGCGAGCAGGACCGTCTGCATGGCTGGACACTCTCGCCGGGGGGGTTAGCCGTTGTGCCTCACTCCACCGTGACGCTCTTCGCGAGGTTCCGCGGCTTGTCGATCGACCGCCCGAGCCGGTTGGCCACGTGGTAGGCGACGAGCTGGAGCTGGACGTTCGCGAGCACCGGCGCGGTGCGCGGGTGGCTCTCGGGGATCGAGAGCACGTGGTCGGCGTAGCGCGCGACCTCGGACACCTCGTCGGTGACGGCGACCACCGGCGCGTCTCGCGCCTCGACCTCCTTGACGTTCCCGACCGTCTTCTCGGCGGCCTCGTCGTCGCCGGTGACGACCGCGAAGACGGGCGTGTCGGCCGTGACGAGCGCGAGCGGACCGTGTTTGAGCTCGCCCGCCGCGAACCCCTCGGCGTGCTCGTAGGTGATCTCCTTGAACTTCAGCGCGCCCTCCAGCGCCACCGGATGGTGGTAGGTCCGCCCGATAAAAAAGTACGCCGACCGGCCGAGATACTCGTCGACCACGCTCGCGGCTCCCGAGTCGTCGAGCACCGTCTGGACCTGCCCCGGGAGGTCCCGGAGCGCCTCGACTATCTCGTGGCGGGGGGTGCTCGACTCGGCCGTCGCGAGCCGCTCGGCGAGAAGGTTGAGCGCGACCAGCTGTGAGGAGAACGTCTTCGTCGCCGCGACGCCGATCTCCGGGCCGGCACGGATGTAGAGCGCGTGGTCACACTCCCGTGCGGCGGTGCTGTCGACGACGTTCGTCACCGCGAGCGTGGTCGCGCCGCGGCGCCGGGCCGCGCGGAGCGCACTCAGCGTGTCCGCGGTCTCGCCGCTCTGGGTGACGCCGACGACGAGGGTGTCAGCGCGCTGGGGCGCTGGTGCGGTGGCGTACTCGTTTGCGAGGATGGCCTGAGCCGGAATCCCCCGTTGCTGGAGGAGCGTCGCGCCGTACAGCGCGGCGTGGTAGGAAGTGCCACAGGCGAGCAGCTGGACCGAGCCGACCGCGTCGAGGGCGTCGAGCTCCGCGACGGTGACCGCGCCGGCGAGTTCGTCGACCCGCCCGCTCAGACACTGCCGGAGCGCGGTCGGCTGTTCGTGAATCTCCTTGAGCATGAAGTGGTCGTAGCCGCTCTTGCCCGTCTGCTCGGGGTCCCACTCGACGGTCGAGAGGTCGGGGTCGGCCGGCGCTCCGTCCGCGTCGGCCACGGTCCACCCGTCCGGCCGGAGCGTCGCGAACTGGCCGTCCTCGAGATAGACGACGTCGCGGGTGTGTTCGAGGAAGGCGGGCACGTCGCTCGCGAAGAACGTCGCGTCGTCGCCGACCCCGAGGACGAGCGGCGAGTCAGACCGTGTCGCGACGACCGTCTCCGAGCCCGCGCCGACCGCGGCGAGCGCGTAACTGCCCTCCAGGCGGGCAACGGCCGCGCGGAAGGCAGATTCGAGGTCGCCGCCGGCGTCGAGTTCGCGGGCGATCAGGTGCGGGACGACCTCGGTGTCGGTGTCGCTCGTGAACGCCACGCCGTCGGCTTCGAGCTCGTCCCGGAGCGCCTGGTAGTTCTCGATGATCCCGTTGTGGACCACGGCGACACGCCCCGCCTCGTCGGTGTGTGGGTGTGCGTTCGCGTCCGAAGGCGGGCCGTGCGTGCTCCAGCGGGTGTGACCGATCCCGGCGGGGCCGGTGAGGGCGAACGTCCCGGACGCGACCGCCGAGACGAGCGCGTCGAGTTCGCCCTCGCGTTTCACCACCTCGAGGGTGTCGCCGGCGACGGCGATCCCGGCGGAGTCGTAGCCACGGTACTCGAGGTTCGCGAGCCCGTCGAGCAGGACGTCGCGCGTCTCCGTCGCGGGGCCGACGTAGCCGATGATCCCGCACATCAGCGCCGCACCTCCACGCCTTCGGCGAGGTTACCGTCGACGTACCCGCCGGGGTGGACGCGGGCGTCGGGGCCGACCAGCGACCCCGGCGCGACGGCGACGCCGCCGCCGAGCCGCGCGCCGTCGGCGACGACGGCGCCGAGCCGGACGTCCGTGTGGACCCGGTCGCCGACGCGGACGTCGGTCGTGTCGGCGGCGAGGACGGCGCCGTCGCCGAGGCGGGCGCGCTGGCCGAGCACCGAGTCCGCGGCCGTCGCGGCCGCGCCGCCCCGCGCGTCGGTGTGGCGCACCGAGTTACGGACCACCGCGCCCGCGTTCACCGTGGCGTTCTGGCCGACCGCGACGTTGGGCCCGACGACGGCGTTCGGGCCGAGAACGGCGTCCCGGGCGACGACGACGGGGGGCTGGAGCACCGCCGAGTCGTGGACGGTCGCGTCGGCGGCGACGTACGCGTTGGCGTGTCGTTCCGGGGCGTCCACGAGTCCGCGCGCGAGGAGTTCGCGCGCCACGCGGGGGAGGTCCCACGGATAGGTGGCGTCGACCCAGAGCCCCTCGGTACGGACGCCCCGGACGGCGCTCTGGTCGCCGGTCTGTCGGGTGATGGCGTCCGTGATCGCGAGCTCGCCCTCCCGGCGCTCGGTCGCGTCGAGGTCGGCGAAAAACGAGGGGCCGAACGCGTAGATCCCCGCGTTCATGAGCCGGTACGAGTCGTCGCGCGGCCGTTCGACGAGGTCGACGACGCGGTCGCCGCGGAGCTCGACGGCGCCGTAGGCGGACGCGCGCTCGCTCTCCCGGACCGCCATCGTCACCGTGTCCGAGCGGGTGTGGGCGTCGACGACGCGGTCGATCATCTCGCGCGCCGCGACCTGGTCGCCGTTGATCACGACGAAGTCGGCGTCGAGGGCGTCCTGCGCCTGGAGCAGGGCGTGTCCGCTCCCGAGCTGTGTCTCCTGGACGTGGTAGGTGACGGGCCGCCCCCGGAACGTCGGGCCGACGTGGTTCTGGACCCGGTCGCGCTTGTAGCCGACCACGAGGTGGAGGTCCTCGACCCCCGCGTCGACGAGGGCGTCGAGGACGTGGTCGAGAATCGGGCGGTCGGCCGCCGGGAGCATCGGTTTCGGCCGGTTCCGCGTGAGCGGGCGCAGCCGCGTGCCCTCGCCCGCCGCGAGGACGACAGCCGCGTCGATGGACATAGGCCCCGGTCACAGAAGACACAAAAGTAACTGTCGTCGGGGCGCCGCGGGTGCGGTCGCGGGCGAGCGGGTGGGAGCCGCCCCGCGTCGTCGGGGGCCGACGACACCGCCAGGGGTGGGAGCCGCCCGCGGCCACCCGAAGTGGACACGTTTATCATAACTTAGCCTACACCACGTGACCGACTGCACCCGTGTCAACCGAAACCAGCCAGAACGTCGACAGCGGTGGATCGTCCGGCGTCGAGACGCCCTCCTCGAACGGCCGGACTCGCCGACGGGAGCTACTGAAGGCGATAACGGGCGTCGCGGTCGCCGGCGGGCTCGCCGGGTGTGCGAGCAGCAGTGAGTCCGGCTCACCGACGCCCGACGGGACACAGTCCCCGGCGGAGGACGCGGCGTCGACAGCCACGACGACACGGGCCGCGACGGGCGGGGCGACACCGATCACGTTCGGAACGCCGAACGCGGCGGCGGCGGGCGTCAGCCCCAGAGTCGTACGCGACCAGGGGCTGGTTCCGGACGACGAGGTCGACCTCGGCCTCGAGTTCGGACCGCCCCCCGAGCTGTTCACCAAGCTTCAGGGACAGGCCATCGAGTCGTCGACGTTTCCCGTCATCTCCGGCGCGCGACTCGCGAACCAGGGCGCGGACGTTCGGCTGCTCCAGCCCGTCGCCCGGTCGTTCAACTCGATCGTCGCGCGGTCGGACGCCGACCTGTCGAGTGTCGACGACCTCAGGGGGACGACGCTGGGGTCGATGCCCCGGAACACGGCGCCGTTCACCCACTTCGCGCTGTTGCTGTCACTCGAGGGGATGAACCACGAGACCGTTCAGTTCCAGTTCGGACCGCCGCCGGTGCTGTTCGGCCAGATGCGAAGCGGCGAGCTCGACGCGATGATCGGCGTCGAGCCGTTCTCGACGCGGCTCCTCGCGACGGGCGACTACGAGGAGTTTTTCGTCTTCAACGACCGGTGGAACGACCGGCGAGGCACCGACATGCCGCTCGTGGAGGCGGCGACCTACCAGTCGACCGTCGACCAGAAACGGGCGGCGTTCGAGACGTTCCTCCGGGGGCTCCGCGAGGCGGGCCAGTACATCGCGGACAACGAGCGGGCGGTGTTCGAACGGTACGCGGACACGCTGGGGCTCCAGAACGAGCGCCAGATCGACCTCGCGGTCGAGCGCATCGCCCCGATCTATCCGACGGAGTTCGCGACCGACCTGCGCGAGGCCGGCAAGGAGGTCGTCCGGCTGGCGGCCGACGCGGGCCTGATCGAGGCGGAGCCGAACGTCGACGAGCTGTTCGTCGAGCTGTGAGGCGGCGCGGGTAGCCGATGGCCGACCACGACGCCGGACGCGGCCCCGGGGCCCGGGCGGTTGGGCGACTCCGCGACCTGCCCGCCGCCGCGACGCGAGGGAGCTCGCTTCTCGTCCTCGGTGGGCTCTGGTGGGTCGTGTCGCTCTTTTTCGAGCCACTCGTGTTTCCGGGGCCGTGGCCGGTGCTGGTGGAGATGGCCGACATCGTTCGCAACGAACGGTTCGTCTTTCACCTGTCGCGCACGCTGTTCCGGGTCGTCGGCGCGTTCGTGGTCGCGCTCGTGCTGGCCTCGACCGTGGGGATCCTCATGGGGGTCGACGAGACCGCCGAACGGTTCTTCGAGACGTTCGTGCTCGTGGGGCTGACGCTCCCGGCGCTCGCCGTCTCGATCATCGTGTTGCTCGTGGTGGGGTTCACCGAGGCCGCCGGTATCCTCGCGATCGTGATCGTCATCACGCCGCCGATGACGGAGAACGTCTGGGAGGGGACGAAGAACCTCGACCCCGACCTGATAAAGATGGGACAGGTGTTTCGCGCCGACCGGCGGATGATGCTGACCGACGTCGTTCTCCCGCAGCTCAGCCCGTATCTCCTCGCAGCCACCCGGTTCGGCCTGGGTATCGGCTGGAAGATCGCCGTCATCGTCGAGTGGGTCGGGCTCGGGAGCGGGATCGGGCAGAAGCTCCGGGACTCGTTCGACCTGTTCTCGCTGACGGGCGTCATGGCGTGGACGCTGTCGTTCGTCGTCGTGATGGCCGCCCTGGAGTTTCTCGTCCTCAAGCGGGTCGAGGCGCACCTCACCCGGTGGCAGCCGGCGGAGACGAGCCGCACGTCGCCGTTCCAGCGCTAGTCCGGGACGCCGAGCGCGTCCAGAATCCGGCGCTCGCGTCCGACGGCGGCCGCGGATTCGGGGTCGCGCGGCCGGTCGCTGTCGAGCGCGATCACGTCCTCGATCACCGTCGGGGTGTCGGAGAGGACGACGACACGGTCCGAAAAGTAGGCCGCCTCGCCGATGTCGTGGGTGACGAGGACGGCGGTGAACCGGTCGTCCGCCCAGATATCGACGACGCGTCGCCGGAGCGACCGTGCCGCGAGTTCGTCGAGACTACTGAACGGCTCGTCCATCAACAGCACGTCGGGGCCGACACAGAACGCACGGGCGAACCCCACCCGCTGTCGCATCCCTCCGGACAGTGTCGGGGGATACTGGTCGGCGACGTCGGCGAGGCCGACAAGCGCGAGCGCAGACCGGATCCGGTCGTCGTGAGACTCGTCGGGGACGCCCAGCCCCCGGAGCGCGAACGCGAGGTTCTGTCGCACCGTGCGCCAGTCGAGCAGGGTCGGGTCCTGGAAGACGAACCCGAGGCGGAGGTCGGTGCGCGAGGGTGCCGTCTCGACGGTCCCCGAGTCGGGAGCGACCCAGTCGACGATGATGTTGAGCAGCGTACTCTTCCCACAGCCCGACGGCCCGACGATGCTGAGAAACTCGCCCTCGTGGACGTCGAGCGAGACGCCGTCGAGCACCCGGGTCCGGTCCGCTCCGGACGAGTACGACTTCGTGACGTCGTCGAGCCGGATCTGGACGGGACGGGTCGTCGCGCCGGGCACGTGTGGACGACGCTCGCCCGGACGAAATAAAACGCGGTTATCGGGCACCGGTTCGGTCGGGAATCGGGAGGCGCGGGACGGGCGGTCGCAGGGCACCGCCCTGTCTCAGCGCTCGGTCTGGAGACTGGGCTTGAGGTCGAGGACGGGCGAGCCGTCGACGGCGTCCAGCCCGCCGACCCGGAGCGTCTGGCCGTCGATTCCGTAGAGCGTACACACACAGATGCTCAGCGGGTTCGGCCGGGTCGGCGACCGGCGCGCGAACGGGCCGTGCCCGTCCGACCGCACCTCGGCCGTCCGGTCGGCCAGGTGCGCCCAGTAAACGACCGTCACGCGCACGGCGTCGGCGAGGCCGGCGAGCGCGTCGGCGTACTCGTCGAAGACCTCGATCTCACTCTCGGCGTCGTCGGCGAACCCCTGGTGTGGCGCGTCGTCCGGCGTCTCGTACGGCGTGTGTGCCACGCCGACCTGCCGGAGCGTCGGGGCGAACGGGGCCGTCTCGTCGGCGGTCACTCACACTGGACGAGCGCGCACTGGATGCCCGCCGGACGCTGCGAGCCGATCAGCGTCTCGAACCTGGTGGGCATCAGCGCGAACCCGAGCGCCGCGATCGCCTGGAACCAGTGCTGGAAGACGACGTGGAAGAACACGCCGGCGAAGGTCGGGACCATCCGCGACGGCTCGAGCGGTCCCGCGAAGAGCTTCGTGACCATCGGCGTCCCGACGAACACGTTGAGCATCCACAGGACCGGGAGGAGGAGCACGACCGCCCGGACGGCGTACGAGACGGCGTCGCCGCGGTCGGTGAACTCGAGCGCGCCGGGCGCGACCGCAAGGAGAACGACGACCACCGACACGAGCGGCGAGAAGTCGAACACGACGTCGCCCCACGCGGGGACGGTCCCGTTCAGCATCGGGCCGAGCCACTGGAACGGCGTCACGAACAGGGCGTAGCTCGCGAGCCAGGAGAGCGCGCTCAGGAGTCCGAGCACCTGGAACACGCGCCATCCGGTACTGATACTGTCCGACTCGCCTCCGACGTTCGACGGCTGGTGTGATCGTGCCATGGACCTACCACGCGGTTCGACCGCAGCTCACAGTACATGTCAACACGATCTATAATAAACGTTCGTCACGTCGAGGGTCGGCCCCGACAGAGGTGCCGTCTCCCGGTCGGTCACTCGCGCTCCTCGTCGTCCGGCTCGGCGCCAGGGCCGAGACGACGGTGGAGTCCGGTCCGCCTCGCGACGGGTTCGGCGTAGGGCAGGTAGCCCAGTCGACGGAGCCGGGAGGCGGTGAACAGCGTCACCCCCACACCCCACGCGAGCGCCCCGGCGAGGAGAGCCGGGTCACCCCGAACGGCTGCGGCGGCGACGGGCGTCCAGCCGACAAGCAGGCCGACTGCGCCGTTCGCCACGGTACACGGCCAGCACCGCCGGTCGCCGGTGAGGGTGTCGTCGCTCACGGTCGTGTCGTCCGACGATATCGCGTCGTCGGGGTAAATATCCCGTCGCCGAGCGAGCGGGGAGCGCCGCTCGGCGACCTCCGGGCACGCCGGGCGGGTCGGCTACGGCTCCGACCCGTCGCCCTCGACCCTCGCCGCCGCCACGCCGGCCTGTCCGTACGCGACGCCGCCGTCGCCGGGCGGGACGGCCTCGTTCTCGAGGTACGCGAGCCCGGCGTCCCGGACGCGCCGGCCGACGTGCGAGCTGATCGCCTCGTTGTAGGCGACGCCGCCGGTGAATCCGACCGCGTCGACGCCGCGGTCGGCCGCGGCGTCGAGCGCCAGCTGGGCGAGTCCGTCGGCAAGCAGCCGCTGGGCGGTCGCGGCGACGTCGGCCGCGGGGGCGCCGTCCCGGTGCAGGTCGACGAGCCGTTCGACGGCCCGCGGCGTGTCGACGACCGGCCGTCCGTCGACCTCGTCGTAGGGGACGGCAACCGGCCGTGGCGTACCCTCGGCCGCGGCCGCTTCGAGACGCAGCGCGGGCTCGCCCTCGTACGTCCGTTCGTGACAGACGCCCGTGAGGGCCGCGACCGCGTCGAGGAACCGGCCGGCGCTCGTCGTCGTGGGCGTGTTGACGCCGGCGTCGAGCTGCTGATCGACGACGGCGAGCTCCGCCGCGTCCGGCCCGGCGGGCGCGTCGACGTCGACGAGCGACCGGACGTCGAGCCCGTCCCGGTCGGCCAGGAGCCCGGCGAGCAGCCGCACGGGGAACCTGGTCGCGCGGTCACCCCCCGGCATCGGGACGGGCGCGAGGCTCCCGACCCGGGCCGCGTCGGCGAGCGTCGCGTCGAGCACCTCGCCGCCCCAGACGGTCCCGTCCGGGCCGTACCCGACGCCGTCAGCGGTGATACACACCGCCCGGGAGCGGTCGTGTTCCATGAGCACGCCCGCGGCGTGGGCGTGGTGGTGCCCGACCGCGACCGCCCGGTCGGCCGCGCCGCGGTCGACGAGGTCGGCCGCGTGCGTCGTCGTCCGGAACTCCGGGTGGGCGTCGTGGGCGACGACCGACGGCCGCTCGCGGCCGGTGACCGCGAGCAGGTGCTCGACCGCCGTCTCCAGGAACCCGAACGTATCGACGTCGGTCACCGCGCCGACGTGCTGGGTGAGGTAACACTCGTCGCCGGCGAGGACGGCGGCGGCGACGTCGCGCTCTGGCCCCAGCGCCAAGACATCAGTCGCCCCGCTGGCGGGGGCCGTGACCGGCAGCGGAACGTGCCCGCGCGAGCGCCGGAGGAGCCGGCGGCGCCCGTCGACCGCCCTGACGACGGAGTCGTCACACCGCGCGACGATCCGGCGGTCGTGGAGCACGGCGCCGTCCGCGACGTCCCACAGCTGGTCGAGGATCGCCCGGTTCGACGTCTGCATCGGAACCCCGGGGCGGTTGGCCGACGTCACGACGAGCGGGGCGTCGACCCGGTCGAACAGGAGGTGATGCACCCCGCTGTACGGGAGCATCACGCCGACGGTGTGGAGCCCGGGGGCGAGGTTCGGCGCCAGCGGCCCGTCCTGCCGGTCGAGCACGACGATGGGCCGGCGGGCCGACCGGAGCCACTCGCGCTCGGTCGCCGAGACGGACGCGAACGTCCCGACGCGGTCGAGCGAGGGGGCCATGACGGCGAAGGGCTTCGCCGAGCGCCCGGTGCGGTCCCGGAGCGTCGCGACGGCGTCCGGACAGGTCGCGTCGCAGGCGAGGTGCGCGCCGCCGATCCCTTTGAGCGCGACGACCCCGCCCGCCGCGAGGACGTCGCCCGCGGCGTCGAGCGCGGCGTCGTCCCCCGCGACGACCGACCGCGTCTCCGGGAGCGGGTCGACCCCGTCGCCGTCGGCGGGCGCGACCGTCACCGGGTCGCCGTCGTGTGGCTGGAACGCGAGCGTCGGGCCGCAAGCGGGGCAGGCGATGGCCTGCGCGTGGTACCGCCGGTCGGCCGGCGAGCGGTACGCCTCGGCACAGTCCGAACAAAGCGGGAACGCGGCCATCGACGTCGTCTCGCGGTCGTACGGCAGGTCCTCGACCACGGTGAACCGGGGGCCACAGTCCACGCAGGCCGTCGCCCAGTAGCCGTGGTAGCGCGACGACGGGTCGCGGATATCCGCCAGACAGGCGTCACAGACGGCGGTGTCGGGCGGGATGGTACCGCCGCCGCGCCCGTCGTCGGCCGAGTCGGCGATCGCGAACGAGTCGTAGCGGGGCTCGTCGACCGGCGTCGTCTCGACGGTCAGCGTCTCGACCGACGCGAGCGGCGGCGGGTCCGTCTCGACGGCGTCGACGAACGCGTCGACCCGGTCGGCGGGGCCTTCGAGCGTCACCCTGACGCCGGCGTCCCCGAGGTTGCGCACCCGGCCGCGGAGCCCCAGGTCGGTCGCGGTCCGGTAGACGAACGGCCGGAACCCGACGCTCTGGACGACCCCGTCGACCCGAACCTCGGCCCGGACTGTCGTCTCGGTCACGTGACGCGAAGTTATATACGAACGTACGTGAATGTGCGCGTCACGATGTGCCTCGGAGTTCCCGGCCAGGTGACGCGGGTCGACGGGCTGACCGCCGACGTCGACTTCTGGGGCGTCGAGAAGGAGGTCCGGCTCGACACCGTCGACGAGCCGGTCGAGCCGGGCGACTACATCCTCAACCACGTCGGGTTCGCGATCCGCCGGATCCCCGAGTCGGAGATCGAAGAGACGCTCACGCTCTACGAGTCGATGATGGGCGGCGGGCCGGACGACATGCTGCGAGAGGACCTCGTGGACGAGGTAGAGGCCGCGGGGGCGCCGTCGACGCCGGCCGACGTCGAACCCGACGAGGAGCCCGACGAGGAGCCCG
>JAZKRX010000025.1:0-34287 GCA_036626375.1 Haloferacaceae archaeon
TCGAGCGGCGCGCCGAGGTGGCGCTCGGCGATCCGGTCGCCGTCCGGCCGCGCGACGCGGTAGAGCAGGACGTCGCGCACGGCCGCGGGAGAGAGCACCCGGTCCGCCTCGGGGTCGGGCACCGTCGAGAGCCGGCGCTCGCGGCCCGCTCGCCGGACGCGGACGGTCGTCCCGTCGCGCTCGGCCGCGACGCCGGCCGCGGTCACGCAGTCGGCGACGACGGCGGCGCGCGCGTCCGGGTCGAGCCGGCGGACGTGGGCCGCGACGAGCGCCGGGTCTGGCACCTGCGAGGGTCCGGGCTCTGCGGACAAAGCTCTTGGTCGGCGTCAGCGCAGGCGCTCGAACGCCGCGAGCGGCGCGGCGAGGACGAACCGGAACTCCTGGTCGTAGGCGCCGGGGGCGGCGTCGAGGAGGTTCAGCCGGCGGGCGTGGCGCGCGACGAGTTCTCGCCGGAGGTCGTCGAGCGTCGTGTCCGACCCGTCCAGCCGGCCCTCGTGGGTCGTCGCGAGCAGGAGGTAGTCGACGTCGTCCAGCCGCTTCGCGAGGTGTGCGAACCGCGCCCCGTCGTTCGTCTCGGCCGGCGCGTACGCGAAGAGGAGCCGCGTCGCGACCAGCGCCTCGGGCGCCCGGCCGTCCGAGAGGTCGATCCGCCGGCCGGTCAGGTCGTCGTCCGTCGTCACGCCGAAGACGTACACCCGCCGGCCGTCGGGGAGGCGCTCGGCGGCCGCGCGCAGCCGCTCCAGCGCGCGGCCGAACAGCGCACGGAAGCGCTCGTCGTCGAGGCGCGCGAGGTCGGCCCCGACGACGGTCGCCTCGCGTTCGTCCTCGTCGAGGAGCGCGGCGGTCTCGGGCGCGAGGCGCACGTCCTCGATCTCGGCCTCGCTCACCTCGACGCCGGCGTTCGACAGACTCGGGTTCTCCCCTCCGTACATTGATCCGAGGCTGGACGCCCCCCGGATTACCTCTTGTGGCCGCCCGCTTCGTCGGTGCGTTCTCTCGGACGCTGCTCGACCGTGTCGGCGCTCCGGTCCGCCGCCGTCGACCCCCCGGACCGCACGCTTCGTCTCGTCGCACACCGCCGGCGACATCGGCCGAGCCCCCCTGCACGACCAGATCGGTTATGACGTTGACTCGACAACACGTTGTCGAGACGGCGGTCGTGACCCCGATATCCACCACTCCGACCGATCTCGACGGAACAGACCTCTGGACCGACGCGGAGACGGTTCTCGCCGTCGGCCCGCCGTACGTCGGAAAGAGCCACTGGCTCCGGTCTCTCTCCGGGGTGTCTCGCGTCACGACGCTGCGCGACGCCGTCGACGAGGACGGCCCGACCGCGGTCGACGACCTCTACACGGCGTGGCGTGTCGCCGACGACCAGACCCGCTCGGCGTTCGTGACGACGCTGCGGCAGCCGACGGCGACCTGTCTCGTCACCCGGGGTCGCGACCTCGACTGGCTGTTGACCGAGTCGGACCTCGGGGAGTACGGGCTTCTCGACGCCGTCGACCGGGTGTACGAACTCAGGTACGCCCCGGACCGGGAGCCGGACCGCAGCCAGGCGGTCGACCGGTGTCTCGAACTCCTCCCCAGCGGCCCGGAGGCACGGCCGGACCGCCAGACGATCGACGACTGTCTCGAGGAACTGCTGCTCTACCCCGCGTACGAGTTCTCGGCGTCACCGCTCCGGAACCTGTTCGACGACGAACGGCTGGGTCGGTCTGTCGTCCCGCCGCTCGTGGCGTTCCACGCCGATCGGCTGGACGACTCCGGCGGTCTCCTGTCGCCGGTCGCCGTCCAGGATACGCTCCGGAGTATCGGCGCGGACGTCGTAGAGAGCGCGAGCGCCACCGCGTTTCTCTCGTCCGCGCGGGAGGTCTGCGGGCAGCTCCTGTCGTCAGAGCGCCTCGCAGCGGCGCTCGACGCGAACGACCCGACGGTACAGTCGCTCGCCTCGCCGGGCGTTACGGCGGCGCTCGGGGCGGCCGCCGGACCGAGCGGCGCGACCGTCGCGGCCACGCTTGCGATCATGGCCTATCTGTCCGGGGGCGACGAGTCATCCGGGTTCGACCCGACGGAGACCGCCTACGCCGGCCTCCTCGACGACGACCTGTCGCCGTGCGCTCGAGCACAGATCGAGGCGGAGCTCGCGCTCCCGCCACGGACGATCGACCGCTTCCAGCGGTTCCTCCGGGGAGACACCGTCCACCGGGTCGTGACCGCGGACGCGGACACGACCGGAGCCGTCGCCGCGCTCGAGACGACGGTCGAGGACCACGCCGCAGAGCTAGACGCGCTGGCGACGGTCGCCGAGCGCCTCCGGACGGCGCGGACAGACGTCGAGTGGATGGACGCCTTCCTCACCGAGGGGGTCGCGACCGCGACCTACGACATGGTCGAGTTCGACGAGCGGGTGCGTGCCGAGGAACGCGCGCTGCTTCGGACCGACGACCTCGGCTCGATGCCGCCGTACCTCGGCGACGCACACAGGCCCGTCGTGGACGCGGTGGCTGACGACGAGGCCGGCGTCGTGGTCGTCACCGGATCGCACGGGACGGGCAAGACACGGGGGATCCACCAGGCCTGTGCAGAGCTGTACGACCTCGGCTACGACATCCGGCTCCCGCGGCTCGACGCCGCGAGCGTCGAGTTCATCGAGCGCGGGCTGACGGTCGACGACGCCCCGACGGTCGCCGTAGCCTCGTACAAACGGGGGATGACCGGCGGCAACCAGTTCACCGACGACCGCGGGCTGGAACAGCTCCTCCGGTGGCTCGACCGCGGCGTCTGTGACACGGTCGTCGTCGAGTGCCGCGAGGAGCTGTCCGGCTCGTTCGAGGGGCTGGCCCGCCACGTCGAACACGAGGAGCGCGCCCGGCTGTTCGCCGACCGCCTGCAGGTGGAGTTCGAGCCGTTCGACGCCTCGGACGACCGGATCGACCGGATCGTCGAGTGGACGCTGTCGGCGCTCGGCCACGACGGCGACCCCGAACCGGTCGCCGAGGAGGCGCGTGCGGTCGCCGACGGCAACCCGGAGATCGCGAAGATCGCGGCCCGGTACGCCGCGACGACAGAAGAGGGGCTGACAGCCGGGTGGTCCGCCGAGGAGCTGATCTGGAACGATATCAAGCCGCTCGTCCTCGCTCCGGGCGACGAGGTCGACCCACTGGCGACCGCGGTGTTCGAGTACACCTGTTCGACCCGGTCGCCGTCGACCGAACAGCTGCTCGCGATGCTCGGCGAGGACCACGCGGTCGCGAACACCGGGAAGCTCGACGACGTGTTGCGGACGCTCGCCGGCTACCTCGTGGTCGAGGGGCTGGGCGACGACGCGGCACGGACCGCCGGGTACGTCCCGGAGCACCTCCAGACGACGGCCACTCCGACCGTCTCCGGCGGCGAGGAGTGGACGGTCACGCCGGACGTCTACGCGGAGGTCGTGTTCACCGAGTACGGGCTGGGCTGGCGGGACGCGTCTCCGGAGCGGGCAGACGAGCCCCTCGAGACGCTGGTTGAGGACGACCGATTCGACAGCTACCGCTCCGTCGTCCGGAACGCAGACGAGCGCGCGTCGCTCTACGAGGGGCTGGCCGAGAGCCTGACGTTCGCGTACCGTGCCGCGGCACGCCGAGACACGGTCTACGAACACCACGTGACCAGCCGGGTGTACTCGCTGCTCAAGGCGGCGGCGCAGACGGAGCATCCGGCGACGTACGTCGGGCTCGTCCGACAGTTCGCGGCCGACGGCGTCCCGCTCGACCCGGGGCTGCTGTCGGCGGAGGCCGACCGCCTCGCCGCCGGCATGCTCGCCGACACGAACGTCGCCGCGGCGTCGCTCGACGCCGACGAGACGGACCGCTTCACGAACATGGCCCTCCTGATGTCGAAGCTCCACGGGCTGGGGTCGGGGGGCCTCTTCCCGGACCTGTGGCAGACGTATCTGCGCGAGGGGCGAACGGACCGGTTCGACCCGCTCGCCGACGGCGTGGTTGCGGTCGCCGACGCTCTCGTCAGACAGGCCGACGCCGACCGGTTCGACCTCGACGGCATCTTCGGCGAGCGGTGGTCGTACCTCGTCCAGATGCTCGGCGCCGTGGTGGGCCGCGAGATCGACGACGGCCGAGCGCCGGACGACGGCCACCTGCCGGCGCTCCTGGAGTTCCTCGCAGACCGCGCCGTCGCGGAGGCGACCTCGGACCCCGACGTCTCGCCGCTTCAGGTGCTCGACGTTCTCTACCGGAAGCTGACGACGATCTACTGGATCAACGGGGCCGCGCCGACGCCACGCCTCGCCGGGTGGTTCGAGGCGTTCGGGACGGTGCTGATCGAGGCGTTCGACGACGAACGCGTCGCCCTGTCGGTGACGGACGGCGTTGCACACGTCCACGCGCGGGCGCTCGGACGGCTCGCGACACAGCAGTCGTTCACCGAGGCCGCCGAGTGGCTGGACGTTCTCGAACGGTCGGTCGTCACGCCGCCGGACCAGCCCGGGTTCGACACGGCTCCGGAGTACTACTGGGTACTCCTCCGGCGGTTCGCAGTCGCACAGCGAGAGACCGACCCCGCCGAGTTCGACGCGTGGCTCGGGGCGCTGACCGAGCGTATGCGTCCCGCCGACCGGGTCACGTCGGTCCGCGACGCACACGGGTTCTACGCCGCGCCGGTCCGGGAACTACTGCTCGCCTCGACACCCGACGAGAGCGACGCCGTCGACGCGTGGATCCGGACGCTCGTCGCGTTCGGCACCCGACACGTGGTCGCCGACTACGACGTCACCCGGGACGACTTCGCCACGACGCTCCTCGCCGAGTCGCTGGCCGGCGTGGTTATCGACGCCGACACCTCCGGCGACGCGCTCCGGGCCACGACCGACCTGTTCGTCGGCGCCGTGGCGACCGTCGCGGCCGTACCCGACGGCGCCGAAGACGGCAGCGAGGCGCCGACAGACACAGACGCCGGAGCAGGCGAGGCCGACGCCGACGCGGCGGCGCGGTTCGTCGCCCGAACCGTCGCAACCTGCGTCCACACGCTCGCCTGGAACTACGACCAGGAGACGGTCGGTCAGGACCGCACCGTGACCGCCGTTCGGGCCCTCGCCAGACGGGCGACGGAGCGGTACGAACAGGCGGCGGTCGACCGGACGGCGGTGAGCGGTCGGCTGCTCGTCAGTGCGCGCGAGGCGTTCGAACGAACGCCCTGGGAGACCCTGGTGTTCCAGGAGTGTTTCGTCGCGGTCGCGGACGCCGACCTGGACGCAGACGGGGTCGGCGACGCCTGTCTCGACGCGGCCGTCGAGCGAGACGACCCGATGGAGACGTTCGTCCAGCTGGGCCGGTACGCACAGACCGTCGTTGCCGACGCGTTCGAGCAGGGCGGCGACCGCGGGAGCACGGTCGTCGCGGGCGGCACCCGGGTCGTCGCGGCGCTCTGTCGCGCCGGGTACGGCAGTCGGGCGCTCGGTCCGACCGCCGGACACTCGCTCGCCGACGCGGTCGTCAACAGCTCACGACCGGCGTGGGCGCTCTTCGACCGGTTCGTCGACCCGCTCCCGGCTCGGCTCCGGACCCGGGCCCGGGCCGGGGCGCTGGCGGTCGAACGCCACGAGGCCGAGAGCGAGGGCGAGGCCGACCCGGCTCACCTGCGACTCGTGGCCGACCACGCGAACGAGACGGCGCCAGACCACGAGGCCGTCCGGCGGCTCGCGCGCGACGTCCTCGCCGTTGCGGACGCGTCCCGTCTCGACGCGCGGGCGTGCCTCCGGGACGTTGCGGCGCTCGCAGCGGCGTCGACGGCGGCTCCCGAGGCCGCTTCTCACGACCCGGTCGAGACGACGGCCGCGGCGACGCTGGTCGCTGCAGTCGTCGACGTCGGCTGGTTCGAGACCCGGGACGGCGCGGCGTTCGTCGCGGACGTTCTCGACGGCGTCGCCGACCGAGCCGGAAGCGACCTGCTCGACGCGGTCTCGGCCACTCTCGCCGAGGGGTACGGCAACTTCCTCGCACGCGACTGCTGGGACGACACCCGGGACGGGTGACAACGGCCTCGGGACGCGTCTCCCAGGAACCGCCACGGCCCGTCACGGCTCGCTACCCGTGCCGTTGCACCCGCTCGTCGGCGTCCGCCGGCGGCTCTAGCCCCGCGACCGCGTCGTGGACGTTCACGAGATAACTGCCGGGGCCGCGGTAGTCCCACTCGGCGGCGGCCTCGCCCGCGAGGCCGAAGGCGAGCGTCGCCGCGAGCGCCGCCTCGCCGCGGTCTTCGATCGCGCCCGCGAACGCGGCGACGGTGCCGCCGAGCATACAGCCCGTGCCGACGACCTCGCCCATCGACGGGTGGCCGGCGTCGACCTCGTACACGTCGGCGTCCGGGGTCGCCACGAGGTCGGTCGCGCCGCTGGCGACGACGGCCGCCCCCGTCTCCCGGGCGAGCGCGGCCGCGTGGTCCCCGGCGTCTGCGTGTTCGCCCACCGACTCGACGCCGCGCACCGCGCCCTCGGCGCCCGCGAGCGCGGCGACCTCGCCTCTGTTCGCCTTCACGACGGCGACGTCGAGGTCCGAGAGCAGGCGCGCGGCGGTCTCGGAGCGGACGCTCGTCGCGCCGGCGCCCACGGGGTCGAGGACGACGGGGACGCCGTGGTCGTTCGCGGACTCGCCGGTCGCGACCATCGTCTCCACCCCGTCCTCGCTCACGTCGCCGGTGTTCAACAGGAGCCCTTGCGCCCCGGCGACCATCTCGACGGCGTCCCGGCGGTCGTCGGACATCACGGGGAGCGCCCCCCACTCCAGCACGACGTTCGCCACGTCTCGGACGGTGACGTTGTTGGTGATGGCGTTTACCAGCGGGGTCGTCTCGTCTACGGCCGCGATCGCCTCGTCGACGCTCAGCATCGGGTCCACCCGGTCATACCACGGGGTCGTGGGGGCGTCTTCAAATGGATTCCGAACCCCCACGGACTTTTGCCCGCCGGTGATCAACGGTCGACCGTGACGAACAATTCGACCGGCGTCGACGCGGACCTCCTCATCACCGTCTCCGGGTCGCCCGGGAGCGGCGTCACGACCCTGTGCGAGGGGCTCGCCGACGCCCTCGACTGCGGCTACGCCTCCGGCGGCGAGGTGTTCCGACGGATGGCCGACGACCGCGGCATGAGTCTGCGCGAACTGACCGCGGAGGCGAGCTCCTCGGAGGAGCTCGACCGGGAGCTGGACCGGCGGCTCCAGCGCATCGCCCGGGAGTGGGGCAACGCGGACAAGCCGTTCGTCCTCGAGTCGCGGCTGGCGGGCTGGCTCGCCGGCGACGACGCCGACCTGCGGATCTGGCTCGACGCGCCCGAGGAAGTGCGGGTCGAGCGCACCGCCGACCGCGCGGAGCTCGGCGCAGAGATGCGTGTTCGGGAGGTGTTAGACGAGAGCCGCTACGCCTCGCGGTACGGGATCGACCTCTCCGACCGCTCGATCTACGACCTGACGCTCAACACCGCGCGCTGGTCGCCCGCGGGAACGCTCGCTGTCGTCCTCACGGCGGTCGAGACGTACGACCCGGCCGCCGACGAGGGCACCACCCCGACCCCGCGGATCGACGTCTGAATGCCCGGGGGGGAGGACGACGAACACACGCGCCTCCGCGAGCGCGGCGGCTCCGAGCGCTCTGCGTGGTACGACGACGGCCCGACCGCCGACCCGCGGCCGTGGGAGGCGGCGCTCCGCGAGACGGAGACGCCCTCGATCCGCGAGTACCTGAGCGCCGCCCGCGACGAGGGGGCGACGACCCGCGCGCTCGTCGTCATCGCCCTCGTCATCGGCATGCTCGTCGTCGTTCCCGCGGCGCTGGTCGCCGGGATACTCACGCTGTTCGCGTTCTCGGTCGTCGAGCGCCCGGTGCTGGTCTGGGCCGTCCTGACCGTCGCCGTCCTCGTCCTCCTCGTGGCGTGGCTGGAGACGCGCGGCGACGGGTAGCGCGGCCCATCGCCGGTCACCCGGCGGGGCCGGTGTTCCGCACGACCGGCCGGCGCGCCAGCGTGACCGACGCGGCGAACCCCCGGGCGACGAGGTAGCCGGCCACCGTCGTCCCGTAGAAGACGACCGGCGTCCCGAACACGATGGTCGTGATGACCCCGAGGCTACCCAGGATCAGCACGCTCACGGCCACTCCGCCGCCGATCACGGCCGCGGGGATCCACGCGACGACGTAGTCGCGCGACGTGAGCGCGCGCCAGATCCGCCGACCCGCGAGCCCGCCGACGACGCTCGCGTCGGCCGCGTACGACGCGAGGACCGCCGGCAGGACGTACGCGAGGACCAGCGAGACGGCGGCGAGCGCCACCTCTCCGGCGGTCCCGAACGACACGTCGATAAAGGGGAGTGAGGCCACGACAAAGGGCGAGAGCGGCACGGCGGCGTAGACGACCACGAGGCTGATCGCGGTCAGTCCCTCGACGAACAGCCCGCCGATGTCGGCGTTGCGCGGGGGGGCCGTGTCGCCGTAGGCCGCGTCGCGGAGCAGACGCACGACGTAGCCGGCGTAGATGGGGGCAGTGACGAGAAGCGGGATGCTGGCGACCATGACGAGCGTGCCCAGTATCCGGCGACCCCGGCGCTCGCCGGCGAACGGGTACGCGAGCGCCTCGCGGAGCATGGACGGGCGTCGCCGGCGCCGCCGAAAAACCCCTCCCATCCCGACCGGCCGCCTATATATTTTCTATAGCCATTATCGTGAACAAATATTGAGAACAAGGGCTTTACGCGCTGGCCCCCACGATTTCGTATGGAACACACCCCACGCAAGACGCTCCTCCACTGTCCCGCGTGTGGGCACGAGAGCCCGCCCGACGGCGACTGGTGTATCCGCCCCGACCACGAGCGTGAGCGCCTGAGCTGCCCCGACTGCTTCGAGACGATCACCGTCCGGGGCGTGTCCGGACTGGCGGCGTAGCCGTCCGAGCGACGGCACACGACCTTCTCTCGCGGCTCGGCCGAGCGTTCAAGTTCGGCGCGTCCCTTACGCCTCTGTGTCCGTCCCGGTGCCGCCGTCCGTCGACGGCGAGGCTGTCGTCGTCTGGCACCGCCGCGGCCTGCGCGTCCCCGACCAGCCCGCCGTCGCGGCCGCCGCCGACGAGTTCGAAACCGTCTGTCCGCTGTTCGTCTTCGACCCACAGTTCTACGGCGGCGACGGCCTCGCCTGTGACGCCCGGCTCCGCTTCCTCCACGAGTGTCTGACCGACCTCGCCGCCGGGTACCGGGACCGGGGGACGGAGCTCGTCTTCGCGCACGGCGACCCGCTCGACGTCCTCGCCGCCTTCGCCGACGCCGGCTGGGCGCTCCGCGCGACCGCCGACCCCGTCGCGCGGTACGGCGCCGCGCGCGACGACCGGGCGGCCGCGCTGGGCGTCGAGTTCGTCGCCGACGACGGCCTGCGCCGCGACCCCGACTCCCGCGAGGGCTGGAGCGACCACGCCGAGGCGTACCTGACCGACGAGCCGCGGGCGCCCGGGGACCTCGGGACACACGGCGTCGACTCGACGACGACGGTCGCGGCGGTCGAGGAGCGCTACGACGTCTCACCCGCGAAGACGCGGGTCCCGACCGGCGGGCGCGAGGCGGCGTTCGCCCGTCTCCGCGCGTTCGCCGACGGTATCGCCGCCTACCCCGGGTCGATCGCCGACCCCGCCGACGCCGAGGAGGGGACGAGCCGCCTCTCGCCGTATCTCCGTTTTGGCTGTCTCTCCGTCCGCGAGGCCTACCGGGTCGTCGACGAGCGCGCGACCGACGACCGGGGGCGCGAGGCGTTCGTCACCCGGCTGTACTGGAACCGCCACTACACCCAGAAGCTCGCGGACTGGTCGGGCTGGACCGACCGCGCGGTCAACCCGGTGTTTCGGGGGTTCGGCCGGTCGACCCACGACCCCGACCTCGTCGAGGCGTGGAAGCGCGGCCAGACGGGCTTTCCGATGGTCGACGCCGCGATGCGCTGTCTGCGCGAGACGGGCTGGCTCAACTTCCGGGCGCGGGCGCTCTGTGCCTCCTTCTTCGGCTACATTCTCCGTCAGCCGTGGCGGGTCGGCGCGGACCACTTCTACCACCACCTGATCGACGCCGACCCCGCGATCAACTACACGCAGTGGCAACAGCAGACGGGGATGACCGGCGTGAACACCACCCGCATCTACAACCCCCGGAAACAGGTCCGCGAGCACGACCCCGAGGGGGCGTTCGTCGGCGAGTGGGTGCCCGAACTCCGGCCGGTTCCGCCCGACTACCTCGACAGACCGGAGCGGATGCCGCTGTCGCTCCAGGCGGAGGTCGGGGTGTCAGTCGGGGACGACCCGGACGACGACTACCCGTACCCCGTCGTGGACTACAAGGCCCGCCGCGAGGCCGCGGCCGAGGAGTTCGCGGCGCTCGACGACCGGGCGCGCGAGGCCGCGCAGGACCCGGAGATCCGTCGACGGCTGTCGCTCTCGCGGCGGGGCCAGGGCGACGACGGGCCGACCCGTGACGCCCGGGCGACGACCGACGGCCAGACCGACCTCTCGGAGTTCTGAGCGGTCCGTCGGGAACGGCAGCTTCGGGCTCTTCTGGGCGCCCGAACGGGGACTCCCGTTCGACTCCGACTCGGCCGCCTGGATCGTTCTCTCACGGACTGGGTGTCGCCCAAACGACTTTCCGGCGAGGGGGAGATTCGCGCTACCGTGGCACACGAACGCGGCGCGCTGCTGGGACACGGGATGGACGACGAGGCGGTCGACGAGTTCCTGACGGAGCAGGGGGTGGGCGTCCTCTCGCTCGCGGCCGACGACGAGCCGTACGGCCTGCCGATCTCGTTCGGCTACGACGGCGAGCGGTGTTACTTCCTGTTCGCCGGGCACTCGACGGAGGGCCGGAAGGTGCGGTTCGCGGAGGCCGCGAGCGAGGCGAGCTTCCTCGCGTTCGACGTCGCCGGCGAGGCGGAGTGGCGCTCCGCCGTCGTCCGCGGTCCGCTCGAACGGATCGACTACGACGGGTGGGAGGCGGCCCGTGAGGCGATGCTCGACAACGCCTACCGCCCCGACCTGCTGGTCGACGTCGACGTCGCGTCCGACCCGCGGGTCTGGGCGCTCGACGTCGCCGAGCGCTCCGGCCGACGGATGCCTCCCGGCGACTAGTCCTCGTAGGGCTTCTCGATCCGCGTCTCGCCGCCGAGCGCCTCGCTCATGCGTCTGGTGACGAGGTCGAAGACGGACACGACCGGGCCGAGGAGCCGCTCGACGAGCGCGACGGGCCGGGCGACCGCGAGCGACCACTCCTCGGCGCGGCCCAGCCCGTAGGACTTCGGGACTATCTCGCCGAACACGAGGACGACGGCGCTCGCGACGCCCGTCGCGACGGCGACGCCGGCGCCCGCGGGCAGCGCCTCGACCGCCAGCACGGTGACGACGCTCGATATCGCCGCGTTGACGACGTTGTTCCCGACCAGGAGCGTGACGAGCAGACGGTGCGGGTTCGACCGGAGGTCGCGAAGCGTGTCCGCGCGGGCGTCGCCCGGACGCGAGACGCCGACGTCCGCGGGGAGCGAGAGGATCGCCGTCTCGCTGCTCGAAAAGAAGGCGCTCAGGGCGACGAGCCCACAGACCGCGGCTACGGCGGCGAGAAGCGGTGTCACGGTCGTCCGTCGGTCCGCGGCGGGAAACGCGTTCGGGGCCGGCGCGGCGCCCGACCGGCACGTATATCGGCGCCGTCACCCAACGCCGGCCCGACATGCCAGCCGTCGCCTGCGAGGGGGTGACCCGGGAGTACGGCGGGGGGTCGAGCCGGCTTCGCCGCGGCGGCCCGCGCCCCACGGTCCGGGCGCTCGCGGACGTCTCGCTCGCCGTCGAGCGCGGCGAGTTCGTCGGGGTCGCCGGGCCGTCGGGCAGTGGAAAGTCGACGCTCCTGCACCTGCTCGCGGCGCTCGACACCCCGACGGCGGGGACGGTTCGGCTCGACGGCACGGAGACGACGGGGCTGTCGAGTCGCGCGCGCGCTCGCCTGCGTCTCGACAGCGTCGGGATCGTCTTCCAGCGGTTTCACCTCCTCGGGGCGCTGTCGGCGCGCGCGAACGTCGCCGTCCCACTCGTCGAGCGCGGGGCCAGCCGGCGCGAGCGCCGGGAGCGCGCCGACGCGCTCCTCGCCGACCTCGGTCTCGCCGACCGCGCGGACCACGTCCCCGGGCGGCTGAGCGGCGGCGAGCGCCAGCGGGTCGCGATCGCCCGCGCGCTCGTCACCGACCCCGCCGTCGTGGTGGCCGACGAGCCGACGGGCGAACTCGACACCGAGACGGGCGAACGGGTGCTCGACCGACTCGCCGAGACGGCCGCCGACCGCGCGGTGGTGCTGGCCTCGCACGACGAACGGGCGCTCGCGCGGGCCGACCGGGTGGTGCGCCTGCGCGACGGACGACGGGTCGAGGATGCGTAGGCGCGCGCTCGTCGCGTTCGCGCTCGGCCGAGCGTGGCGCGGGCTCCGCGGCCCGCGGGCGAAGCGGCTCGGTCTCGCCGTCGGTGGCGTCGCCGTCGCCGTTGCCCTCCTCACCACGGTCTCCGGCGTGGCGCTCGGCCTCGCCTCCCAGTCTGTCGTCCAGGCCGACGGCGTCGACTACTGGGTCGTCCCCGAGGGCGACGACCTCACCACCGTCGCTGTCGCGACCGACGGCCCGCGGCTCGGCGACACGCACGCCCTCGCCGCGGACCTGCGGACGGACCCGCGGGTGACGCACGCGACGCCGGTGTTCCTCCAGGTGACGCCCGTCCGGACGGCGCCGGGCGCCGAGCCGACGTACGTCCTGCTCGTCGGCGTCGTCGCGCCCGGTCCGAGCGCGACCGCCGACGCCCCCCGCGTCGCCGGGCTCCCGACCGCGCCGCTCTCGCCCGGCGATCCCCACTACGCGAACGGGACCTACGACGGACGGTGGACGGGCGAGCTGGTCGCGAGCCCGGCGGCCGCGGAGCTGCTGGACGTCGGCGCGGGCGACGACGTCGTCGTGGGGTCGACGGCCGCGAACCGCACCTTTCGCGTGACCGCGGTCGCGTCGGAGGGGCCGACGACCGCCGCGGGCGCGACGCCGGTGGCGCTCGTCCACCTGAGCGAGCTCCAGTCGGTCGCGGGCGCGGCGGGTGGCGACACCGCCGACCAGCTGCTCGTGGCGACGAACGACCCCGGCGTCCGGAGCGACCTCGACGAGGTCTACCCCCGGACGACGGTTGTGACCCGCGGCGGGCTCTCGGGCGGGGAGCTCTCGACGACGAGCCTCCCGGCCGCGATGGCGCTCGCGGCGTTTCTCGTCTCCCTTGCCGTCGGCGCGCTGTTCACCGCGACGACCATGGGCCTGGAGGTGACGCGGGACCGACGGACGCTCGCGACGCTCGCGGCGCTCGGCTACCGCGACCGGTCGCTCGTCGTCCTCGTCGCGACGGAGACGCTCGCGCTCTGCCTGCTCGGCGGCGTCGCGGGCGTGGCGCTCGGGGCCGTCGGCGTCGCCGCGACGAACGCCGCGGTCGCACAGGTCGGGCTCCCACGGGTCGCGACGTTCCACCCCGCGCTCGTCCCCCTCGGCGTCGGCACGGCGGCGCTCATCGGCCTCGTCGCCGCGCCGTACCCCGTGTGGCTGTCGCGACGGACCGCGGTGAGCGAGGTACTCGGCTGATGGTTCTCGCCCGGCTCGGTGCCATCCTCGGCCTCGCGGGGGCACAGCTACGCCACGAGCGGACGCGCACCCTGCTGTCGGTCGCGGGGGTCGCCCTGGCGGTCCTCGCGGCGACGCTCCTGGCCGCGACGGGGGTCGGCGTGCTGGAGACGGGCCAGCGGCAGTTCGACGCGGCCGACCGCGACCTCTGGGTCACCGGCGGTCCCGTCGAGTTCGCGCCCGGGGCGGTCGGCGGGGTCCGGAACTCGATCCGCGGCTCGCACCGCCTCGACCGCGAGCTGAGCGCCCGCGACGACGTCGACGTCGTCACGCCGTTGCTCTTCCAGAGCGTCTACGTCCGCGCGAACGGGAGCGACGACTACCGGACCGTCGCGGCGTTCGGCGTCCCGAGTGCCGCCGGCGTCCGCGTGACCGAGGGCCGCGGGTTCGAGGGCGACCCACACTACGCGGGCGGGACCTACGACGGGCCGATGACCCACGAGATTCTGATCGACGAGCGGGCCGCCGACCTCCTCGGCGTGGCGGTGGGCGACCGGATCGGCGTCGGGGGCACCATCGCGGCGGCGCGCGAGCACGAGTTCGCGATCGTGGGAGTCTCGCCCACCGGCGGACAGTTCCTCGGCGCGCCGACGGTGACGATCCCGCTGAGCGAACTCCAGGAGATCACGGGCAAGACCGGGAGCGACCCGGCGACGCTCGTGTCGGTGACGACGGCGGAGGGCGCGAGTGTCGCGCGGACCGAACGCGAGATCCAGGCTGCCTACCCGGCCTACGAGGTGCGGACGAACGCCGAGCAGCTCCGGGCGACGGTCGAGCGACAGGCCGTCGTGCTCGCGGGCGGCGCGAGCCTCGTCGCCCTGGCCGTCCTCGCGGGCGTCGCGCTCAGCCTCAACGCCCTGCTCTCGATGGTGGTCCAGGGCCTGGAGTCGTACGCGGCGCTCAAGGCCCTCGGCACGTCGACGACGACGCTCGCGCTCGTGGCGCTGGTGCAGACGCTCGCGGTCGGGGCGCTCGGCGGGGTCGTCGGCCTGGCGCTGACTGTCCCGGTGGCCGCGGGGCTGAACCGGGCCGTCCGGTCGCTCGTCGGGTTCGAGAGCGTCGTTCGGCTGACGTCGCGCGTCTTCGCGCTCGGGGGTGGGGTCGCCGTCGGGGTCGGCCTGGTGAGCGGGGTCGTCGCCGCGACCTACCTCGCCCGGGCCGAACCGCTCGCGGTGCTCCGCTGAGCTACCGCCACTTCTCGTAGAACTGCGCGACGTTCTGTGTCGCGAGGACCCACGCCACCGCCAGCCCCGTCGCGACGATGAGGAGCAAGAGGACGGGCAGGAGGACCCCGACGAGTCCGTCGCCGCCCCCGCCCGGCGTGGCCGACCCGACGGCCGGCGTCGCGGTCGGCACGTCTGGCTGGTCGGTCGGCGCGTCCGTCGCCCCCCCGGACGGCGGCGTGGCCGTCGGCCCCGCGGGTCCGCTCGGGGTCGTTCCGGGGGTCTGGGCCGCCTCCCCGGGCGTCGAGACCGCAAACAGCGTCGGGAGCGCAGAGAGCCGCGCCGTGAGCCGCACGCCGTCCTCGGTCCGGTCGACGGTCGTTTCCGCGGTCTGCCACTCGCTGCCGTCCCACGTCTTCACGACGAGGTCATCGGGGGCCGCGCCGACCTGCTGGACCCGCTGGTCTCTGACCGTCACCGACAGGGTCAGGGGCGTGTTCCGGGCGTTCTCGGGCACCGTGACCTCGTAGTGGTCGACCACGGTCCTGCCGGCGGGACCGACCGACGGCGTCTCTCCCTCGAGCGGCCGGGCGGTGATGACGCCGCCCGCGTCCCCGTCGAACTCGAACGACATCTCCTCCGTGGTAGTGCTCTGGAGCGTCGAGTAGCTGATCGAGGCGCTGTCGAGCGTCGGCTCGATCCGCGCGGAGAGCGCGTCGCCTGAACCGCCGCCGCCACCGCCGCCGCCGCCACCACCACCGCCACCGCCGCCACCGCCGCCGTCATCACCGTCGTCGTCCGCGGCCTCACCGACGCTGAACGTGCCCGTGGTCGTCGAGACGGCGGACGCGTTGTTCTCGAGCGTGCCGAGGTAGACGTAGCGGTAGGTCCCGGACTCCCACGACTCGTTGGTCTCGACGGTGATCTCGGACGACGGCCCGGCGTTCGCGTCCGACGTGACGGACGCGTAGAGCGTCGTGTCGCCCGTCGAACTGGTCTTCGGCGGGTTGCCCTGGAGGTCCTCGGCGACGAAGTCGACGACGCTCCCGAGCTGGACCGACCGGTCGACCCGTCCGTCGGAGAGGTCGATCTGGTTCACGCGCGTCCCTTCTTCGACGTTCGCGACGCCGTCGGTCTCGGCGATCGAGTGTTCGAGCGTGCTGTCCTCGCTCAGGTCGAGGTTCTCGTCTATCTCTCCGGTGATCCGGAGGGTGAACGCCGACTGCGCGGGGTCGGTGAACGTCTCCTCGTCGTACACCATCACGACGTGGGTGACCTCGTCACCGCCGTCGAACGCCCGCCCCGCGCTGACGGCGAAGCTGACGTTCTCGCCCGGCGACGGCTCGGTGAGCGGGCGGGCGTTCGCGGGCGCGCGCTGGACGGTCAGCGACTCTATCCCGACGACCGTCACCGGCGACTGCGCGTCGATCGCGCCGTCCGTCACCTCGAAGCCCGTGGTGCCGTTCGTCGCCGCGACGGCGAGCACGTAGTTCCCCGGCGCGTTGGGCGTGTAGGTGAACTCCGTTGCCTCGTCCGTGTTGAGCGTCCGGTTCTCGACGATCTCGAAGGTCGCGTTCTCGTTCGCCCCCTCGCTGAACAGGTCGATCCCGCCCGCGACCGTCGTCGGGACGTTCCGGTCGGGGTCGATCCGCGCCGCGACGAACTGGACCTTCTCCCCGTCCAGCGCGTCCGACGACGACGTCGCCCGGTTCTGGTCGAACGTGACCGTCACTTCCTCGCCGGGGTTCACGACGCCGAGCGGGTCGCGGTTGAGGCTCGTCTCGCCCTGGCCCTCGATCTCGCCCCGGAAGTCACCGATCGGCACCGACGTCGGCGCCTCGTCGTAGTCTGCCCGGAGCGTCAGCACCGACTGTTCCCACACGTCGACGTTCTGTGCCACGTCGAACCGCTGGTCGGACGGCACGACGCCCGCCGACGCCCCGGTCACGGGCGCGACGAGCGCGCTACAGACCAGCAGGACTGAAAAC
The DNA here is from genome assembly GCA_036626375.1 of Haloferacaceae archaeon. Taxonomy (GTDB): domain Archaea; phylum Halobacteriota; class Halobacteria; order Halobacteriales; family Haloferacaceae; genus A07HB70. The sequence continues at coordinate 16,847 of JAZKRX010000025.1, forward strand.
ACCACAGCTCCCCCCCGCCGAGATGCTGTCACGGCCTGTAGACGTGTCGGCCCCCACATATTCGTTTTGTATAACTCGGCTGATTAAGAGCGCGACCGCTCGCCGCGGCGCCGCCCGGTCAGTCGAACCGACCGAGGAGGAGCGCGGCCCCGAGCACCGCGACCAGCGCGACGGCCGCGCCGAACCCGGGCCCGCCGCCGGCCGTGGGCGTCGGCGAGGCGGTCTCCGTGCCCGTCGACGGTGGTGCGGTGGTCTCCGTGTCCGTCGGCGGCGGTGCGGTGGTCGGTGGCGGCGTCGCCCTGTCGCCGGGCGGCGTCGGCGTCGCCTCGCCGGGCGCCGTGCCGACCGCGAACAGCCCGAACCCGGTCACCTCGACCGCGAGGGTGATCTCCTGGGCCGTCGCCGACACGACGCTCGTCGTGAGCGGCGTCCACGCGTTCGTGCCCGCGTCGTAGCCGTACATCCGGATGTCGGCCGCCGCGAGGCCGAGTCCGTCGACCGCGCCCCGGTCGAGAGTCAGCCGCACCTGTCCACCGTTGCCCTGCACCGCCCCGGGCACCCCGATCTCTGCGCCGGTGACGAACGTCCCGGGTACCTCCGGCGTGGTGCTCGGACGCGTCCCGAGTTCGGCGACGCTCGCCCGCCCGGCGCTCACCCCGCGGACGCTGATCCGGGCGCCCACGATGACGTTCCCGCCGTCGACGGTCGGCACGAAGTTGGTGGTGACGGTGCCCTCCGTCTCGCTGTCGGTGTTGCTGCTGGTGTCACGCGTACCGGGCGCCCCGATGGCGAACGTCCCCGTGTCGGTGCTCACCGCGGAGCCGTTGTTCCCGAGCGTGCCGAGGTAGACGTAGCGGTAGGTCCCCGGCTCCCACGAGTCGTTTGTCTCGACGGTCAGCGTCCGCGTCGGTCCGTCGTTCGCGGTGGCCGTCATCGAGGCGTACAGCGTCGTGTCGCCCGTCGCGCGGGTCTGGGGCGGGTTGCCCTGGAGCTCCTCGGCGACGAAGTCGACGACGCTCCCGAGCCGGACCGACCGCGAGACGCGGCCGTCCGCGAGGTCGACGTCGTTGACCCGCGCGCCGTCCTCCACGTCGGCGACGCCGACGGTTCGTCCGATCGTGTGCTCGAGCGTGCTGTCCTCGCTCAGGTTGAGGTCGTCGTCCACCGCCGACTCGGGCACGACGAGCGTGAACCGCGACCGCGCGGGGTCGGTGAACGTCTCCTCGTCGTACACCATCACGACGTGGGTGACGTCTCCGCTCCCGGCGAACGCGCCGCTCGCGTCGACCGAGAACGTCAGGTCGTCGCCCGGCGCGGGGGTTTCGGTCCGGCGCTCGACGCTCGCGCCCGCCCGCTGGACGGTGATCTGCTCGACGCCCACGACCGTCGACGCCGAGTCGACGCTGAGGTCCCCGCCCTGGACGCGCATCCCCTCCTCACCCGGCCCGTGGGCGGCGACGAACAGCACGTACTGGCCCGGTCCGCGGTCGCCAGCGGCGTTGAACGTGAACGACTGTCTCCCGTCTCCGTCGAACGTGAACTCCGTCTCGCGGACGAACGTCGCGTTCTGGTTCGCGGTCCCCGTGTCGAGCGTGTCGACCAGTTCGGAGAACGTCGTCGGCACCCGTCCGTCGCGCTCGACGCGCGCGACGACCAGTTCGGCCTCTTGCCCGGCGAACCGGTCAGACGACGCCCGCGCCTGGTCGAAGGTGACGGTGACGGCGTCGGTCCGGTCGACGACGCCGACCCGGTCGCTGCGCACCGGGGCGCTCCCGACGGGGTCGAGCCGCGCCGACAGCACCCCGACCGGCACCTCGGTCGCCGCGCCCGTGAACTCGGCCCGGGTCGTGAGGATCGACCGCTCCCAGACGTCGACGTTCGGCGCCGCGTCGAACTTCTGGTCTGTCGGGACGACGCCCGGCGGCGCCGAGACGGCCGTCGCCGACTGCGATGCGAGGGGAGCCCCGGCGACGCTGCCGACGACCAGTGCCGTCAGCAGCACCGCGACGAAACGCGAGGAAAGCGGCATACGCGTACACCCGAGGTGAGACGTATATTTCTTGGTGTGTCTCGGGCCTCCGAAGGGGGCGATCGGCCGTCACTTCGCGCCGGAGCGGCCACACGGCGTCGCCGCCGCTCGCCGCGCGACGCCGTCCGCGGGCCTCTCTTTCGACCCGTCGTCGTGCCGAGGAGTTTTGTCGCGCACGCCCGGCGCTCGGGTCGTGCTCCCGCTCGGCCACGCCTCCCTCGCGTACCTGTGTTACGTCGGCGTGGCCGCGCTCACCGACCGCCGGCTCCCCGCGCGGGACGCGCTCGTCCCGCTCCTGTTCGCGAGCCAGCTGCCGGACCTGGTCGACAAGCCGCTGGCGTACGTCGGGGTTCTCCGGAGCGGCCGGTCGCTCGCGCACTCGCTTTTCGCGTTGGCCGTCCTCGCCGTCGCCGTCTCCCTCCTGTGTCGTGAACTCGCCCGCTCCGTCGACTCTGAGCGCCTCTCGCGCGCGCTCGCCGCGACACCCGTCCCGTTCGCCGTCGGCTACGCCACCCACCTCGCCGGCGACGCCGCCCACGCGCTGCTCGCCGGCGACTACGCCGGGGCCGGCTTCCTCCTCTACCCGGTCGTCCCGCCGCAGAGAGCCCCGAGCGCCAGCGTCGCGCCGTGGATACGGCTCCGTCGGATCTACCTCGACGGCGGGGCCGACGCGCTCGGCCCGCTCGTCTTCGTGGCGCTCGCGGTGTTCGTCGGGCTCCGGCTCCGGGCGTACTGGCGCCGTCGAGCGCGGAGGCCGCGCTGACGGCTGTTCCGCCCGGCGAGCGACGCGCGGCCCGTGGTTGCGGTCTGTGAGGCTTCTCGGTACTGTTTTAACCGACTGTTGGTACCTTACAGGCAACTGAATGGTCACACTTCGAGACGTGTCCTCCCAGGGGTGGGGATAACACCATGGCGACAGAGGGGCCGGCTCGAGGGCGCGACGAGCCCGAGGTGACGCCGCGCGACGGGCCCGTCGCGGAGGCTGCCGCGCTCGCGGACGACGCGGCCGACGTGCTGGTGGGGCCCGAGAGCGACGTCGAGCCGACGCTCTCGGTCGTGTTGCCGACGCTGAACGAGGAGGCGGGGATCGCCGAGTGTATCACGCGGATCTGTGCCGCGCTCGACGAGCTGGGGCTCCGCGGCGAGGTGGTCGTCAGCGACGCCTCGGACGACCGGACGCCCGAGATCGCGGCGGCGATGGGGGCGGTGGTCGTCCACCCCGACCAGCCGGGCTACGGCTACGCCTACCAGTACGCCTTCGCGCACTGTCGGGGCGAGTACATCGCGATGGGCGACGCCGACACGACGTACGACTTCGAGGAGCTGCCGAAGCTCTTCGAACACGTCCGGAGCGGCCGGGCCGACATCGCGATGGGGTCGCGGCTGGCGGGAGAGATCAGGCCGGACGCGATGCCGCCGCTCCACCGGTACCTCGGGAACCCGTTGCTCACGCGCTTTCTCAACATCTTCTACGGCACGGACGTGAGCGACGCCCACAGCGGGATGCGGGTGTTCCGCCGCGACGTGCTGGCGGAGCTGGAGCTCTCGACGACGGGGATGGAGTTCGCCTCGGAGATGATCATGGCCGCCGGGGCGGCGGACATGGTGATCGAGGAGGAGCCGATCACCTACTACGAGCGCGAGGGCGAGGCCACCCTCGACTCGGTCCAGGACGGCTGGCGCCACGTCCGGTTCATGCTGGAGAACGCGCCTGGCTACCTCTTCACCGCGCCCGGCCTCGCGATGCTCGGGGTCGGGCTGCTGGTCTACGCGCTCGCGCTCCTCGACGTGCGCGTCGGGCCCGTTGGTGTCGGCCCGCACTCGGTCGTCGCCGGGAGCCTGAGCATCATCCTCGGGCTCCAGACCCTCTCTCTCGGCGTGTTCGCGAAGATTGCGGGCGACCCGGTTCGGGCGCCCCCCGACCGGCTGACCGGCCTGCTGACGGAGAACCTGACGCTGGAACAGACGGTCGTCGGCGGGGGACTGCTCGTCTTCGCCGGCGCCGGCTACGCCGTGCTGACGGTCGGCCGGTGGGTCGCGAGCGGGTTCCAGGCCCTCCCGCTCGTCGACTACGACATCATGGCGATGACGGCTATCGTCGTCGGGGCGCTGGTGGTGTTCAACGCCTTCCTGCTGAGCGTGGTCGCGGACGACTGAGGGGGCGTCTGGCGGTCTGCGCGCCCTTCCGCGCCGGCGCGACCGTCACCCGAGGCCCCGCCGGGACAGAGTTATGACTCCGACCGGTGAACGACACGTGGCATGACGCGCGAACGGCTCCAGACCGCGGCCGACCGGCTCCGCGCGGCGAGCGACGCGGCCACAGACGACGCGGCCGACCGGCTGACCGACCTGGCCGAGCGCCTCGACTCCCACGCGACGGCCGACCGGGGCCCGGACCACGGGACGATGGCGCGTGTCCAGCACCAGCTCACCGAGCTCCGGGCCGGCGTCGACGACGACCACGCGGCCGCTCTGATCGACGACGCCAAAGACGCCATCAGCGACTACCGGTCGACGGTCGACGGCGTCTGAGTACGCGCCGCCTGTCGTCTTCGACGTAGCCACCGCCGTCTCTCTGTCGCGCGCGGTCGGACCTCACGGTCGCCGCTTCCCCGGCGTGCGGGCGGTTTATCCCCGTGCCATCGGTAGCCCGCGCCATGCCGGCAGACAGACTGCAGCACATCCCGTTCTCGGGCATCCGCGAGGTCTTCGAGGAGTGCGACCGACTGGAGGCACAGGGAGAAGACATCGTCCACCTGGAGATCGGGCGCCCGGACTTCGACACGCCGGCGCCGATCAAGGAGGCAGCCGTCGAGGCACTCGACGCGGGCCACGTCCACTACACGTCGAACTGGGGGATCGCCCCGCTCCGGGAGGCGATCGCGGAGAAGTTCGCGGCCGAGAACGGCCTGCGTTACGACCCCACAGACGAGGTGATCGTGACGACGGGGGCGACCGAGGCGGTGCTGACGACGGTGCTCGCGCAGGTCGACCCGGGCGACGAGGTGCTGGTGCCCGACCCCTGCTGGACGTACGAGCCGTCGATCCGGATGGCCGGCGCGGAGCCGGTCGCCTACCGCCTCGACCCCGCAGACGGGTTCCAGCCCGACCTCGACTCGCTCGCGGCGGCGGTCTCGCCGGAGACGACGCTGCTCGTCGTCAACTCGCCACACAACCCGACCGGGTCGGTGCTCACGCCCGACCGGGCCGCGGCGCTCCGGGACTTCGCGGTCTCGAACGACCTGCTCGTCCTCTCCGACGAGATCTACGAGCAGATCCGGTTCGACCGCGAGCACGTCAGTCTCGCCGCGCTCGACGGGATGTTCGACCGGACCGTGACGGTCAACGGCTTCTCGAAGGCGTACTCGATGACGGGCTGGCGGCTCGGCTACCTCGCCGCGCCCGCGCCGCTGGCCGCCGAGATCGTCCGGATCCGGCAGTTCACCACCACGTGTGCCCCCTCGATCGCCCAGCACGCGGGCGTCCGGGCGCTCTCGGGTGACCTCTCCGCGCCGATGGTCGCGGCGTTCGCGGACCGACGCGACCGCGTGGTCGAGCGGATCGCGGCCGTGCCGGGCATGACCTGTCCCGACCCCGCGGGCGCGTTCTACGCGTTCCCGACGGTCCCCGACGTCGCCGACGACGGCGAGTCGTTCGTCTGGTCGCTGCTCCGCGAGCAGGGAGTTGCGCTGGTGCCCGGCCCGGTGTTCAGCCCGGTCCACGACGACCGCGTCCGACTCGCGTTCTCGAACTCGATCGAGCGCATCGACGAGGCGTTCGACCGCATCGAGGCCTGGGTCGCCGAGCGCTCGTAGCCCGGCGCGGTCTGCCGGCTCGCGGCCCCCCACCTGCCGCCCCCGGTGGGTTTATTCGGAGGCCTCCGGAGAGGGAGGGCATGGCAGCCGCCGGCGACCTCGAGATCTTCAGACACCGTCTGGAGAGCATCGTCGAGGAGATGGGCGCGACGCTCCAGCGAACCGCCTACTCGACGAACATCAAGATCCGTCGCGACCACACCTGCGCGCTGTTCGACGCCGACCTCCGTCACGTCGCCCAGCACGACATCGCGCCCCAGCACATCGGGACGCTCATCTCGCTCGTTCCCTCCGCGATGCGGGACCTCTCGCTCGACCTCGAGCCGGGCGACGGCGTCCTGATAAACGACCCGTACCAGGGCGAGGGCGCCCTGCACCTTCCGGACGTGGTGCTGATCTCCCCGCTGTTCGCCGACGGAGAGGTAGTCGCGTACGCCGCGAACTCCGCGCACCACGTCGACATCGGCGGCTCCTCGGGCGGCGGTATCCCGCCGACGAGTACCGAACTGTACGAGGAAGGGCTCATTCTCCCGGGGATCCGGGCCGTCCGCGACTGGGAGTACGAGGAGAACGTCCTGAGGCTCATCACCCGCAACGTCCGCGGGACAGCCCAGCGCCGCGGCGACTACGAGGCACAGCTCGGGGCGAACCGGATCGGCCAGGAGCGCTACGGGGCGCTGGTCGCAGAGCGGGGGCGCGAGGCGGTCGACCGCTCGGTCGACGACCTGCTCGACTACACCGAGCGCCGGCTCCGCGCCGCGATCGCAGAGCTCCCCGACGGCGAGTACCACGCCGAGGACACGATGGACGGCGACGGAATCGTCGAGGAGCCGCTCCCCCTGTCGCTGACCGTGACCGTCGAGGAGACGGACGTCACCTTCGACTTCACGGGGACCGCCGCGGAGAACCAGGGGCCGCTCAACTGCACGCCGGCGCTCGCGTTCGCCGGTGCGCTCTACTCGGTCATGGCGCTCCTGGGCGCGGAGTTCCCGAAGAACGACGGGTTCTACCGGCCGTTCGAGACGATCACGCCCGAGGGGACGATGGTGAACCCCTCGCAGGACGCGCCCGTCGCCGGCGGCGCGGAGATAGCGGTGCGCATCGCCGACCTCGTCCTGGCCGCGCTCGCCGACGCCCTCCCCGAGGAGACGGTCGCGGGCGGCAAGGGGACGATCGTCAACCTGTCGTACAGCGGGGTCGACCCGCGGACCGACGAGGACTACGTCTACTACGAGACCGTCGCGGGCGGCTACGGCGCGCGCGCGGCCACGGACGGCATGGAGGCCGTCCAGGCGCACTACCAGAACACCGCCAACAGCCCGATCGAGGAGCTGGAGTCAGAGATTCCGCTGTACGTCCGCCGCTACGAGCTGATCCCGGACTCGGCGGGCGCCGGCCGGACGCGCGGCGGCCTCGGGGTGCGCCGGGACATGGAGTTCTACGACCACGAGGCGTCGTTCACCGTGCTCGCCGACCGCGCGACCGCGCCGCCGACGGGGCTGTTCGGCGGCCAGCCTGCCGCCACGGCGCGGTACTGTGTCAACCCCGGCGGGGACGACACGGTCGACCTCGGGTCGAAGCGCCAGGTGACGCTCGACCCGGGTGACGTGGCCAGCGTCCAGACGCCCGGCGGCGGCGGCTACGGCGACCCGCTGGAGCGCGACCCGGCGGCCGTCCGCGAGGACGTCGCGAACGGCAAGGTGTCGGTCGAACACGCCCGCGAGGCGTACGGCGTCGTCGTCGACCCCGAGACGGGCGAGGTCGACGAGGCGGCGACCGCCGAGCGCCGCGCGACACTCGCCGCAAACCGGGAGGAGTCGGCGTGATCCGCATCGGCGTCGACACCGGCGGCACCTTCACCGACGTGGTGTGTTACGACCGCGAGTCGGGCGACGTCCGGGTGACGAAGACGCCCTCGACGCCCCCGCGGTTCGACGAGGGCGTGCTGAACGGGATCGACAAGATCCGCGACGTCGTCGGCTTCGCCCCCGGCGACGTCTCCTACCTGAGCCACGGGACGACCGTCGGGACCAACGCCGTCCTGGAGAACGAGCTCCCGGACCTCGGGCTGATCACCAACGAAGGCCTGCGGGACGTGCTCGAGATCGGCGACCAGACCCGCCCCGAACTCTACGACCTCCAGGTCGAGAAGCCGCCGTCGCTGGTGCCCCGGCGGCTCCGTCGCGGGGTGCCCGGTCGGCTCGACTCGCGCGGGAACGAGGTCGACCCGCTGGACGAGACGGCCGTCCGCGCGGCGGTCGACGACCTCGTCGAGGCGGGCGTCGAGTCGATCGTCGTCTCGATGCTGTTTTCCTACCTCGACGAGCACCACGAGCGGCGGGTCGAGGCGCTGGTCGAGGCCCACGACGCGGACGTGGACTGTGCCCGTTCGTCTGCGATCCACCCCGAGATCCGGGAGTACGACCGGACGATCACCACGGTCCTCAACGAGGCGGTCAAGACGACCGTCGCGGAGTACCTCACGCGTCTCGACGCCGGGATCGCAGACCGCGGCATCGACGTCCCGTTGAACGTCATGCACTCCGGCGGCGGCATCTTCGGCACCGACCAGGCGATCCGGTACGCGGTCCGGACGGTGCTCTCGGGCCCCTCCGCGGGGGCGACCGCCGCCCGGGAGGTCACCCGGGCAGAGGGGTTCGAGAACGCCATCGGCATCGACATGGGCGGGACGAGCGCGGACGTGAGCATCGTCCGCGACGGCGACATCGTCCGCTCGACGGAGGGCGAGATCAACGACCTCCCGGTGAAGACGCCGATGATCGACATCAACACCGTCGGCGCGGGCGGCGGCTCGGTCGCGTGGCTCGACGAGGGCGGCGCGCTCCGCGTCGGCCCGGAGAGCGCGGGCGCCGACCCCGGTCCCATCTGCTATGGCGGCGGCGGCGAGCGGCCGACCGTCACCGACGCGAACCTCCTGCTCGGGCGGATCAACCCCGCGTACTTCCTCGACGGCGAGATGGACCTCGCCGTCGAGCGGACCCGCGAGCTGTTCGCGGCCGCGATCGCCGAGCCGCTCGGGCTGAGCGTCGAGGCGGCCGCCCAGTCGGTCGTCGACGTGGCGAACGCCAGCCTCGCCCGCGAGATCCGCCGCGTCACCGTCGAGCGCGGCCAGTCCCCAGGCGAGTTCGTCCTCGTGGCTTTCGGCGGCGCCGGCCCGCTCCAGGCCCCCGCCATCGCCGCCGACACCGACATGGACGCGGTAATCGTCCCGCGGAACCCCGGCGTCTTCTCGGCCCGGGGACTCCTGCTCGCCGACGTCCGGATGGACGAGTCGCGGGCCTACCGCGCCGACCGGCTCGCGGCGGCCCCGCTCGCGCGCGGGTTCGACGACCTGGAGGCGGCGCTGCTCGACCGGTTCGCCGACCAGTCGGTCGACCCCGAGGAGGTGACGGTGTCCAGACAGGTCGACATGCGCTACGAGGGCCAGTCCTACGAGATCACGGTGCCGGTCGACGCCCCGGTCGACGAGGCGAGCCTCGACGCGGCGGTCGAGCGCTTCCACGCGGAGCACGCCCGCCTCTACGGCCACGCGCGGCGCGACGAACCGGTCGCCGCGATCACGCTCCGCGCGAGCGGCGAGCTGCCGACGCCGCCGCTCGCCGACCAGACGGCCGCCCCCGAGACCGACCCGTCGAAAGGGACCCGGGAGGTTTACTTCGACCGCGAGGTCCACGAGACGGCGGTGTACGACCGGACCGCGCTCTCGCCCGGCCGGAGCCTCGACGGCCCCGCCGTTCTCGAGGAGCCGGGGTCGACGGCGGTCGTACCGGTCGGGACGACCGCGACGGTCACGGACCACGGAAACGTCCGGATCGAGCTGGCCGACTGACGACCGTCCGGGTCGTCACGCGCGCGGCGGTCCGCCGTTCGCCGCCGGCCGGCAGAGGTTTATGACTCACCGACCGGAGGGAGGACCATGGCCGAAGACGTGCGCATCGGGGTCGACATCGGCGGCACGTTCACCGACATCGTCGCGGTCCGCGACGGGTCGGTCGACGTGCTGAAGGTGCCGTCGACCCCGGACGCGCCCGGACAGGGGGTGCTCGACGGGCTCGCGGAGGCGACGGCGACGACCGGCCTCGACCCGGCGTCGGTCTCGTTTTTTTCTCACGGGACGACCGTGGCGACCAACGCGCTGTTGGAGCGCGACTGGGCGGACACGGCGCTGATAACGACCGAGGGGTTCCGGGACGTGCTGGAGATCGGCCGACAGACCCGGCCCGACCTCTACGACCTCGGCGCCGAGAAGCCCCGCCCGGTGATCGAACGCGACCGACGGTACGAGGTGACAGAGCGCCTCGACGAGCGCGGGAACGAGCTCACCCCGCTCGACGAGGCGGCCGTGCGGCGGGTCGCGAGCGACCTCGCCGGCGACGGCGTCGAGAGCGTCGCGGTCAGTCTACTCTTTTCGTTCGAGAACGATTCCCACGAGCGCCGGGTCGCCGAGCTGCTCGCCGAGGAGGCGCCCGCCCTGTCGGTCTCCTGTTCCAGCGACGTCCTCCCGGAGATCCGCGAGTACGAACGGACGCTGGCGACCGCGATCAACGCCGCGCTCAAGCCCGTGATGGACCGCTACGTCGGCGAGTTAGAGCGGGGGATCGCCAACGCCGGCGTCGACGCCGACCTGAAGATCATGCAGTCGAACGGCGGGATCATCACGGCCTCGGCCGCGCGGGACCGCCCGGTCGACACCCTGCTCTCGGGACCGGCGGCCGGCGTCCAGGGCGCCGCCCACGTCGCCGGCCGGGCCGGCCTCGAGGATATCGTGACCATGGACATGGGCGGCACCTCCTGTGACGTCTCCTTGGTCCGCGGCGGCGAGCCCGTCACCTCGACTGAGCGCTCGGTCGGCGACTACCCGGTGAGCGTCCCGATGGTGGACGTCCACACCATCGGCGCGGGCGGCGGCTCGGTCGCCTGGGTGGACAACGGCGACGTCCTCCGGGTCGGCCCGGAGAGCGCGGGCGCCGACCCCGGCCCCATCTGCTACGGCCGCGGCGGCGCGGAGCCGACGGTGACCGACGCCCACCTGCTGCTGGGTCGGATCGACCCGGGGCTGTTCTTCGACGAGGGCGGGGCCGACCGCGCGGCGGTCCGGGAGGGCGTCCGCCGCGCGGTCGCCGACCCTCTCGGGATGAGCGTCCGGGAGGCCGCCCAGGGCATCCTCGACGTGGCGAACGCCAACATGGAGCGAGCGCTCCGGGTCGTCTCCGTCGAGCGGGGCCACGACCCCCGGGAGTTCGGCCTCGTCGCCTACGGCGGCGCCGGGCCGCTCCACGCCTGTCGGCTGGCGGCCGAACTCGACGTGCCGCGGGTGCTCGTCCCGGGCGCGGCCGGCGTCCTCTCGGCGCTCGGCCTGCTCATCAGCGACATCGTCTACGACTACAGCACCTCGATGGTCCGGCCGTGGACGGCGGTGGACCCGGCGGCGCTCGAAGACGCCTTCGAGCGGTTCGAGGCCCGCGGGCGCGACCGGCTGGCCGCCGAGGACCTCGCGCCGGACGCCGTCGAGTTCACGCGGACGCTCGACCTGCGCTACCAGGGGCAGTCCTTCGAGCTGAGCGTCGACGTGCCCGGCGAGGACGTCGACGAGGCGACGCTGTCGCGGGTCACAGAGCGGTTCCACGAGCGCCACGAGGAGCGCTACGGCCACGCCTCGCCCGACGAACCCCTGGAGCTGGTGACGGTGCGCCTCCGAGCCCGTGGGGCGGTCGACCCGCCCCAGCTCGAACCGCCCGCGGGCGGCGACGAGGCCGCCCCGGCCACGGAGCGGACGGCCACCTTCGACGGAACCGAGCACGCGACGCCGGTCTACCGCCGCGACGACCTCACCGCGGGGACGGCGTTCGACGGCCCGGCGCTCGTCGAGGGCGCCGAGAGCACGACCGTCGTCTTCCCCGGTCAGGGCGCCCGGGTCGACCGGCTCGGCAACCTCGTCGTCGAGACATAGTTTAACTACCGTTCGCACCGATCCCGAGGCATGCACGGCTGGCGCGGCCGGCTCGGCCTCATCGTCCCCTCGTCGAACAGCACGAACGAACCGGAGTTCGCCCGGTGGCTCCCCGACGGCGTCTCCCTCCACACCGCACGGATGCGCCTGGAGGGCGTCGACGCCGAGTCGCTCGGCGCGATGGCCGACGAGGTCGAGCGGTGTGCGGCTCTGCTCGCCACCGCCGACGTCGACGCCGTCGCCTACGGCTGTACGACCGGCAGTCTCGTCCACGGGCCGGGCTACGACGAGGAGATCGAGGAGCGCGTCGCGTCGGTCGCGGACGTCCCGGCGGTCGCGACGGCGGCGTCGGTCAAGCGGGCGTTCGCTCACCTCGGCCTGGAGCGGCTGGCGATCACCACGCCGTACGTCGAGGACCTCAACGACCGCGAGGCCGAGTTCCTGACCGACGCCGGCTACGAGGTCGTCGCCATGGAGGGGCTCGGTATCGACCGCAACACCGAAATCGGCGAGCAGACGCCCGAGACTGCCTACCGCCGGGCTCTCGACCTGCCGACCGACGACGCCGACGGCGTCTTCGTCAGCTGTACGAACTACCGGACGTTCGAGGTCGTCTCGCGGCTGGAGGCAGACCTCGGGCTGCCGGTCGTCACGAGCAACCAGGCGACGCTCTGGGACGCGCTCGGGCGTCTCGGCGTCGCGGCCGACGAGATATCTGGGCTGGGACGGCTGTTCCGGACCGAGCGGTCGTCTTAGTGCTGGGCCTCTGACTCTCCGGCGGCGCCGCCGAGGTAGGCGTCCCGCACCGCCGGCTCGTCGAGGATGCTGTCGGCCGGCCCGCTGAACCGCGTCTGCCCGTTCTCCAGCACGTAGGCGCGGTCGGCGTAGCTCAGCCCGGTCTTGACGTTCTGCTCGATCATCAACACCGTGACGCCGGTGTCGTTTATCTCTTTGACCTTCGCGAACACCTGGTCGATGATCTTCGGCGCGAGGCCGGCGGTCGGCTCGTCGAGCAGGACGAGCTCGGGGTCGAGGATCAGCCCGCGGGCGAACTCGAGCATCTGCCGCTGGCCGCCCGAGAGCGTCCCCGCCTTCTTGTCGCCTTTCTCCTCGAGCACCGGGAACAGCCCGTACATCTCCTCGACCCGCGCGTCGAGGTCGAACACCTCCGGCGCGACGTAGGCGCCCATCTCCAGGTTCTCCCGGACGGTCATGTCGGGGAAGACGGCGTCGCGCTGGAGGATGTACGCGATCCCCTGCCGGAGCAGTTCCTTCTGACTCAGGCCGAGGACGCTCTCGCCGCGGTAGCGGACCGCGCCGCTCGTCGGCGCGAGGAGGCCGTAGATCACCCGGAACAGCGTCGACTTGCCGGCGCCGTTCGGCCCGATGATACAGACGATCTCTCCCTCGTCGACCGTCATGTCGACGCCTTGCAGCACCGAGAGGTCGCCGTAGCCCGCGTGGACGTTCTCGATTTCGAACTGTGCCATCCCGGTCACCTCCCGAAGTACGACTCGAGGACGCGCGGGTCGTTCAGCGCCTCCCCGGACGGTCCATCGACCAGGTTCGTTCCGTCGGCGAGCACGTAGATGTAGTCGCTTATCTGGCGGACGAAGTCCATGTCGTGTTCGATCACGAACACCGTGCGGCCCCGCTCGTTCAGCTCGGCGAGCAGCTCGGCGATGTCGTCGACGAGCCCCGGGTTGACGCCGGCGGTCGGCTCGTCGAGGAGGAGTACGTCGGGGTCGCGGACGAGCGTGGCCGCGATGTTCAGGAGCTTCTGCTGGCCGGTCGAGAGCTCACCGGCGCCCGACTCGGCCATCGACTCGAGGCCGACGAACGACAGCCAGCGGTCGATCTCGGCGTCGGTCGCCTCGTCGGTCCCGCGGTAGGCCGTCGCGAGCAGGCTCTCGTCGCCGTGGCGCTGGTTGACCTCCATGTTCTTCCGGACGGTCAGTTCCGGGAACACCCGGGGGATCTGGTAGGTCCGCGAGAGGCCGCTCTTGACCGTCTGGTGGGTCTTCTGGCCCGTGATGTCCGTGTCCCGGAGCCGGACCGTGCCGTCGGTCGGCGGGAACGTCCCCATCACGCAGTTGAACAGCGTGGTCTTGCCCGCGCCGTTGGGCCCTACGAGCGTACAGACCTCGCCCTCGCGGACCTCGATCGTCGCGCCGTCGAGCGCGGTGACGCCCCCGAACTCCTTGCGGAGCCCCTCGATCTCGAGGATCGCCGGGGCGTCGGTCCGGCCGCGCTCGGCCGCCGCGGCGTCGGAGTCGGCGCTCATCAGTCCCCCCACCGCCCGGTGTAGCGGTTGAGGATGCCGCCCGGACGGTACAGCGAGATGAACAGGAGCACGAACCCGAAGATGACGTAGCCGAGCCCCGTCTGGGTGCCGCTGAGAGTCGTCCGGGTGTACTCGCGGACGGTGATGAACACGCCCGCGCCGATGAGCGGGCCGAGCACCGTGCCGATGCCGCCGACGATGGCGACCATGATGATGTCGATGTTCCGGAGGAGCCGGAGCGTCGACGCCGGGTCGATGTAGAGGACGTACTGGGCGTACAGCCCGCCACAGATCCCGGTGATGAACGAACTGAGCGCCATCGCGTAGCTCTTGTACCGGAACGTGTTCAGCCCGGCGCTCGCGGCGGCCTCCTCGTCCATGTTGATCGCCTTGAGGTAGGTGCCGAGCTTCGAACGGTCCATCACGTAGACGAAGATCGTCGCCAGGAGCGCGAACCCGCCGATCAGGTAGTAGTACGGCAGGTTGCCCCGGAACGTCAGCGACGTGATCTGGCCGAGCGTGTCGAACGGGTACTCGATACCGGTCGCGCCGCCGACCCACTCCCACCGGAAGAAGAAGATCCGGACGATGAGCGCGGCCGCCAGCGTCGCCATCGCGAAGTAGTGATAGCGCAGGCGGAACGTCGCCGCGCCGAGAGCCAGGCCGACGAGCGTGGCGACCAGCCCGCCGACCGGAATCCCGACGATCGGGGTGATCCCGTAGTAGACGAAGAGGATGGCCGTGGTGTAGGCGCCGGCGGCGAACATCACGGCGTGGCCGAGCGACACCTGGCCGGCGTAGCCGCCGAGGATGTTCCAGCCCTGTCCCATCGTCCCGAACAGGAAGATGAAGATGAGCGTGTTCAACACGAACTCGTCGTTCGTGAGAAACGGCACCGCCGCGAGCAGGGCCACCACGAGCGCCGCGCCTCCGAAGCGAGCGCGGCGGTCGAGTCCGTCCCACATCGCCGAGAGCTGGTCGGTGACGGCCGTCGACACGGTCAGGACTCACCCCAGTTGAGGATCCCCTCTGGCTTGAACAGCAACACGCCGATGAACACCACGAAGACGTACAGCTCCTTGTAAGATGGGTTCAGCAACACTCCGCCGAGGTTCTCGACGAACGCGATGACGATCCCGCCGGCGACCGCCCCGAGGACGCTCCCGAACCCGCCGAGCGCCACCGAGGCGAAGGCGATCAGCGTCCACGACGTCGGCGTGAGCTCCGGGTGGATCGGCGAGAACGTCGCCACGAGCGTCCCGGCGACGCCGACGGCGGCGAGACCGATCCCCCAGGTCAGCCCGAAGACGTGGTCGGTGTCGATCCCCATCACGCGGGCCACCTCGCGGTCCTGCGCGGTCGCCCGAATCGCCTTTCCGGTGCGGGTCGACCGCAGGAACGCGAACAGCACGCCGAGCGCGGCGACGCTCACGACCCCCGTGATCACCTCCGGATGCGAGACGGCGACCCCGAACAGCCGGGTCTGGCCGTCGAACAGGTAGTCGTCGATCGAGACCGTGTAGGGCCCGGCGACGAACAGCGCCGCGTAGCGGATGATGAGCACGAGCGCGAACGTCGCGAAGATCTGTGCCAGCATCGGCGCGTCCATCACCTTCGAGATGATCAGCCGGTAGGTTGCGTAGCCGAGGACGAAGAGCAAGACGGCGTTCGCCGGCACCAGCAGGAGGGGGACCCCGCCGCCGCCGGCGCTGCTCGTGACGAACGCCGTGACGTACATCGCGACCAGCATATACTCGCCGTGGGCGAAGTTGACGATGTCCGCGACGCCCCAGATGAGCGCCAGCCCCGCCGCGACGAGCGCGTAGACGAACCCGAACACGAGCGCGGTCACGGCCGCCTGTGGGACCAGACTCAGCCGACCGCCGAGCGAGATGAGGCCGATCTCTACGACCATCGAGCGGGGTTACCGCTCGTCCCAGCCCGGGGCCGGGTACGTGACCTCTGAGGCGGCCAGTTCGAACGGCCAGATGGAGTTGCCGCTCCCGTCCGTGTACTGGAGGAGCACCCCCGACGCGAGGCTGTTCTGACCCTTGTCGTTGAAGTCGATGCCGTAGGGCATCCCGGTCTCCAGCCGTTCGAGCTGGAGACCGTCGATAGCGCTCTGGAGCGCCGACGGCTCGGCGCTCCCGGCCTCGTTGACGGCGTACATCGTCGAGATGAACCCGCCCCACGAACGGATGTAGACGCCGTTGAACGCGGTGCCGACGGCGTCGCTGACGAAGTCGTTGTACGTCCCGAGCTCGGGGACGTTCTCCGGCAGGTCGTCGGCGAACGTCGAACGCGAGCAGACGTAGTCCGAGATCTGCGTGTTCTCGACGAAGCTGGGCTGGTTGAACCCCGCGTTCTGCGCCATGATCATCGGCGGGAAGTAGCCGAGCGTCTGCATGTCGTTCAGCATGATCTGCGCGTCACGGAGGTACGACGAGGGGAGGAGAACGTCGGGGTCGGCCTCCCGGATGCGCTGGAGCTGGCTCTGGAGCGACGACACCGACTCCGCCGTGTAGGAGATGGGGCCGGCGACGACCTCGAGGCCGTTCTCCTCGGCCAGGCTCTCCTGGGTCTCGGCGCTGATCGACCCGAACTCGGTGTCCTCGTGGATGATGGCGACCGTCTCGATGCCGGCGTCGGTCTGGTCGTTCAGCCCCGTGAAGAAGTCGAACATGTTCTGGGTGTAGGTCTGGTCCGACGGCCCCGTCCGCCAGAACCAGTTCAGGCCACGCTCCGTGAGGTCGGGGCTGCTCGACTCGAAGTTGACGTGGGGGATCTGCTCGCGCTCGGCGACCTGACTGACGGTGCTCGTGACCGAGCTGTTGTACGCCCCGACCAGCAGGTCGACGTTCTCCTGCTGGACCAGACGCTCGGCCTCGGCGCGGCCCTGTGCCGGGTCCGAGCGGTGGTCCGCGAACGTGATCTCGACGGTGGCGCCGAGGTTCGGGAGCCCCTCCTCGCCCGACATCACCAGCGGCCCGAGGTCGGCCGAGGAGTTGATCACGTCGTCGACGGCGCTCTGGAGGAAGCTCCGGATGTTCTGGCCCGTCTCGGCGACCGCGCCCGAGAACGGGTAGACCGCCCCGACGCTGAACGTGTCCATCCCGCCGGCGGCGTCGGTGCTCGTTCCGCCGCCGTCGGTTTCGTCACCACCGCCGCCCCCGCCGTCGCCGTCGCCTCCGCCTCCCCCGCCGTCACCGCCGCCGCTCCCGCCGGCACAGCCGGCGAGCCCGACGACGGCGCCGGCGCCGATGGTTTTCAACCATTTCCGTCTCTGTATGTCACGTTGAGGCACAGACACCGCATTGTGATCCCGATATATGGTCTTTTCCC
>JAZKRX010000026.1:0-32444 GCA_036626375.1 Haloferacaceae archaeon
CTCAGCGGTGCGGTGCCGTGGGATTCCCGCGTCTTCAGGCGCGGGAGGATGTCAAGACGCGGCCTTTACAATAGGTGGGCCACGCAGGCACATATATTGGAGACGGAACAAACGGGCGGGCATGGTCGAAAGGTCAAGACGCTGGTTTTACACATCAGAGGTCCCGGTTCGATTCCGGGTGCCCGCATCCTACCCCCCGTTACACGAGATCAAGGAGAAAGCGCACGACCTCTGTCGTGGGATGAATCCGACTGCACGCGACACCATCCACCTCATCCAACAGGTCACGGGCTATACCTCCCAGAACCTCCGCGAGGAGTTCGACTTCGGGCTAGCCTCGCCGTGGACGCGCTCGTACTTCGTCTCCAGCGCGGGCGAGGTGTCGAGTCAGACCATTGAGCGGTACATGGAGGCACGGACCGGACGATAACGATGCGCCGAGAAGTCACCACCACGGTACGGGTCAAACTTCACTCGCTCACCGAGCGGAAAGCCCGACTTGTCGAACGCGAATACGGCGCGTTCCAAGACGCCGTTCACGGTGACGACGACGCGAACCTCTACTCCGCCACCAAGCAACAGGCGAGCAAAGTCCAGTCGAACAAGAACCCGCGAGCGGACACCGAACAACCGGTCGTCCTCCGCAACGACTGCATCACCATCGACCACGACGAGGATACGGTTCTCTCGTCGTGGTGGTTCAAACTTCCCGTCTACAACCCCCAGAAAGAACAGGGAGATAGCATCTGGGTGCCTGTCCACGTCCCCGAGAAAGACACCCATCTGCTCACCGACAAGTACATCCGTGATTCGGAACTCGTCCACCGAGACGGCGAGTGGTATGTCCACCTCGTCTGCAAGCGGTCTGTGGCCGTCGCAGACGAGTACGACGACGTACTCGCCGTCGATATGGGGGCGAAGTGGATAGCCGTCAGCGCGTTCCTCTCCGACCGTAACACGCAGTTCCACGGCGTAGAGGTTCGGCGTGTTCGAGAACACTACAAGCAACTCCGCAAGTCCATCGGGAAGGCGAAGGTGTGTTCGGGAGCGCAGGTCATCGAACGCCTCGGGGATAAGGAGTCCAGAACGGTCGAACACGAGTTGCATCAGGTGGCAAACGAACTCGTCGCTCGCGCCCGGAAACGCAACGCTGTCATCGTGTTCGGTGATATGACTGGCGTGCGCTTCGACACTGACGAGGGCCGGTACGTGAACGACAAGACCCACAAGATGCCGTATGCGAAGCTGGCGAACATCCTCACGTACAAAGCCCACCTCGACGGACGGGAGTGCGTCCCAGTGGAGGAGTACGATACGTCTCGGACGTGCTGGCGGTGTGGGTCGCAGAACACGAGTCGTGAGGTGCAGGGTCGTATCGAGTGTCACGACTGTGGGCTGGACGACAACGGCGACAAGAATGGCGCGACGAACATTGGCAAACGAGCCGTCGGTAAGACCATTCAGAGTCCGCTATCGACGGCAGGGGCTGTTGTGGCTCAGCCCGAAACGCAGGTCGTACTCAACGGAACCAACGGCGAGATGGAACCTGCGAACTCCCCAGACGACGTGGGCCTCACCCTCCGTGAGGGAAGTTCACGACGGTAGTCGTGGGAGAAGTCACAAGGCCGAGATCGGTCGTTCGAACCCGCCCGAGCTCACTTCTCACGCATCGACCCCGCCCTGCACCCACCACTACGCCGGCAGCGGCCCCAGAATCTCCAGGTCGTACTCGCCCGCGAGCGTCGTCAGTTCGGCCATCGCCTCGTCGTCTGGCTCCGCGGGCGGCGGCAGCTCGTGTGCCGGTGCCGGCTCGCCAACCGCCTCGAAGAACGTCTCCAGCCCGCCGGGGGTCACCATCGCGACCATCCGGAGCGGGTCGTCTCCCACGACGCGGAAGCCGTGCGGGACGCCGCGCGGGAGGTGGACGCTGTCGTGCGATCCAGCGCGGGGCCGCTCCGCGCCGTCGTCGCCGTGGACGCACTCGATCTCGCCGTCGAGGACGTAGAGCTGCTCGTCCTCCACGCCGTGGACGTGGAGGGGTGTCTCGTAGCCCGGGGCGGCCTGCAGGTCGACGAGCGTCGAGGTGTCGCCGGCCGCTCTGACGACCATCAGCGCGCCCGTCGACCAGAGCGCCCGCCCGCCGCCGTCGGGTGTCACGAACGGTTCTGCCGCCGATCCGTCGCGAGTCGTCGGACTCGTGACCCCGGCGTTGACGCGCGCAGTGTGCTTAGCGTTACCGTGACACACGGTTGCTCCGGTCGCCGCGTGCGACGTTCCGGTGGGCCTGGCGGTCTACGCCTCGGCTGGGAGCAGTCGCTCGACGCACCCCTCGTACCCGTCGGCCACGAGGTCGCGAAGGGCGTCGGGGGCCGTCTCGCCGTCGGCGTTGACGAGGTACGCGCGCCCCGGCGCCGTCCCGTAGACGTTCTGGAAGTCGTAGACGAACCCGAGGACGGTGACGTCGTCGGGGACCGCCGGGTTCTCGCGCAGGAACGCGACCTGCCGGTCGACGTTGAACTCGACCAGCTGGTCGACGAGCGAGACGTCGCGGGCGGGGTCGACCCGGTCGTCGGCGAGGCCGTCGGAGACGACGGGGACGAGCAGGTCGACCCGCTTCGCGACCCCCGGTGGGTAGCCGTGGCCGCCCGCTCGAACCGTGCCGAGTGCCGCCGTCAGCGCGCCACAGCCGGTGTGTCCGACGACGAGCGCCGTGTCTGTGCCCGTCTCGACCAGCGGGTAGAGGACGCTCCCGTCGACGACCAGTTCGCCGCCGACGCGGTCCCACGTCTGGTTGCCGATGTTGCTCGGCGTGAACAGCCAGCCGGGGGCGTCGACGTCCCACATCCCCTCCTGCGAGACGCGGGAGTCGGAGCAACAGACGGAGACGACGGGCGGTGTCTGGCGCTCCGCGACGGCCGCGAAGTGGTCGCCGGGCAGCGACCCGACGTGACGGGCGTTGCGCTCCAGGAGCGTCGCGAGGGTGTCGGACACGGCGAGTGGTGTGTGCCCGACTCACATGGTCGTTCCGTTCGGTCAGTCCTCGTCGGTGCGCGGGATTGCACACGACGCACAGCCGTCACAGGGCGCGTGCTCGAAGTCGAGGCCGGGGCAGTCGGGGAACGATTCGCGCTCGGGACAGCCCTCGCAGTCGTCGAACGCGGTCAGGCCCTTGTACGCGACGTAGACGACGAGCCCGCCGCCGACGAGGACGAGCGTCTGGAGACGGTCGCCGGGACGGGTGAGCAGGGGCACGAACCCGACGGCGAGGCCGACGGCGAGGAGCGCCTTCACGACGAGGCGGGTCGCCACCGACCGCGACCCGGGCACCGCCTTCGAGACGACCAGCGGCGCGGCGAGGCCGGCGGCGACGGCGTAGAGGCCGGGCGTCGAGAGGGTAAAAAGCGGGAGTCCGGGCGCGACGACCGACAGGAGCGCGAGGAACAGGAGCGACCCACCGCCGACGGGGTAGACGGTGAAACAGCCCGTACAGAGGTCGTAGCCGCGGACGGTCACCGTGTGGTGGTCGTAGAACCGACAGCGAGGGTGGTGCGAGAGGAGGAAGGGGTTCTCCCGCACGAACGCGACGAGTCGCCGGAGAGGAGACACTGCTTCAGGCCGGGGGCTCTTCGTCGACGCCGCCGCCGAGGTCCGTGGTACAGTTCGGACAGACGCTCGCGTTCACGTCTGCCGTCTCCCGGCACTCGGGACAGACCACCTTCTCCGCCTTGTTGGTGAAGTAGTAGTAGACGCCCGCCGGCAGGCAGACGAGCAGGAGGATGATGAACACGGCCATGTCGCCGTCGAACTCGCTCGTGGTCTCCATCGTGACAGGTCGGGGCTCGCGACACCACTTAGTGGTTGCCCTGGGTCCGCGTCTTGCTTCCGTAACGCTCTTGTCCGACTTCGGCGTCGCCCCATGTGCGCCGCCTTAGCTCAGACTGGGAGAGCACTCGACTGAAGATCGAGCTGTCCCCCGTTCAAATCGGGGAGGCGGCATATTTCGAGACCGCGAGCGGAGCGAGCGGTCGAGAACACGACGCCGAGTCGATTTGAGCAGACGAGTCGCACGCCCGCGCAGCGAAGCGAGCAGGAACGTCTCGGCGAGTTCAAATCGGGGAGGCGGCATCCCGATTCTACGCGGTCTCGATTCGAGGAGTCTTCGGCTTCGGCTGAAAATCGAGCTTCCCCCCGTCCCCGCGAGCGCAGCGAGCGGTCGAGAAAACGACGCTAGCCCGTTTTGAACAGGCGAGTCGGAGCCCGGATCGTCTTTCTCCGTTCACCACCGGGAACGCGACGCGTCCCTGCGACCGTCGCCGCTTAGCCGACCCGTTGCGCTCTCGCGTCGGCCAGCCAGTCGGGGTCGTCGACGGCCGTCGACCCAACCGCCGTCAGCGAGTACTCCCACGACCCGCGCACCTCGGCTCCGTCACCCGTCCGGCCGGTGAAGCTCCACGACTCGTAGCGCGAGAGTCCGTCCTCGTCGACGAGAACGACGTACTCGAAGCTCGTCACCTCCATCTCGTCGGCCGACTCGGCGGCCGCGGCCGACTCCGCGAGGATCAGTGCCTCGTTGGCGGCCGACAGCTCGTACCGGTCGACGGACACGCCGTCGAACGTCTCGGCGCCGGCGAACGCCATGTCGTCGTTCGTGCCGTAGGCACGGGCCTGCGAGAGCGAGACGGCGGTGGCGATCACGTCGGTCGACCCCTCGTAGGCGGCGTGCGTGGCCGTGTCGCCGGTTCCCGTACGGAGGTAGGTCACGCCGTCTGCGACGAACTGCTCGACGGACTCGCCGTCGCCCGCCGAGGTGTCCGTGTGGGAGCGCCCGGTGTTCAGGTCGGCGTAGCACTCGCGGGTCACCCCCTGCTCGACGCCGTTCGCGCCGAGGCCGGCGTACGACCACGTGACGGTGACGCTCCCGGCCTCACGCAGGTGGCGTTCGAGGTCGCTCAGTTCGATCGTACCGTCGACGGCGTCGTCCGCGCTCTCTCCGTTCGTCCCGCTTGAGGAGCCGTCCCCGGCCTCGCTCCCGCTGCCCGTCCCGCTCGACTGCCGTCGGCGTCGGGTCCTCACACACGGCGCCGTTGCGCCGGCAGGCGCCCCACATTCATGGCTTCGTGCCCGGAACGGGCGGGCGTGTACTCGAAGGGTCACGCGCTCGTCGCGGGTGCCGTCGGCGTCCCCGTCGCCCTCCTCGCGCCCGCCCCGCTCCAGGCGGCGGTCGCGTGGGCGTGGGTCGTCGCCCTCGGGGTCGGGATCGACGCCGACCACTTCGCGATCGCCCGCCTGAACCGTGACGACTGGACCAACCTCCGGCGGGTCGTCGCGGACCCGCGGCTCGCACTCGCCGGACAGGACGCCATCTTCGACCCGGGCGACGTCTGGCGCGACCAGCGACTGCTGAGCCACCTCGTGGTCGGCGGCGTCCTGGCCGCCGGGGTGTGGCTCCTCGACCCGTTCTGGGCGCTCGCGACCGGTGCGAGCGTCTACACCCACGCCGTCGCCGACCTCGTCTCCGACGCGCGGACGCGAGCGGAGTACGTCCGCGAGAGCGCGTCTCTCGTCGACCGGTAGGCGTCGGGAGACCCGTCCGACCCCTCCGAGAGTTGGGTCACAGTTGAGCCGCAGTCACCAAAATTGCCTTTCACGTCTCGCGCCTGCTTCCTCTCGCTCATGCCCTCGACGCGACGGCAGGTACTCGGTGGACTCGGTGCGGTCGTGACTGCGACGGTCGTCCCCGCCCGGACGGCCCTGGCCGACGACGACGAGGAGACTGCGGGCCTCCGGGTCGCACACGCCTCCCCGGACGCCCCGAACGTCGATGTCTACGTCGACGGCGCCGTGGCGGTTTCTGGCCTCGAATTCCGGTCGGTGACCGACTACCTCGAGGTCCCGACCGGGGAGCGCGAGGTCGCAGTGAACGTCGCCGGGACGGACACGACGGTGTTCGGCCCCACCGAGATCGAACTGGCGGCAGAGGACTACACCGCCGTCGCACTCGGCGAGGCCTCGAGCGACGACTCCGTGTTCACCGTGAGCCTCTTCGAGGACACCAACGGCGCGAACCTCGGCGACGACGAGGCCCGGGTGCGGGCGATCCACGCCAGCCCCGACGCCCCGGCGGTGGACGTGACGGCCAACGA
Source organism: Haloferacaceae archaeon (assembly GCA_036626375.1). Lineage (GTDB taxonomy): Archaea > Halobacteriota > Halobacteria > Halobacteriales > Haloferacaceae > A07HB70. The sequence goes on from JAZKRX010000026.1 coordinate 6,144, forward strand.
CGGCGCGCTGACGGTCTTCGACGGATTCGCCTTCGGCGAGTCGAGCGGCTACGCGGTCGTTCCCGCGGACGAGTACGAGATCGAGGTCCGTCCCGACACCGAGAACAACGATGGGACCGTGGTCAAGGAAGTCTCCGGCGTCACACTCGCCGGCGGGAGCACGTACACCGTCTTCGCCGTCGGCTACCTGACGCCGGACGGCGAACCGGCCGACGAGGCGTTCGGTCTCGTGCTGGTCGAGGACGTGTCGGCACCGCCGCGTGGCGATGAGGCAGACGACGAAGACGAGGATCCGGACGACCCGGACGATGAGGACGAGGGTGAGGAAGACGAGGACGATGAGGACGAGGGTGAGGAAGACGAGGACGAAGACGACCGGGGCCGCGGCCGACGCGACGACGGCGGCGACGGCCGGGGTCGGGGTCGACGCGACGACTGAGTGGCCGTAAGCCTCCGCCGGGTCACGCTCGTCGTCGCTCGACGGCCACCACGCTATTACCGACCCGTCGGAGTCGTGACCAGTATGGAGGCGGTCTTGTGGCAGGTCCTCGCCGGCACGCGCGGCGGACCGAACCGGGTCCGCATTCTGAAGGCGCTCGACGAGCGACCGCGGAACGCCAACCGACTCGCGGAGCACCTCGGCCTCGCCTACCAGACCGTTCGCCACCACCTCGAGGTGTTCGGACGCAACGACGTCGTCATCTCGGCCGACGAGGACTACGGGAACGTCTACCTCCCCTCGGACCGGGCGAGGCGCAACTGGGACACCGTCGAGCGGATCGTCGAACAGGTAGACACCTCGTGACCGAACCAGCCACCCCGAGACCGAGTCGCCGGAGGAACGCGCCGTGAGCCTGACCCTCGACGTCGCCCGCGTCGCGGCGGCACTGAACGTCCTCCTATTGGTCGTCACCCTCGGGGTCTGGGCGCGGACCCTCCGCCAGATCCGCTCGAAGCAGACGTTCGGGTCGCTGGTGTTCGGGCTCTTCCTCCTCTGTGAGAACGCGCTGGCGCTCTACTACACCGTCGCGGCCATCCCCCTCTCTGTTCCGGCGGTGCGGGCGATGATGTACCTCCAGATCCTCGAGGCGGTCGGAGTCGCGGCGCTGGTCTACGTCGTCTGGGAGTGACTCCGGCCACACTTATGCCGGCCCTCGCGCAGCCACGAGACGATGGTCCGTGACTACGACCGCGCGGCGATTCCGTCGGCGCACGACCTCGCCGACGCGCCGACGGTGCGCGACGAACCGGGGTTCACCCAGTCGGTGTTCCGGGGGATCGACCAGCTGATCGGGTTCTCGCAGATCGGTCCGGCGTACCCCGACGGCGAGCCCCACACGCACCCGTACGAGCAGGCGAACCTCCTCGTCGACGGCCGGGTGGACATGCTGATCGACGGCGACGTCGTCGAACTCCGCCCCTACGACGCGGTGACGATCCCGCCCGAGGTGCCCCACACCGCCCGCGCGGTGGCGGGCGAGTCCGCGACTCTCGTGGCGTTCTGGCCGCTCCGCGAGGACCGGCTCGACGGCACCGAGTACCAGACAGAGTTCCCGCGGCCGTAGGCTACCTACTCGCCGACCTTCTCGGTCACCCGGAAGCCGTCCGGGGGTGCGACGACGCCGACGACGGTTCCCGTCGAGTGGACGACGGTGACGAGCGGCGCGAGCGGGGCCACGAGCGCCCACGCCAGCCGGTCGCGGCCGTAGTAGACCACGCCCCGGAGGTACCAGAAGAGGGTGAGCGCGCCGAGCGCGAGCGACGCGAGCGCGAACAGCCCGCCCGCGACGCCGACGCCGAGCAGGGAGAGCGGGACGACGACGAGCGTGACGACCGGCGAGAGCGCCCACGCGGCGTTGCGGACGCGGGTGAGGACCTGGTAGCCAGTCGGGAGCGCCGACGCGGCCTCGAGGTTGCCGGCGGCCCACCGGCGGCGCTGCTGGGTGATCTCCGCCAGCGACGGCGGTGCCTCGTTCCGACAGGTCGCGGTCGCGAGCTCGAACGAGAGGTCCTCCAGCTGCTTCGCCGCGGCCCAGACGAACGCCGTGTCCTCGACGATCGTCTCCCGGTCCCACGTCACCTCGTCCTCGACGGACCGCCGGACGGCGACCCCGCCACCCCACGCGAACAGGGGGACCGAGAGCCGCGCGAACGCGCGCTGTTCGATCTGGACGCCCATGCGGTAGACGTCCGCGAGGTACGAGAGGACAGAGCCCGTCCGACGCGGCCGTTCGCGCAGCTGGACCACGTCGGCGTCCGGGAGCCCCTCGAGCTCGGCGACGTGGCTGTCCTCGTCGAGGTAGAGGACGAACTCCCGGTCCGTCTCGAGGCGCCGGCGCGCCCACTCGATCGCGCGGCCCTTCCGGACGGCCTCGCAGTCGAACGCCTCGGGGACGACGTGGACCGTCGCGCCCGTCACCTCGACTGCCTCCTCGGCGACCACGTGGACGTCGTCCAGTTCCTCGGGGAGCGAGTCGACCGTCGCCTGGACCACCTCGGCCGCGTCGACGGTCAGGACCCGCACCTGTATCTCGTCGCCGCCGTGGACCGGCGCCGGCGGCTCGTAGCCCGCCCCGACGACGTACGTGAGGACGCCCCAGGCGAGGGCGGTGAGCGCGAACAGCGTCGTCGTCCCGACGAGCAGGAGCTCGAGTACGGTACGCGGGTCGACGACGCCCGGATCGGCCGCGGGGAAGGCCGTCCCCACGGCGGCGACCACGAGGGCGACGCCGACGCCGACCAGCGCGAGTCGTTCCGTCTTCATCGTACTTCGTCACGGTCCCGACCCCACTTCAGACGGGCCGACGCCCAGCCCGCATTGGTGCGCGTTGCGGCCGCGTTCGGGCCGATTAAGCCGGGTTAACGGTCGGCAGCGCGGGCGGACGACACTCGTTTACGACGCGGTCCCGCATCGGTGTTCTTCCAGCAGGACGGGGTTCGTCGGCTCCGGCCCCGAGAGGCGGCCGGGCTGTTCGACGTAGTAGATGTCGAGCGCCACCATCTCCGTCTCGTGGGTCGCGTTCCAGCGCCGACAGAGGTAGTCGGCGAGGTGGTCGCGGTAGGGGGCGAACCCCGGTCGCCAGAGGTTGACGAGGTACTTGCGCCACCGGGCGTTGGGGTAGGAGGCGGTCACGTCGTCCGGCTTGGCCCACCGGACGGGCCCCCCGTGGAGCGCGTCGGCCCGCGAGCCGTTCTCTAGGCGCGCGGGCACGACGTACCAGCCGTCGGTGCGCATCGGCTCCGGCGCGAACATCGTCCAGTACTGGTCGGTCCGGGCGGCGTGGACCGCGGGCCGGGCGTCGACGGCGAGGTCGAGCGCCGGACCGGCGGCGTCGGGCACCCGGTCCCGGACCGTGGTCGCGGGCTGGACGTTCCCGAGGACGGCGAGGACGACGACACAGACCACCGCGAGGGCCGCGAGTGTCTCGCGGACGCGCCCGGGCGGCGGGAACCTCGGAAGTCGCGGGAGAAGACGGTCGGCGAGGGCGAGCAGGCGGCCGGGACGGGCGTCGGCCCGGTCGACCGTCGCCTCGATGCGGTCCCAGACGGCCGGCGGGAGGAAGGCGACGAGCGAAACGCAGGCGACGAGCGGGAACAGGCCGAGCCGCATCGTCAGGTACATCGAGAGGTGACCGCCGACGAACGCGCCGACGAGCGCCGCTCGCGGCCACCCGCGCAGGAGCACGAGCAGGACGCTCCCGGTCACCAGCGCGAGCCAGACGCGGTCGACCGCGACCAGCAGTTCGGGGTGGGCGGCGAGCAGTTCGCCGACCGGGGTGGTGAACTGTTCTAAGCTGAACACGTACCGGATCGCGGTCCCCTCGACCCAGCGGTCGCCGGACAGCTTCAGCGCCGCGTTGACAGTGTACATCGTCACCACCTGGAGCAAGAGCCCGGCGCTCGCGAGCGAGACGACCCGCTCGCGCGTCGCCCCGGCGGCTCCGTTCTCCCCGCGCCGTCGGGCGTCGACGGCCCACCGCCCGCCGAGCGGGAGAAAGACCGCCCACAGGAGCACCATCCGCAGGAGCACGTCGCCGCCGTTGAGGACGACCGGGGTCCGACTGTGGAGCGAGACGAGCAGGAGCCAGGAGACGGCCGTCGCGGCGCGGGTGCGGTAGCCGACGGTCAGGGCGAGGGCGGCGGCGCCGGCGACGACGAAGAGGAGGACCTGGAACCAGCGCTCGCCGGAGAGCAGGTGGACAGAGAGGAACCACTCGGAGACGAGAGCCGCGTGTGCCGCCCGCGGGAGGACGCCGGCGTCGGTGTAGAACGCCCGGATGTCGCGTGCGCGCCCGAGCAGGTCCGCGAGGAGGAGGCAGCCGAGGCCGACCCGGAGCGCGGCGAGCGCGCGGGCGTCGACGGCGAGGTGGTTCGCGAGGCGGCGGCGGACGCGGTCGGTCCACGCCTCGCGGCGCGGGCCGTCGGCGGGCGGCATCGGCCCTATCCTCCGCCCGCGGCGGGTAAATCCCTTCCCTCACTCCGGCCCGGAGCGCGGGTTCAAGCCCCCGCGTTTCGCGGGAGAGACGCGTTCGCCCGGGGCCGCTAGCGGCCGCCGTGGCGTACCTCGAGGCGTCCGACTCCGACGACATGCGGGACCTGCTCGGACGCGTGACCGGCCGTGAGTCGACCCAGCAGCTGATGCTCGCGCTCGCCTCCGTCGAGGGCGAGTCCATCTCGACGCTGGCCGACCGCTACGGCTTCGAGGCGTCGACGGTCGCGGCGTGGTTCCGCCGGCTGGACGAGGAGCCGCTCGACGACGCGGCCGTCGGGACCGAGCGGCTGAGTCTGTCGAACCGCGCGCGGACGCCGGTCGGGCCGACGACGCCCTCGACGGCCGAGCATCTCGACTACGCGGCCGTCGAGCGCCGGAACTGGGCGCTCGACGACCCGGACCTGTTCGCCCGGGCGGCCGAGGCGGACCTCGACCCGCCCGCCCACGGGCGCCTCCAGGTCGACCCGAACCAGTCGGTTCTCGACGCGGTCGGCGAGGCGGACCTGTCGTGGCCCCACGCCTGCCGCGGCGGCGCGTGCTCGAACTTCGCGGTGTACGTCGTCGACGGCGAGGTGACGACGTCGGGCGACCACATCCTGCCGGACGACCTCGTGCGCGACGGACAAGTCCGGCTGGTGTACGGCGTCCGCCACCTCGACGTGCTCGAGGACCTGCTCCTCCCCGCGGAGGGGTTCGACGTCCCGACGTAGCCACGCGGCGGGCGACGGACCGGCGCCTTCCCGACCCGCGCCGGACGGCAGGCGCCGTCGATCCGACCGGCGCGCTCGCCGTCGCTCCGTTCGCTCGCTGGCCCCAGTTCTCCCTTTTTGATATATTCTGATTATCACGGCAGAAAATTGCTGTTCTGGGGCGTCTATTCGGTGGTTAGAACTATCCGACAGATTTAATGACGACACTCACGCGATCTATTACCGAGCACTGACAGGAACGGTCGGCGGCGACGATTCGGCCCGCTGGGGGGGAACGAACGTCTCGGAGCCGAACGACGACAGGAGAGCACACAGATGGACGAGCGCGCGCCGCGAAGCGAGTCACGAGCCCGTACGACGACAGGCTCGTCTGTCGCTCGCAACGCGCCACCGGGGGCCGAGAGATGATCGTCGCGACGACGCTCATGTTGCTCGGACTGCTCGGCGGGATCGTCGCCGCACAGCTCCGGGGGAACCGGCTGGGCGGCGTGATCATCGTCCCGCTGTTCGCGATATACACGCTCCGCACCTTCGGCACGCTCCCGGTGTTGCTGTTGAGCGTCGTCGGCGGCTACGTCTCTGTCGAGATCGTGAAACGCCGGCTGTTCGTCTACGGCCGATCGCTTTTCGTCCTCTCGCTCGTCACCAGCGGGCTGGTGTCGCTGTTGGCCTACGCGTTTCTCCAGGTCGGGGCCGACGCGGGTACCACGATCCCGTACCTCGGGTTTATCGGCAGCGTTCTCCCCGGCATCGCCGCGTACAACTTCCACCGGCTCGACCGGGACGAGCAGATCCTCGACGCCCTCTGGGCGCTGGCGCTGCTTCTTTTCCTGGTCGTCGTCGGCATCGGGATGGTGGCCCTCGTCGGGCTGACACCGCTCGCGACGGTGACGCCGCCGGTCATGCTCGCTCCCGGGTCCGACATCGCGCGCGCCTTCGGACTGGTCGTCACGACCGCGACCCACCCGGTGATCCTGCCGTTCCCGAAGGTTCTCGCGATGCTCGGGCTGGGCCTGCTGTTCTCCGAGGGCGCCCGCAAGCGCTGGGGGCTCCGGATCGGCGGGATCATCGTCCTGCCGCTGCTCGTCCTGATCGCGTTCCGCGACGCGACGCTCCTCTGGGTCTACCTCGCCCTCACCGCCGGCGTCTACCTCTCGCTCCAGGGGTTCAACTGGCTGACGCTCATCTACGCGCGGGTGCTGCTCTCGATGGGGCTCATCCTCGGACTCCTGGCCGCACTCACGGTCGTCTCGACCACCTCGCTCTCGAACGGGCTGCTCCCCTTCTTCATCGGCATCCTCGCCAGCGTCACCGCCTACAACCTCCACTGCACCGCCCGCGCCGAGCGCCGTTCCGCCGTTGTCGTCGCCGCCGGCGGGTTCGTCGCGCTCGCGGCGGTCGCACGGCTGTTCCTGACGCCCCGGCCCGGCGGACTCCTCCTCGACACCACCGTCGTCGACGTCCTCGTCGGCGCCGTCGTCCTCGCGCTCGCCTGCTGGGAGCTGTACCGGCTCGAATCGATCCGGCCGCCGGCGCTCGACGACGTCCCCGCCGGCTGGGAGTTCGAAGAGGGCCACCCCCGCGAGCAGTCGCCGTGAGCGCCCGCTTCTGGCCCGACCGGCTCCCCGCTCCGAGCGACCTCGTCCGGCAACTGTTCGCCGGCGGCCCCATCCACCGTCGCTGGCTCGCGGACGTCGACGTCCGGATCTCTGTCACCGGCGTCCGGGGGAAGTCGACGGCGACCCGCTGGCTCCACGACGTCTTCTACGACCGGGGGTACGACACGTACGCGAAGATCACCGGCGTCGAGCCGATCTCGGTCTACAACGACACCGTCCACGACATCGAGCGCGGACCCACGGCCCGGCTGTACGAGAACGAGCGCGAACTCCGTCGGTTCGGCAACGTCGACGCCGCGATCGTCGAGAACCAGGGGCTCCGCGAGTACACGATGCGGCTGGTCAACGAGCAGTTCGTCCGGCCGGACGTGGTCTTTCTCACCAACGCCCGGGAGGACCACCTCGACACGCTCGGGGGGGATCGGCTCGACGTCGCCCGGTCGCTGGCGCGGTCGATCCCCTCGGGGGCCCAGGTTATCAGCGGCGAGCACGACCCGACGATCCGGCGCTACCTCGACGCCGAACTCGACCGGCGCGACGCGACGGTCACTCACCTCGAGATCCCGGCGGAGCACCGGACGCTCCCGGGTGCGGAGATCGTCTACGGGCTCAACCCCATCCTGCGAGCGGTCGACGAGCAGCCGCTGAACGAGGCGACGATCGAGTCGTACCTGCGGCAGATGGACGTCTACTGGACGCACCTCCAGAACGGGCGCGTGTTCAACGCCGCCGCCGCCAACGACGCCCAGTCGACGGAGCTCATCCGTCGCCGACTCCTGCGGCGCGGCGAGGAGACGATCCAGCCGCTCCTCTACCTCCGGGACGACCGCCGCGGGCGGACGGCGACGTTCTTCCGGTACCTCGAGTCGCTCGCCGACCAGGGCGCGATCGAACAGGCCCGGGTCGTCGGCGGCGGCGCGGAACTGATCGCCCGGCGCGCCTCGTTCCCGGTCGTCGTCCACGACGAGGACGCGGAGGACCCGGGGCGCGTCCTCGAGGCCGCGGTGTCGGACGGCTGGCCGGTGATGCTGATGGGCAACACCGTCTCCGCGTTCATGCGCGGGATGGCCGACGCCGTCGACCGACGGGCGCTGACCCCGGCGGAGAGCGGGTTCGAGTGGCTCTCGCCCCGCTCCGAGGAGGACGAGGCGGGCTGGCGCTCGCTCGCCGACGACGACCCCGGGATCGAGTGGGCGCGGCCGACGCGGGACGCGGGCGGCTTCGTGCCGGCGACGCCGGAGCCGTCGCCGGCCGACTTCGAGTGGTTCTCGCCCCACGAGCCGGCCGACTTCGAGTGGGCGGGCCCCGCGGCGGACGACCGGGCGTTCGAGTGGGCCAAGCCCGCCGAACTCGACGAGCCGCTCGCGTGGACGACCCCCGCGGCGGACGACCGGGCGTTCGAGTGGGCCCGACCGGGCGGGGCCGCTCCCGACGACGAGTGGTTCTCGCCCCGAGCGGCCGAGAGCGGGTTCGAGTGGCTCTCGCCCGCCGTCGACGGGGTCGAGTACGCCTGGGCGACCCCCGCGGCGGACGACCGGGCGTTCGAGTGGGCCCGGCCAGACGACGCCGAGAGCGAGTTCGAGTGGTTCACCACCGGCGAGGAGCTGACCGAGGGCCCGACGACCGGCTGGTCGACGCTCGGCGGCGAGACGGGCGGCCCGGCCCACACCGGCGTCGTCGCCGGCGGCGACGAGTTCGAGTGGGTGTCGTTCGTCTCCGAGGACGAGGAGACGGAGTTCGCGTGGGCGGAGCCGGCCGACTCGGAGGAGACGGAGTTCGCGTGGGCGACCCCGGCCGACGACGACCACGCGTTCGCCTGGGCCCGGCCGCGGGACGACTCCGACGCCGAGTGACGGCCGCACGGTCCGTGTGTCGGCGTGCCGTGGGGGCGGCCGTCGCGGAAGGCTTATCCGTGGTCCCGGACCATCCCTGGTCGCAATGGCGACTGGAACGGTCGACTTCTTCAACGAGACGGGCGGTTACGGCTTCATCGACAGCGACGATTCGGAGGAGGACGTCTTCTTCCACATGGAGGACGTTGGCGGTCCGGACCTCGAGGAAGGGCAGGAAGTGGAGTTCGACATCGAGCAGGCCGACAAGGGCCCCCGCGCGAAGAACCTCACCCGGCTGTAAGGTTCCGCGGACACAGCACAGTTCTCCGACTACCTGGTGAACGAGCCGTCGGCTTCGCGCTCGCCCAACACCCACTCTAGCTCCTCGATAGCGCGCAGCACGGCGATTTCGGCCTCGTCCTCGGTCGGCGAGGTCGGCGGGTCGTGGGCGTCGTACTCCTCCTCGAGGTCGGCCAGCCGGCTCCGGATCTCTGACTCTGAGCGCATCTCATGAGAGGGCGGCCGGCGCTCGCAAAAGCGTTGCGCGGCGCTTTTGCTCTGTCGCCCCGACGACACGCCCGTGACCGTCCGCACGCTCCGCTCGCCCGCGCCCCGCGAGGCGCTGACGGCGCTCGAGGACGCCGTCGAAGCCGGCGCCCTCGTGACGGTCCACGGCCGGTGTCGCGTCGACTACGACGGCCGGGCCTCCTCCGAACTCGGCCCCGGCGACCGCCTCGTCGTGCTGAAGCCCGACGGAGCGGCGCTGGTCCACACCGAAGAGGGCCGGACGCCGGTGAACTGGCAGCCGCCCGGCTCGGCCCACGCCGCGAGCGTCCGCGACGGTCGGCTCCGGGTGCGCTCGACCCGCGAGTCGCCCGCCGAACGCCTCGACGTGACGTTCGACCGGCTCTACCAGCTGACGGCGATGGACGTCGCCGACGACTCCGAGCTCTCCCTGACGGGCAGCGAGGCGGACCTGCGCGAGGCGATCCTCGCGGAGCCGACGCTGGTCGCGGACTGGTTCGAGCCGACCGCGACCGAGCGCGAGACGGCGGCCGGCCCCGTCGACGTGTTCGGACGCGACGGGCGGGGACGACCGGTCGTCGTCGAACTGAAGCGCCGGCGGGTGGGGCCGGACGCGGTCGGCCAGCTGCGGCGGTACGTCGAGGCGGTGCGGCGGGAGGTCGGTGCGCCGACGAGCGAGGCGGAGCGGGGAGACGCGAGCGCCGGGGAGCGCGACGCGGACGCGAGCGTCTCCTCCGACGACGGCCCCGCCGTCCGGGGTGTCCTCGTCGCACCCTCGGTGACAGAGCGCGCGGTGACCTTGCTCGACCAGCACGGCTTCGTCCACGTCGCGCTGGGCCCCGACGCCGCGGCGGATCGACGCTCTTAACCCGCAACTCACGGACACTGCAACAACTACTATGTCCGACAAGCCGGCCTCGATGTACCGGGAGATCAGCAATCCCGCGTACACGCGACGCGAGTACATCACCGGGGTTCCGGGCTCGAAGATCGCCCAGCACAACATGGGCAACCTCCAGACGGGCCCGCAGGACTACCCGGTTCACATCAGCCTCCAGGTCGAAGAGGAGTGTCAGATCCGCCACGGCGCGCTCGAGTCGGCGCGCCTGTCGGCCAACCGCCTCCTCCTGAAGAACGTCGGCCAGGAGAACTACAAGATGGTTCTGCGGAAGTTCCCCCACCACGTTCTGCGGGAGAACAAGCAGGCGACCGGCGCGGGCGCGGACCGCGTTTCCGACGGGATGCGCCAGGCGTTCGGCAAGCCCGTCGGCACCGCGGCCCGCGTTCCGAGCGGCGACACCATCTTCACCGCGTACTGCCAGCCGGAGGACGCAGACGTCGTGAAAGACGCCTTCCGACGCTCGTACAACAAGATGTCGCCGCCGTGTCGCGTCGTCGTCGAGCAGGGCGAAAAGCTGCTCGTCGCGTAGGCCGGCCCCGCGGGCTTTTCTCTCCGGCGGGCCCAGACCGGGCGTGGCACCCGACCTTCGACTCGCGCTCGCCACCCGCGCGGAGACGTTCGACCGGGTCCGGAATCCGCTGGCCGACCGGGGGATCGCCGTCGGCCACCTCCCGACGACGGGGCAGAGCCGGCGGCTCGACCCCGCGAGCGTCGCCGACGAGTTCGACGTCGGCCTCGTCTTTCCCTCGCGGCTCATGGAGGGTGGGGCGGTTTCCGCCCTCCACGGCCTGCCGTGGGTGAACAGCCGCGAGGCCGTCCTGCGCTCGCGGAACAAGGCAGAGACGTACGCCCGCTGTGCGCGGGCGGGTCTCCCGACGCCGGACACCCGACTCGTGTCGAACCCGACCGACGACGAGGACCTGGTCGCCGCGGTCGAGGGGCTGGACTGGCCGGTGGTGGTCAAGCCCAACTCCACGACGCGCGGGATCGGCGTGACGAAATGTCACGATCTGGACTCGTTTCTCGGCGTCGCGGACTACCTCTCGCTCATCCACGAGTTCCCGGCGACCGGCGACCGGTCTTTCCTCGTCCAGGAGTTTCTGCCCGACGCCCGGGACTACCGCGCGATGGTCGTCGACGGGACGTACGCAGGCGCGGTCGAGCGCCGGAGCGCGGACGGCTGGAAGCACAACGTCCACCGCGGCGCAGAGGCCGTACGGGCCGACCTGCCCGACGAGGCGCGGCGGCTGGCCGAGGACGCCGCGGCGGCGCTCGGCGCGGACTGGCTGGGCGTCGACCTGTTGCGCGCCGACGGCCGCTGGGTGGTCAACGAGACGAACGCGCGCCCGACGGTCGACGACGAGGCGAAGTACGAGCCGAGCTTCTACGACCGGCTCGCGGCGCTCGTGCGCCGGACGGCTTAGTCGAGGTCGATGCTCGCGCCGTCCTCGTGTTTCGTGAGCGTGACGGTGAGGACGCCGTTGTTGAACGTCGCGCTCGCGGAGTGTTCGTCGACCCGGACGGGGAGCCGCACCCGTTCGTCGTACTCGCGCCTGTCCCCGGCGGCGGCGATAGTCAGGGTCTCGCCGTCGCACTGGAGCTCGAGCCCTCCCTTCTCGACCCCCGGCAGGTCCGCGACGAGTCGAATCTCGTCCCCGAGGTCGTGAACGTCGACGTGGGTCTCGGTGGCGAAGCCGCCGTCGTCGCCGATCCCACCCATCATCCGTTCGATCTCGTCGAATATGTCTCCGAACGGGTCGTCGCGGTCATCTCTCCGCATCATCGACCTGTAAGCCGCTACCGGGCAAAAGCCTTCTGTCCCCCGCGAGGGCGGTGTCAGAGACGGACGACGAGCGAGCGCCACGACCTCTGGCCGGTCGACCCCCGAAGCCGGCCGACCGGTGACGGCAGGCTGCCTCGAGTGGCGCTTCCGGCGCGAGGCGACCCCCGAGCCGGCGACGGCCCGGGGAGCGTACGGCGCCCTCGGGCGGCCGTCACCGGCAGACGACTCGGCGATCAGCCGCTGCCCGCCGACACGAGGTTCGCACCGGACGGCGGCCTCCGCAGCCGCTCGCGAGGCGTCAAGAGACCAGCTCGGAGCCGGCGCGGAACACCCGGCGTAGGACGAGCGAGCCGTCGGCGTCGTACACGCGCACGACGTCGCGGTCGTCGTTCCACACCGGGCTCGACTCGCCCCAGAACCGGTCGGTGTCGGTGTCCGTCCCCGGGCCGGTGTGGAGCCGGAGACGCTCGCCGCCCGAGACGGTCGTCCCCTCGGCGACGCGGTAGGCGTGACCGGCCCGGTCGGTGACGAGCCAGCCGCCGACGTCGAGCGGGTCGCTACCCGTGTTCTCGAACGTGATCGACTCGTCCGCGAGGGTGTCGCCCGCCTCGCCGTGTCGGCGCGCGGAGGCAGACGCCACGGCGAGGGGCGTCTCTCGAACCGGCTCGGAGGGGAACGGGTAGCCACGACGCGTGATCAGGTCGCCGGCGTCGTCGTACACGTAGACGGTGTCGCCGTCGTCGTTCCAGACCGAGCGACTGCGGCCCCAGTAGACGTCGAACGCGGTGTCGGAGCCGCGCCCGGTCCGGAGCGTCAGGCGACCGCCGGGTGCAACCGACGTCCCGGACGGGACGACGAACCGGTGGCCGGCCTCGTCCGCGACGGTCCAGCCGCCGAGGGCGATCCGGGTGGGGCCCTCGTTGGCGAACACGACCGCCTCCTCGTCCAGTCGTTCGGTCGGGCCCCCCGGCGAACGCGGTTCGACGGCGGCGACGACGAGGCGGTTCGCGAGCCGCTCGACGAACGACTCCGACTCCTGGCCGGTCCGCTGCGCCCCCTCTCCGGGCGTGATGGTGTCGAAGGCCAGTCCGCTCGCGCCCTCGCCCCGCCCCGTCCCGGAGCGCCGCCCCCGCCAGAGGTACCTCTTCGACAGCCACTGTCGGTACTGCTCGAGATACTGTTCGTGCACGGAGCCGGCCATCCGCACGAGGAGCGTGTGGTCGTCGAACCGGTCTTCGCGGCCGGCCTGGCCGTAGTAGCGCCGCTCGTACCCCTCGATCGCGGCCGTGTTCATCAGGTCGGCCTCGGGCCGACGAGTTCCGTGCCCGCGTCGGGCCGCGCGTTCGGTGATCGGCTCGGGCCGCCGGACCGGCGTGGTGTGAGTTGCACGTTGCCGGACGAGCCACCCGTCACCTCGACTGGCGGCACCCGGCCGCCGTGCGCAAGCCCGTGACGGAGATATCCAGGTCCCCGATACAGATAAATTGTGTTACACTTACTGGGGGCTGCTCCGCCCGACAGCGCTGGTGACACGCAGCGGAGCGGGTTTCGCTCGGTTTGAGCAGCGTCGCGCTGGTTCGCCCGACGGCGTGAACGCCCGCCAGGCTCTCGGGGTGCGCGAGAGCCGACGGGTGGTGGCCAGTCGGTGATCCAGCGGCGCCGTCGGGCGCGTGGCTCCGACCGGCCCGTTCGCTGTCTGACCCGCTTCGACGACGATGGCGTGTTCAGCCCCGAGGCCGGGGGCGACCTCCTCGCTTAGCGTCTTTCCGGCCGTGTGACTGTGCCCACGAGTCCCGACAGAGCTAAACAGGAGAACAACGATTTACTACGCGATGAGTGAAGATAATCTGGTCCGCGTCGGGATCAACGGCTTCGGCCGGATCGGGCGGAGCACGTTCCGTGCGGCGCTCGGCACCCCCGGCCTCGAGGTCGTCGGGATCAACGACGTGGCCGACGAGGAGACGATGGAGTATCTCGCGCGGTACGACTCGGTGATGGGCCGACTGGACGCCGCGGTCGAGGGCGACCACCTCGTGGCGCGGAGCCACGAGGGCGAGGCGAGCGCGCGACTGACCAGCGAGAAAGACCCCGCGGCGCTCCCGTGGGACGACCTCGACGTCGACGTGGTGCTGGAGTCGACCGGCGTGTTCCGGACGACCGAGGCGGTGAGCGGACACCTCGACGCCGGCGCCGACCGCGTGGTCATCTCGGCGCCACCGAAGGACGACGAGACGCGCCAGATCGTCTACGGCGTCAACGAGGACGAGTACGCGGGCGAGTCGGTCGTCTCGAACGCCTCGTGTACGACCAACAGCGTCGCGCCCGTCGCGGCGACGCTCGACGAGGAGTTCGGCCTGGAGTCTGGCTACCTCACGACCGTCCACGCCTACACGGGCTCCCAGAGCCTGATCGACGGCCCACACGACAAGCCGCGCCGCGGCCGCGCGGCCGCGGAGAACGTCGTCCCGACGACGACGGGCGCCGCGAAGGCCGTCACGCAGGTCCTCCCCAACCTCGAGGGCCGCCTCGACGGGATGGCGATCCGCGTCCCCGTCCCGACCGGCTCGATCACCCAGTTGACCGTCGACCTCGCGGCGTCGCCCGACACCGCGGCGATCAACGACGCGCTCCGCCGGGCCGCCGACGGCCCGATGGCGGGCGTGCTCGGCTACACCGACGACGAGGTCGTCTCGCGAGACATCGTCGGCCTGCCGTTCTCGTCGTACGTCGACCTGAACTCGACGGCGGCCGTCGGCGACGACGGCCTCGCGACCGTTCTCGCGTGGTACGACAACGAGTACGGCTTCGCGAACCGGATGCTCGACGTCGCCCGGTACGTCGCTCCCGAGGCGTCGCCGGTCGTCCCGGAGTAGGGTCGATTCAAGTGTCCACACGGCCTCGCTCCGCCGGATGCTGACGCTCGACGACCTCCCGGCGGGACAGCGACTGCTCGTCCGACTCGACCTCAACACCGCCGTCGAGGACGGCGAGGCGCGGCCGAACCGCCGGTTCGCACGCCACGCCGAGACGCTCGCGCGCCTCCACGACGACGGCCACGCGGTGTGTGCGCTCGCCCACCAGGGCCGTCCCGGCGGTGACGACTTCACCACGCTCGAAACCCACGCCGACCTCCTCGCCGACCGCCTCGGCGCCCCGGTCGAGTACGTCCCCGACACCCACGGCGACGAGGCGCTCGCGGCGATTCGCGCCCTCGACCCCGGTGAGGTGCTGCTCCTCGAGAACGTCCGGATGGCCGAGGACGAACTCGCCGACCGGACGCCCGCGGAACACGCCGAGAGCGTGTTCGTCCGGACGCTCGCCCCCGAGTTCGACGCCTACGTGAACGACGCCTACTCGGTCGCACACCGCGAACACGCCTCGACCGTCGGCTTCTCCGCGGTCCTCCCCGCCTACGCCGGCCTGGTGATGGTCACGGAGTACGAGGCGAACCGCGCGGTGGCCGAACGCGAGTTCGACGGTCCCGTGACGGTGGTGCTCGGCGGCGCGAAGGCGACCGACGTGATCCGGGCGATGGACGCGCTCGCGGAGAAGGTCGACACCTTCCTCCTCGGCGGGATCGCGGGCGAACTCGCGCTCCGGGCGGAGGGCCACCCCGTCGGTCACGACCTGCCCGGGATGGACCTGTTCGACGACCAGTGGGCCGCGGTCGGCGACGAACTCGAACGGGTGCTCGACGCTCACGGCGACGCCATCCGACTCCCGACGGACCTCGCCTACCTCGACGACGACCGGCGCGCGGAGGCCGGGGTCGACGAGATAGCCGAGAAGACCGTCGCCTACCAGGACGTCGGCACCGAGACGCTGATGCACTACGCGCCGGTCGTGCGCGACTCCGCCGCCGTCTTCCTCAAGGGTGCGCTCGGCGTGTTCGAGGACGAGCGGTTCAGCGTCGGCACCGTCGGCGTGCTCGACGCCGTGGCCGACACGGACTGTTTCTCGGTCGTCGGGGGCGGCGACACCTCCCGCGCGGTCGACCTCTACGATCTCGACCCCGCCGACTTCGACCACCTCTCTATCGCCGGCGGGGCGTACCTCCGGGCGCTGACCGGCGAGCCCCTGCCGGCGGTGGAGGCGCTCGACCGCGCCGAGGCGGCGGGTCGACGGCTGGCCGACTGACCTCGCCGGCACTGTCGACCCGTAGCCTAAACACCGCTCGCCGAGACGCGCGCCCGTGCCCCGCGACTCCCTCCGCCTGCTCGCCCGCGGCGCGACCGTCGTCGCGGGTTTCGCCGGCACGTACGGCGTTCTCCACCTCCTCGGCGCGTTCGGTCCCGTCAGCTGCTGGGAGAGCCGATCCGTCGGCGGAACCGCGTCGGCGAACGGCACCGAGACGACGACGACGCCGACGGTCACCCGTGGCTGCGAGTCGGGGATCGACGTCCTGCTCGGGGCGGGCGGCGGCAACGCCGCGACGCTGTTCGCGTGGGCCGCCGTGCTGGCGCTCCTCGTCGCCGTCGGCTGCTGGGCCGCGTGGACCGACCGACGACCCCTCGCGTGGGCGAGCGTCGTCGTCGGCGCCGCGGTGACCGTCGTCGGCGTCTTCAGCGTCGGCTGGTTCTTCCTCGGCCCGACGCTCGCGCTGTTCGTCGCGGCGACGGCGCGGTCGGTCGCGGCACGCCGGGCCGGGTAGTCCGGAGAGTCTCGCCCGAACACGGACCCCCGTCTCTCCGCGCGACGCCGTCGCGCCTCTCGTGGGGTCGCTCGACCGCCCGTGTTCAGTCGAACGCGGCCCGCATGTCGGCCGTCACGTCGGCCATCGCCTCGTGGGCGCGGTCGAGCGACGGGTCCGCGAGCATCCCGAAGAAGCCGTGGACCACGTCGTCGTAGTTGCGGTGGGTGACGGGGACGCCCGCGTCGGCGAGGGCGTCGGCGTACGCCGCCCCTTCGTCTCTCAGCGGGTCGAACCCGGCCGTGACGACCGTCGCGGGCGGCAGGTCGGCGTGGCTCGCCGCCGCCATCGGGTGGGCGTACGGGTTCGCGTCGTGGAGGTCGCTCCCGTAGTAGCAGTCCGCGAACCAGTCGAAGTCGGCCGCGGTGAGGTAGCCTGCGCCGAGGTTCTCGGTCCACGACGGGCGGTCCCGGCCGGGTTCGACCGCGGGGTAGACCAGCGTCTGATGTGTCACGGCGGGGCCGTCCCGGTCCCGCGCCAGCAGGGTGACGACCGCCGCGAGCGTGCCGCCGGCGCTGTCGCCCATCACCGCCACCTGGCCGTCGCCCCCGACTTCGTCGGGGGTCGTCGCGGCCCACTCGGTCGCGGCGTAGGCGTCTTCGACTGCCGCCGGAAACGGGTGTTCGGGCGCGAGGCGGTAGTCGACGGCGACGACGACGGCCTCGGCGCCGGCACAGACGTGCCGGCAGACGTCGTCGTGCGTGTCCAGGTCGCCGAAGACGAACCCGCCGCCGTGGAAAAACAGGACCGTGGGGTGGGGGCCGTCGCCAGCGGGGCGGTAGATTCGGACGGGCACGGGGTCGCCGTCGCGGGGCTCGTAGCCCGGGACCGTGCGGTCCGTGACGGCCCCCACCGCGGGCTCGCCGGCCGGCCGGCGGAGCCGTGCGACGAGGTGTCTGGCGCCGCGGGGGCCGTGCCGCTCGAACGGCGTGAGGTCCATGGCGTCCATCGCGTCGAGGACGGGGCGTAGCTCGGGGTGGATGTCGTCGGCGCGCACGGGCGTCGCTCGCGGCGCGGACGGGTAACTTCTCGCCCCGGTGACTAAGCCCCGCCCGCCCGAACCGCCGCCCATGCGCCTCGGACTCGTCTCGGACACCCACGACGACCTGGCGGCCGCGCGCGCCGCCGCCGACCACTTCGCGAGCGAGGGCGTCGAGGCCGTTGCCCACCTCGGCGACGTCGTCGCGCCGTTCACGCTGGCGCCGTTCGACTCGCTCGGCGTGCCGTTCCACCACGTCCGCGGGAACAACGAGGGCGAGGCGGCGCTCTGGCGCGCCGTCGACGCGCTGGACGGGGGGACCCACCACGGCGACGCCGCCGCGCTCGACCTCGGCGGCCGGTCGGTCGCCCTGTACCACGGCACCTCCGCCCTCCTCGTGGACGCCCTCGTCGCGTCGGGCGACTACGACTACGTCTGTCACGGCCACACGCACGAACGCGGCGTCGAGGAGCGCGGCGGAACGGTCCGCGTGAACCCGGGCGGCCTGCCCATCCCGGGCGCGGACGACGCCTTTCACCTCGCCGTGGTGGACCTGGACGCGGCGGTCGGCGCGGACGCGGTGGCGTTCACCGAGCCTTAGTACGCCGGCTCAGCGCGGCACGACCCGCTGGCGCGGGCCGCCGAACAGGCTCTCCAGCCCGACGCCGAGCGTCTCGTCTGTCGTCGCCATGCTCTCCGTCCGGGGGGCGTCGCCCGCGAGCGCGCGAACGGCGTCGACGTTCTCGGGCACCACGTCGGACTCCTGGTGGATGGACTGGAACAGATAGAGGTCGTCGTCTTCTACGGTCATCGAGTTCGCCCAGATACAGTTCTCCCAGAGGTCGCCCCGCGGGCGTCCGGTGTCCATCGCGAACTCCTTGAGCTTCCCCGTCCCGTCGATGCCGGACGCCTCGGGGACGAGAAAGAGCCGCGACTCG
Organism: Haloferacaceae archaeon; assembly: GCA_036626375.1. GTDB lineage: Archaea > Halobacteriota > Halobacteria > Halobacteriales > Haloferacaceae > A07HB70. Next base: position 24,613 of record JAZKRX010000026.1, read on the forward strand.
TCGTCGAGGAGCCCGCGGACCTCGTCGACGTCCGGCGTCGCGCCGAGGGTGACGTTGACGGAGTGGAGGTGCATCAGGGTCGCGGGCACCTTCACCCCGAGGGTGTCGATGTCGAGGTCGGGGAAGATGGTGTTCACGTCCGGGCCGTGGTGCGAGGGGATCTCCACGGGGTCGGGCAGGATGTCGTTGATGGGGCCGCGCTCGGTCTGGCCGGGGTCCCCGCCACGGCGGACGAGCGTGACGCGGGCCTTCTCGACGCCGTACGCCTCGCGGAGAGGGGCCATCACGCGCGAGAGCCCGGTCGTGTTGCAGGAGACGACGCGGAGGTAGTCGACCGCCTCGTCGCGGGCGGCGTCGAAGTTCGCGCGCGCGACGAACGAGCGGTCGGCAACGTCCGCGTCCTCGCCGCCCTGGAACACCGCGGGGGTGTCGTAACGCTCGTACAGCGAGCGGTTCTGCGCCCCGATCCCCGAGGGCGTGGTGTCGACCATCGCGTCCGCGCGCATCACCAGGTCGTCGACCTCGCCGGCGACGTCGATGCCGGCCTCGTGGAACTGCTCTGCGCGCTCGGGGACGGCGGCGTAGAGCGGATAGCCTTTCCGCACCGCGGCCTCGGCTTCGAAGTTCGGCCGGGTCTTCGCGACGCCGGCGAGGGTCATGTCGGGCTGGGCCTCGACCGCGTCGGCGACCCGCTTTCCGATGGTGCCGTAGCCGTTGACGCCGACCTCGATCATACAGAGAGGGCACCGCCACGACCAATAATCGTTTCGGGCGTTCGAGACAGAAATTAACTACGGGGCGAGTCACGACCGACCGGCGAACTGATGGGCCGGGCGGCCTCACGACGCGTATGGACACGGACCTCCGCGCCGCCGCCGAGACGGCGGTCGACGAGTGCCTCGGGCTCACCGCCGACGAGACAGTCGCGGTCGTGACCGACGACGAGCGCCTGCCGATCGGCGAGGCGCTCTACGAGGCCGCGCGCGAGCGCAGCGACGCGGCGACGCTCCTGCGATACCCGCCCGGGAGCGAGCACGGCGAGGAGCCGCCGGCGCCCGTCGCGGCGGCGATGCGCGAGGCCGACACGTTCCTCGCGCCGACGACCTACTCGATCACCCACACCCGCGCGCGCCAGCGAGCGACGGAAGCCGGCGCGCGCGGCGCGACGCTGCCCGGGATCACCGAGGACGTGCTGACCGCCGGGCTCGACGCCGACTACGAGCAGATCGCCGCCGGCTGCGAGTCGATCTACGAGCAGGTCCACGGCGCCGAGGCGGTCCACGTCACCGCGCCCGCGGGCACCGACATCGTCGTCGAACCGGGCGACCGGCCGTGGCACCGCGACACCGGGCTGGTCCGGTCGCCGGGAGCGTTCTCGAACCTCCCGGCCGGCGAGACGTTCGTCAGCCCCGAGACGGCCGAGGGGACGATCGTCGTCGACGGGACGATGCGCCCGCACGGCCTCGTCGAGGAGCCGGTCCGGATCGAGGTCGAGGCCGGAGAGGTCGTCGCGGTCGACGACGACGGCGTGCGCGAGTCGCTCGAAGCCGCCGCCGAGACGGCCGACGACCCCGGGAGCGTCTACAACCTCGCCGAACTGGGGATCGGCGCGAACGTCGGCGTCTCCGAGCTCGTCGGGTCGGTCTTACTCGACGAGAAGGCCGCGGGGACGGTCCACCTCGCGATCGGCGACGACGCGAGCATCGGCGGCGACGTGGCGGCGCCCATCCACACCGACGGGGTGGTGCGCGACCCGACCGTGCGCGTCGACGGCGAGGCGATCACGCTCCCGGCCCCCTGAGCGCGGCGTGACACGGCCGACGGCCGGGCCACGAGCCGGGACTCGACGCGGACCGCGCCGAACACGACCCGCTTTTCACGCTTCCGGCCCGACGGGCGAGCAATGAGCGACACGCACGAGCGGGCGACGGTCGCCTGCCCCGGCTGCGGAGAGTCGACCGTCCACGAGGTGCTGAAGCCGGGCGGGCAGGCGACCGTCCGGTGTACGGACTGCGGACACACGCACAAGACGGCGGTCGAGCGGACAGCGCGCGTGGAACGGGAGGTGGTGGTCTCGCAGGAGGGCGAGTCTGTCGCCGCCTCGCGGACGTTTCCGGCTGACGAGACGGTCGCCGTGGGCGACGAGTTCGTCGTCGACACGCCCGAGGCGATCCTCCAGGTGCGGGTGACCGCCGTCGAGACGGGGCCGGAACAGCGCGCGGAGTCGGCGCCCGCGGAGGAGGTCTCGACCGTCTGGTCTCGTGCCGTCGACAACGTCGCCGTGCCCGTCACCGTCCACCCGAAGGAGGGCGACGGGCACAACCGGGAGACCGAGAGCACCACGTTGCGGGTGCCGGGCGACCACGAGTTCGTCGTGGGCGAGGCGGTCGACCTGAGCGACGAGCGCGCCGAGGTCGTCGGCGTCCAGATCCGGTCGGACGCGCCGGCGTACCGCCACGAGAAGCTGGACCACGAGGGCGACCGGGCGTTCGCGCGGGACGTCAAGCGGGTGTACGCCCGCGACACGCGGTCGAGCGCCTGGTCGGTCTGGTAGGGCTTATATCTCGGCAGGGCGGAGGTGGTGCCATGGACGAGGCGGCGCTGCGCGAGGACATGGTCGACGGGCTGGAGTACGCCCTCGACCGCCCGGTCGACGAACGGGTCGTCGACGCGATGCGGACCGTCCCGCGCCACGAGTTCGTCGCCGACGCCCCGTACGCCAACCGCGAGGGCGAGGCCCACGGCACGCGCGTCCTCGCGCCCGCGACGGTCGCGCGGCTGATGGAGGCGCTCGCGCCCGACGCGGGCGACGAGGCGCTCCTCGTCGGCGCGGGCGTCGGCTACACCGCCGCGGTGCTGGCAGAACTCGTCGGCGCGCGACACGTCCACGCGGTGGACATCGCCCGGCCAGCCGTCTACGCGGCGCGGGAGAACCTCGCCGAGGCGGGCTACGACGCCGTCCTCGTCGACCGGCGCGACGGGAGCGAGGGGTTGCCGGCGTACGCGCCGTTCGACCGCGTGCTCGTGGAGGCGAGCGCGGTCCGTCCGCCCCGCGCGCTGGTCTCACAGCTGGCGCCCGAGGGCCGGCTGGTCCTCCCGCTCGGGCGGGCGGAGCGGACGCTGAGCGCCGTCGAGCGGGCGGACGACGAGCCCCGGGTCGTCGCGGAGTTCGGGTCGCTCGCGCTCCCGCCGCTGCTCGTCGACGGCGAGCAGGCCGGGGCGGGGACGCGAAACCGGACGGCTCGGGAGGACCGCGAGTTCGCCCGACAGGGCTACTTCGCGAAGACCGGCTGGGAGCAGGAGTGGATCGACTGGGACGACCGGCTGGACGGCGGGCGGGGCCACCGCCGCTGAGCGTGGCTCGTCGCCGGATCGACGACTCCGGGACGCGGAGACGTCGGTAACGCGGGCCGAGACCCGAAACACCTTCGGCGGGGTTTGTGTACCGCCCGACGGTGTCGGTCGAGTCGCTCGTCGGCGAGAACGGAGACGTCGTCTACGAGCGACGGTTTCAGGCGCTTCTCGCCGCGAACCTGCTCGCGCCGCTCGGCATCACGCTCATCTCGCCGCTGCTCGACACCCTCTCGGGGCCGTTCGGCGTCTCGACCGCGCGGCTGGGCCTGCTCGTCTCCGCGTACACCGCGCCGCCGATCCTCCTCATCCCCGTCGCGGGGGTCCTCGCCGACCGGGTCGGCCGCAAGCCCGTCCTGCTCGCGGGCATCCTCCTGTTCGGCATCGGCGGCACGGCCATCGCCCTGACGACGGAGTTCTGGGTCGCGGTCGCGCTCCGCCTGCTCCAGGGTGTCGCCTTCGCCGGCCTGACGACTATCGTCGTCACCAGCATCGGCGACGTCTACGCGGGGCCCCGGGAGGCGACCGCACAGGGGCTCCGGTTCACGAGCTCCGGCGTCTACCAGGCGATCTTCCCGCCGGTCGCGGGCGCGCTCGTGGTGGTCGCGTGGTGGGCGCCGTTCCTCATCTACGCGATGGCGTTCCCGGTCGCCGTCCTCGTCTACGTCTGGTTCGAGGAGCCGTTGGACCGCGCGAGCGCGACAGACGACGAGCCCGCGGGGGGCGTCCGGCCGCTTCTCGCGCTCCTCTCGCGCCCGCGGGTGCTCTCGCTCGTTGTCGGCCGGGGGCTGCCGATGCTCCCGTGGGTCGGCTTTCTCACCTACAACTCGCTCGTCGTCGCGCGTGGTATCGGCGGGTCGCCCGCAGAGGCCGGGATCCTGGTCGCGGTCAACAGCACCGGGCTGGCGGTCGGCGGGAGTCAGGCGGGGCGGATCACGGAGCGGCTCGACTCGCGGCTCTGGCCGCTGGCGGCCGCGAACGTGGCGCTCGGCGCCGGACTCGTCGTGGTGGCGTTCGCGCCGACGCTCGCCGTCGGGATCACGGGCGCGGCCGTCCTCGGCATCGGCTTCGGCGTCTCGCTCTCCTTGTACCGCAGCGTCGTCACGGGGCTGGCGCCTGCGCACCTCCGCGGCGGGCTGGTGAGCGTCTCCGAGTCCGGCGGACGGGTCGCCTCGACGGTCACCCCGGTCGCGATGGGCGCGGTCGTCACGGCCGCGACGCCGACGCTCGGTCTGCTCGGGGCGGTCCGGCTGGCGGCGGTCGGCACGGGCGCCGTCGCCGTCGTCGGCGGGACGCTCGCGCTCGCGGTCGCGCGGCTGACACGCACCGAGGGCTGACCGGACGCCCCCGAGCGACTTTTGCGCGCCCGCGGCCACAACTCGCTCGTGCGCCCCCGTGGCTGGCTCCGGTTCGTCGTCGGCGTCGTCCTCGGCGGCGGCGCCGTCGCGGCGTACCTCGTCGTCGCCGGCGCGGACGCGGTTGTCGCCCGGGTGACCGCCGTTGCGCCGCAGACCCTCGCGCTCGTTGTCGTCCTCGTCGCCGCCGAGGGCGCCGCCGACGGCCTCGGGGTCTGGGCTTCGCTCCGGCCGCTGCGCGGGGGGGTCTCGGGGGGCCGGAGCGTCCAGTTCGCGCTCGCGGGCGACTTCTTCGACACGCTCAGCCCCGCCGGCCCGGCCAGCTCCGAGCCGATCATGGCGCAGTTCATCGGCGTCACGACCGAGACGAGCTACAGCGACGCGCTCGGCGTCCGCGCCGTCGCGAAGTACGTCAAGTCGGGCACGCAGCTCCTGGTTTCGGCGGCGCTCGCCGTCGCCGTTCTCCTCGGCGGGTCGACGCCACCCGACGCCGTCTCGGTGGTCGCCGTCGTCGCCGGCGCCGCCGTTGCCCTCGTCGTCGTCGGCGCGCTCTTGCTCTGGAGCCACGACCGCGTCGGGCGGGCGCTCGTCGCCGTCCTCGCGCCGGTCCTCCCGCGGCTCCCCGGTGGCGCGCGCGACCGCGACGCGGTCGAGCGGGCGGTCGAGCGGTTCGTCGCGCGCGTGCTCCGCTTCCGGTCGGCGCCGCGGCTGGTCGCGCTCATCGCCGTTGGCGGCCTGCTCGAACAGGTGCTCTCGGCCGCGGCGCTGTACGTCGCGCTCGTCGGAGTCGGCGCGCCCGTCCCGGTGCTGTCCCTCCTCGCGCTCGTCCCGCTCCCGCAGGCGGCGAGCCTCGTGCCGGTTCCGGGGAGCGTCGGGGCGTACGACGGCGCGATGACCGGCGGGCTGGTGCTGACGGCGGGCGTCCCGGCCGTCGCGGCGCTCGCCGCCGTGCTGGTCGTGCGGACGGTCACGCTGCCGTTCGCGCTCGCGGTCGGGGGCGTCTCCGTCGCCTTCCTCCGCGGGTGGCGGCCTTAGAGGACCGCGGTCACGATCTCCGTGAGCTGTGCCACCGCCGTCTCCCAGACGGAGACGCCCGTGACGATCGACAGCACGGTGTCGGCGCCGAAGAAGACAAACAGCGCCGCGCCGGCGTAGTGCGCCAGCCGCAGGTCGATCCGGCCCGCGAACCGGTGGAACAGGTAGGCGTTCGCCAGGCTCACCGGGATGATGACGAGCATCTCTCCCAGCCAGATCGCCGGCGTCGCGCCGTACTGGACCGCCAACCCGATCGTCACGAGCTGTGTCTTGTCGCCGAACTCGCCGGCCGCCATCATCGCAAAGACCGCGAGGAACCGGCCGACCGGCCCCGTCACCGTCCGCCCGAGCAGTTCGAACTCGGCGTCGACCGCGGGTGTGGTCGTCCCGACCAGCCCGCCGTCGGTCTCGGCGTCACCCGGCGCCGACCGCACGAGCAGCACCGCAAAGAGAACGAAGAGCGCGGCGGTGAACCCGTCCAGCACGACCGCGGGCAGCAGCCGCTGGACCGTCTCGCCGAGGACGATCTCGACCGCCGTCCAGCCCGCGAACGCGCTCCCGGCCGCGCCGACGACCAGCAGCGGGTCGTAGCGCGTCGAGAGCCCGGCGATGATGAACTGGACCTTCTCGCCCGGCAGCACCGCGAGCTGGGCGACCGCCGCGATCACGACGATCTCGACGAACCCCGTCATCTCCGCGACACCCCGGTAGCCGTCGCCCCGTACGCGCCCCTCGTCACGGTATGGTTTCGAACGGTCTAACAATTAGTTTTGTCGGCTCTGTTCCGGTCAGATCGTCTCCTCGGCCAGCACGACCTCGCCGCCGTTCTCCGTCACGCAGACGACCGACACCGTCTCGCCGCGCTCGATCACGTCGGCAGATCCCGCGCGGTCGCGCTCACGGATCACCAGCCGGTCGCCCGAGGTGACCGCCCCGTGCCACTCGTCGGCGACGCCCGCAGCGCCGTCGGGGTCGTAGAGGTCGGGTCTGCCGTCGTCGTTCGTGTCGGCGACCACGCCGCCCGAGGCCTCGCCCGCCAGCGTCCTGACGAACACCACGTCGTCGCCGACCGTCACCCGGAGCAGCCCGCGGTCGACGGCGTCGCCCTGCTCGTGGACGAGCACCACCGCGTCGTTGCGGGCGACGCCGTCGCCGAGGTTCACCGGCTCCACCCCGACGGTGGCCGTCGGCGACTCGGGGACCTGCCCGCCGACCCCGCCGACGAACACCCAGGTGACGCCGACGACGACGAGCGTCGCGACCACGGCGACGAGGGTCGCGAGCGACTGGGTCGCTCCGCGACTGCGGGTCGGCGGCGTCATCCGTTCGTGTCACACGAGCGACCAGACGAGCAAAAGGCTGCCGCGGCCTTTCGTGTGGTGAGAACGTCCGCCCTCACTCCCGTCGCGTCCAGTCGAACGCCGTCGGGAAGTCCTGCGGGACGTGCCCGCCCGACGCGCGCTCGCGGTACGCCCGGAGCGCCGGGCGGGAGGCCGGGTCGGCACAGCGCTCGACGATCCGGTCGGCGCGCTCGCGCGGCGCGAGCCCCCGGAGGTCGGCGAGGCCGTGTTCGGTCACCACGGCGTCGACGTCGTGTTCCGTGTGGTCGACGTGGCGAACGAACGGGACGACCCGCGATATCTCCCCCTCACTCGCCGTCGACGGGAGCGCAACGACCGAGAGGTGGGCCGCCCGCAGGAAGTCGCCGCTCCCTCCGACGCCGCTCACGATCCGGGTCCCCCCGAGGTGGGTGGCGTTCGCGTGGCCGTAGACGTCGACCGCGAGGGCGCTGTTGACCGCGACGACGCCGAACCGGTCGACCAGCGCCGGCGCGTTCGACACGTCCGAGGGCCGGAGCACCAGCGCGTCGGCGTAGCGGTCGAGGTCCGCGAACAGTCGCTCCTGGCCCGCCCGCGAGAGCGCGAGCGAGGTGGCGCTCGCCCCCGCGACGACCCCGTCGTCGATCAGGTCGAGCAGGCCGTCCTGGACCACCTCACCGAAGTAGCGCACCGGCTCGTCCGCGAGCGGCCCGTCCGCGACCGCGCCCATCAGCGCGTTCCCGACGCTCCCGACGCCGAACTGGAGCGTGAG
>JAZKRX010000027.1:0-30636 GCA_036626375.1 Haloferacaceae archaeon
CAACAGACGCGGTGACTGACCAACTCGTCGTCAGCCAGATCCGTCACCGGGGACGGACCTGAATCACCAGCCGCGCGCGCCGGTAGGGCTCGCCGCTCGACCGCCCGTCGAGGTAGAGCTGGAACGCGACGCGGTGCGTGCCCGGGTCGTCGAACGACAGCGAGACCAGCCGCTCCCACGTCTCGCCGTCGGCGAGCGTCACCGAGCGGCGGTCGAACTGCGTCTCGTTGGACCGGACGACGAGTTCGTAGGTCACCCGTCGGTGTTCGTCGTTCACGATCCCGACGGTCACCGCGGCCGCCTCGTCGACGGTGACGTTCGACGGGTAGCCGGCGGCGGCGCCGCTCTCGTTGACCACGTAGAACTCGGTCAGCCCCGGCGTGGCCGGCACCGGCGCGACGACGAAGACGACGAGTCCCGCGACCCCGAGGACGAGGAGCGCGCCGAGCGCGAGCGACAGCTCGCGGCGCCCCTCGTCGGTGTCGTCCTCTGGCATCGGTGCGCTCTCAGTCCGACGTGTCGGTCAGCACGTATAGCTCTCCCGCCCGCGCTCCTAGACGTTCGGCAACACCTCGCCACGTTAATATATCTGAGCGTGTACGGTCGAGACGAGTAGTGGTACCTGTCCACGCCCAGCAGCGTATACTCCGGACGACCGATCCCGGCACCCCGGATAGTTCCCCACGAACCACAGATGCCGGTCGGTGACCAGCTCCGGCCCGAGGAGCGGGTCGTCCTTCGATCGGTCCGGGAGCATCTCGGCACGGCCGCGCCGGAGGCCGAGAGGGGCCCGTCGGGACTCGACGTGGACTGGGAGCGGTTCGACAGGGTTGCACAGCGCCACCACGTGCGGCCGCTCGTCTACCGTGTCCTCCTCGATAGAGACGAAGCGGCCGTGCCGTCCGCGGTCACAGAGCAGTGGCAGTCCTACCTCCGGCAGAACACGGCGCGGAATCTCTACCTCACCGGCGAACTCGCCAGCATCCTCGACGCGTTCGACGAGCAGGGGATCTCCGCGCTGCCGTTCAAGGGAGCGGTCCTCGCGGCGACGGCGTACGGCGACGTCGCCCGGCGCGAGTTCGTCGACATCGACGTCATCATCGACCCGGACGCGTTCGGCCGCGCCAAGGCGACGCTCCAAGAGCGGGGCTACGAGGTCCAGCACAAGATGCTCGCGAGCGACCAGATGACCGCGAGCCAGGAGTCGCTCGTCGTCGAGTTCGGCCGGGAGTGCGAGTTCCTGCGGGCGTCCGACGGCGTCGCGGTCGACCTCCACTGGCGGTTTCTCCCGCGGCGCTCCACGTTCCCGCTCTCGTTCGCGGACGCCAACGCCCGGCGCGAGTCGGTCGCGGTGGCTGGCACGACTCTTCCGACCATGTCGACGGCGGACACGCTCTTGCTCCTCGCCGTCCACGGCACCCGCCACGCCTGGCAGCACCTGCGCGAGACCTGTGACCTCGCCGCGCTGGTCCAGAATCAGTCGGTCGACTGGCAGACGGTCGTCCGGCGGGCCGAGGCGCTGGGCTGTCGCCGACGGCTCGGTATCGGGGTTCAGCTGGCCCGCGAGCTCCTCGGCCTGTCGGTCCCGGCGTTCGTCGTCGAGCGGACTATCGACGCAGACTCGGAGGTCGACCGGCTCGTCCGTGACGCGCGCGAGTGGTTGTTCGACCCGGAGCCGACGGTGGCCGGACGGAACCGGCTCCGGTACAAGTACGCGGCACACGAGCGGCTGTCGGACCGGCTCTCCTTTCTCCTGCACTGGGGGTTCTCTCCGCACCGGAAGGAGATCGAGGCGGTCGCCTTGCCGGGATGGCTGCGCCCGTTGTACCACGTCGTTCGGCCGATCCGACTGCTGGCCGAAGGGTACGGGCGGCGGTTCTGAGGCCGGGCCGCGCTCAGCTGTCGAGGTAGCCGAGCGACTCGAGACGGTCTCGCACCTGCGCCTCGTCGGCGGTCGCGAACTCGTCGTCCGTCTCCGACTCCACGCGGGCGAGCACCTCCGCGAGGACGTAGGCGACGTACGCGTCGGGAGAGTCGAACTCCGTCCGCGGCAGGCGGGCGTCGACGCGCTCGACGACCTCGGCGGGCAGTTCGACCGCGGTCAGTTCGTCACTCGTCTGTGTCACGGTACCAGAAACCCGACACGTGTGGATAGTCATTTCGGTCGGCACGGCGAGCCCCTGGCTCGCACCACACGGATCGAGCGCTCTCAGATCCGTTTTCCGACCGTCGGGTTCAAGTCTGCGCTCGCCCGTCTCCGCACAATGGCAGGGTCGTAGCTCGATGCGGGTCACGCGGCGGTTCTGGGTCGTGCTCGGGTTCGCGGGGGCCCTCGTGGGCGTCGGCCTCGTCGCCGTCGACCCGCTCCTGGCCGGCGCGGGACTCACGCTCGGGCTCTGGCTGGTCGCCTATCAGGCCTGGTTCGTCCGGACCGTCGGGACCGTCGCGGCCGCCGACCTCACGGTCGAGCCCGTCAGAGCGCGCGTCGCGGTCGACGCACCGGTCGTCGTCCGCCTCCGGGCGCGGCTCGAATCGGCGCTCCCGTACGCCCTCAGCGTCACCGTGGACCTCCCGCCGACCGTCGAGACGCCGGAGCCACGCCCGGTCGTCACGCTGGATGCCGGCGACAGGAGCGCCGAGACGGCGTTCGAGACGCGCGCGCGGGTCGCCGGCGAGACGACGCTCGGGCCCGCGGTCGCCTCGTTCCGGGACGCGGGCGGCTTTTTCACCGGGACGGTCCACGGAGACGAGACGGCCGACCTCGCGGTCCAGCCGCGCGCGCCCCGGGACCTGCACGTCGGCGAGGGCGGCGACCCGCTCACCAGCCTCTACGGCGAGCACCGGACCGACGCCACCGGGGCCGGCCTCGAGCCGTCCGGCGTTCGCGAGTACGTCCCCGGCGACCAGCTGTCGCGGATCGACTGGAAGGCGACCGCGCGGCTCAACCACCCACACCTCCGGGAGTTCGACGTGCGGACGACCCACGAGACGGCGCTCGTGGTCGACCACCGCGCGTCGACCGGCGCCGGGAGAGAGCGGGAGACGAAGCTCGACTACCTCCGGGAGGTGGCGCTCGCGTTCGTCAACGCCGCCGACGAGCACAACGACCCGATCGGCGTCTACACCGTCGGCGACGAGGGGACGACGACGGCGCGCGACCCCGCGGCGGGCGTCGAGCAGTACGACCCGATCCGTCGGGTGGTCGAGCGCCTCACCCCGACGACGGCCGAGCCGACGGCGACGCCGGTCGACGGCCTCGTCGCGCCGAGCCGGGCCCGGGCGGTCGCGACACGGCTCCAGGGCGACCCGTCGGCGTTCGCCCGCACGCTCCGGCCCTACTTCGACGCGAGCGAGCAGTACGTCAGGCGGCTCGGCGACCGGCCGCTGTTCCGGACGGTCCAGGCCGCGCGGGCCGCGCTCGGGAGCGGCGCGTGGACGGTGATCCTCACCGACGACACGCGGCCGAGGGAGACCCGCGAGGCGGCGCGGATGGCGACCAGGAACGGCGGGAACGTGCTGGTGTTTCTCACGCCGTCGGTGTTTTACGACCCGGAGAGCGTCGGCGAGGCGGCGTTCGAGCGCTACCTGACGTTCGAGGAGTTCCGACGGTCGCTCGCGGCGGTCGACCGGGTGTCCGCGTTCGAGGTCGCCCCCGGCGACCGGCTGGCCGCGGTGGTCGGACGAGAGGCAGGGTCGCGCCGGCACGCGCGGAGCGTCGCCGGCACGGGCCAACAGCGGGCAGCGGGCGACACCGGCGGACAGGAGCCGCTCGCGTACTCGGAGTCGCCGCGCCCGACCGTCGACGAGGAGGCGACCGATGAGTAGTCCGGCGGCCACCGCCGAGCTGTACAGCCCGGCCGAACGGCTCGAAGCCCGCTCGCACCGCGTCGCAGAGCTCGTGATCACGTCGGTAGCGGTGGCCGGCGTCGCCGTCGCGGGCGGCCGGCTCGGCGTCGTCGCGGGGGTCGCCCTGCTCGCCTGCTGGCTGTACCTGCGGGCCGAGGTCACCTTCGTCGTCGGCGCCGTCCTGGTCGCCGGGGTCGGCGGCGACCCCTCGACGCCCGGAGCCGTCCTCGCGGCGGTGGGCCTCGCGGGACTGCTCGCGCTCGAACTCGCCCGGGCGTGGGACAGCGCCCGGCCGGTCGGCGCGTTCCTCGCGTCGCTCGTCGTCGGGGTGGTCGCGTTCGTCGCCGCGGGTGAGTTCGTCGCGCTCCGGTGGGTCGGCGGCGGCGCCGCCGCGGGACTCGTCGGCGCGGTGTACGGGCTCACCCGGGTCGAACGGCGCGTCGCCGGCCACCGGGGGAGCGGCGCGGAGGCAGCGGGGGCAGGACAGTCCGAACAGGAGGGGGCCGAGCAATGAGTCGGCCGGAGGAGACGAGGTCGGGCGACGAGCGCGACCCGACGGCCGGCCGTGCAACGAGGGGTGGGTCGGTCGACGACGACCTCGCGGGCGCCGACCGGGAGGAACTGGTCGCGCTCGCCGAGGGGCTCCGGTCCGAGAACGAGCGCCTGCGCGACCGGTACGCGCGCGTCCAGCGCGCCAGCTACCGGCGCTCGGCGGCCGCGCTCCTCCTGCTCGGGGTGTTCGGCGTCCTCGGCGGGCTGACGCTCAGGCGCGCCCAGGAGGTGCTGTTCATCCTCGGCGCGGTCGGGCTGTTCAGCGGCGTCCTGACGTGGTTTCTCGTCCCCGAGCGGTTCGTCACCGCCACCGTCGGCGAGTCCGTCTACGACGCGGCCGCGGCGACGGGGACGCGGCTCCGCGAAGAGCTCGGCCTGTCGGACGCGAGCGTCTACGTCCCGACGCGCCGCGGCGCCGAGGCGGCGACGCCGGTCCGGCTGTTCGTCCCGCGCTCTGAGCCGGCCGAGATTCCAAAGGACCCGGATTCGCTGTTCGTACTCCCCGAGAACCCGGACGGCCACGGCGTCTCGGTGCGTCCGACGGCGGCGTCGCTCGTCGAGGAGTTCGACGTGACGGTCGCGCGCGAGACCACGGCCGACCCGGAGTCGCTGACCGGGCAGCTGGTGGAGGGGCTAGTCGAGCAGTTCGAACTCGTCGAGCGCGCCGACCCCGAGGTGGACGCGACCGGGAGGCGGGTCACCGTCGGGGTCGAGGGCTGTGCCTACGGCGACGTGACCGGGTTCGACCACCCGGTCGCGTCGTTTCTCGGGACCGGGCTGGCGCGCGACCTCGACCGCCCGGTCAGGGTCGAGACCACGGCGACCGACGAGGGGCTACTCGTGACCTGCCGGTGGGAAGAGCAGAAAGAAAGCGAGGACGGGTAGCGGGCCGCTACGTTCGCTCGCGGCCGTCCAGGCGGGTGATCGTGGCCGCGCTGTCGAGCGCCTCGCGCGCGGCCTCGGCCGTGTTCCGTCCCGAGGAGAACGCGGCGTTCTCGTAGGTCGCGGTCAGCCGCTCCAGCGCGGCCTGTCGCTCGTCGTCGAGCGCGTCGGCGCTCCGCGCGACGACGAGCAGTTCCCAGTGCGTGAGCGACGGGTCGGCGCTCGCGGTCGTCCGGGCGAGGTACTCTCTGACCGCCCCGTAGGCGACGACCACCGCGTCGTCCGGCTGGCCGTCGTCGAGTCGGGCCCGGGCCGCGTCGAGGAGCGACGGGCGGGGGTCGCCGGCCGCGTCCGATTCGGCCTCGGTCGCCGTGTCGTCTGGTCCGCTCTCCCCGCTCTCGTCCTCGTCGCGGCCGCCGAGTGGCCACAGCGACCGGAGGCCGAGACCGCGCCCCGGGCGCGCCGCGCTGGTAGCGACGAGAAAGACGACCAGCCCCGCGAGCGCACCGACGGCGAGAAGCACCGGGTCCACCCCCAGGAACGGAGCGAGCAGCGTCGTCACCGTCTCGCGGACGCCCCCGGCGTCGGGCAGGCCCTGCGGGACGGGCCGGACGCGCACCTGGAGTTCGAGCGGGTCGAGGTTCCCCCCGGCCGGGGCGTACACGACGGTCAAGGCCGTCGGGTCGTCCGGCGCCACGCCGTCGACCGTGACGTTCGTCTCGAACGCCCCCGCCTCGCCGACCTGGACGACGCCGACAGACTCACCCTGGTGCCGGAACTGGAGGCGCGCCTCGGGAACCCCGGCGCCGCCGGCCGACAGCCGGCCGAACAGGCGGACAGTGTCGGCGTCGACTCGCTCGCTGCCGACGACCAGCCGCGGCGTCGTGCGGGTGACCGCGACAGTCGTTGACGCCGGCTCAGTGGTGAGGGCGCGCCCCTCGGCCGTGGGCGCGACGGCGAGCGTCAGGTTCGTCACGGGAGCGTCGGGGGGGATGCGCGTGGTGGCGTTGAGCCGCCCCGTCTCGTTCGTCGTCGCCGTCGTGAGCGTCTGGTCGTCGAGGCGGACCGCGAGCGGCACGCCGGGTGCCGGCGTCCCGTTGGCCCGCACCACGCCCCGGACCCGCAGGGGATCGCCGAACCCGACCGTCGAGGTGACGTTGGTGAGGCGGAGCCGCCCCCGCGTCTGGCGGACCGAGACGAGGGTCTCCGTGCTCGTCGGCAGGTAGACCGCGTCGTCGCGGGGCAGGTACCGCGCGGCGACGGTCGCGTTCCCGACGGGCGCCGCCGCCGGCCGGTACCGCGTCGCGACGGTGCCGTTCTCGTCGGTCCGGAGCCTGGTCTCGCCCTCGGGCGTCGCGACGACGACCACCCGGTCGACGAGGGGGTCGCCCTGTCGCGTCTGGAGCCGCGCGGTCAGGGTCGCCGGCTCGGTGAACGAGACGTTCGTCCGGTTCGCCGACAGCGTCAGGCTCGGGGCCGTGAACTCCGCGGACCGAAGGCTCTCCGTGGTCTGCGAGACGTTCTGGGTCGTGTTCGAGACGATCTGTCGGGCCGGCCCGAGCGACGCCGGGCCGGCGCGCCCGACGGCGTCGTAGTCGCTCTGGAGTCCGCTGCCGGCCGTCTGGATCCGCGCCGCGAGGACCGACAGGCGGCGCGTGAGCGCGACCGCCCGCCGGGACCGGTTCTGTCCCGTCGCGTTCCGGTACGCCGCGAGCGTCGCCCGGTAGGTCACCACCGCCCTGACGAACTCGACCTGCCGGTCGCCGGCCCGGGACAGGCGGTCTGCGGTCCCGTCGTCGCCCGTCGACCCGGTGGCGTTCGCGGCCGCTGCGTACCGCGCGACGAGCGACCGGTACGTGTCGTTGCTCGTGATCGGCGCGCAGGTGCCGTTCGTGGGCGGCGCGACCGTACCTCGGCGCGCACAGTCGACGAGAATAGCCCCGGCCCGGTCGACCACCCAGTGCTTCGCCGCGGTGAGGTTCCCGCGCCCGGCGGCCTCGTCCGGATTCTCGTGCGGGTCGGTCGACTCGTTCCCCGGCAGGAGCTGTGGCGACGCGCCGCCCGGCTCGGTCGTCCCGGCCAGGGCCGAGGCGGTCGCCCCGTGGTCCGGTGCGCGGTCCGCGGCTCCGGTCACGGCGGGCGCAGGGTCAACGACTCTAGAGTCGCCCGCGGCCGTCGCGGCGACGACCGGCGTCGTGACCAGCAGGAGTGCGACGACGACCGCCGCGGCGCGGGCTGTCCGGCTCATGCTGAGCGGGAGCGCCGTGGGCGAGCGCGGCCGGGCGCCGCAAGCGCGCGGGTCACTCGTCCGCGTCGCGGACCGCGTCGCCGCCGTCGCCGACGACCGCCGTCGGGAGGTCGGCCTCGGTCACGTTCGGGGTGGCCACGGCCTCGAGGACGTCCCGGACGACCTCCTCCGGGGCGACGTCGCTCAGTTCGGCCTCGGTCGAGAGCACGAGTCGGTGGGCGAGCACCTGCGTCGCGAGCGCCTTCGGGTCGTCGGGGATGAGGTACGTCCGGCCGCGCGTCGCGGCCCGGGCCTTCGACGCCTGGAGCAGGGCAATGGCGGCGCGGGGCGACGCGCCGTGGGTGATGTCGGCGTTCGTCCGCGTTCCGGCGACGATGTCGAGGATGTAGTCTCTGACCGCCTCGGTCACGAACACCTCTCCGACCGTCCTGCGCGCGGCCTCGATGTCGGCGCTGTCGACGGCCGCTCCCACGTCCGAGACGCCCCGGTGTGGGTCGGCGTCGAACGCGTCGAGAAGGGTCGCCTCGGTCTGTCGGTCCGGGATGTCGACGCGGAGCTTCAGGAGGAACCGGTCGCGCTGGGCCTCCGGCAGTCCGAAGGTTCCCTCCATCTCGATGGGGTTCTGGGTCGCGACGATCATAAACGGCGACGGCACGGTGAGCGTCTCGCCCTCGATTGTCACCTGTCGCTCCTGCATCGCCTCGAGCAGCGCGCTCTGTGTCTTCGGCGTCGCACGGTTGATCTCGTCCACCACGACGACGTTCGCGAAGATCGGCCCCTTCTGGAGGTCGAACTCCCCGGTCTGGGCCCGGTAGATGCGCGTGCCGATGACGTCCGCGGGGAGCAGGTCCGGGGTCATCTGGACGCGGCGGTGGTCGAGCCCGAGCGACCGGGCGAACAGGGTCGCGATCGTCGTCTTCGCCACCCCGGGGACCCCCTCCAGGAGGACGTGCCCGCGAGAGAGAAGCGCGATTGTCAATCCTTCGATAATAGACTCGTTTCCGACGAGAACGCGCCCGACCTCGGCACCGACATCGTCGAGGAGCGCGGCCGGATCGGTCATTCGTCGTCACCTTCACCCTCGGAGCTGATAACTCCTGTTGCTGACTGGTCACGTCGGTCGACCCCCGGCGGGGGTTGTTCCGTCTCGCGGGTCCAGCCCGGCGGCAGCCGACGGGCGAGAAACACCACGACCCCGGCGGCGGCGAGCACGGTCAGTGCCTGGATCGCCGGGTTCTGTCGGATCGCCAGCGCGACCCGGACCAGCGGCGGGACGGTCTCGGCGTGCGAGTAGTCGAGCAGCACCGTCTCGGCGCCCGTGACGAGCGCGAGCGCGAACTGCCGGTTTCCGGGGCGTTCGAGCATCGCGTTGATGAACACGCTCGGGTCGGCGACAACGACGGCCCGGCCCTCGCCGACCTGTTCGACGGTGACGACCGGGTGCGGGCCCATGGACTCCGCCCGGTCGAGGGTGGCGTTCCGGTTGGCGTCGACGTACGCGAGCGGCGAGGACTCGACGAGCACCTGTGCGCCGTTCGGCTCCAGCGCCGTGCCCCGGTTGAGCGTCAGTCGGTCGACGCCCGTGGTCAGGTCGGACTCGGCGACGCCGGTGGCGACGGCGAGACTCGGCGACCGGTAGTAGCTGTACCCGTCCCGGAGCGGGCGCCCGTCGACGCGCGTCGACGCCCCGATCCGGTCGAGAAGCGGGTTCGTGTGCGGGCCGAAGTCCTCGGCGACCACCAGCGTCCCGCCGCGCCGGACGAACGCCCGGAGCCGCGCCGCCTCGTCGTCGGTGTACCGGCGGTCCGGCGAGAGGACGAACGCCACCGTGCCCGCGGGCGTCACCGTGTTGTAGGCGCTCATTCCCTCGCCGACGACGACCGACCCCCCGACCGGCGCGATCTCACCCCGGAGCGTCGACGAGCCGTCCCAGCCCGGATTGTACGCGCTCAGCGCGGGGTCGGCGGTAGAGGTCGCCCAGAGCCCGGTGACCGCGAGCGCCACCGCCAGCCCCACGACCAGTCGGCGCGGCGTCTCCCCGCTGCGGGCCATCAGAGCACCTCTGGCGGGAGGAGGGAAACGACCCGCCGGACGACCAGATAGCCGATCCCTGCCAGCCCGAGGAGGATAGCAAGCCGGAGGCGTCGCCGCCACGGCGGCGCGACCCTGACGGGGCCGGTCCACTCCAGAAGCGAGAGGAAGCCGACGAACGCGACGATGAAAAACACCGCGTACGTCAGCGCATCGAGCAACGCCAGGGCGAGCGCCACCCCCAGCATCCAGGCGAGGTGTCCGTAGACGAACCGCTGGCGCCGCGTGACCGTCACGGCACGCACACGGCAACCCGAGGAGATGAACGTTACGACCGTCCGGGTCGTGGCCCGCCGCGACGTGGGCTCAGTACCGGTCGGGCGGGGCGGAGGCCGTCGCGAACCCCTCGCGTTCGAGCGTCTCTACGACGCCGCCCGGCAGGTACTCGTTGGCCCGGAGGTCCTCGGGGTCGCGCGCGGTCCAGCCGGTCTTCGTGAACCGCGGGTTGTTCGGGTCGCGCACGTCCGGGCCGGGCCGGCCGAGAACGTTCTGGAGCAGTCCCCGGACGATCAGGCGGTTGCGGTAGGCGATCGTTCCGTTCCGGGTGCCGCGTTCGTCCTCGTCGACGAGCACGCCGCGGCCGCCGGAGGTCGCGTAGCCGTCGAACGGGTCGTCCCGCTCCGAGATTCGCATCAGGATCACGTGGTGGTAGACCCCGTAGCGCGACCCCATTGTCGCCTGCGTCGAGTTGCGCCGGAGCGCCCGCCTCGCGGCTCCGCCGTTACTGAACTCCGTCCGGATCGGCACCTCCCCGCCGCGGGCGAAGTGGACGTCGATACCCCGGGTGCCGTCCGGGTTGTCGACCCCCATCTGCGCGAACTGTCCGGCGACCGCCGTCCGGTCGGACTCGCGCAGGGTGTAGGCGTCGTTGGCGCGCGAGACGAGCACGTAGATGTCCTTGTGGAGCGGGTCGGCGTCCGGGAGCGCCGCGCCGCTCGGCGTCTCCCCGGCGACCTCCCAGCCGTCGACGAGCCCGTCGCCGTCCGTGTCCGACTCGTTCGCGCCGGTGCCGAGCGCGAGCTCGCGGGCGTCGTCGAGGCCGTCGCCGTCCGTATCGACGATGGTCGGGTCGCTCGTCTCGTTGGCCTCGCGGGCGTCGTCGAGGCCGTCACCGTCCGTGTCCACGACCGTCGGGTCACTGCCGAGTTCGGCCTCGCGGGCGTCGTCGAGGCCGTCACCGTCCGTGTCCACGACCAGCGGGTCGCTCGGCCCGTCGAGTTCGACCCCGTCGGCCAGCCCGTCACCGTCCGTGTCCGCGACCAGCGGGTCCGTCCCGGCCGCCAGCTCCGGGCCGTCGAGCGCGCCGTCGCCGTCCGTGTCCGCGACCAGCGGGTCCGTGGCGCCGGCGAGCTCACGGGCGTCGTCCAGACCGTCGTCGTCCGTGTCGGCGAGGATCGGGTCGAGACCGAGTTCGACCTCGCGTCCGTCGTCGAGGCCGTCACCGTCCGTATCCGCGACCAGCGGGTCGGTGCCGAGTTCGACCTCGCGTCCGTCGTCGAGGCCGTCACCGTCCGTATCCGCGACCAGCGGGTCGGTGCCCAGGACCCGCTCTCGCTCGGCGGAGAGGCCGTCGCCGTCCTCGCCGTCGCCGCCTCCGACCGTCGGCGTGGCCGGCGTCGCGTCCGTCGCGGTGTCCGTCGCCGGCGTCGGCGTCGGAGAGGGCGTCGGCGCCGTCGGCACCTCGTCCGTGCCCGGCCGGTCGGGCGTGGTGCCGCCGCCGACGAACCCGGCACAGCCGGCGGTCACGACGAGGAACGCGACCGCGAGGGCTGCGGCAGTCGCACGCGCCCGTCGCCCGCGGCCTCGTGGGCCCGGCCGGGTCACCACGGCCACCTCCGGACGACCCGGTGTCGCCGCGCTCTCGACCGGAGCAGCCTCCGGTGTCCGCGTGCGCCGACCATCACAGCCCCATCTGTCGGTGAGACGTATAAATAAGCGGCTCTGGAGCAGACTCGCCCGGTCGACCGTCAGCACGTGTTCGGTCGTCTGGTCCGCGACGGGAGGGTCGGTCACAGCCCAGGTCGGTCTCGGCGTAACGTGACGCGGGGACAAACACGACGTGACGGCACGCGGAGAGGACGAGGAACCCGGCCCCGCACACCCCAGACGGCGTGCGAGCCGCGCAGGAGCCGGGGAATCCGGCCGATCGGTCGCCGTGGCCCGTGCGCTACCCTCCCCCACCCCGATGGTTTATGACCGTGAAAGACCGTCTCTGTGAGAAGCGATAGCTAATGACGACCATCACAACAGGCATGGACCCAGTCGTCCGGATCGCTGGGGGTGACCCGCCGGCGTCGGACCACGACGGGCGCGTCGTCGCGGTCGGCCCGACCGGCGTCCCGGCGCTCGAACCGCTCGTGACGGTGACCCGCGGCGGCCGGACGGCGTTTTACGCGCGGTGTTCGCCGGAGCGCGTCGACGAGGTCGTATCGAGTCTCGGCGAGGACGTCGACCCGGACGCCGTCGCCGAACACGACCCGGAGGCGACGAGCCTCCCGGTTCCGGACCTCCCGGGACTCGACGCCGGAGAGCGAACCGTCCTCGGCGCCTGCGGGTGGCGACGCCCGACGAGCGCCGCGGACCACGAGGCCGCGGGCGGGTTCGGCGACCCGGACGCGGAGGCGGTACTCTCGGCCGGAGCGGACCTCCACGGCCGCGGGTGGGGCGACCTGTGTCAGGACGGCCCGGTCGGCGAGACGTGGGCGCGCGTCCGCGAGGCCGCGGACGGCGGCGCGGTCGTCGTCAACGGCCACGGGACCCCCGGCGACGCGCTCCTCCTCGCGAGCGCGCCGTTCGAGGTCCTCGACGGGGCGACGGCGGTGGCGCAGGCCGTCGGCGCCGACGAGGTGGTCGTCTACGTCTCCGAGGACGACGAGGACGCCGCGGCGACGGCCCGCGAGGCGGCCACGAACCACCCCGACCCGCCGGTGCCGGTCGACGTCGTCGCCGGACCGCCGGAACACCGCGCCGCGGAGCCGACGATGGCGCTCGAAGCGATCGAGGGCAACCACCGGCTGGAGGCGCGGCTCCGGCCGCCCGGCCCGGCGGAGGCCGGCCTCCACGGACGGCCGACGCTCGTCCACACGCCCCGGACCCTCGCCCACCTCGCAGTGGCGCTCCGGGACGGCAGCGGGACGGACACCCGCGTGACGACCGTCACGGGCGACGTCGAGTCGACGGCGACGGTCGAACTGCCCGCGTCGGGGTCGCTCGAGGAGGCCCTCGACGCCGTCTCGACGACCGGCGCGGTCAAGGCAGCCTGCGTCGGCGGTCGGTTCGGGGGGCTGACGAGCGACCTCGACATCGCCGTCGACGCCGCGTCGCTGACCGACGCGGGGCTGGGCACCGAGGGGGTGGTCCACCTGCTCTCCGAGGACCGCTGTGTTGTCGAGTTCGTCGGCCAGCGGACGCGGTACGCGGCCGAGGAGAACTGTGGCCGGTGTGTCCCGTGTCGCGAGGGGACGACACAGCTCGCGGACCTGCTTCGCAGCGTCTACGACGGCTCGTACGACCGCGACGGGATGGCGGAGTTGGTCCGGGTGATGGAGACGTCGAGCATCTGCGCGTTCGGCGTCGAGGCGGGACGACCGGCCCGGACCGCACTCGACGCGTTCGAGTCGGAGTTCGAAGCCCACGCCGACGGTCGGTGTCCGGCCGGGGCGTGTGCCGACCCACTGGAGGCAACATGAGTTCTGAACCCCACGACGAGGCGGAGGTCCCGCCACTGACCGAGGAGATCGCACCGGGAACCGCGACCGACCCCGACGTCGGCAGTCGGGCGCCCGCGACCGTGACCGTCGACGGAGTCGACGTGTCGCTCCCGCCGGGAGCGACCCTGATCGACGCCGTCGAGGCCGTCGAGACTGACGACGCGGTCCCGGCGCTGTGTCACTACGGCCGGGAGGGGATCGGCCCCCGGAGCGAGTGTCGCACCTGCATGGTCGAGACGGACGCACACGGCGTCGTCCCCGCCTGTTCGTTCCCCGCCGAGGACGGGCTGACGGTCCGGACGGACGCGAGCGACGCGGCGGAGGCCCGCGACGTGAACCTCGACCTCGTGCTGTCGAACCACAACCTGCGGTGTACGACCTGCGGGAAGAACGGCCGCTGTGAGCTGCAGGACGCCGCGATCGAACAGGAGGTCGAGGAACCCCGGTACGGCGTCCTCGACGACCGCGACGAGTACGAGCCGCTCGACGACTCCTCGGACTTCATCCAGATCGACCGCAACAAGTGCATCCTCTGTAACCGCTGTGTCGAGGCCTGCAACGACGTGCAGGTCGAGGGCGTCCTCCGCGTCGAGGGGTCCGGACAGGACACCCGGATCGGCTTCCAGAGCGACGTCGAGACGATGGAGGAGTCGACCTGCGTCTCCTGTGGTCACTGCGCGACCGTCTGCCCGACGGGCTCGCTCGTCGAGAAGGGGATCGAGGACGCGACGACCATCCCGCTCCCCGGATTCACACAGAAAAACAGCGTCGGGAAGTCCCACGAGAAGACCGGGCGGACGAAGGGCCCGATGACGCCGAAGAAGCGAGGCGAGGCGCGGTCCGACGGCGGCGACGAGCCGACCGGTCGGGAGAGCGCCGACGAACCGGAGGCCGACGACGGCGGCGCGTGGCCGCCCGACGACACCACCGACCTCGACGGAGGAGGTGAGTGGCCGTGAGCCAGGACGAGAATCTGGACGGCGTCGCGGGCTACATGCAGAACGCGAAAGAACAGGCGCTCCAGAACGTCGAACACGTCGCGGAGGGCGTCGCGGCGGAGACGCTTCCGGAGGGCAAACTGTTCGAGATCGCCCAGTCGATCGGGGACAAGCGGCTCGAAGACCTGAACGTCGCGGACACGACCTGTGGCTACTGCGCGGTCGGCTGTCGGTTCGATCTGTACTCCGACGGCGAGGAGATCCTCGCCGCGCGACCCACGGCGGAGGAGGACGCGCCGGTCAACGGCATCTCGACCTGCGTGAAGGGGAAGTTCGGCTACGACTTCGTCAACTCCGACGACCGCCTGACGACGCCGCTGGTGCGCGACGAGAACGGCGAGTTCCGCGAGGCGACGTGGGACGAGGCGCTGACGCGCGCCGCGGCGGGACTCGGGGGGATCAAAGACGAGTACGGCGGCGAGGCGCTCTCGGTGATCGCCTCTTCGAAGGCCACGAACGAGGAGAACTACCTGATGGGCAAGTTCGCCCGGCAGGTGCTCGGCACCAACAGCGTCGACAACTGCAACCGGCTCTGTCACTCCTCGACGGTCGCCGGCCTCGCGAAGACGTACGGCTACGGCGCGGCGTCGATTAGCACCGACGACCTCGAGATCGCGGACTGCATCCTCCTGACGGGGTCGAACACCACCGAGGCCCACCCCGTCCTCGCGACGCGGATCAAACAGAACGTCCGCGACGGCGCGGACCTCCTCGTCTTCGACCCGCGTGAGGTCCAGATCGCGGAGTACGCGACGCAGTACAGCCGCGTCCAGCCCGGCTACGACGCGGTGTGGATCAACGGGATTATCCGCCACATCGTGAACAACGACCTGTACGACGAGGCGTTCGTCGACGAGTGGACGACCGGGTTCGAGGAGGTCAGCGAGTCGGTCCAGGAGTTCACGCCCGACGTCGTCGAGGAGGTCACCGGCGTCCCGCACGAGGAGATCGTCTCCGCGGCCGAGACGGTCGCCGACGCCGACGCCTGCGTGTTCGGCTGGACGCTCGGGCTCACCGAACACTCCCACGGGACGGAGAACGTGATGGCGATGGCGAACCTCGCCGCGGTGACGGGCAACCTCGGGAAGCCGGGCGCGGGCGTCTCGCCGTTCCGGGGCCAGAACAACGTCCAGGGCGGCGGCGGCGACATGGGGCCGCTCCCGGACAACTTCCCGGGCTACCAGGACATCGCGGACGACGAGATTCGCGCGAAGTTCGAGGAGGCCTGGGACTGTGACATCTCCGACGAGTACGGCTACTACACGACCCAGATGTTCCTCGCGGCGGACGACGACGACCTCCGGGGGATGTACGTCATCGGGGAGAACGCGGCGCTCTCCGAGCCGGGGGTGAACCACGCCGAACAGGTGCTCGAAGAGCTGGACTTCCTCGTCGTCCAGGACCTGTTCGTCACCGAGACGGCGAAGTACGCCGACGTGGTCCTCCCGGCCTGCTCGTTCGTCGAGAAGACGGGGACGTTCACCAACACCGACCGCACCGTCCAGATGGTCAAGGAGGTGATGGGGCCGAAAGGCGACTCCCGGCCGGACTGGAAGATCCTCCAGGACCTCGCGGGCCGGATGGGCCGCGAGTGGGACTACGAGAACACCGCCGAGATCATGGAGGAGGTGAACTCGCTCACGCCGCTGTACGGCGGCGTGACCCACGAGCGCGTCGAGGAGGAAGGCGGCCTCCAGTGGCCGTGCCCGGACGAGGACCACCCCGGGACCGTCCGGCTCTACGAGGACGGCTTCAACACCGACGACGGCAAGGCCCACCTCCAGGCGGTCGGCTACAGCGAGCCGGCCGAGACCCCCACCGAAGAGTACCCGTTCACGCTCACGACCGGGCGGGTGCTCTACCAGTACCACACGGGGACGATGACCCACCGCGAGGAGGGGATCATGCAGTACACGCCGAGCGACTTCGTCGAGATCCACCCGACGACGGCCGCGAGCCACGGGGTCGAGAGCGGCGACATGGTCCGGATCGAGTCCCGGCGCGGAGAGATAGTCGTCCCGGCGCAGGTGACCGACCGCATCGGGCCCGAGAACGTCTTCGTCCCGATCCACTTCGCCGAGAGCGCCGTCAACCGCCTCACGGACGAGGAACACCTCGACCCGGCCGCGGCGACGCCGGAGTACAAGGTGTCCGCGGTCCGGGTCACGCCCGTCGAGGGCGAGTCCGAGCCGATCACGACTGCCGACTTCGAGACCGGGACGGGGGACGACTGAGATGGCGAAGCCGACCGACAGCTACCCCGAGAGCGCGACACACGGCGCACGGAAGCGCGAGGCCGGCGACGGCGAGGGCGAGGCCGCCCTGCGCCGGGCGGTCGACGCACACGGCGAGAGCCTCGCCGCGGCGGTCGAGCGGACCGACGAACTGGACGACGCGCTCGCGACCGCGATTCTGGTCGCCGCGAGCGCGGACGAGGCGGAGGTCGACCACGTCACGAGTTCGGCCGCGAACCTCGTCGAAGCCGCGGACGGCCTGACGACCGACGGCGCGGCCGCGCTCGCGACGGAACTGGGCGAGAACGCCGACGGCCTGAACGCGGCGCTGGAGACGGTGCTCGACCTCCAGCGCGAGGGGACCCTCGACGACCTCGCGGCCCTCGCGGCCGCGCTCTCGACCGAGCAGGTCGAGGCGCTGTCGGCGGTGCTCGACGAGGACGGGGCAGAGCTCGTCGCGGCGCTCGACCTCGTCCTCGACCTGCAGCGGAGCGGCGACCTCGAGGAGCTTCTCGGCCTCGCACGGACGCTCTCGGCGCTCGACGTCGACGCAGAGACGGCCCGGGGGCTGAACGAACTCCTCGGCGCAGTGGGGGAGGCAGAGCGGGAGTCGGAGCCGGTCGGCCTCCTCGGCGCGGTCAGACAGTTGCGGACGGCCGACGCCCGGGCGGGCCTCGGCTACCTCGTCGCGACCCTCAAGGCGCTGGGGCGCCGAGTCGGCCGCGAGTAGCGTGAGCGATGAGTCGCCGGACGGGTCGGTCTGTCCGCTCTGTGGCGTCGGCTGTCGGCTGCGCCCGCGGAGCGACGGGCACGACCAGCCCGGCGACGCGACCCCGCGTGCCCGCGGCGTCGCCGGGGCGGCGAATCCAAACGGCCGGCTCTGTCGGAGAGGCGTCGGCGCGTTCGACGTCGCGGACGGACGGCGTCTCACGCGCCCGTCGGTTCGGGTCGACGGCGAGCGCGAGGCGGCCTCGTGGGCGGCCGCCTACGACCGCGTCGTCGAGCGGCTGACGGCGGTCCGCGACGAGTGGGGACCGGAGGCGGTCGCCGTCCTCGGCGCCCCCCACTGCACCAACGAGGAGAACTACCTGCTCCAGAAGCTCGCACGCGCCCTCGGGACGAACAACGTCGACAACCGGTCCCGGCTCTGTCACGTCACCTCGACCCGGACGCTCGCGGAGCGGCTCGGCTGGCCGGCAGCCACGAACGGCCTCGCCGACCTCCGCGAGACAGAGGTGATCCTCGTCGCCGGAGCCAACCCCGCCGAGCGCCAGCCGGTCGCGTTCAACTCGTTCGTCCGGCCCGCCGTCGACGCGGGCGCGACGCTCGTCCATGTCGACCCCGTGGGCAACCGGACGACGCGGCTCGCGGACGTCCACCTCGCGCCACGGCCCGACGCCGACGCGACCGTCTTCGACCTCCTGAGCGCGGGGGTCCTCGACGTGGGCGGCGTCGACCGGGCGTTCGTCGACGAGCGGACGAGTGGGTTCGAGCCGTTCGCGGCCGCTCTCCGTGACCTCGACGCGGAGCAGGCGCTGGCCGCGGCCGGCGTCGAGGAAGAGGCACTCGACCGCGTCGCCCGACTCGTCGCGGACGCCGACCGCGTCGCCGCGATGGTCGGGACGGGCGTCGAGGGGGGAGCCAACGCTCCGGCGGCCCTGCTCCATCTCCTGCTCCTGACGGGTAACCTCGGGCGACCCGGGACGGGCATTCACGTCCTCCGTGGGCTGGCGAACGAGCAGGGCGCGACCGACGCCGGCTGTGCCCCCGACCGGCTCCCGGGCCACCAGCCCGTGAGCGACCCCGCGGCGCGCGAGCGGGTCGCCGCCGAGTGGGGCTTCGAGCCGCCGGCAGAGCCGGGGGAGACGGCGACGGACCTGCTCGCGGCGTTCGGGTCGGACGTGCGGGCCGCGCTCGTCGTCGGAGAGAACCCCGCGGTGTCGAAACGGGAGCGAGACTGGGTGCGCCGGCGGCTCTCCGCCCTCGAGACGCTCGTCGTCGTCGACGTCGCCGCGAGCGAGACGACCGACCACGCCGACGTGGTCCTGCCCGCCGCGGCCGGGGTCGAGAAAGCCGGGACGTTCACCAACCTCGAACGGCGGGTCCAGCGGTCGCGTCCGACCGCGGCGCCGCCCGGAGCGGCCCGGCCTGACTTCGAGATCCTCCGGGACCTCGGCCGACGGCTGTTCCCGGAGACGGACTGGTTCGACTACGAGGGGGTCGCGGAGGCGTTCGACGAGTGGACACGCGTCGCACCGACACACGCCGGCGTCTCGTTCGCGGACCTCGGCCCCGCCGGGCGCCAGTGGCCGTTCGACGAGGACGGGGTGCTGTACCGCGAGCGGTTCGAGACGGCTGACGGACGGGCGGCGTTCGGGTCGGTCCAGCCCGTCGTCGACCCGGAGACGGCCGGGGGGCTCCGTCTCGTCACCGGCGGGCGGACGAGCGAGTTCC
This sequence comes from Haloferacaceae archaeon, assembly GCA_036626375.1. GTDB lineage: Archaea > Halobacteriota > Halobacteria > Halobacteriales > Haloferacaceae > A07HB70. The sequence goes on from JAZKRX010000027.1 coordinate 19,016, forward strand.
AGGCGGACCCGTCGGAGCGAGCCCTCAGGCTCCACCCGACCGACGCGAGCGAGCGGAACGTCGACCCGGGCGCGCGGGCCGTCGTCGGCGCCGGCGAGACGACGGTGGAGGCGACCGCGCGCGTCGACGAAGACGTGCGACCCGGGACCGTCTACCTCCCCGCGACGGTCGCGGACCCGCTGCTGCGTCGCGAGGCCACGACCGTCGCCGTCGAGCCGGCGGCGGAGCGATGAGCGCCGACGGGGGTGCGAGCGAGCGCCCGCGCGGCGTCGTCCTCGCCGGCGGCGCGAGCACCCGGTTCGGCGAGGGTGACGAGGACAAGGCGCTCGCACGGGTCGGCGACGACCGGGTCGTCGAACGCGTCGTGACCGTCCTCCATGACGTCACCCGGCGCGACCCGGTCGTCGCCGTCCGCACGGCGGACCAGCGCGCGCGGTACGACCGACTCCTCGGGGAGCGGGTCCGGTTCGCGGCCGACGCGCCCGGCTTCGACGGGCCGCTGGCCGGCGTCGTCGGCGCGGCGGCCGCGACGGACGCGGCCTGGCTCGTCTGCTGTGGCTGTGACATGCCGCTGCTCGACCCGGCCGCGGTGGGCTGGCTGTCCGGCCTGCTCGACGGGTCCGCGGGCGAGGCCGACGCCGTCGCCGTCGAACACCCCGACGGCGTCGTGGAGCCCCTGCACACGCTCTACCGGCGGGAGCGCGTCCTCGCGGTTCGGGACCGACTCCCCGCGACCGCCGGACCACGCGCGCTCCTCGCCGAACTCGACGTCCACGTCGTCCCGGTGGCGGCGGTACCGGAGGAAGTCCCGATACGACGGTCGACGACGAACGTCAACACGCGCGCGGACCTGGCGGCGGTCCGGGAGCGCAGCAGGGAGTCGTGACCCCGTCAGATCTCGCCGTGAACCACACGATTTATCATGACACCGCCCCCGGAACCGAATGCGAATGAAGATTGGTGATATTCCGGCGCAGGTCGAGCAGAGCCACGACTACCCAGTCACCCACGAGACCCTGCGAGAAGAGCTGGCGGCCGCGGACATCGACGTCCCGGACGGCTCGGACCAGTCCGTCGGGGCGCTGCTCGACACCTGTGCGGAACTCGGATTCGACACCGTCTACCACACCCCCGAGGACCTCCGGTCGACGCTCCTGTGCTGTGCCGACGGGCGACTGATCGGGCGGGCCGGCTACGACGACCGGGGACACAACCCGCACTACACGGCGCGCGAGCAGGTCTCCTTCTGAGGCGGCGGGCTGTCCCCCACGTCGGGTTTCCACGGGCCGTCACCTGCCGGCGGGCGCGACGAATGGGCGCCGCCGAGGTGCAGTCCGGCGGCAAGCATCATTAACGACCATTAGGTTTATGTCGGAGACAGTCACAGAGAGAGACGCCGATGCTTCACCACGTACGCGGGGACACCGCAGCGCCGACGACACGCCCGACCTATCGACCGCCGCCGACCCCACCCTCACGACCCACATGACCGACGACACGACGACGACGGAGACGGACCGACCGACGACCACCGACGAGCCGAACGGAGCGGACCGATGAGCCGCCGCGCCCGGACGACGACGCGGCGGACGCCGCGCGAGGAGCGCCGACCGGCCGGCGAGCTCCCGACCCACCGCCCGCCGCGCGACTGGCAGACGGTCGCCCCCCTCGCGAGCGACATCCGCGGGCGGATGGGCAGGCCGACCGGAGAGTAGACGAGACGCGCCGCCCCTGGATTTTTCGCGCACCGTCCAGAGCGTACCCGCGTGGACGACCTCACCCTCTCAGACCATCTCCGGGCCGACGGCACGGTCGTCCCGCGGGGCACCTACCGCGTCGTCGGAGTCGACGAGCGCGGCGTCACGCTACTCCGCGTCGGCGACGGCGAGGGGAGGCGGGTCCACACGGGTGCGGTGGTACGGGTCGCGCGCGCGGACCTCGACGGATTCGCGCCCGCTACGGCGCCGGAGACAGAGCGGTCGCTCGCGGGCGCTGCCACGCTCGCGTACTGGAGCGGCCGCGCGTTCGCCGGCGAACTCGCCGCGCGGCCGCTCGCGGCGGGCGTCGCGTTCGCCCTCGTCGTCTTCGGGGCGGTCGGACCGGTCTCGGCACCCCTCGCGGGGAGCCTGATATTCGGCGGGTCGCTCCTCCTCGCGTCCGTCGGCGGCGGCCGACTCCGGGCGTGAGCGGCCCCGCTCCGCGGACGCAGGTGCGCCGGCGTCGCCGCCGGACGCCGGGCCGATGGGACGCCTCGTCGCCGTGGCATACAAACATCATAATACAATATTATCATTATTGTTCATTACATTTATTTTCCGGGCTGTCACAGCGGTGAGTGAGGCGAGACAGATGGGCGTAGACGACGACGCGACCGACAGCCGAACCGACCTGCCGACGACACGACTGCAGCCGACACCACCCGAACGACCCACATGACACGCGACACCACCGACCGACGCACGTACCGACGAACGCCCTGCCGGACCGACGACCACGGGGCCGACAACGTTCGCCGAATCCCGACGCCGGATCTCGACCCGGAGGTCCCGCTGGTTCCGGAGACGACCGACGGGGACGACGAGTACGGGACCTATCGCGCCGACCCGTTCGAGCTGGCGCTGATGGAGGGCTCGGAGTGACACACCCCTCGGAGCTCGACCAGACGGTGTTCGAGCGGGAGATAGACAACCCGAAGGGCCGCGAGTTCCGCGAACTCCTGGAGGGCGAGCCGTACGTCTTCGCGCCGGGGCTCTACCACGCGCTCGACGCCCGGCTCGCGGAGATGGCGGGCCACGACGCCGTCTACATGTCGGGCTACTCGACGGTTCTCGGGCAGTTCGGCTTCCCGGACCTCGAGATGGTCACCATGACCGAGATGGTGGAGAACGCAAAGCGCATCGCGGAGGCGACGACTCTGCCGGTCGTCGCCGACTGCGACACCGGCTACGGCGGGATCCACAACGTCCGCCGCGCGGTCCGGGAGTACGAGAAGGCCGGCGTCGCCGCGGTCCACATCGAAGACCAGACCACGCCGAAGCGCTGTGGCCACATCGCGGGCAAGCAGATCGTCGACCGCGAGACCGCAGAGGCGCGGTTCGAGGCCGCCGTCGACGCGCGCCAGTCCGACGACACCGTGATTATCGCGCGGACTGACGCCTACGGCTCGGCCAACGGCGACTGGGAGGAACACCTCGAGCGCGGGCGCCGCTACGCCGACGCGGGCGTCGACCTCGTCTGGCCCGAGATGCCCGACCCCTCGCGCGAGGACGCCGTCGCGTACGCCGAGACCATCCACGAGACCCACCCCGACCTCGACCTGGCGTTCAACTACTCGTCGTCGTTCGAGTGGTCCGCCGAGGACGACCCGCTCACCTTCGAGGAGCTGGGTGACCTGGGCTACCAGTACATCTTCATCACGCTGTACGGACTCCACTCGGGCGCCCACGCCGTCTACGAAGACATGGCCGCCATCGCCGACCAGGGCGCCGCGGCGCAGTGGGACCTGGAGGACCGGTACGTCGGCCACGAGACGGAGAGCCACCACGAGCTCTCCTTCGTCGACCGCTACCAGGACATCGAGGCGCGGTTCGACCCCGAGGCACGCGAGCGGATGGCCGAGTCCGAGGGGTTCTCCGAGGACCAGACCGACCCCATCTCGACCGACGACCGCGAGCGCGAGGAAGAAGAGCCCAGGGCCGCGGACGACTGAGCGCGGCCGACCGCCGTTTCGCTCCCTTCTTTTTTCTGCGTCGCCGACCCCCGGCGTGAGCGACCCCGCGGTCCGTCTCCGCTCGTACGACCCCCGGGACGCCGAGGCCGTCTGGACCCTCCACGAGTGGGCGCTGCGCGACGCGGGCGTCGACCCGAGCGACGTTCCCGGCACCGAGGACCTGCGGGACGTGCCGGGGTCGTACCTCGACGTCGGCGGCGCGTTCCTCGTCGGCGTCGTCGACGAGGGCGGGACCGACGCGACCGACTCCGACCGCCCGCCGGCGACGTTCGACGGCCGGGTCGTCGCGGTCGGAGGTCTCCTCCCGAACGAGGCGGGCCACGCCGACGAGCGGACGGTGCCGGGCGCCGCCGAGCTCCACCGGATGCGGGTCGCGCCGACCCACCAGCGCCGGGGGTACGGACGACGGCTCCTCGCGGCGCTGGAGCGTCGTGCGGCGGCGCGAGGGTTCGACCCCGTCCTCGCGACGACGGCGAGCCGACAGTCGGGCGCGGTCGCGCTCTACCGGAGCGCGGGCTACGAGGCGGTCGGCGAGTCGCGCGAGGCGGGCTACGACCTCGTCCACTTCGAGAAGGCGCTGGACGCGGAGTAGCGGGCTACGAGAGGTCGAACTGCTCTGCGGCCGTCTGCATGTCCTTGTCGCCGCGGCCACAGAGGTTGACCAGCAGGGTGTCGTGGCGGCCCGCCTCGGCGAGCTTGGTCGCCAGCGCGATCGCGTGGGCCGGTTCGAGCGCCGGGATGATCCCCTCTGCCTCGCTCAGTTCGCGGAACGCCGCGAGCGCCTCGTCGTCGGTGATCGCGTGGTACTCCGCGCGGCCCATCTCCTGGAGGGCGGCGTGTTCGGGGCCGACGGCGGGGTAGTCGAGTCCCGCGGAGACCGAATGGTTCTGGACGCCCTCGCCGATGGACTTCGTCTTCATCCCCTGGAACACCTGGGGCTCCGCCTGGACGCTCTTCGAGAGCGGCGCGGAGTGGTGCTGGTCGTCGGTGCCGCCCGGCTCCGCGCCGTAGAACGCGACGTCGTCGTCTCTGAACGCGTGCCAGAGGCCGATCGAGTTCGACCCGCCGCCCACGCAGGCGACGCAGGCGTCGGGCAGGTCGCCGTGGCGCTCTTGGACCTGTTCGCGGGCCTCCTCGCCGATCACCGACTGGAACTCGCGGACCATCCGGGGGAACGGGTCGGGGCCGACGACGCTCCCGACGAGGTAGTGGGTGTTCTCGAAGCTCGCCGCGTAGTCCTCCAGCGCGGCGTCGACGGCCTCCGCGAGCCCTTCGTTCCCCCGGTCGACCGGCTCCACGTCGGCGCCCATCAGGCGCATCCTGAAGACGTTCATCTCCTGGCGCGCCATGTCGTGACGGCCCATGTACACCGTGACGTCCATGTTCAGGAGCGCGCCGACCATCGCCGTCGCGGTGCCGTGCTGGCCCGCGCCCGTCTCTGCGATCAGCCGGTCTTTGCCCTCCCGTTTCGCCAGCAGGGCCTGCCCGAGCGTGTTGTTCAGCTTGTGCGCGCCGCCGTGGAGCAGGTCCTCGTGTTTGAGGTAGATTGTCGCGTCGTAGCGCGCAGAGAGCGTCTTCGCGTGGAAGACGGGCGTCGGACGCCCGCCGAACTGTTCGAGGTAGTCGTGGAACTCGGCGACGAACGACTCGTCGGCCATCGCGTCGTCGAACGCCTCGGCCAGCTGGGCCAGCGGCTCCTCGAGCGGTTCCGGCACGTGTCGTCCTCCGTAGCTCCCGAACTCGCCGGCGTCGGACATAGACCGCCGTTCGGCACGCCGACTGGTAAATCCCACCGGGACGGTCGAGCGACGCGAGGAACTCGCCGGCGCGCCACGGGCGCCCGCCTCAGCGCTCGAACGGCCGCCACTCGCGGTCGGTGTCGGCGAGGCCACCCACCCTGAGCTCCGGGCCGTCCTCGGTCTCGCGGACGTCGACCCGGCCCGCGCAGAACTGCGCGACGGTGTTGACCGCGCGCTCGTCGTGGGTCGACGGGTCGACGAGCAGCACGCCCATCCCGTCGACGCTGTCGATACGGCCGACGAGCGTGTGGACGAACCGCGAGACGGTCTGGAGGTCGCCGAGCGTCAGGAGCGTCGAGAGCGAGAACAGCCCCGTCCGGACGCGGGCGATCCCCTCCCGTTTGAACTCCATGTAGACGTCCGAGAAGCGCATCCCGATGCCGGTCAGGTCGGCGGGGCCGGAGACGGGCAGGAGCCGCGCGGGGACGCCGCTGTCCTCGTCGCCGACGCAGTCGATGATCGCGGCGCGGTCTCTCCCCACCGCGATCCCGGCGGCCTGGCAGTCCTCGACGAACCGCGCGGCGCGCTGGTTCGTCGTGACGAGGATGGCGCCCTCGCCGGCCGGCCCGGCGAGGGTCCGGAGCGCGGCGGTCCGGGCGCCGCCGTGGGTCGGTCCGGCGACGAGCACCGTCGACCCCGGGCGGACTGGCTTCATCGGGAGGCCCTCGACGGCGTACGACGAGGACTCCGCGGTGTCGCTCACGACGACCACCGCCGAGAGCCGGAAGGAGAGAACAGCGCGAGCCGGAGCGCCGGCGGAGGGTCAGCGACGAGCCCGAAGACGGACGGGCGAGCGCTCACGCCTCGGCCCCCTCGGCGTCGGCGAGCCGCCGCCGAAGCTCCAGCTGGTCCATCGCCTCGTCGGCCAGCAGCCGGAGGTGGTCGGTCTCCGCCGCGGAGAACGACCGCGGCTCGTCGTCCACGAGACAGAACGTCCCGATCGCCTGCCCGTCGTCGGTCAACAGCGGCGCGCCGGCGTAGAAGCCGATGCCGACGTCGGCAACGAGGTCGTTCGACGCGAACCGGGGGTCGTCGGGGACGTTCTCGACCACCGTCACGTCCTCGTCGAGGACGGCGTACGTGCAGATGGTGTCCTCGCGCGGCGCCGTCTCGTAGTCGGCGCCGTGACAGGAGAGAAACCGCTCGTGGTGGGCGTCGACCAGCCCGACGAACGCCGCGTCGACGCCGAACAGCCCGGCCGCGAGCGTCGTCAGCCGGTCGAGCGCGCCGTCGAGTTCCCCCGGCTGCTCGGCGTAGCGCCCGAGCGCCGCGATCCGGGCGCCCTCGTCGTCGGGCAGCGGGTAGGCGGTCTGGCTCAGGAACGAGAGGCTGTGCTCGACGAGGGCGGCGAGCTCGCCGTGGGCGTCCGGGGCGTCCTTCCGGAGGTACTCCGCGACGGCGCCGCCGACCGCCGCGGTGTCGACGTCCGCCAGCGGGACGGTCGTGAACAGCACGCAGGCGGTGTCGGGGCTGACCGTCCGCACCTCGTCCACGAGGTCGAGCCCGGTTCCGTCGTCGAGGTCGTACTCCGTGACGACGCAGTCGACGGTCGTCTCGCCGAACGCGTCCCGGGCCGCCGCCAGCGACCCGCAGCCGAGCGTGTCGAAGCCGGCGTCTGCGAGCGCCTCCCGCGTCGCCGTCCGGTCGGCCTCGTCGGGGTCGACACAGAGGATCACAAGCAGTCTTTGCGTACAGTCCGTCCTAAGCGTTCGGGGTTTCACCGCCCAGTTTAACTCTCTCACGCCACTCGGTAGGGCATGTCCCGTTCGATACGGCGCGGGCGCGTCGGCGCGCTCGCGCTCCTGCTCACGGGCGCGTTCGCCGCCCGTCCCGCCGCTGCCCACGTCGACTACGTGACTGAAGGGTCGGACACGACGACGGCGGGCGAACTGCTCGTCGCGGTAGTCGGCGACCCAGCGAGCCTCGCGCTCCTCGCGGGCGGCGCCGTCGCGGGCGTCGCCGGCGTGGCGGCGTACCTCCGGTACGGCGCCCGGATCCCGGACGTCGCGGCCGCCCGCCGGACGCTCGCGAGCTACCGTCCGTACCTCCCGTGGATGCTCCGGCTGGCGATGGGGCTCCCGCTCGTCGGCGCCGGCTTCGCGGGCTACTACTTCACCCCGAGCGTCCCCGCCGAGGCGCGGGTCGTCCAGGTCGGCGTCGGCTTCCTCCTACTGTTCGGCCTCGCGACCAGGCCTGCGGCGCTCGTCGGTGTCGTCGCGTGGGGCGCCGGCCTCGCGACGTACGGCGCGCCGATGCTGCTCGCCGGCGAGTACGTTCCCGGCCTCCTCGCTATCTTCCTCGTCGGGCCGGGACAGCCGAGCGCCGACGCGCTCCTCCGCCGACTGGTGGTGACCGACGGCACCTTCGCGAGCCGGCTCCGCGGACTCCCGGCGCCCGCACAGGTGCTCGCCCGCGTCGGCCTCGGTCGCGACCTCGCGCCGGCGGTCGTCCGGGTCGGCCTCGGCCTGAACTTCGCGTACCTCGGCGTGACCCAGAAGCTGCTCGCCCCCGGCCCGGCGCTCCAGGTGGTCGCGAAGTACGACCTGACGGGCGTCGTGCCCGTGGCGCCCGAACTCTGGGTCGCGGGCGCGGGCCTGACCGAACTCGCCGTCGGCCTCCTCCTCGTGGTCGGCGCGTTCACCCGCGGGACCGCCGCGGTCGGCTTTCTCATGCTCACGACGACGCTCTTCGGGCTCCCCGACGACCCCGTGCTCGCGCACATCACGCTGTTCGGCCTCACCTCGGCGCTTCTGGTCACCGGGAGCGGGCCGTACGCGCTCGACCGCTCGGTCGTCCCGGCGCTCCGTCGTCGACTCCAGTCGACCGACACTGACCGCGGCGACCCGGCCGCCGCGAGCGACTAACCGAGCCGGTCCGGGACCTCGGTCAGGCGCTCGACCACCGCGTCCGGCGCCGGGCCGAGCGACTCGCGGGGCAGCCGCTTCTCCGGCCGGGCGAGCCACGCCGTCTGCATCCCGGCGTGGTTCGCGCCCCACACGTCGCGCATCCCGCCGCCCGAGACGTGGAGAATCTCGTCTATCGGCGCGCCGACGCGAGCCGCGCCGTGGCGGTAGATCTCCGCGTTCGGCTTGTACGTCTCCACCTCGTCGGCGCTGATCGTCCCGCTCACGAGGTCGCCGATCCCCGCGGCCGCGACGAGGTGGTCGAGCATCCCGGGGTCGCCGTTCGACAGCACGAACACGGGGTAGCCCGCGTCGACCAGCCGTTCGACCCCCGGACGCACGTCGTCGAAGACGTCCAGGCGCTCGTGGTACACCTCCCGACGGACCCGCGCGCGCGTCTCGTCGTCGGCCTCGTGGCCGTGGACCGCGAGGGCGTAGGCGAGCCCCATGTCGATCAGCTCGCGGAAGGGTCGGTAGGCGTCGACCTCGTTCGCGAGCATCGAGTAGACGAGATACTGGGTGCGCCACGTGTCCGAGACGGCCTCGGCCGCCGCGGGAGCGAGGCCGGCAACCTCCGCCAGGACCGTCGCCTGCGAGTCTACGTCGACGAGCGTGCTGTACGAGTCGACCGTCACCGCCGTCACGTCGTCCATGCGCCCACCCACGGCGATGAGTGGCAAAACGCTACGGCCCGCGGCACGCCGCCGCTCGCGGCGCCACCCTCCCACCGTGGGGGCCGGCGCCGCGCGCGGCACGCTTTTGCGCCCGGCTCGCCCACGGCCGGCAGTGGCACGCATCGAGACGCTCCAGGTCTTCCCGGTGAAGGGACTCGACGGCGTTCGCGTCGACGCCGCGCCCGTCACCGACGCCGGCACCCTCGCCGGCGACCGCGAGTACGCGCTCTGTCCGCCCGACGCGCCGCCCGTGACGGAACGCGGCGACGCGGTGAAACACGCGATCAACGGCAAACAGAGCGCCGCGATCCACGCGCTCGACGCCGACTTCGACCCGCCCGCGACGCTCCGGGTCGCTGGCGAGGCGTTCGACCTCGACGACGGCGCGGCGCGCGCCGCGGCGGGCGACCGGCTCACGGACGCGCTCGGCCTCGACGCCGAACTCCGGCGCCGCGAGCCCCCGGGGTTCGTCGACCGCCCGGACGCCGGCCCCACCGTCGTCTCGACGGCGACGCTCCGCGAGGTCGCGTCCTGGTTCGACGAGGACGCGCTCACCCCCGCAGACGTCCGCCGGCGCCTCCGTGTCAACGTCGAGGTGGGCGGCGTCCCCGCGTTCTGGGAGGACCGCTTCGTCGGGAGCGAGGCGCCGCGCTTCCGGGTCGACGGCGTCGAGTTCCACGGCGTCGAGCCCTGCGCGCGGTGTGTCGTCCCCGAGCGCGACCCGGACACCGGCGACCCCTTGCCCCGCTTCCGCGAACGGTTCGTCGAGCGCCGCGGCGCGACGTTCCCCTCCTTTGCCGACCGCGACGCCTTCCCACACGACTACACGCTGACGCTCGTCGCCGGCGTGTCGCGAGGCCACGGCGAGACCGTGGCCGTGGGCGACGAGGTGTCGGTCGTCCACGCTTAATCCGGAGCGGGCCGTGGTCCCCTCGTGGTCGACCTCTCTCCCGACCTCGACGGACGAACCGCGCTGGTGACCGGCTCCGCGACCCGCGTCGGACGCGAACTACTCCTGCGTCTCGCGGAGACGGGCGCCGACGTCGCCGTCCACTACCGGACGAGCGAGGCCGCGGCCCACGACACCGCCGCGGCCGCCCGCGACCGGGGCGCCGCGGCGACGGTCGTCCGGGGCGACGTCACCGACGCCGACGACGTCGACGCGATGGTCGCGGCCGCAGAGGCCGACCTCGGCGGCGTGGACGTGCTCTGTAACGTCGTCGGCAACTTCCCGCAGGGGAACTGGGACGAACTCGACCCGGCCGAGTGGCGCGACGCCTACGAGTCCTGTCTGATGGGCACCTACCTCTGCTCGCGCGCCGTCGTGCCCGGCATGCGAGAGCGAGGCTGGGGCCGGGTGGTGAACTTCGGCGTCGCCGACGCCGCCCACGACCACGCCACCCCGCTGAACTTCCCCTACTTCGCCGCGAAGAAGGGCGTCCTCATGTTCACCCGCGCGCTGGCGTACGACACCCAGGACGATGGCGTGACCGTCAACGCCGTCTCGCCGTTCGTCGTCGAGAACAGCGTCGTCGACGTCGACGAGGCAAGCCTCCCCCGGGGACGGCCGGCCTCGTTCGACGACGTCGCCGCGCCCGTCCTGTTTTTTTGCTCCGCGGCCGCGGCGTACGTCTCCGGGCAGAACGTCGCCGTCGACGGCGGTCGGCTCCACGAGGCCTGAGCCGTGGCGCGCGGCTTATGACTCGCCCGTGCGTAGTTCTCTCGTGATCCCTCCCGTCGCGAGCCGGTTCGTCGCGGGCGAGACCGTCCCCGAGGCGCTCGAACACGCCCGGCGCACCAACCAGGCCGGCGTCGGCGTCATCCTCAATCTCCTCGGCGAGCACTACGAGGACCGACAGGACGCGGACGCCGACGCCGCCGCCTACGAGCGGCTGTGTGCGGACCTCGCCGACGCCGGCCTGCGCGCGTGTGTCTCGGTCAAGCCCACACAACTAGGGCTCTCGGTCTCCGAGACGGCCTACCGCGAGAACTACCGCCGGGCCGCCGCGGCCGCGGCCGACGCCGGCGTCTTTCTCTGGACCGACATGGAGGACGCGACAACGACCGACGCGACGCTCGACGCGGTCTGTGCTCTCGCGCCCACGTTCCCTGGCCGCCTCGGCGTCTGTCTCCAGGCGAACCTCCGGCGCACGCCCGCAGACGTCGCGCGGCTCGCGGACCTGCCCGTCGCGGTGCGGCTCGTCAAGGGCGCGTACGACGAGGCGCCAGGGATCGCCCACCAGGACCGCGCCGCCGTGGACGCCGCCTACCGCGACCTGCTCGACCGGCTGTTCGCACAGGGGACAGACACAGCGGTCGGGAGCCACGACCCGGCGATAGTCGAGTACGGGCTGGCGCGGGCGGCCGAGACGGACGCCGACGTCGAGGTCCAGATGCTGATGGGAGTGCGCGAACGAGAACAGGAACGGCTCGCGAGCGAGGGCGTCGACGTGTGGCAGTACGCGCCGTACGGCACGGAGTGGGCGGCGTACTTCTACCGACGGGTGCGCGAGCG
>JAZKRX010000028.1:0-30558 GCA_036626375.1 Haloferacaceae archaeon
CGCGTCGTCGACCGGCTCCCGTTACGCCGCCGGGTCGTCGGCGTCGCTCTCGTCTGCGGCCGCCTCCTCGCCCTCCTCGTCCGTTCCGTCCACGTCCTCGGCCACCCGCTCGAACGCCGCGAGGATCACCCGCTGTGCCGCCCGCCCCTCGCTCGTCCAGTGGGCGGCGTAGTCGAGCATGTCGTCGTAGATGTCGGGCTTACAGCCCGCGGCCTTCGGGTGTCCGCCGCCGTTCACCTGGCCGGCGACCTCGTGACAGCGGTCGAACGACTCGGACCCGCGGATCGACGCCGATCCGGCGGGCTTGACGACCACGGCGGCGTCCGCCCCCTGCTCGCGGAGGGCGTCCGCCACCTCGTTCTGGCTACAGCGGCCGTAGGTCGTCGCGACGGTCCACGGGCCGACCTCGTGGGTCGTCGCGCGCCCGACGGCTTTCTCGACCAGCGCCCCTTTTTCGACCCGCCGCTGTGCGAGGTAGTCGTGGACCGTCTCGGGCAGGTCCGGGCCGTGTTCGCCGACGACCGCGAGGTACTCCTCGTCGTCGGCCCAGTGGGCGTAGTCGGCCAGGTCGTCGCTCCGGGGGTCCTCCTTCAGCCAGAGGTCGTGGTCACGGGTGACGGCGACGAGCTCCCGGAGGTGCGCGGGGAACTCGTGGTCGAGTTCGCGGAGCGCCACGTCGGCGGAGCACTCCTCGTTGCTCTCCCCGACGGTCAGGTCGACGCCCGCCGCCCGGACCTGCGTGGCGACCTCCTCGTCCCACTGGTGGTGGTCGAACCAGCGGACCGAGGCGGCGCGGTCGACGAGCGCGGGGAGTTCGTCCGCGACGTAGCGGTACTCGTCCGGACAGAGGTCACAGACGAACGCCTCGACGCCCTCGGGGGCGAACCGCGCCACGCGGTCGAGCGCGTCCTCGAGGCTGTAGGGGCTCGCCCCGACGAGCGCGACGGGCGAGTCGGGCGTCGCCTCGGCGGCGCCGTCCTCGTGGTCGTCCGTCTCGTCCCCGTCCTCGCCCGCCAGCCGCGCCGCCAGCGCGTCCTCGGCGGCGACGGCGGAGAGCGTCGCGTCCCGCGTCGCGCGCACCAGCGCCGCGCAGGCGAGGCCGTCGGCGTCGCGGTCCGTGATCACGACCGTCTCGGCGTCCGCGACGGCCGCCTTCGTGCGCTGCTCGGCGTACTCGTCGTCGAGCGAGTCGGGGTAGAAGAAGCCGGTTCCGGGGAGCCGGGACTTCCGGTCGAGCGAGAGTCCCGCCGTGTCGATGAGTCGGTCGTCCATGGACGAGTGGGGGTCGCTCGCGGCAAAAGCCCGCGGATCGGTCGCCCACGCACGGAGCTGTGCGGCCGGTCAGCTCTCGAGCCGACGGACGGTCAGGACGGGGACGGGACACGACCGGACGACCCGCTCGGCGACGCTCCCGACTAGCAGCCGGTTCTCGCCGTGGCGGCCGCGGGTGCCGGTCGCGACCACGTCGGCGTCCACGTCGCGGGCGTGCGCGAGGATCTCGTCGGCGGGCCGGCCCTCGCGGACCGCGGTCGTCACCTCGACGTCGTGGGCTGCCGCGCGCCGGCGAACCTCGACCAGCGCCTCCCCGCCGGCCTCCTGGAGGGCGTAGCGGAGGTCGTCGTGTACGCGGTCGGGCGAGCCGTTCAGCTCCGCCTCGTCGAGGACGTACAGCGTCTCGACGTCGGCCTCGAACCGCGCGGCGAGGTCGAGCGCGACCTCGACGGCGCGTTCGACGCTCTCCGACCCGTCGGTCGCGACCAGCACCGTCTCGAACGTCGGCACGCTCACGCGCCTCCATCTACCGGACCCGAGGTAAGTATCCCGGTGCGGCCTTCAGGGCGTGTTGCCGCCAGACTAGTCTACACTCTGGTAATTAATGTATTCGAACGTGGCAGACGTGACGCGTTAGCCGAAGCGCATCCTCGGAACCGGCGACGGCACCCCGGCCAGCGTGAACGCGTATCTCGCGCTCATCGGCGTCGTGGGCATCGTCGGCTGGGCCGACACCGCCCTGTTCGTAGAACTCGTGTCAGACGAGGTGACGCTCGTCGGGACCACGGGCCTCGTGATCCTCGCGTGGGCCGTCCTCACGGGCCTCCGGCTCCTCCTCGGCGGGCTGTCCGTCCCGCGACCGAGAGCTACTCCTCCCCGTTCGTGGTGTGGCTGGTGGTGACCGCCGGCGCGTTCGCCGCGAACGTCTACGGCGCGACGGTGCCCGACCCACAGCTGGCGGTGACCCGATGTGTCTGCCGTGGCTCGTCGCGATGGCGCTCGGCTACCTGATGCCGGGCCTGATTGTGGCCCGCGGGTGGGTCTACCTCGTCGCCGGGGTCGCCGGGCTGGGGCTGTTCGGCTTCTTCGTCACCCAGGGTGTCTCGCCGCCGAGCCCCCAGAGCTTCGTGGTCCTCGGCCTGTTCGACTCCGTGCCGATGTTCGTCGACGCGTCCCTCGGCGGGCGGGAACTCACGCCGACGGTCGCCGTCGACCGCGGCGGGACCGCCGCGACGGTGACGGTCAACTCCTGAGCTCGCCCGGGGCGCTTTTCACCCCTCCCGGTACACCCGGACGCATGGATATCGACCTCGTGCTCGCTCCCGTCGACGGGAGCGACGAGTCGACGCGCGCGGCCCGGTACGCCTTTGCTATCGCGGCGAGGTACGACGCCCGGATTCACGTGGTGTACGTCCTCGACCAGGCGGCGTCGCGCGCGGTCGAAACCGGCTCGGTCGACTGCGAGGGCCTCCGCGAGGAGAGCGACGGCTACCTCGACGACCTGCGGGGCCTCGCGGACGAGGTCGGCGTCCCCATCCAGTCGTCGACGGCGTACGGCTTCTCGACGGAGGTCAAGACCCACCACCCCGGGAGCGTCGTCCTCGACCTCGCCGAGACCATCGTGGCCGACTTCCTCGTCGTCCCCCGAGAACCCGAGAGCCACGACAGCTTAGAGCGGGTCGCGGAGTACGTCCTCCTGTACGCGAGTCAGCCGGTGCTCTCGGTGTAGTCGTCGCCGAGCCGCAGACACATCTCGAGCTCGAAGCTCCCGCTCTCGTCGGTGACGAACCCCACCTTCCTGTAGAGCGCGATCGCCGCCGCGTTCCAGCGCTCGACGGTGAGCCACACCCGGTCCACGTCGTGGCGCGCCCCGTAGCCGAGCGCCGTCCGCAGAAGCTCGGTGCCGATCCCCGCGCCCTGGTGGGACTGGAGGACGAAGATCGCGAGCTCGTAGGCCTCGCCGTCGGGGACGAGGGTGACGTGTCCGACCGCCGTGTCGCGCTCCCGCGAGATGGCGATGACGTTCCAGCAGTCCTCCTCCATCACCCGTCCGACCCAGTCGCGGACCGCCGACTCGCCGGTCGGCGGGATGCCCTGCGCCCGGTCTGCCGGGTCGAACGCGCGGTACATCTCGACGAGCATCCGCGTCGCCCGCTCGCGGTCGATGTGGTCGTCCACCCCGACGATCTGGATCGAGCGCCCCTCGCTGTCGACGAACTCTCGCGGCGGCGCCGGAAACGGCCCGGCCGGTTCGTCGGGATACTCGCGCTGGTTCATCTGACCAGCGTCACCGAGAGCGGCGCGTTGACCACGACGAACTGCGCGACCGACCCGACTTGGACCTTCCCCATCGGGCTCCGCTCGCCGCCGCCGAGGACGATTCGGTCGACCCCCTCGCGCTCCGCGAGTTCGATCAGCTCGCTCCCCGGATGCCCCTCTAGCCGGTAGACCGTCGCCGCCACGCCCGCCGTCTCGAGGCGGTCGCGGACGTCCGCTTCGACCTCGTCGGGTGTCGATTCGGACTCTGGGTTCTCGAACACCGCGACCGAGAGTTCGTCGCCCGTCTCGCGGACCCGGTCGAGCGTGCGTTCGAGCGCCCGGATGCCGTCGTCTGTTCCACCGACCCCGAGCAGTTGTTTCACATCCGCCCCTCCAGCGCCCCCCGCGAAAAACCCTGCCCTCGACACGTCTGACGCACGGCCGACGCCGACGGAACGCTTTTCGAGCGACCGCCCCGACACACGAGTATGGGAGCGGAGGGCAGCCAGACCGGGGAGGAGACCGACGAGGCGTCCGCGGCGGAGCTCCCGCCGGACGTCCGGACGTACGAGCGGTTCACCAAGATGGACGGCGCGCAGTACGACCGCGTCAACGAGTTCATGCGGGACCGGACGTACATCACCGCCCGCGAGTGGGCGCTCGCGCGGCTCTGTGCCGACTTCCGGACCGAGACGGGCGTCGAGATGACGAAGATCGGCGAGAACCTCCCCGAGCTCGTCCCCTTTATGACCGACACGTACTCGCCCCAGGCGGTCAACCAGGCCCGCGCGTCCTTCGAGGAGAAGGTCCGGATGGCCGGCGCGACGTTTCTCTACGGCGCGATGTCGGGCTTTTTCACCGCCGACGAGCTCGACGACCTGATGTACGAGGTGACCGAGACCGCGAAGTTCCTCCTCGAGGTGGAGGGCGTCGACCTGGCCGTCGCCGAGGAGCTGGAGGCCGAAGACCGCATCTCCTCGGTGATGCGTGAGGTGCGCGAGGCGTCGGAAGAGCTCCGCGAGGCGGAGACCGGCGCCGACTAGCGCGCGTCGCTCCGCACGTTCTCTCCCCGGGCGGGGCCGAACCGCTCCCCCCCGTCCCCCCGTTCGTACGCGACTCCCCCGCGCAGCAGCGTGAGCGCCGGAAACGGCGCCGCCCCGCCCTCGAACGGCGTCCACCCACACCGCGAGTGGAGCCGTGCTCCGCGCACCGGCCGCGGCTCGGCCTCGAACAGCGCGAGGTCTGCGTCCGCGCCCTCCCGAACCCTCCCTTTTTCCGGCAGGCCGAGCAGGGCCGCCGGCGCCGTCGCCGTCGCCTCGCACACCCGCGCGACCGTCAGCGGGTCGTCGGGGTCGCGCGCCAGCGCGAGGAGCAGCGGGACCATCGTCTCCACGCCGGGGACGCCGCTCGGCGCCGCCCAGATCCCGGCGTCTTTCTCCGCACGGGTGTGGGGCGCGTGGTCGGTGGCGACGACGTCCACGCGGCCGTCGACGAGCCGTTCGTACAGGCCCGCACGCCGTTCGGGCGACCGCAGCGGGGGGTTCATCCGACCGAGGGTGCCGAGTTCGTCGAGGTCCGAGCGGTCCAACAAGAGGTGATGCGGGGTCGCCTCGCAGGTGTGGGGGGTGTCGGCGACGAGGTCGACGGCCTCGGGCGTCGACGTGTGCGCGACGTGGAGCCGCGCGCCGGCGGCGTCGGCGAGTTCGACGGCGCGTTCCACGGCCGCGACCTCGGCCTCGGCCGTGCGGTAGGCGCTCCACGCGTCCGCGTCCGCGCGGTCCGTCGCCCCCTCGTCGAACAGGCCCGCGTCCTCGGCGTGGACCGTCACGAGAACGTCGGCCGCGGCGGCGCGTTCGAGCGCCTCCCGAAACGCGCCCGCTTCGATCCCCATGTCGCCCGTCGAGTCCGCGAGAAACACCTCGCCCAGCGCACAGAGCGGGCGGTCGAACAGCGAGTCGGGGGCCCAGTCGGGCGTCACGCCGCCGTTCAGGCCGTAGTCGACGACCGACGACCGCGCGAGCCGGGCCTTCCGGTCGAAGGCGGCGCCGGTCGTCGTCGGCGGGTCGGTGTTGGGCTGGTCGACCACCGTCGTGACGCCGCCCGCGGCGGCGCTGCGCGACCCCGTTCCCCACGTCTCCTTGTGCGAGAACCCCGGCTCGCGAAAGTGGACGTGCGCGTCCACGGCGCCCGGGAGCAGCAGGCGCCCGTCGGCGTCGCGCACCCGTTCGCCCTCGCGGGGGCTGAGTCCCGTGTCCACCGCCTCGATTCGCTCGCCCTCGACCCGCACGTCCCGCCGGCGGCCGTCCGCGAGCGCCGCGTTCCTGAAGAGCACGGGCGCACGTCGCGCCCCCGTCCCTAAACTCTCTGTCTCCCCGCGGACCGTAGACTCAAAGCCCGCCGCGTCCCACCGTCTGCTCGTGCCCTACCGCTGTGACGGCTGTGGTGCGTCGCTCGACGCGCGCGAGGATATGGAGCGGCGCTCCGGCGTCGCCCGTCGGTCGTGGGCGTGTGCGTACTGCGGGGTGACCGTCCCGGCGCAGGTGGCAGAGCGGCTCCAGCACCGCCGGGACGGCTCGCCGACGGATCGGCGCTAGCGAGGAACTATCTCCGCGGGACAGCTCACCGGAACGTGCCAGTTACTCCCCCGACCGCGACGATACCGACGGCAATCCGGTTCGTCGAGACGCCAGCGTAGGTGGATTCGAGCGGCTGTACGAAGACGAGAACACCGATCACGAGCGCGGCCACGAGTAGTGGATTAGCGTCGTCGACGGCCATCTCAGAGGAACCCGTCGCCGCCAAGCAGTCCGCCGTTCTGACCGCTATCGTCTCGACCGAAGTCCTCTCGCCGCTTGATGATGAACCGGTACTCTGTCATATCCATCATTCCACGCTGTCCTTCAGAGAACTTGTTCTCGATTTCGCGCCAGCCGTCCGTATCCTCTACACCACAGGCGCAGGCGATGACGAAGTCGTAGTTGTCACCGTAGTCCGCGAGCTGGCCCCGAAGCTTGCGTTTCTGACTGTTCGAGAAGTTCCGTTTCAGCTCGATCCCGACCGTGTCGTCGACGACGACGTCGCCGTACGCGGTGCCGCGTTCGGTACTAACGGCGTGACTCTGACCGCCACCCATCCCGAACCCGCCACCACCGCCGTTGAGGTTTTCGTCGAGATAGCTCTGTAACTCTGATTGATACTTCCGCTCGTGATCGTACACCTCGGACGGCGTCCAGTTCTGGACCAGCCGCCAGACTTCGGGCCCCGTCTGTCCTCCGAACATGTCACGTAACATAATGGACCGACACTAATTCTCTGGGGTGGCCGTGGCCGCCGATCACTCTCCGTCCGTCCACGCCTCGCGCGCCCGCTGGTACGTCTCGTCCGCCCGCACCGCGTCCAGACGCTCCTTGTAGATCAGCGAGATCCGTCGCTTCTCCTCGTCGTACCACTCCTCGGGCTCTCGTTCCTCGCCGTCCTCGTCGTACTTCCGTCCCCCCGGATACTTCGCGTACCTGAGACTGCGCGTCCAGCCCATCTGGAGATACTTTCGCGCCATGTCCATCCCCGGAAAGTCGCCCGCGTCGCGGTACGCGCGGAACGTCTCGTGGATCGCTTCCGCGGCCTCCTCGGCCTCGTCTTCGCTTTTGATCCCCCACAGGTCGAGCAGTTCGTCCTTGTACGGCTGGAACTCGAAGGCGCCGTGTTCGCCCCGCCCGACCTCGTAAGCGTCGGGGTGCTCGCGGACGTCCGTCTCGCCGTCGTCGCTCACGACCGGTCCTTCGGCCTCCGCGCTCCTCACTCCTGCGGCGCGAACGCGTCCCGGAGCGCTCGCTCGACCGCGCCCGGCCCGGGGTCCGCGCCGGCGCTCGCGAGGTCACCGACCGACGCGGGGTCGAACGGGAGCCCGAGCGCGCGGTAGACGGGCGCCAGAAGCTCGCGCTGTGCCGCCCGGTCGTCGACCAGCACACAGCCGGCGACGGCCGTCGCGTCCGCCCGGACGCGCCCCGCGAGCCCCGCGACCTTCCCGCCGTCCACGGCGCGGACGCCGTTGTCCCCGGGACAGAAGGCGTCTGGCTGCTCGCCCGCCTCGACACGCGCGCCGAGACCGGTCAGGCTCGCCACGAGTCGCTCCCTGGCGTCGTCGTACCGCGCCGTCAGTTCCGTCCGCGCGCCGTCGTCCGGCCGCGCGACCGCGAACGCTACCGTCCGGCCGGTGTACGCGACAGCGCGGCCGCCGACCGACCGCTCGACGGGCGCGTACCCCCGTGCCACGGCTTCCCTCCGCGCCCGCTCGTAGCCCGGCGCGCGGCGGTCGCGGGGGCCGAACGCCACGCAGGGCGCGGGGCGCCAGACACGGGTCGCAGACGCGCCGGTCGCGACGGCGCGGTCGAGCAGGCGTTCGGCCGTCCCCTCGTCGTTCTCCGTGTCCCTGCGTGCCACGCCCGCGGAAGGGCGACGCGTCGACTTAACCCCTCCGCGGCCCTCGCTCGCCCGATGGCCGCGTCCCCGACTGTCCGTCTCCCTCGCGGAACCTGCGACTGCTACGCCCGGCTCTCACTGTTCAACTCGCCGTACCCCGCCCACGACGCGGGCCACGCGGTCGACTGCTACCCCGGGGGCGAGCGCGCGCCCTCGCCCGTCGCCGGGACGGTGCGCGAGACGCTCGCGACGGGCGCGCCGGCGCGGCCGGGCGCCGACGCGGAGGACCACCTGATCCTCGTCGACGTGGATCGCGGGGCGTCGGGGCTGGGCGACTGCTCGCCGCTCGTCGCGCGACTCCTCCACGTCGACCCCGACGTCGCCGCGGGCGACCGCGTCGCGGTCGGCGACGACCTGGGTCGGCTCGTCGACTCGGGCTACTTCGCGCCGTGGGTCGACCCGCACCTCCACCTGGGGTTCAGGAGTCCAGACCGGAACCTCCGTCGCGCGGCCGGGTCGCTGCCCGTCTCGCTCGGCGTCGATCCCGCGCCGCTCGCGTGGGACGGCCGCGGCCGGGTCGTCGCGACCGGCGAGACGTGGGTGTGGCTCGACGCGCCCGCCGCGGACGGCGAGTGGGTCGGACTGGCCGTCGACGGACCGGACGGCGTATCCGTCCTCGACGGCGGCGTCCCGCACTACGCCGGCGGCGGCGCTCTCGGTCCCGGCGCGGACGGCCCGCTCTCTTTGTTCGGGACGACCGTCGGGGATCGGACGGGACGGCGCGTGGCGTGGCGGGAGGTCGAGATGTGGCTCGGACGCGCGGAGACAGCCGCCACGCCGGCCGTCGGCCTCTCGCTGTTTCTCGCGCGCGACGGCGCCGGCGCGAAGGTGGTGGCGCCCGACCACGACCTCGTCGTCGGCGACACGGCCCGGGTCGATACTCGGCGGGGCGAGCGCCCGCGGCTGGGTCGCCCGTCGCCGCGGTAGCGCCGTCCCGTTTCCTCGGGTCGTCTCGCCCGCGCTACTCGAACGTCACCGCGTCGAGCATCGTCCGCTCGCCGAACAGCCAGTCGGCGTGGTCGACGGCGTACTCGCGGTCGCTCTCCTCGATGTACCCGAGCGCGTCCTCGACGAGGACGGGCCGGTAGTCCCGCAGGCCGGCGCTCCCCGCGGTGTGGAGGACACAGACGTTCGCGAGCGTCCCGCAGACCAGGAGCTCCTCGACACCCCGTGCCGAGAGCCAGCCGTCGAGCTCCGTCTCGTGGAAGGCGTCGTAGGTGTGTTTCTCGACGACGTGTTCGCGCTCGCCCGCCGGACGCAGCTCGTCGACCAGCTCGGCCTCCCAGGACCCTTCGACGACGTGTTCGCCCCACCGCTCGAACTCGTCGTAGTAGTGCGCGTCGTCGAACTGCCCGGGCGGGTGGACGTCGCGGGTGTAGACGACGCGGGCGTCGGCGTCGCGCGCGCGGTCCACGAGCTCGGTCACGGGGTCGACACACGCCTCGCTCGCGGGCGCGTAGAGGCTCCCGTCGGGGTGACAGAACCCGTTCTGGACGTCGACGACGACGACCGCGGTCCGGTTGGGATCGAACGATGGCATACGCGAGGCGTCGTCGTGCGGACACAAAACGGACCGGGCAAGCTACTTCCCGAGGGGGCCCTTGGCCCGTCTATGCACCTCCGCCCGCTCGTTGCCCTCCTCGTCGTCGCTGCCGGCGTGACCCCGGTCGCGGCGGTCGCACAGGGCGACGCCGCGGACCCGCCCGCACAGGTCAGAGCCGATCCGCCCAGCGACCGGATCGGCTGGGAGGACGGCTACTGGCACGACGACCCGATCGACGTCGACCAGTCCGACGGCCTGTCCGACCGCGAGATCGACGCGCTGGTCGCGCGCTCGACCGCCCGCGTCGAGTACATCCGCGAGGCCGAGTTCACCGACCCGGTCGACGTCGCGGTCATCTCGCGCGACGACTACCGCGAACGACAGGGCAACGCGACGCCGAACGCCTCCTTCGCGGCGTGGAACAACCAGGTGTGGGAGGCGCTGTTCGTCGACGGCGAGGACACAGATGTGCAAGACGAGCTCTCGGGAACCTTCGGCAGCTCCGTCGCCGGCTTCTACGCCCCGAGCTCCGACGAGATCCGGATCGTCACGGCCACGCCCGACGCCCCGACGATCGACAACGGCACGCTCGTCCACGAGCTGACTCACGCGCTCCAGGACCAGCAGGGCCGGCTCACGACCGCGCGGCCGGCCGACGCGACCCAGGACGCCGACCTCGCGGCGAACGGGCTGATCGAGGGCGAGGCGAACTACGTCGAGCGACGGTACGCACAGCGCTGCGGCGACGAGTGGGACTGCGCCGCGCCGTCCGCGAGCGGCGGGGGTGGCGGCGGTACCCCGAACCTCGGCATCCTGCTCACGATCCTCCAGCCGTACTCCGACGGACCGGTGTACGTGAACGACCTCCGCGAGCGCGAGGGGTGGGACGGTGTCTCCGCCGCCTTCGACTCCCCGCCCGCCTCCACCGAGCAGACAATCCACCTCACCGACGAGGAGCCGGTTCCGATCGCGTACACCGACCGCGCGACCGACGGCTGGCGCACCTACCCCGACGAGGGCGAGAACGGCTCCGACACCGTCGGCGAGGCCTCCATCTACGTGATGTTCTGGTACCAGGCGCGCGAGGCCGGCGCGGACACCATCGACCCCCGGGCGCTCGCCCAGACCGACTCCCCGCTCGACACGTACAACTACGACGCCGAGCCCTCAGCCGGGTGGGGCAACGACCGCGTGTTCCCGTACCGCCACCCCGACCGCCCGGAGGGCGGCTACGTCTGGGTCACCGAGTGGGACACGCCCCAGGACGCCCGGGAGTTCCGACGCGCCCACGAGGCGATCCTCCGGGCGCACGACGCCGAGCGACAGAACGGCACGTGGGTGATCCCGGAGGGCGAGTACGCCGACGCCTTCCGCGTCACCCGCGACGGGACGCGGGTTACGATCGTCAACGGGCCCGACCCGGCCGCCGTCGAGGCGATCAGACCGAACCTCGCTCCCGACGACGACGGCGGGGCGATCGGCGGCGCCGGCCCGTCGCTCGGCCGGACCCCGACGCTCGCGCTCGCGGCCACCGGCGTCCTCGGCCTCGTCGCCGTCGTCGCCGTCGTCGCCCTCGTCGTCGGGGTCGCGCGGCGGGACTGACGGGTCCGCGAGCCGGCCCGGCCGCGTCGAAGACGATCTCTCTTCGATCGCCGGCTTCGATCTCCGAACTTTTCACCGAGGAGGGCGACCGGCGGGCATGGAGTTCGACGTGGTCGAGGCCGACGCGGTGCGGGCGGGCCGGGCGACCGACGCCTACTTCGAGCGGACCGAGGCGGCGCTAGCGCGGGCGGGCCGGGACCCCCACGTCGTCGCGGAGGTGACCGCCGACCAGTTCCCCGACGGGTCGTTCGAGCTACTCGCGGGGGTGCGCGACGCCGCCGCCTTGCTGGAGGGTCTGCCCGTCGACGCGGACGCGATGCGGGCGGGCCGCCTGTTCGACGGCGGGCCGGTGGTGCGCGTCGAGGGGCCGTACCGCGCGTTCGCGCGGTTCGAGACGTCTCTGCTCGGCTTTCTCTCGCACGCCAGCGGGATGGCCACGGCCGCCCTGGAGTGTCGCCGGGCCGCGCCCGACGCGACCCTCCTCTCGTTCGGCGCGCGCCACGTCCACCCGTCGATGGCCGCCGTGGTCGAGCGCGCGGCGCTGACCGCCGGGTTCGAGGGGTTCTCGCACGTCGCCGCGGGCGAGGTGCTCGGCCGCGAGGCGAGCGGGACGATGCCACACGCGCT
This sequence comes from Haloferacaceae archaeon, assembly GCA_036626375.1. Classification (GTDB taxonomy): domain Archaea; phylum Halobacteriota; class Halobacteria; order Halobacteriales; family Haloferacaceae; genus A07HB70. The sequence goes on from JAZKRX010000028.1 coordinate 11,783, forward strand.
CGTGCTCTGTTTCGGCCGCGGCGAGCAGGAGGCGGCGTGGCGGGCGTTCCACGAGGCCGCGCCCCCCGAGGTGCCGCGGGTCGCCCTCGTCGACACGTTCTCTGACGAGGTGGCGGAGACGCGGCGGGCGGTCGACGCGCTCGGGGACGACCTCGACGGGGTGCGGGTCGACACCACCTCCTCGCGCCGTGGCGACCTCCGGCACATCGTCCGCGAGGTGCGCTGGGCGCTCGCCGAACTCGGCCGCGAGGACGTCGACGTGGTCTGTTCGGGCGGGCTCGACCCCGACCAGCTCCGGGCGCTCCGGGACGTGGCCGACGCGTTCGGCGTCGGAGGGTACGTCTCGAACGCCGACCCGGTGGACTTCGCGCTCGACATCGTGCAGGTGGACGGCGAGCCGGCCGGGAAGCGCGGGAAGCTGCCGGGCGTGAAGGAGGTGTACCGGACGCCTGCGGGCGGCCACCACGTCGCACGGCAGGGGACGGCGGCGCCGGGCGACGCCGAGTCGCTGCTGGAGCCGCTCGTCAGGGACGGCGCGGTGGTCCGGGAGTTCGACCGCTCGACGGCCGTCGAGCGGGCGCTGACGGACGCGGAGCGGGTCGGGTTCTGATCTGCGGCGGTCTCAGGTCAGCTCTTCGACCGAGCCGTCGCCGCGCTCGCGGAACACCTGCCCCTCGAACAGCGTCACGACCACGTCGTCGTCGTCGCGCCACGCGAACGGCGACTGCTCGGCCTTGCGGCAGGCCCGCGCGAGGAACTCGCCGGCGGACCAGTCGTTCTCGACGGGGATGGTCGGGTAGAGCCAGGCGTGGTCGGCGCCGGCGTCGACGGCGACGCCGTGCGTGCCGAGTTCGATGTCGGCGACGGGGTCGTCGGTGAGCGTGTAGCCCGTCACCACACAGACGGAGACCGCGACGTTCGACAGCTCCGCGGGCTCGACCTCGGAGCCACAGGAGTCGCCCGAGGCGGCCTTGATCGCCGCCTCGACGATGGCGTGGCCCAGCTGGTCCGACCCGCGATAGGCGCCGGCACAGCCCCGGAGCCGTCTCCGCCCGCGTGTCGAGCGGATGCGCACCAGCGCGCCCGTCCGGGCGTAGAACGCGTCGCGCATACTTCCTGGCTGCTCGCGCTGCCCCTGAAGTACGTATGCCTCGACCGCCTCGCGGGCCAGTTCCACCGCACGCGCCCCGTCCTCGTAGGTCAGCCGCACCGACTCGGCTCCAGACATGGACACCCGTACGCACGGGCTCGTCTTGAACCCTCGTCTCGGCGCCTGAACGCCCGGTCAGCGACCGCGGCGCTTATACCCCCGCCCACAGTACGACGCCCGCGGCAGGGAGAGCCCGGCCCCCGTGGCGACACGAGGAAAGTCCCCCCACCGTCCGGACGGGCGACTGGACGCAAGTCCAGAGCCGGAGACGGCTGGCACTCGAACAGAGACGACACCCCCCGGTCCGACCGATGACGCGCGCGAACCCGACCGCGAGGGAGGGGAGTTAACCCGCAGAGGGCCCGCGAGGCCCGGCGCTTGGCGCCGGGGCTCGGTCGCGAGCGGGCGAGCGCCCGCGAGCAGCGTGGGGCGACGCGAGTCGCCCTTCGCCACGCCTGGACGACCGGGAACGGATGGAACGGCGACCCTCGCCGGTGCAAGTCCGTGCGACAGGTAGTCCGGACACGGCGCACGGACGCTCAGCGCAATGCCGGGACGAACAGAAGGGGGCTTACTCCTCCCAGCCGCCCGCGCGCCGAGCGACCGCTTTTGTCGCTCGGCCGCCACGCTCCGCCGTGGACCCCGACGCCCTGGCGGACGCGCTCTCTCGCTTCGGCGGCACCGACGCGGAGCGGCGGGTCGTCGCCCGACAGGCCCGGGACCTGGCCGACTCTGGCGCGGTGGCGCGTGACCGTGGGCACCCGCTCACCGTCGAGACGGTCGTCGACGAGCTCGCGGAGGCGCCGTCGGGCGGGCCGGCAGACCGCTGGAACTGGTGGGTCGGTGCGCTGGACGTCGCTTACGGCGGCTACGAGCGGTTCGCAGTTCGGCGGTACGGAGACGAGGAGCGCGCTTAGACGCCGGCGCCATGGAGTCGCCCCGAGGCGCGTCCGGGGCCGCCCGACTCGTGCTGGCGGCGCAGGTCGACGACGACGCCGACGAGCGAGAGCGCGAGCGCCGCGACCAGCGTGCTCGCGACGACCACCTCCAGCCCTCCGGCGTCGACCGCCCCCGCGACGAGGACGCTCGCGACGGCCAGTGCGACCGCGAGCGTCGTCAGGGCGAGCACCCGGCCGCGCGCGGCGGCGGTGAGGCGCCACGACCGGAGCAGCGCGTCGTCCAGTCCGTCGCCGTCGACGGCGACGAACACCGGGACGAACAGCAGGTGCGCGAACAGCAGGATTCCTGGCGCGACCCCGAACCCGAGGCCGAGGAGGACGAGCGCTCCCCCGAGCCCCGTCGCGATGGCGGTCCGGAGCGTCGCCGGGAGCGCGTCGCGGGTGAGGTCGTCGACGGTCAGCGTCCGTTCGGTCCCGGCGAAGACCCGGCAGGCGACGACGAGCAGCCACGACCCGACGAGCCAGCCGCCGGCGAGCAGCCACGCCGCGGCCGTCGGACCGACCGGCAGCGTCGCGCCGTACTCGACTGTCACGGCGAGTCCGTACCCCGACACCACCAGTCCGTCGAGCAGCGTGTTCACCAGCAGATGTCCGACCACCGTCAGCGCGAGCGCCGCGACCAACACCCGCGCACCCCCCGGCGTCGCCACGTCGTCTATTCCGCGGGCGAGCGCCCGCACGAGCCGTACCATACCACACACGTCCAGCGCGTCCCGCCTAATCTTTTTCGATCAAATTTGATAGGTTAGCGCTATCTCCCGGGCGACGGGCGCCGGCAACCCCGACAAACACGGCTCGAAAGGGTCTGAAAGACGAGATTAGTCTGACACGCGTCAGACGCTCCGCTAGTATTATAGGCTGATAGGTCGGGAGCAGACGTATGCGCAGACGTGGCTTTCTCGCCCTCCTCGCTCCGCTGACCGCGGGCTGTCTCGGCGGCGTCCAGGTCAGCCGGGAGGGCGCGCAGTCGACGCCGGAAGAGGGCGGCGAGACGACCCCGACGCCGACCGCGACGCCGGCGGACGACGAGACGGCGACACCAACGCCAGACCCGGAACCGGCGTCGACGGCCGGAGACGAGCGGACCGCCGCCCGGCGGCTCCGTGTCGCGGAGGACCGCATCGCCGCGGCCGTGAGCGCCTTCGGCGACGGCGGCGGCCTCGGCGACGTGACGGCCGACGAGGCGTTCGTCGCACGGGACGTCTACGTCGAACTCGTGCGGGCGTCGGGCGCGGTCGAGGAGGCGCGGGCACGGGCGAGCACCGACGCCCAGACCGAGCGAGCGCGGGCGCTGTCGGGCGCCGTCGCGTTCCTCTCGCACGCCACGGCGGGACAGGCCGCGATGGCCGCGGGTCACCGGGCCATCGTCGAGGTGCCCGAGGCGCTCCGGAGCGGCGACGTGGGCCGTGCCCGGGCGCTGGTCGACGAACTCGGCACCCACCGTCGGGAGCTAGAGCGGGCGGCCTCGCTCGTCCGCAGCGAGTCGAGCGACACGGACGTCGAGGCGACGGACGCCGTCGCCGACGACGCCCGACGGCTGAAGCTGGCGCAGTTCGACGCCGCCGTGACCGCTCTCGACGACGCCGCCCGGCCGGTCCGGTCGCTCGTCGACGGCGTCCAGCGGCTGGTCGAGGCGCGCGCCGTGGCCGCGGACTACGACAACGACGACGCGTCGTCGATCGCGAGCGACGCCGAGACCGTCCTCGACGACGCCGAGAACGACCTCTCGGCGCTCGCGGACGACCTGCCCACGGAGGCGGCGGCGTTCGCCGACGCGATCGACCGCCTCGCGACCTACGCCGACGACCGGTCGAACGAGGCGGGCGACATCCGGCGGGCGTACTAGTCGATCGCCGGCAGCCGCGCGCACGTCCCGATCACGACTGCGAACGTCGCCGCACACAGGAGCAGCCCCCCGTCCGCGCGGCCGGCCTCGAACATCGTCCCGACGACGACGGGGCCGGCCGCGCCGAGCAGCAGGTAGACGGTCCGCAGGAAGCCGAACCCGCCGCCGCGCGCGCCCGCGGAGAGCGCGTCGTACGCGTAGGCGTTGAGGACGGGCCAGACGCCGAGCTGGACCCCCAGGACGGGCGTGAGAACGAGCGCCGCCGTCGGCGGCAGCGCCGTGAGGACGCCGACGCCGACGATGGCGAACGCCACCGTCCCGACCAGCATCGTCCGCCGTCCGTATGCCGCGGCGGCGCCGCCGGAGACGAGCTGGGCGAGCAGGCCAACGGCGAAGAAGCCGCCGAACGCGAGCGAGGCCGTCTCCGGGCTGGCGCCTTTCGCCTCGACGAGGTAGCTCGTGAGAAAGCCGACGAGCCCCTGGTAGCCGAACGCGAACAGGACGAGCGCCGCGGTCACGATCTGCACGGGCCGACGGCGGAGCTCCGCGACCCCGTCGCGGGCGCTTCCGGCCGCGCCGCCGCCCGCGCCGTCGCGCGGGACGACGAGTGCCAGCGCGACGGCGACGAGCCCGAAGACGGGCGCCAGCGCGACGAAGCCCAGCCGCCACCCGACCGTCGTCGCGACGATGCCCGCCGCGGCCGGGAGGAGCGTGTTGCCGACGTTCCCCGAGGCGAAGACGACGCCGAGGGCGGTGTCGCTCCGGTCCGGGTAGAGCCGGGAGATGACCATCACGCGCGGGGTGGCGTACAGTCCCGTCCCGAGGCCGAACAGGAGAACGCCGACCGCGAACGCCACGAGGTCGCCGGTGGCCGCGAGCGCGGCCACCGCGACGCCACCGAGGACGGTGGCGACGACCAGGATCCGGCGCTCGCCGGTCCGGTCGGTCAGCAGCCCGCTCGGGAACTGCATGACCGCGTACGACCCCCAGAGCCCGGTCAGCAGTAGGCCGGCGGTGGCGTTACCGAACCCGAGGTCCGCCCTGACCGTCGGGAGGATAGAGGGGACGACGAACCGGGCGCCCAGCGCGAGGAACCAGCCCGCCGCGACGGCCGCGAGCGGAGCCCCGCGGCCGTCAGAGGCGAGCAGTCGGCCGGTTCGCCGGACCGCGGTGAGGGGGTTTGCCACGCCGGTCGCGCACCCCGACGACGTATAACGGTTTCTCCCTCACGACGCGAACACCGTCAGCGGCTTTTTTACACGTCCGGGCGAAGATATGTCCGAATGCCGACGGTGTACTTCGAGGGGGTGGAGATCGAGTGTGAGGAGGGGGCACTCCTCCGAGACGTACTCATCGCCGCCGAGCGCGCGCCGTACAACAGCGCCGCCGAGTACACCAACTGCGGCGGGAACGGGATCTGTGGCACCTGTGCCGTCCGCGTCGAGGGCGAGGCGAGCGACCCGACGAAGCGCGAACGGATCCGCCGGTCGGCCCCCCCGCTCGGCGGGAAAGACGTGCGCCTCTCCTGTCAGACCCGGATCGAAGGGGACATGACCGTCCTGAAGCCGCCGGGGTTCTGGGGACAACACGCCGAGGCGTCGCCAGAGCCGGCGACGGTGGGCGACGGCGTGACCGGCGAGTGGCCGACGTTCCGCCGGACGGCGACGAACGGCGGCGCCACCGACGAGGCGGTCGGCCCGGGCGGCGACGGGGTCGAACGGTGGCAGACCGACCTCGACGGCGGGATCCGCGGCGGCTTCGCCGCGGCACCGACTCACGACCTCCTCTACGCCGTCACCGGGTCGTCGACGGTGGCGGCGCTCGACCTCGACTCGGGCGAGACGGCGTGGACCGCGGGCGTCGACTTCTCGTACGGCACCGGCGACGCGGCCGTCTCCCCCTCACCCGTGGTCGACACCGGCACCGTCTACGTCGGGTCGCGCTTCGTCAAGGCGTTCGACGCGACGACGGGCGAGGAGCGCTGGAGCGCGACGCTCGACGCCGACCGGGTGCGGGCGACCCCCGCGCTCCGGAGCAACACGCTCTACGTCCCCACGTCCGACGACGACGTCGTTGCGTTCGACACCGCGACCGGCGAGGAGCGCTGGCGGGTGGCGCTCGGCGACGCGGACGCGGCGGGCGGCGCGGAGAGCGAGGACGCCACGGGTAGAAAGCGCGAGCGGAGCGACGCGAGCGAAGGTGAGGCGAGCGCCGAGAGCGAAGCCGACGACGACGAGACGGAGGTCACCGCCGAACCCGACGGCGGGACCACCGAGATGGCGGCCACGAAGCCGGGGACGCCCGCCGTCGCCGACGGACAGGTGTACGTCGGCTCGTCGCGCGGCGTCCACGCCTTCGACGGGCTCTCGCAGGCGGTCGACTGGGAGACGGAGACGGCGCCCGTCCGCTCGCCGCCCGCCGTCCTCGACGACTGGCTCTGGGCGGGGACGGGGGACGGCGTCGTCGCCCTCGGCACGCCGGCGGGGACGACCCACTGGTCGGCGTCGCTCGACGACCCCGTTGTCGCCGCGCCGGTGGTCGACGCCCCCGCCAGCCGGCTGTACGCGGCCACGCTCGGAGGCGACGTGGTCGCCCTCGACGCCTCGACGGGCGAGGTCGTGTGGACCCTCGCTCTCGACCGCCGGGTGCTCGCCAGCCCCGCCCTCGCGGACGGGACGCTCTACGTCGGGCACACCGGCGGCACGGTGGTCGCCATCGACGGCGAGACTGGCGAGGTCACCGGCCGCTACGACGCGCGCGGTGGGCTGTACACCAGCCCGGTCGCCCACGAGTCGTCGCTCTACTACGGGTGTGGGACGGGGTCGGTGTACGCCGTCGAGGCGATGGACGAAGCGGACGACGAGGACGCGGCCGCGTCGTCCCACCCCGCCCACGGCGACTGAGTTAGAGGTCGCCCGTCCCGCTCGGCGCCTCGGGCGCGCCCGTCTCGACGACCGGCAGTCCCAGCTCTTCCAGCGCCGCCTCGACGTGGTGACGCTCGACGTGGCTCGCGCCCGCCTCGACGCGGAGCCCGTGGGCCGTCGCCAGCACCTCGCCGCGACGGTCGTCCGGAATCTCGTAGACGTCGGCGGCGAGTTCGACCGTCAGGCCGTTGTGGTCGCGGGTGTACAGCGCGTGGAAGGCGCCGCGGTCGAACTCGTTGAACCCGTGGCCCGCCTCGCGCAGGCGGTCCCGGATCGCCGGAATCTCCGCCGCCTCGACCCGGAAGGCGACGTGGTGGACCGCACCCACGCCCGGCTCCTGGGCCCCCTCGTGAGAGTCGCGCCCCTCCTCGACGAAGAAGGTGATCAGCCGCCCGTCGCCCGCGTCGAAAAAGAGGTGTGTCACCTCCGGTCGGTCGAGGTTCGGCTGGCGGAGGACGAGCGAGAGTCCGAGGACGTCGCGGTAGAACGCGACCGTCTCCGCCTCGTTCGAGCCGACCAGCGTGACGTGGTCGTGGCCCGAGACGATCCCGTCGGGCGGCGTCGCCTCGACCGGCATCTCGGCCATCAGAACACCCCCAGCCCGACGCCGTGCGTCCAGACGGCCGGCCCGGCGGCCAGAAACGCCAGCGCGCCGCCCGCCATCGCGACGTTCTTGATGAAATGGTTCATCTCGTTCTGTTTCTCCTCCTCGGAGACCGCCCAGAAGTCGTGAAAGAGCACCGCGGCGGCGACCAGGAACACCGCGAGCGCCCCCGCCGAGAGGACGGGCGCGACCCCGGCGGCGACCCCGAGTCCGCCGCCGACCAGGACGACGCCCGACCCGACGACCCCGACCCGCGGGAGGGGAACGCCCTTGTGCTCCGCGTAGCCCGTCATGGCGTCGACGTTCTGGAAGTGATTCACGCCCGTGAACGCGAGCAGGGCGCCGAACAGTACCCGACCGATCAGACCGATCTCGGCTGCGACCATCGTACTGCACTAGAGGGTCGTGACGTACTTAGTCGCTCGCGGACGGGCGCGTTACCCGGTGACACTCCCGTTACCGGGCGTTTCGCCGTCGACCGCCACGGCCGCCCTGGCGTGTCGCCGGGCCGTGGGCCCGGTGCCGCGGCCAGGTATCGCAGGGACAGCGGGTGACGGTCCGTTACCCGGTTCGGATGCGAACCGCTATGTGGCCGGCGCGCGATGGTACTCTGTGGCGACTAACGACTCCCTCCAGTCCCAGCACGGCGAGGAGGCGTGTGCGGTGATCGACTCGCTCGACGAGATCGGCTCGCAGTGGCGCCTCGTCGTCCTCCACGACCTCCAGGAGGGCGAGAAGCGGTTCAACGAACTGAAGCGGTCGACCGACGCCTCCGCGCGGACGCTCTCGCGGGTGCTCGACGACCTGCGGGAGACGGGCTACGTCACCCGACGGGTCGAGGAGGACGCGCCCGTGGCGACGTACTACTCGCTGACGGCGAAAGGCGCCTCGCTCGCTCCGGTGTTCGACGCGATCGAACGCTGGGCGGACGAGTGGCTCCGCGCCTAGACCGCCGTCTTCACGACTAGCACCGGCCGGTCGGCGAGCCGCGCCACCCGCTCTGTCGTGCTCCCGAGCAGGCTCCGGTACTCGTCGGGGCGCCGGCGCGTCCCGACGACGACAAGGTCGACGTCGTTGTCGGCCGCGTACGCCCGGATGCGCTCCTCGGGCACGCCGTGTTCGACCGCGCCCACCACCTCGACCCCCTGCTCCGCGCCGGCCTCGGCGACGGCCGCCACGGCGTCGTGCCCCCGCTCTTCCAGCGCGTGTTCCGGCCCCTCGTGGCCGTCGACGAACTCGTCGCCGCTGTAGGCCTCGTACACCTCGCTGTCGACGACGTGGAGGGCGTGGAGGCGCGCGTCGTGGTGGGCAGTGAGCTCCGTCGCGTGGGCAATCGCGTCGGTCGAGGCGGGACCGCCGTCCGTCGCGACGAGTATCTCGTCGTACATGGCTCGACCTACGCGGACCCGGGTCAAAACCGTGGTGTCCGGTTACTCCGGGCTGATTCGGGCTCACTCCGCGTTCACGGCAGTGTGGGTTCATGCGCTCGCCTCCTCGACAGGAGTGCGTGAGACCGACCGACGCCGCGAGGGGAGAGCGTGAGCCGACTCGCAGCCGTCGCCGCCGCGGTCCTCGTCGTTGGTGGGACTGGGGCCGCGCTCGCGACCGGCCTCGGGCCCGCGCCGGGCGGCGACTCGGGCGACGAGATCACCGACTTCCCGACCGCGACACCGACGCCGAGTGGCGCGAGCGCCGCCGCCACACGGAGCGTCGACACGGCGGCGACCGCGACGCCCGAACCCAGGCCGGCCTTCGCCACGACCGTCGACTCGGTCGAGACGTGTGGCGAGACCTGCCGGGACGTGACCCCGACCGTGTCGAACGACGGAACGGCGGCCGCGACGGGCGTGACCGTCTACACCCGGATCGTCGTCGGGGGGAGGCGAGCGGCGACGTGGTCTGGCAGGGTCGCGAGGACGTGGGTCGACTCGCGGCGAACGACTCGCACACGACGACCAGGCGGGTCGAACTCTCGCTCGCGGAGGGCGCCGCGGTCGAGCGCGCGGACGGCTGGATCACGGTCCAGACGACGATCCAAAGCGACGGGTGGACGGTGACGGTCACGGAGCCGTGGCAGGTCGCGTAGATCGACGGCGACAAGCCGCTCCGCGACCGACCGCCGGCGTGAAGCTCCGGTTCCTCGGCGGCGCGCGCGAGGTGGGACGGTCCGCGCTCCTCGTCGACGACCGTCTCCTCCTCGACTACGGAATCCTCGCGGGCGACCCCCCGCGGTACCCCCTCGACACGCCCGCGCCGGAGGCCGTCGTCGTCTCGCACGGCCACCTCGACCACGCCGGACTCCTCCCCGCGCTCCTCGCCGGCGACGCCCGTCCCCCGGTCCACTGGACGCCGCCCACCCGCGACCTCGCGCGTCTGCTCGCGCGCGACACGCTGAAGCTCCGTGGCGGGACCTACGACTGCCCGTTCACGGAGGCCGAACTCCGCCGGCTGGGCGAGGTGTCACACCGCCACGGCTACGACGAGCCGTTCTCGCCGCTCGACGGCTACGAGGTCACGTTCCACGACGCGGGCCACGTCCCCGGGAGCGCACACGTCGTGGTCGACGACGGGGAGACCCGGCTCCTCTACACCGGTGACTTCCACACCGACGACCAGCGCCTGCTCTCCGGCACGACCGCCCGTCCCGACGCCGACGCCGTCGTCTGCGAGTCGACCTACGCCGACGTCTCTCACGACCCCCGCTCCGAGGTCGAGGCACGGTTCGCCGAGGCCCTGCGCGAGACGGTCTGGAACGGCGGGACCGCCGTCGTCCCCGCCTTCGCCGTCGGGCGCACGCAGGAGGTGCTCATGATCTGTGCGGCACACGACATCGACTGCTACGTCGACGGGATGGGCACGCGGGTGACCCGGCAGTTCCTTGACCAGCCCGCGTTCCTGCGCGACGCCGACGCCCTCCGCGCGGCCGCGGGCCGCGCCCGGTTCGTCACGAACCCCGGCCAGCGCGAGCGGATCGCCCGGAAGAACACCGTGATCGTCACCACGAGCGGGATGCTCGCGGGCGGCCCGGCGACCACGTACGTCCCCGCTATCCGGGGCTCGCCGACGAACCTCGTCGCGATGACCGGCTACCAGGTCGAGGGGACGCCGGGACGGGAGCTGTTAGAGCGCGGCCGCGCCGAGTTCGACGGCCGGGTCCTGCCCGTCAGCGCCCGCGTCGAGGCGTTCGACTTCTCCGCGCACGCCGACCGCGAGGGGCTGCGCGACTTCCTCGACCCCTACCGCGACGCCCGGGTCCTCGTGAACCACGGGGACCGGTGTGAGGCGTTCGCGGCCGACCTCAGCGCGGACGGCTACGACGCGGCGGCGCCCGAGACGGGCGAGACGGTCGAGCTCTGAGCCGGACCGTCAGGCTCTCGACGCTCGCGTCCTCACCCCCGCCCGTGAGCGACCCCGCCCACCGCGTCGTCGTCTACGCCCGCGAGGACTGTCACCTCTGTGCGCGCGCCCACGAGACGGTCGAACGGGTCGCGGGCGATCGCGCGGACGTCGCCGTCGAGACGGTGGACGTCGACGAAGACCCCGACCTGCGGGCGACCTACGGCGACCGCGTTCCCGTCGTCGCCGTGGACGGCGCGGACGCCTTCGAAGTCCGCGTCGACGCCGACGACCTGCGGGCGCGTCTCGACGCCGCGTAGCGGTTTCGCGGCGTTTCACCCGACGCGCACGCCCGGGCCTACACTTACGTCCGCGGCCGCCCCACGGTGACCGTGACCGACCCCTTCGTCGTCGTCGGCGGTGACGCCGCCGGCCTGTCGGCCGCGAGCAAGTTCCTCCGCGAGCGCACCGACGACCGCGAGGTCATCGTCTTCGAGCGCGGGTCGTGGATCTCCTTCGCCCACTGCGGGACGCCGTACTACGTGAAAGGCGAGGTCGAGACGCTGCTCGACCTCACCTCACTCTCGCCCGCGGACGTGACCGAGCGCGGGATCGACCTGCGGCGCGACCACGAGGTGCTGGAGCTCGCCCCCGACCGCGACCTCGTCCGGGTCGCCGGCCCCGACGGCGAGTTCGACCAGCCGTTCTCGGAGCTGCTCGTCGCGACGGGCGCGACCGCGAACCGCGGTCCCTTCGACCTCTCGCCCGCGGGCGCGTTCACGCTCCACGGGATGGACGACGCCGCGGCGCTCCGGGCGCTGGTGACACCCCCCGGCGAGCCCGTAGAGGACGGCGCGCTCCCCGACGCCGTCGACCGCGCCCGCGTCGACCGCTACGCCGACGAGCCGGTGCCCGCGGCCGTCGCCGTCGTCGGCGGGGGCTACGTCGGCGTCGAGATGGCGGAGGCGTTCACCGCCCGCGGGGTCGACGTCCACCTGTTCCAGCGCCCGGACCGCCTGCTCCCGCCGTTCGGGACGGCCGCCGCCGAGGTCGTCGCCGACCACCTCGAGTCCGCGGGCGTTCACCTCCACCTCGGCGGCGAGGTGACCGAGATCCTGACCGAGAACGGCCGGGTGTCGGCGGTCGTCCACGACGGCCACCCGGACGACCCCTCGCCGCTCCCCGTCGACGCCGCGCTCGTCGGCGTTGGCGTCGACCCGGCGGTCGACCCGGTCGCGGGCGCGGCCGTCGACCTGGGCGATTCGGGCGCGGTCGCGGTCGACCGCTACGGCCGGACCTCGCGCGAGTCCGTCTACGCGGCGGGCGACTGCGCCGAGGCGCGCCACGTCGTGACCGGCGAGCCGACGTGGGTGCCGCTCGGACTCACCGCCAACCGCGCGGGCCGGGCGGTCGGCGCGACGGTCGCCGGCGACCCGACGCCGACGGGCGGAGTCGCGGGCACGGCGGCGGTGAAGGCGTTCGACGCCGAGGCCGCGCGCTCGGGGTTCGTCGGCGACGAGGCCGCGCGCGAGGCCGGGTTCGAGCCCGTCACAGAGACGGTCACCGCGGGGTCGCGCTCGGGCTACTACCCCGGCGCGAGCGAGACGACCGTCACGCTCACGGCCGACCGCGGGACGGGTCGGCTGCTCGGCGGGGCGATCGCGGGCACGGACCGTGCGGCGGTCCGGATCGACACCGTGGCGACGGCGCTCGAAGCCGGGCTCACGGTCCCGGAGCTAGAGCGCGCGGACCTCGCGTACGCCCCGCCGTTCTCGCCCGTCTGGGACCCCGTTCTCGTCGCCGCGAAGGTCCTCGCGGGCCGGCTCTGAGCCGACCGGCGAACATTTGTCTCTCGACGTCGTTCCGCTCCTATGGTCGAACGGACGTTCGCGATCGGCGGCGAGGACGAAATCCACCGGCTGGGGTTCGGCGCGATGCGGCTCTGTGGACCCGACATCCTCGGGGAACCGGACGACGTCGAGGGCGCGAAGCGACTCGTCCGCCGTGCGGTCGAGCTCGGTGTCGACCTGATCGACACCGCCGACGCCTACGGCCCGGGAACGAGCGAGCGCCTCCTCCGCGAGGCGCTCGACCTCCCCCGCGACGACGTCCTCGTCGCGACGAAAGGCGGGCTCCTGCGGAACCGCGACGGCGACTGGGTCGCCCGTGGCGACCCCGCCCACCTCCGGAACGCCCACCTCTGCTCGTGTGACCGCCTCGGCGTCGAGACGATCGACCTCTACCAGCTCCACACCCCGCGCTCGGAGACGCCGGTCGAGGAGTCGGTGCGCGCGCTCGCCGAGCTGCGAGACGAGGGCGTGATCCGCCACGTCGGCGTGAGCAACGTCACCGTCGACCAGCTGGAGCGCGCCCGCGACGTCTGTGAGATCGCGACGGTCCAGAACCGGTACAACGTCGGAAACCGCGCCGACGACGACGTCCTCGAGCTCTGCGAGGCCGAGGGGATCGGCTTCATCCCGTGGTTCCCGCTCGGCGCGGGCTCGCTCGACGTCGAGGGGCTTGACGAGGTGGCCGCCGCCCACGACGCGACCCGCGCACAGGTCGCGCTGGCGTGGCTCCTCGGTCGGTCGCCCGTGATCCTCCCGATTCCGGGGACGTCGTCGGTCGAACACCTCGAACAGAACGTCGCCGCCGCGGGGGTCGACCTGACCGACGAGGAGGTCGCGCGGCTTTAGAGCCCGAACAGCGACCTTATCCAGGCGATCAGCCCGTCGTCCGCCTCGTCTTCGGCGTCGCCCACCGTTCCGGCCGAGGTCACGTCCGTCGTCGACGGCTCCGGCACGTCCGTCTCGGCGGTGCCGTCCATCTCGACGGCGTCGGCGTCCGCGACGCCCGGCCCGGCGCCGGTCGCGTCGGCCGCTCCCGCCGCGTCCGCGCCCTCTGGTTCGGCTGCGTCCCCGCTCGGCTCGGCCGTCGCGGAGCTATCGGCCGCCGGCGTGTCCGTCTCCGTCTCGGGGTGGGTGTCCGGCTCTGTCGTCGGCGCGTCCGGCTCCGCCGCAGCGGCCGGCCCGTCTTCGGGGTCGGTGTCTGGCTCCGTCGTCGGCTCCTCTGCCGGCTCTGGCGCGCGTTCGGCGTCCGTCACCGTCCCCTCGTCGGCCTCCATCGTCATCTCGCCGTCCATCTCGACCGCCTCGGCCTCGGCGACGCTCGGCTCGTCTGCGACCGTCGCCTCGGGCGGGCCGTCGTCCGGCGTCACCGCCGTCCGCTCGCCGATCGGCTCGGCGCGCTCCGTCGGAAACGGCTCCGCCGCGCCGAACCAGTCGGGGGTGTCTGTCGGCTCCGGCGTCGTCGCGCTCGCGGCCGTCCCGGCTCCGAACCAGTCCGGGTGCTCGCGGTCGGCCGACCGCTCGTCCTCAGTCGTCATCGGCCCCCTCCAGCAGCGTCGTCTCCGTGCCGTGCGCCGTCGAGACGACCACCCGGCCCGTCTCGGTGTCGAACTCGACCGACCGGCCGCGGTCGCCGCCGACCGCCTCCGCGACGACGGGCACCTCCAGGCCGGCGAGCGTCTCCTCCGCGACGGCGGCGGTCCGCTCGCCGACGCCCTGCGGGAGCTCCGGGAGCGCGAAGATGTCCGCCCCGCCGACGACGAACGCCTCCACGTCGTCGTAGACGCCGCCGGCCTCCACGAGGTCCCCGAGCATCGCCGTCACGGCCGCGTCGGCGAACTTCCCGGCCGCGGCGCCCGACTCCGAGCGCTCGGGCAGGACGGCGTGTGCCAGCGCCCCGACGCCGTGGGCCGTGTCGCGGACGCCGACCGCGACGCAGGCGCCCAGGCCGTAGGCGACGAGCGTCTCGCCGTCCGCCGCGACGACGTGGCTCGCCACGTCCACGACCCGACGCTCGCGCTCTGCCTCCCCGCCGCCGTACGTCGCGAGCCCGTCGGCCATCAGTCGAGCACCTCCTCGACCTCGGCGAGGTCGTCGCCGTCCAGGCTGCGGACGTCCACGTCGTCGTCGGCGTTGGCCGTCGCCTCGTCGACCCGGTCGACGTCGACGGCTTCGAGCGCGCGTTCGAGGTCGTGTTCGTCCGGAATGACGTAGACGTCGACGTCGAAGGAGGCGTCCGCGGCCTCGATCCGGGTGTCGAAGACGAACGCGAACTCCTGGTCGTCGGAGAGCCCGACGATCAGCGGGTCGACCGCCGCGGGACCCATGTCCCACGTGAACGCGGGCGTCGAGTGGTCGATGCTCGTCTCCAGCACGTTCGCCCAGCCGTCGAGCAGGCCACTCGCCATGATGTTCGACGCCTCCTTGAGCGCGTCGCGGTCGAACGAGCTCAGCCCGCCCTCGGGCTCGTGTCCGACCATCGTCTCGACGAGCTTCCGTGCCGAGTAGCGGTCGTACAGAAAGAGGAGGTAGCCGCTCGGCATCCCGTCGAAGCTGAACGCGACCGAGGCGAGTTCGTCTTTCGGCACCGCCCCGGGGATGGCGTCGAGGGCGACGAAGCTCACCCGCCGCACGTCCACCGCCGCGTCCATCCCGGTCAGCTGGGTCAGGTCCGCAGAGACCCGGTCCGCGCCGCGCTGTGCCACCCGGTCGAACCCCGCGAGGTTCTCGTAGGCGACGCCCTCCGGCGAGGAGAACAGCTCGACCGCAGACTCCTCGGCGGGGACGAAGTAGTGTTCGAACTCCACCTCGGAGCCGAGCGTCTCGATCTGCGAGCGAAAGAGCAGGGCGATCCCGTCGTCGTTGCCCTCGACGACGGCCGCGAGGCTCGGCCCCGCGACGTACGCCGGCGCCGAGATGTCGATCTCGGTCCGGAGCACGTCGGCCCAGCCGTCGACGAACCCGTTGTTCATGATCCCGCACACCTCCGCGACGGCGGATTCGAGCAGCTGTTCGGAGGGCTCGGTCACGTCCGTGACGAGCGTCCGGGCCATCTCCCGGGCGCGCGCCTCGTCGAACAGGACGATTGTCGTGCCCTCCAGGCCGCCGGAGAGTTCGACCGCCGCGCCCGCGTGGGCGTCGTCGCGCGCGAGTTCGGCGCGCACCTTGCCCGGCGTGCTGAACTCGATCCGGGTCGCGCTGACCCGCGCCTCGACGCCGGTCATCCGGGTGAGTCGGTCGGCGGCGAGCCCGGCGCCCTGGCGGGCCATCTCGTAGAACGTGCCGAGCGTGTCGACGCTCAGGCGCATCAGTCCATCATCTCCAGCTCGACGCGGTCCAGTATCCGGACGAACGTCTCGTTCTCGGGGAACAGGTACACCTGCGCGACCACGTCGTGGTCGGGGAGCCGCAGCCGCGAGGTGATGTAGAGCCCGAGCGCGTCGTCGCCGCCGACGGTCTGAGCGACGATCTCTCGTTCCGTGTTGTGGACCGCCGTCGGCGCGACGATGTCGATCCGCTGGTCGAAGGCGTTCGCCCAGCCGTCGACGAAGCCACTCGCCATGATCCCGCCGAGCTCGGTGAGGGCGCTCCGGGCCATCTCCGTCGAGACCTCGCCCAGGTCGTCGGTCGCCTCGCCGAGCATCAGCGCCGCGGCGTTGTTCGCGCTCTCCGGCGAGAACAACACCAGAGCGTAGCCGTTCGGCGCCGTCGGCACCCGGACCCGCACCCCCACGCGTTCCTCGTCCGCGAACGTCCGGCCGATCGAGGCGTCGTCGACGTAGCCCGACTTCACGAGCTCGGACTCGACGGTCGCGCCGTAGTTGTCGAGCCGCGTCAGCCGGTGCTCGACCCCGTCGATACCGACCTGTCCGAACCGGTTCATTACCCCGAGCTTCCGGACCGGGATCGAGAGCCCCGTCGGTATCGTGTTCGTACCCCTTGCCTCCCCGTCCGCCTGTGTCTCGTTTGCCATCGTCAGAGGTTCTCCGTGTCTGTCTCCATCTGCTCGACGTCAACCACGTTCACCAGCCGCCCGTCGTCGGTCATCGTCGTCCCCGTCACCCCCGGCACCTCTGCGAGCAAGTCGTCGTACGGACTGATAACCACGTCGCGCGTATTCAGCACCCGATCACACCGGAGCGCGACCGACTCGCCGCCGCGCTCGACCCGCACCACCGCCGCGTCGCCGCCCGTCCCCGCGGCACCCATCGCCGCCGCCAGGTCCACCGTGTCGCCCCGTAGCTCCGGCGTGAGCACCCCCTCGTCGCCCCCGCCGGCGATCCGTGCGCCGCCCTCCCGGCCGACGTGCTCGACGGCCTCCATCGGCAGGGCGTAGCGCTCCTCGCCCGCCTCGACGAAGAGCACCTCGAGCGTCGCGACCGACACCGGGAGCGTCAGCCGGACAGTCGTCCCCTCGCCCGGCTCCGTCTCGACGGCCACGTCGCCGTTCAGCGCCTCCGCGACGTCCCACACCACGTCGAGGCCGACGCCCCGGCCGCTCGTCTTCGTCACCTCCTCGGCGGTCGAGAACCCCGGATGGAACAGGAACTCGAGCGTCTCCGCCTCGGTCAGGTCGGCGTCCGGGTCGACGAGGTCACGCTCGGCCGCCCGCTCGAACACGGCGTCGACGTCGACGCCGCGGCCGTCGTCTTCGACCACGACAACGACCTCGCTCCCATCGCGGCGCGCGCGCAACTCGACTGCCCCCTCGCGGGGCTTGCCAGCCGCCTCGCGCTCGTCGGCCGGCTCGATCCCGTGGCCGACCGCGTTCCGCACGAGGTGGCCGATCGGGTCGCCCAGCCGGTCGATGATCGAGCGGTCGAGGCGCACGTCCTCGCCCTCGACCGAGAGCGACGCCTCGGTGTCCGTCCCGCGGGTGACGTCGCGGACGACCCGCGCGAGCCCGCCGGTCACCGTCGAGAGCGGCATCAGGCGCACGTCCATCACGGTCCGCTGGAGCTCGCGGGTCGTCGCGCCGAGCTCGCCGAGCGCCCGTGACACCGGGTCCGAGGCCGGCCGCGCCGCCAGCTCCTCGTTCAGCCGCCGGGTGTGGACCGACAGCTCCTCGGCCAGCGAGAGCAGTTCGTCCGCGTTCTCGACGTCGACCGTCAGCGTCTGGATGTCGCCCGAGGTGTCGAGGCTCCGCCCGTCGTCGTGCGCCGCCTCCAGCCGGTAGGTCGCGGGGTCGACCGAGGACTCCGCGAGCGTCCCGACCGCCCGTCGACTGCGCGTCTCGTCCGTCCCGCGGTCGAACAGCCCCTCGAACCGCGACTCGAACGCCTCCAGCTCGCTGTCGCGCTGGAACCCCGATTCGGCCGCCGCCGGGCCGGTCTCGTCCGCTCCGAGGTCGACCTCGTCGAGCTCTGCCGCGATGGAGGCCAGCTCCGCCTCGGCGTCGGCCAGCTCCGCCTCGACGGTCGCCGGGTCGAGGTCACCGGCCGTCTCGCCCGGGCCGGCCAGGTCGTCGACAACCGCCGCGACCTCCCCGCGGTCGGCGTCGAGTTCGGCCGCGAGGGCGGTGACGGCGTCGGGCTCCTCCGGCTCGGGCTCGACCCCCGCCGACTCGACCTCTGGCTCGGCGGTCGACGCCGGCTCCGCGTCGTCCGCGTCGGCCGCCACGCTCGTCTCCGTCGGCTCGGCGCCGTCGTCCGGGCTCGGCGACACGACCGGGTCGGAGCCGTCGCCCCCGGCCGCCTCCACGTCTGCCGCGCCCAGGTCCGTCTCCTTCGGCGGCTCCTCGTCGGGGTCGAGCGCGATCAGATCCTCGATGCTCATGTCGTCGTCGTCGTCGAACTCGCCGAACGTCTCGGCCTCGATCTCGGCCTCCAGTTCGTCGACGGAGGTCTCGTCGTCGACGCTCTCGCGGACCCACGCGAACTTCTCATCGTTGCCGCTGTCCGCCCCGTCGTCTGCCGCGGGATCGGCGTCCACGGGCTCGTCACCCGCGCCGACCGTCGGCTCGTCGGCGTTCGCCGGCGTCACGGGCTCGGTCGCCGCCGGCGCCGCCTCGGTCTCCGCGGACGGCTCCTCGTCGGGGTCGAGGTCGACGAGTTCGTCGATGCTCATGTCGTCGTCGTCGTCGAACTCGCCGAACGCCTCGGCCTCGATTT
>JAZKRX010000029.1:0-29435 GCA_036626375.1 Haloferacaceae archaeon
CACGGTCGACCGCGCCGCGGTTCCGTCGGTCTGACTCCTCTGTACGGTGTACCTGCCGTTTCACCGTCGTGTCGTTCGGGTCGGTCCTGAGAGACGTCGAACAGGGGCACGTGTCTCCCGGGTGGCGGGCGACCGGTCGGGACGGGACGGCAGACCGCGGAGGCGCCGAGGGACGGGCCGACCCGGAGCGGTGTCGGGACGATCGGCGTCGGTTCCGTTCGGAGCCTACATGAAGTCAGCAATCGACCCCTGCTTGTTCGTGTCGTCCTCGAACACCCGCTCGATGGAGCGTTCGAGGATCTGGAGCCGCTGTTTCGTGTACTCCCGGCAGTCGTACTGGTCGGCCACCCGGATCGCCGTGTCGAGGTACTTCGTCACCGACCCCTCGTGGACGGTGAGGTTCACCCGCCCGCCGCACTCCCGGCAGTCGCCCGTCAGCGGCATCCGGCGGTACTTGTGGCCGCAGTCGAGACAGCGGGTCTCCTGGCTCGAAAAGGCCCGAAGGTTGCCGATCAGGTCGGGGAGGAAGTGGTACTCGATGATCCGCTCGGCCACGTCCGACTCGTCGACCGCGCGGACCCGTCGCGCCAGCTCCAACTGGGCCTCCGTCTTCTCGGTCATCGACCCGAGCGTCTTGTACGCCGACAGCGCCGGGCCCTGGTGGAGGTCGCTCGTCTCGTGGGTGTGGGCGAACCCGCGGTACTGGTCGTCGGTGCCGAGCGTCGACTCCGCGATCCGGACGTCGACGTCCGTGGGGTCGGCTGCCTCCAGAGTCGCCTCGTAGAACTCGCGGGGATACTCCCGGACGACGTCCATGTTGTGCGCCTCGTCGTCGATCTCGGTGGGGTCGATCCGCGAGGACATCACGAGCGGCGCGTCCATCGAGTTGTGGGCGTACAGCCAGTTCGCGGTAAAGATCGGTTCGCCGCCGACCTGAAGATCGTACAGGTGGCCGTCGTAGTCGACCGCCTCCACGCTCTGTACCCGGAGATACGAGAGGTCGCCGTGAGCGAGCGGGCGGAGTTCGTCCAGGAGCGTCGCCGCGGCCGGCGGCAGATCCTGACGCTCTAGGGCCGTAACCATCTCCCGAAGTTTCTCCAGCGAGACGTTCTCGCGCCGCCGGAGATACTTCGGGATCAGTTGCTTGATACCCTCGATCTCCATCTCGCGGAGTTCGATCACGGCGTCGGGAATCGAGACGACGAGGCTCTTCGGATGGGACGGCTCCTCGCCGTCGAGAACCCTGCGTAGCGGGTTGTCGGTCGCACCGCCCGAAACCGTCACCGTGTGGATATCTTGCCTGTTCCCGTCGCGTTCCGTCCTGGTCGAGACGTTTGCGACCAGCCCGAGTCGGTGGAGCAGGAACACGAGGCCGTCCGTGACGTCTTCACTGGTCGAGTGGAAGGCGATGGTCGTCGCGTTGTCGTCCGTCTTTTCGCTCCCATCGCCGGCGATAAAGCCCCGAAGGAATGCGAGTACAACCTCACGTGGCGCCCGCAGGATGGACTCGGGGATCACTTTCTCGCTGGAGTCGTACGATTCGGCCTCGATGAACCCGAGATCGTAAAACACCTCTCGGCAGACCGTCGGAAGCCGTATCTCGTAGGCTCGGTTCGTCCATCTGACGGACGGTTCATGTCCGAGCGTCGACTCGACGTACTCACACGCCTGATCGACGATCGCCTCGTCACCGTTGTGGATCGCCGGATACGTACTCGATAGCGTTCCCTCGGCGACGAACAGACCGAGCAACCAGGCGAACTCCTCGTCGATCGCAATCTCGCGGTCGATTCCGGTCTCGGATCCCGGTAATCCGACCGTCACGTCGGACGGGACACCCTCGAATCCCCCGGCGCCGAGGATGCGTTCGAACCGCTCGTAGCTGATCTTCTGGCGGCGAAGGCGGTACGACAGTCCACGCATAAACTCGTCGTGGGCGTCGCTCCCGTGCTCCGTCGACTCCCAGACGGTCCGGAGGAGGTCCTCGACGTGGTCGTCGATGAGGATGTACGGGTCGTCGACCGCCTCGGTGACGTCGACCGTCGTCTCGGCCGTGTCGATATCGAGTCGTCGTGGTGCGAGGATGAGGTCTCCCTCCGTCAGATTCTCGCCGGCGACCTCCTCGATTCCGTCGTCGTAACGGAAGAGGCTGTGATCGGCGGTGATGTTTAGCGACCGGCCGAACTGCGTCTCGACACGCAGAAGCGTCTCGTTCTCGTCGGCCGGATATCGGATCGCCTTCTCGATCGGCGCGAGCGACGTCCGGTGCTCGTCGTCGAAGACGTACGTCTGCCACCCCTCCGAGAGACACGGCTTCTTGCGGAACTTCCCGTCGCGTACGAGTTCGCTGTCGAGTTCGTCCCAGAACGACTCGACGGTCAGGAAGCGGACGTCGCCGTCGGGCGAGACGGCGACGAGCCGTGAATCGGCGGCGACGCTCCCGCCTCGCTGGTCGGGCAGATACTCCCGACTGAAGTTGAGGAGACCGTCCATGAGGAGCATGACGCAGTCTTCGTCGCCGTCGCATTGCTTTGCTGATATATCGTTTGCGACCAGCGAGTGCGTATCAGAGACAGTGAGACAGTAGGTGTGACTCGTATCCGAGCCTTCGTATTCGATTTCGGATATTTCCTCCACCAGCACGTCTCCGATGCCGCCGTCGAACGCTCGTCGGCTCCGGACGCCGCGTGACGCGACCTGCTCGCGGAGGCACTCGTCTTTCCGCGAGAGGTGGAAGCCGACCCGTTCGGCGAACCGCTCGGCGTCTTCGGAGGTGATAGAGAGGATGTATCGGACTGCCGTCTCGGACGGGTCGTCAACGTCGTAGAAGTCGGGGAACTCGCGGTGGAGCGGAACGGGATCTCGCGCGTCCACGCGAGCGGCGATCCCGAGTCGCGTGAGCAACGCGAGCAGGTCCTCTTTCAGTTCGTGGCTCACCGTCGTCGCGGAGACGGCTATCGTTCGTTCGCTCGTCGTCCCGTCCCCGCTGAAGTATCCCCGAAGGTACGCTGCCACCACGTCGTCCGGCGCGTCGAAGACGAGCTGCGGGACGCGCTTGTCGTCGGCGCGAACGCCCGCGTCGAAGACGGTGTCGAACAGCGTCCGCAGGAGACGACCCGACGCCGTCACCTTCGCGTCGTTCTCCTCGTACGGGTCGGCGCCGAACTCGTCGCGGAGCGTGTCGAGGAAGAACTTCCGCGCCTCGTCCTCGGTCCCGTAGAGCGTCGTCTGGTGGACCGTCCCCTTCGGCGTCTCCTGTTCGCGGGCGACCCCCTCGGCGGCGTAGTAGCCGAGGAGGGTTGCCACGTCCTCGTCCACCGTGACGTGCCGGTCGATCCCCGTGCGGTCGTGGCGCATCCCGAGTCGCGTGTCGTCGGGGACGAAGGCGAGGAGCGAGTCGTCGTCGGGGAAGAGCTCTCGTAGGAGCGAGACGGGCATGCTCTCGCGGTAGAGGTAGTTGCTGAGCCGCTTCTTCGTCAGCCCGAGGTGGTCGGCCGTGCTCTGGAGCGGGTAGAACGCGCCGTCACAATCGTCCGCGAGAACGGCCTCGAACCGGTCGTAGAGTCGGTCCTCGTCGAGTCCGCGGATCATCAGGCGGTCGGGGTCGACGCCTGCGTCGAGGAACTCCGCGAGGAGGTCAAGGCGCGGGGCGTCCTCGGCCGGGTCGACCGCGTCGAGGTGCGCCGGGGTGACGAGGTGGTCGTCCGCGTCGAGTTCCGAGGCGCGCCGGCTCACGATCGCGCCGTCCTCGACAACGTGTATCTCGTGGTCCGGCGTCACCGTCAGCTCCCGCCCGCTCCGCGTCTCGACGCGCACGAGGTGGTCCGGCGAGGGGTGTTTCGACACCGCCTCGACCGGCTTCACGACCTGGTCGCCGTCCTCGGTCACGGAGGGGACGAACACGTCGCCGTCGAGTTCCTGCACCAGCGTCCCGAAGTCGTCCGTCTCCGGGTCTTCCAGTCGCTCCTCCACCAGCGTCTCGATCCGGTCGTGGTGCCACGAACCGCCCTCGTCGCGGAACCAGAGCTTCGTCTCCGGGTGGAAGCAGTTCCGTCGCTTCGCGGCGTGGAAGTACGGGTGTGCGTAGCCGACCGCCGCGCTCGTGAACCCGACGACGCGGCCGACCACCGCCGCGGAAGTGTGCGGCGCCATCCCGAACACCAGTTCGCCGACGAGGTCGTCGCGCTCCTCGACGTCGTAAAACGGAGGAAGGTCGTAGAGCGACTCCAGCAGGTCGTCGACGAAGTCAGCCGTCTTGAGCATGTGTTCCGCGGCGCCGTCCGAGAGCACGACGTCCTGGATCTTCAGCTCGACCAGCTGGTCGTCGAACCGGAGCGGGTCGCCGTCGACGTCTTCCTCGTAGCCGAGCGCCCGGAGGTCGTCGGCGGTCACGTCGAGTTCCGCGGGCTTCACCGCCGTGACGGGCAGGTCCGTCATGTCGTAGCGAACGGTGCCGTCCTTGAACGCCGTCACGCCGTGTTTCGCGCGGAGGACGCCTTTCTCCATCGGCTCGGGCGTCTCGTGTGCGGAGGTGAGCCCCTTCACGCCTTTGAGGATGGGGAACGCAGTCTCGCGCTCTCCCACCCGGTCGAGCGCCTCGCGGTAGCGCTCGTGCAGGTCGACGGTCCACTCCGTCGGTGAGGTCACGTCGCGGTCACAGCGGTCGCAGTGGACCCGTCCGGCCTCGTCCGGCTCGACGACCTGCCCGCAGTCGTCGCACTCGTAGTACGGCTCGGTGTGGCGTTCGCAGTCGGAACACCGCGTGCGGTAGGTGTGGTCGCCACACACGGGACACCGCCGGTTTCCGAGCGAGAGGCGGAGGTCCTCGCCCGCGGGTCCGGTCGTCGTCCCCGCCGCCTCGGTCACGTCGCGCTGGCTCCCGCCGGCCGGCCCGATTGGAAAGAGGGTGTGGACCGCGGGCGAGAGGTCCCGGGATTCGGACTTCTCCGGGCGGCCCATCCGGCAGCCGACGCGGGTGGGAGCGCGCTCGCGGGCCCGGAAGGGAGCGACCGCGTTCACGGCCTCGACGGCGTTCTCGCCGTCCGCCCACGCCCGGGCGTCGGCGGGGAGGTCGGTCCAGGGCTTCTCGACCCCGTCGTCCGTTACGGCGAGGCCGAGCGACGCCGCGAGCGGCCGCCAGACGGGGACCCGGATCCGCTCGTCGTCCTGCCGGTGTTCGACGAGCAGCGTCTCGAGCGTCCGGGCGGTGTCGTCGGCGTACGGGAGGACGAGCGCGTCCGTCGTCTCCGCGTCGTGGCGCACCAGTCCGCCGTCGGCCTCCGCCGCGACGACCCGCCCCTCGCGGGCGACGGCGTCGGCGAGTGTCTCGAACCGCTCGACCGAGATATCGTGCCAGGGGTAGGTGTAGGTCGGGTGGAGCGGCGCGTCGAACTCGCGGGCCCACGAGAGCGCGCGCGCCGGCGTCGGCTCCCGCAGGTCCACGCGGGCGTCGTCCCGGAGCGCCCGGACGTCGGCGTCGGTCGCCGCGAACTCCTGGATCCACCACTCGTAGGCGTAGCCCGCGGGCGCGAGCGGCCGGTTGTTCTCGACGAACTCGCCGTAGTTGACGAGATACTCTCCGAGGTCCAGGATCTGTTCGACGCCGTTTTGTAGCTCCTTGGCCGTCTCGGGGTCGTCGATGCGGCGCACGGTGCCGTCGGCGAGCCTGACCGTCGGCCCCTCGATGCTGTCGACGGCGACGACGCCAGCGGCCTTCCCCGGCCGCTCGGTTTTGATCTGTGTCCCCGTCGCGAGGAAGTCGTCGACGACGTGCATCGTCGCCGGGTGGACCCCCGCGGTGGCGAACCCGTGGTTGCGGGCGCGGCCGTAGCGCAGGCGAAAGCCTCCGGGCTCGCTCGGGTGGCCGAAGACGGGGCGCCCGGCGATCAGGTCCCGCAGGAACTTCTGAGAGGGCGGGGCGCGGGCAGGGCCAGCAGGGGCGTCGGGGACGGGCGCGTCCTCGTCGGGCGCGTCCTCGTCGGGCGCGTCCTCGTCGGTCGGCTCCTCCTCGTCTCCGACCGCCCCGTCGATGAGGTCCTGGAGCCACGGCCAGTCGACCTCGTCCAGATCTCTCGTGTACCGCTGGATCTTCGACGCCTTGAGCGCGATCCCCTCCGCGAGGACGAGACACATCCCGCCGCGGGCGCCGTTCGTGTCCACGCGGTCGAGGTCTCTGAAGCCGGACACCTCGACGTCGCCCGTGGCCTCGCCGTCGAGCATCACGGGCATGTGCCTCGCGATAAAGGTCGTCTCCGCGTCCTTCGGCGAGTACTGGAGCCCCGTGTCGGAGTCGTAGAGCGCCACCTCCTCGGCGTAGCGCTCGACCTCCTCCTCGCGCGCGCGGTACTCGGAGAGGCCCGTCAACGCGCGGGCGTAGTCCGCGACGAGGACCGAGAGCGCCTGTCCCGTCCCGCCCGCCGACCGGATGGGGCCGGCGTAGTGGACGTTGACGAACTCGCTCCCGTCGTCGTTCGTCAGTATCTCCACCCGGTCTATCCCCTCGATGGGGGCGGCGACCACCCCCTCGGTGAGGAGCGCCACGGCTGTCCGGACCGCGCCCTCTATCTTTCCGGCGCGGGTGTCGTAGTCGCCGACGCGGCCGTCCGCGAAGTCCTCGGCGAGTGCGAGCGCGGCCTCCTCGCGGGAGTGGGTCTCCTCCAGCTCGCGCACGCGCTCGGCGACCCCGTCGATCCCGAGGATGTTCTCCACGCGGGCGGCCATGTCCTCGGCGATCGGGATCTCGATCTCGGTCTGTGGGTCGTGTCCACGCTCGCGGGCACGAGCAGCGCGGTCCCAGGCCTCGTCGAGTCGGTCTTCGATCCGCTCGAAGTACCGCCGGTCGTCGTCGCGCACTAGAGCCAGAGGTCGAGGCCGGTGGCCTCGTCGTACTCCCGCTCCAGCGGCTCCGCAAAGGCCCGGAGGTAGCACTCGCCGGCGAACACTGTCGCCGCGTCGAGGTGGCCCGCGAGGCTCTGACCGCTCTGGCGCGAGAGGACGACGTGGGTGTGCGCGAACCGCTCGCCGTCCAGGCGAGCGAGGTTGCCGACACACGACGCCACCTCCAGCGGCTCGTCGAACGTCACCGAGCGGTAGTCGCGGTCGGTCTGGTCGTAGTACCAGACCTCGGCGTCTTGGACCGCCCCCATGGCCCAGAACCAGCCCGCGTCGACCCCGTGTTCGTCCGCGAACGCCTCGATCTCGGCGCGCCAGTCGGCGCCGTGTTCGAGGCGGCCGAGGTACTCGCCCGTGACGGTGAGTTCGCGTCCGTCCATGCGAACCGGCGACGGGGGCGGGGGTGAAAATCCTGTCGCGCCGCCGGGCGGCGCGCTACCGCCGCGCGTCGAGGTCCGCCGCCTCGGCCGCGTCGACGGCGAGCCACGCCCCGTCGCGACAGGGGTCGGCGATCACGAGGCGGCCGTCGTCCACGGCGGCAGTCGGCTCGCAGTCGGATACGGTGGCCATACTACTGCTCGGGGTCGTACCGACTCGCCAGTTGTGCGGTCGTGCGTGTCGAACACACGACCACTGGGGTGGGTCACGGAGAGAACCGGCGCCGGCGCGAGCCGTCCGTGCGGCGAGCACCGCCGCGAAATCGGGGCGCTGGCGTTCGCAGGCTACAAAAGGGGGCGCGACCACCGAGGGCCATGGACGTCGCAGACGCGATGACGCCGCGCGAGGAGGTGGTGACGGTCTCGCTGCCCGGCACCCGGGACGAGGCGCTCACCTACCTGCAAGAGCGGGGCTTCTCCTCGGTGCCGGTCGTGAAAGAGACAGAGGGGGTCGAGGAGTACCGCGGCCTGCTCTCCCGCGAAGACCTGATCGAACAGCCAGAGGAGGACCAGATCGCGATGCTGATGCGCGAGGTGCCGACGGTCGCGCCCGGCGAGTCGCTCGTCGACGCGGCGACGCGGATGCGCGAGGCCGGGGTTCGCCGCCTGCCGGTCGTCGACGGCGGGCTGGTCGGTATCCTCACTGTGACGGACGTGGTGCGGGCGATCGCACGCGGCGAGGTCGCGGGCGAGGCCGCCGTGGGCGACCTCGTCGACGAGGCGGTCAACACCACCTACGCCGAGACGCCGCTGCCGGTCGTCGAGCGGGAGATCCACCACGCGGCGGTGCCCTACGCCGTGGTGCTGGACGGCGAGGGCGACATGACGGGGATCGTCACCGAGGTCGACATCGTCGACGTGGCCCGCGTCGTCGAGGGCGAAGACTCGACGGGCGAGTCCGTCGCCGGGCAGGACGACGAGTGGATGTGGGAGGGGATCAAGCCGACGGGCAACCGCTACCTGCCGACGCGGAACGTCGAGATCCCGACCGAGCCGGTCCGGGCGTTCATGAGCGAGGACGTGCGGACCGTCACGCGGCGCAAGAGCGCCCGCGAGGCCGCCCGGCTGATGATGCGCGAGGACGTCGAGCAGCTGCCGCTGGTCGCCGGAAGCTCGCTCGCGGGCGTGGTGCGGGACGTCGACCTGCTCGGTGCGCTCGACGGTGTCGGCGATGAGTGAGGAGCTCACCGAGCTGGCGAAGCGCCGCGGCTTCTACTTCGGCTCCGCGGGCGCGTACGGCGGCGTCGCCGGCTTCTACACCTTCGGTCCACAGGGCGCGGCGCTGAAGCGCAACGTCGAGGACGCGTGGCGCGAGACGTTCACCACCCGGCTGGGCAACCACGAGATCGCCGGGCCGACGGTGATGCCAGAACCCGTCTTCGAGGCGTCGGGCCACCTCGACGGCTTCGACGACATGCTCGTCGACTGCCCCGACTGTGGCGAGTCTCACCGCGCCGACCACCTCGTCGAGGGGGCGACCGAGATCGAGGACGCCGAGGCGCTCCCGGTTCCCGAGGTCGAGAGCCTGATCGCGGACCACGAGATCGGCTGTCCCTCGTGTGGCGCCGCCCTCGCCGGCCAGCCCGTCGAGGAGTTCAACCTGATGTTCGAGACGACGATCGGCCCGGGCGACGGCCAGCCGGGCTACCTCCGGCCCGAGACGGCCCAGGCAATCTTCGTCGAGTTTCCGCGCCTGAAGGAGTACGCGCGCAACCAGCTCCCGTTCGGCGTCACCCAGATCGGCCCGGCCTACCGCAACGAGATCAGCCCGCGGCGGAGCATCGTCCGGACGCGGGAGTTCACGCAGGCGGAGCTCGAACAGTTCGTCGACCCCGAGAACGACGACCCGCCGCTCTCGGCGGTCGAAGACGTCTCCCTCCGGCTCTACCCCGCGACGGAACAGGAGACGGAGGGCGGCGAGTATCTCGAACGGACCGTCCGCGAGGCCGTCGAGGAGGGCGTCGTCTCCTCGGCGTGGGTCGCGTACTTCCTCGGGGTCGCCCGGCGGTGGTACGACCGGGTCGGAGTTGACGGGTCCCGCCTCCGATTTCGCCAGCATCTCGTCGGCGAGCGCGCCCACTACGCGAGCGACTGCTGGGACGCCGAGAGCGAGATCGAAGGCGAGGAAAGCGGGGAAACGCTCGCGGCGGACCCGACCGCCGGGCAGTGGATCGAGATCGCGGGCTTCGCCGCCCGGGGCGCCTACGACCTCTCGAAACACGCCGAGTACGGCGACGGCGAATTTACTGTTTTCCGGCAGTACGACGAGCCGAAGGAAGTCGAGCGCGCGACCGTCGACCCGGACATGAGCGTCCTCGGGCCGGAGTACGGCGGGGCGGCGGCGGACGTGGCCGACGCGCTCCGCGAGCTGGCCGAGCGCGACCCCGACGCCTTCGACGGCGAGTCGGTGACCGTGGCGGTCGACGGCGAGTCCTACGAGGTCGCGCCCGAGGTGGCGAACTTCTCCGTCGAGACGGTCACTGAGGCGGGGGAACACGTCACCCCGCACGTGATCGAGCCGTCCTTCGGCGTCGACCGCACCGTCTACACCCTGCTCGCACACGGCTACCGCGAGGACGAGGTCGACGGCGAGCCCCGGTCCTCGCTCGCGCTCTCCCCGGAGGTGGCGCCGACGGCGGTGGGGGTGTTCCCGCTGGTGAGCAACGACCCCGACCTCGTCGACCTGGCCGAGTCCGTCGCCGCGGACCTGCGCGCGGCCGGCCTCGCCGTGACCTACGACGAGTCGGGCAACATCGGGCGGCGCTACCGCCGACAGGACGAGGTGGGGACGCCGCTCTGCGTGACCGTCGACCACGAGGGGATGGAGGGAGCGGGGCCGACGACGGTCACCGTCCGCGACCGGGACACGACCGCGCAGGTGCGCCTCCCGGTCGACGGGCTGGCCGACGACCTCGCCGCTGTCGTCGCCGGCGAGCGGTCGTTCGCGGACCTCAGCGAGGCGGGCGTCGCCGTCGGGGAGTAGCGTGTCCGAGCTGGGGCGGCGGCTCGTCCACGCCAGCGGCGCCGGGTTCCCGGCGCTCTACCTGCTCTCGCTGACCGACTGGGCGACCCTGCGGCTCCTCCTGCTCGCGTTCGCGGGCGCCGCGATCCTCCTCGAGGTGCTTCGCCTCTCTGTCGGACTGGACTGGGCGATCTACGACCGCCTCACCCGCGAGTACGAACAGGACAACCCGGCGGGCTACGCGCTCTACGCCGTCTCGATGGCGCTCGTGGGGGTCGCCTTCTCGCCCCCGGTCGCGATTCCGGGCATGCTCATGCTCGCGCTCGCAGACCCCGTGGGCGGCGTCCTCGGCTCTGCGGGCGTCGGCGAGTGGAAGTCGCCGCCGGTGCTCGTCGCCACCTTCGGCGTCTCGTTCTGTCTCGCCGCGCCGCTGACGGTCCCGGCGCGTGGCGTCGCGGTCGGGTCGCTCGCGGCGGCGGTCGGCGCGGCGGGCGCGGCCGCCGCGGACGGCTACAAGCCCCGGATCGCGGGGGTCGTGGTCGACGACAACGCGAGCATCCCGGTCCTCGCCTGCGGCGGCATCGCGCTGGTGTTCGCGCTGGCCTGAACGGGGACCACGTGGACGTTTAACACGGCGGCGCCCGGACGAGGCGTGTGACCGTCTACGAGAGCGACCTGCCGGGGGTGGGAAAGAAACACGAGATCGAACTCGACGGCGAGACGCGGCTGGTGGTCGTCACCCACAACACCGGCAAGCGGGAGGTGTTCCGCCGCGCGGACGCGGACGCGGACGCGGAGAAGCTGTTCGAACTGTCCGACCCGCTGGCGCGGCAGGTCGGAACGATCCTCGAAGGCGCGTACTTCCAGCCGATCCGGACCGAGGGCGTGGAGACGGCGCTCGACGAGAACGGCGTGCTGGAGTGGGTCACGATCACCGCGGGGTCGCCGCTCGACGGCGCGACGCTCGGCGAGGCGGACGTGCGCGCCGAGACCGGGGCGTCGGTCATCGCGGTCCAGCGGGACGCGGAGACGGTTCCGAACCCGGACGCGGAGTTTCAGGTCGCCGCGGGCGACACCCTCGTCGCCATCGGCACGCGCGAGGATTGCCGGGCGTTCCGCGGGTGGGCCGCGGGCGAGGACGGCGAGGGGTAAGGTGGCCTCGCTGCTCGGCCTCGGTGGACTGCTGCTCGCCGCCGCGGTCGCCGGGGTGGTGGGGAACAAGACGCGCCTCTCGGTCGTGCCGCTGTACGTCCTCGCGGGCGTCCTCGTCGGTCCCAGCGTCGCCGGACGGGCGGGCCTCCCGACGGTCGCACCCGACGAGACGGTCACGCTGCTCGCCGAGGTGGGCATCGTCCTCCTCCTCTTTTTCCTCGGCCTGGAGTTCGACCTCGACCGCCTGCTCGCTGCGCGCCGGCAGGTCGCGCGCGTCGGGGGACTCGACCTCCTCGCGAACCTCCCGCTCGGCGTCGTGGCGGCGCTCCTCCTCGGCTGGGGGCCGGTCGCCGCGCTGCTGGTCGGCGGAATCGTCTACATCTCCTCGTCGGCGATCATCACGAAGTCGCTCCTGGACCTCGGCTGGATCGCCGACCCCGAGAGCGAGGCCATCCTGGGGACGCTCATCGCCGAGGACCTGATCATCGCCGTCTACCTCGCCGTCGTCGCCGCGCTCGTCGCCGGCGGCGGGTCGCCGTGGGCGATCGCGCGTGCGGTGGGGGTCGCGGCCGCGTTCCTCGGCGGTATCGTCGTCGCGGTCCGGGTCGGTGGTCGGCTGTTCGCCGCCGTCGCGGCGAGCGAGAGCGACGAGGCGGTCGTCCTGCGGGTCGTCGCGCTCGCGGTGCCGGTCGCGGGGCTCGCGCTCGCGCTCGGCGTCAGCGAGGCGGTCGCGGCCTTCTTCGTGGGGATGGGGTTCGGCGCCGGCGAAGGGGTCGAGCGGGTCGAGCGCCTGCTCGCACCCCTCCGGGATCTGTTCGCCGCGATATTCTTCGTCTGGATCGGCCTCGGTACCGACCCGCTGGTCGTCGCGACCGTCGCCGTCCCGGTCTTCCTCGTCGGCCTCGTCACCGTGCCCGCGAAGGTCGCGTCCGGCTACGCCTGCGGGCGGATATACGACCTCTCGGCGCGCCGGTCGCTCCGGACGGGGCTGGCGCTGGTCGCACGCGGGGAGTTCTCGCTCGTCATCGCCGCGCTCGCCGCGACGAGCGCCGACCCCGTCGTCTCCCGGATGGTGCCCGCGTTCGCGGTCGGCTACGTCCTCTTCACCGGCACTGTCGGTACGCTGTTGATGGGCGAGGCCGACCGCGTGGGGCGGCTGTTCGGGGTCGCGAGCGGGTGAGGGGCGTGGCGCCGACGAAGGGAGGGGACACGAAACCGAGCGCGGCGAGTGAAACGAGCCGCGCGAGGCGCGCGTGACCCGGCGCTTCGCGCCGCGCGCCTCACGCTCCGGCGGTTCACGCCGGTCACCGCCTCCGTCCGTGGCCCGGCGCTTCGCGCCGCGCCACGCGCCTGTCGGAAGGCTTTACTGCCGACCGGGCGCACACGCTCGCGTGACTCGGGTCGTGTGTCCGGATCGCGCCACGCCAGTCCGACCCCGAACCCCGCGACGGGCCCTGTAGGCCCACCTCTACTCCCCCACCGCTCGTCGCCGCGCACGCACTCCCGCCGCCGAGCGTCGCGTCCGCGTTTTTCTTTCGAGTTCAATTTCGTCGAATTTAATAACTAGAGGCCGTGACAGACGGGTATGACACGCGTCGCGCTCGCGTTCTCCGGCGGCCTCGACACCACGATCTGTGTCCCGCTGCTGGAGGAGGAGTACGGCTACGACGAGGTGGTGGGCGTCACCGTCGACGTCGGCCAGCCCGCAGCGGAGTTCGCGGAGGCCGAAGAGACGGCCGAGGCGCTCGGCCTCGAACACCACGTCGTGGACGCGACGGCGGCGTTCGCGGACCTCTGTCTCGACGCCGTGCGCGCGAACGCGACCTACCAGGGCTACCCGCTCGGGACCGCGCTCGCGCGGCCGGTGATCGCGGAGGCGATCCTGGACGTGGCGCTCGAACACGGCTGCGACGCGCTGGCCCACGGCGCGACCGGGAAGGGTAACGACCAGCTGCGGTTCGAGGCGGTCTGGCGCGCCTCCGATCTAGACGTCGTTGCCCCCGTCCGCGAGATGGGCCTCACCCGTCAGTGGGAGCGCGACTACGCCGCAGAGCGCGACCTGCCCGTCGAGATGGGCAACGAGGGCGTCTGGTCGATCGACACCAACCTCTGGTCGCGGTCGGTCGAGGGCGGCGACCTGGAGGAGCCAGGCCACGTCCCGAGCGAGGACATCTACGAGTGGACGGCGGCGCCCGGCGCCGAGACCGAGGAGATCGAGATCACGTTCGAGGAGGGCACCCCGGTCGCCGTCGACGGCGAGGCGATGGACCCCGTCCCCCTCATCGAGCAGCTAAACGAGCGCGCGGGCCCCTACGGCGTCGGGCGGACCGACGTGATGGAGGACCGTCTGCTCGGGCTCAAAGTGAGAGAAAACTACGAACACCCCGCGGCGACGGTGCTCCTGAACGCCCACGAGGGGCTGGAGTCGCTGGTGCTCACGAAGGAGGAGCGGGAGTTCAAGCGCCGCGTCGACGACCAGTGGGCCGAGAAGGCCTACCAGGGCCTCGTGGACGCGCCGCTGGTCGGCGCGCTAGAGGGGTTCATCGACGAGACACAGGCGAAGGTGACGGGGACCGTCACCGTCCGGCTGGAGGGCGGGCAGGCCCGCGTCGTCGGGCGCGAGTCCCCGTACGCGGTGTACGAGGCCGCGTTCGCCTCGTTCGCGACCGAGGACGTCGGGTCGATCACGCAGGACGACGCGACAGGCGTCGCGAAGTACCACGGCTTCCAGGAGCGGTTCGCGAACCGCGTGCGCGAACGCGGCGACGACGTCGTCGACGCGGAGACAGAGGAGTAAGATGGGAGAGGACGGCGACTCGGTGGTCCGACGCGACCGCTTCAGCGGCGGCCCCGCGCGCGAATTCATGTCGTCGCTCGCGGCCGACGAACGGATCTTCGCCGCCGACCTCGCCGTCGACCGCGCACACCTCGTGATGCTCGCAGAGCAGGGGATAGTCGACGGGGACGACGCCGCCGCGATCCTCGCCGCGCTGGAGGAGGTGGAGGCGGCCGGCCACGGCGCCCTGCCCGACGGCGAGGACGTCCACGAAGCGATCGAGACAGCGGTCGTGGAGCGGGTCGGCCCGGCGGGCGGGCGGATGCACACCGCGCGCTCGCGCAACGACGAGGTGGCGGCCTGCATCCGGTACCGTCTCCGGAGCGACCTGCTGGCGGCCGCGGAGGCGGTTCTCGCCCTGCGCGAGGCGCTGACCGAGACGGCGGCGGCGGGCGTCGAGACGACGATGCCGGGCTACACCCACCTCCAGCCCGCACAGCCGACGACGCTCGCACACCACGGCCTGAGCTACGAGTCGGCGCTCCGCCGGGACCTCTCGCGGCTCGTCGACGCCCACGACCGGACGAACCGCTCGCCGCTCGGCGCGGCGGCGTTCGCGGGGACCCCCTTCGACGTCGACCGCGAGCGCACCGCCGAGCTGCTCGGGTTCGACGGGGTCGTCGAGAACGCGACCGACGCCGTCGCGGGGCGCGATTTCCTCGTGGAGTCGGCGGCGGCGCTCGCGGCGCTCTCGCTGACCTGTTCGGGGCTCGCGGAGGACCTGATTGGCTTTGCGAACCGGGGCTACGTCGAGCTCTCGGACGACTACGCCTCCACCTCCTCGATCATGCCCCAGAAGAAGAACCCGGACACGCTGGAGCTCGCGCGGGCGGTCGCGGGCGACGCGGTCGGATCGCTCACGGGCGTCGCGACGACGCTCAAGGGGCTCCCGCGGGCGTACAACCGCGACCTCCAGCGTGCGGACCCGCACGTCTGGGCCGCCGTCGACGCCGTCGCGGAGGCGACGCGCGTCTGCGCCGGCGCCGTCGCCACGGCGACGTGGGACGAGGCGGCGATGGCCGCGGACGCGGGCGACGGCTTCTCGACGGCGACGGGCGTCGCGGACGCCCTCGCGATGGCCGGCGTGCCCTTCCGACGCGCGCACGAGGTGGTGGCGCGGGCGGGCGAGGCGGACCTCGACGCCCTCGACGACGCCGCCCGGGCGGTGCTGGGCGAGTCGCTGTTCGCCCACGTCGACCGCGCGGCCGTCGAACGGGCGCTCGATCCCGCCGAGAGCGTCGCGGCGCGGGACTCGCACGGCGGGCCGGCGCCCGAGGCGGTCGCGGACGCGCTCGACCGGACCGAAGCCGCGCTGTCGGCGGACCGTGACCGGGTCACGGAGCGCCGGGACCGGGCCGCGGCCGCGGCCGAGGATCTCGCGGAGGTGGTCGCCGGGTATGCGTGAGCGACCGCCCCGGCGGGGGGCACATCTCTGCGATCCGACACCGAATTCGGAATACGGCCGTTCGTTCGCGTTATAGCTCTTTTAGCGTAGTCTGCGTCTTCCTTTCGTCTCGACAATTGCGACACTTTTATCCGAGAGGGGCACGGACGAGAGGGTACGATGCCCACGGCAGAATGTGTCGAGTGCGGGGCCGAGGTCGCCCTGCACGACGACCTGGAGGTCGGAGAGATCGTCGACTGTGGAACCTGCGGCTCGGAGCTCGAGG
Source organism: Haloferacaceae archaeon (assembly GCA_036626375.1). Classification (GTDB taxonomy): domain Archaea; phylum Halobacteriota; class Halobacteria; order Halobacteriales; family Haloferacaceae; genus A07HB70. Next base: position 15,949 of record JAZKRX010000029.1, read on the forward strand.
TCGTCGACGACGACCCAGTGACGCTGGACCTCGCGCCCGAGCTCGAGGAGGACTGGGGGGAATGAGCGCGGCGGGCGTGGGGGCAGCGGCGTGAGGGTCGGCCTTCTGTACTCGCGGATCCGGAAAGACGAGAAGCTCCTGCTGTCGGAGCTCCGCGAGCGAGGCCACGAGGTCGAGAAGATCGACGTGCGCGACGAGCAGTTCGGGCTGGACGGGACGACCGCGACCGTCGAGGGGCTCGACGTGGCGCTCGACCGCTGTCTCTCTACGTCCCGCTCGCTGTACGTCACGCGGTTCATGGACGCCTACGGCGTCCCGACGGTGAACGCGCCGGAGACCGCGGCGACCTGCGCCGACAAGGTGCGGTGTAGCCTCGCGCTCGCTGGCGCCGATATCCCCACCCCGCGCACGGAGACGGCCTTCACCGTCGAGAGCGCGATGGAGTCCATCGAGCGCTTCGGCTACCCCTGTGTCCTCAAGCCCGTGATCGGCTCGTGGGGGCGCCTGATGGCGAAGATCGACTCCGAGAGCGCCGCCGAGGCCGTGTTAGAGCACAAGGCCACCCTCGGCCACTACGAGCACAAGGTGTTCTACGTCCAGGAGTTCGTCGAGAAGCCCGGCCGGGACATCCGGGTCGTGGCGACGGACGGCGAGCCGGTCGCGGCGATGACACGGTCGTCGGACCACTGGCTCACGAACGCCGCACAGGGCGGGAGCGTCGAGGAGTTCCACGTCGACGACGAGGTCGGCGACCTCGTCGAGCGCGCCTCCGCCGCCGTCGGCGGCGGCCTCCTCGGCGTCGACCTGATGGAGACGGGCGACAGCTACACCGTCCACGAGGTCAACCACACGGTGGAGTTCAAGGCGCTCGACTCCTGTACCGACGTGGACGTCGCCGGCACCGCGGTGGACTGGCTTGAAGAACGGGCGAGCGCCGCCACGGAGGTCTCGCCCTGATGGCGACTACTGCGAGCGTCGTCGGCGCCAGCGGCTTCACCGGCGGCGAACTCCTCCGCCTGCTCGACGGCCACCCCGAGTTCGAGGTGGTCCAGGCCACCTCCCGCTCGAAGGCGAACAAGACCGTCGGGCACGTCCACCCGAACCTCCGGGGGCTCGATCTCAGGTTCTCTGACCCCTCGGAGCTGGAGTCGGTGGACGTCCTCTTCGCCGCCACCCCCCACGGGGTGTCGATGGAGCAGATCGGCCGCTTTCGCGACGCCGCCGACCGGGTCGTGGACCTGAGCGCGGACTTCCGGCTCGACTCGGAGGCCCAGTACGACGAGTGGTACGACGGGCACACGCGGCCCGACCTGCTCGGGGAGAGCGAGTACGGGCTCCCGGAGATCAACCGGGAGAGCCTGCGCGACGCGACGCTGATCGCGAGCGGCGGCTGTAACGCCACCGCGACGATTCTCGCGCTCACGCCGCTGGTCGACGCGGGCTACGTCGGCGAGCGGAACCCCGTCGTCGACGTGAAGGTCGGCTCCTCGGAGGGCGGCGCGGGCGGCGGGGACGCCTCCAGCCACGCCGAGCGGTCGGGGGTGGTGCGACCCTACGCCGCGACGGGCCACCGCCACGAGGCCGAGATCGAGGAGTATCTCGGGCTCTCGGTCGCCTTCACGGCCCACGCCGTCGACATGACCCGCGGCGCCGCCGCGACCTGTCACGTCTTTCCCGACGAGCGGGTGACGACCGGCGACCTCTGGACCGCCTACCGCGAGGCGTACGACGACGAGCCGTTCGTCCGCCTCGTCGCGGGCGGCGGCGGCGTCTACCGCTACCCCGAGCCGAAGGCGGTCGCGGGCTCGAACTTCGCGGAGGTCGGGTTCGCGGTCGACCCCGGGAACGCCCGGATCGTCGCCTTCGGCGCGGTCGACAACATGATGAAAGGCTCGGCGGGGCAGGCGGTCCACGCCGCCAACCTCGCCTGTGGGTTCGAGGAGACCGCCGGGCTCGAACACACGGGCTTTCACCCGGTGGGCGCGCCCTGAGATGCTCGTGGTGAAGATCGGCGGCGCCGCCGCCGTCGACCCCGCGGGCGCGCTCGCGGACGTCGCGGCGGTCGCCGAGAGCGACGACCACGACGAGGTAGTCGTCGTCCACGGCGGCTCGACGGCGGTCGACGACCTGCTGGAGCGGCTGGGGGTCGAGCCGACCTACGTCGAGACGCCCGCCGGCGTCACCGGGCGGTTCACCGACGAGGCGACGATGGAGGCGTTCACGATGGCGATGAGCCGCGTGAACACGGAGCTCGTCGTCGGCCTGTGCGGCGAGGGCGCCGACGCCGTCGGGCTCTCCGGCGTGGACGGCGGCCTCCTCACGGGGCCGCGCAAGTCCGCGGTCCGGGTGGTCGAGGACGGCACGCGGAAGATCAAGCGCGGCGACCACTCCGGGCGGATCGAGGCCGTGGACGGCGGCCTGCTCCGGACGCTGGTCGCGGACGGCCGCGTCCCCGTCGTCGGCCCGCCGATGCTCGCCGACGACGGCGTGGCGGTGAACACCGACGCGGACCGCGCCGCCGCGGCCGTCGCCGCCGAACTGGGCGCCGACCTGGTGCTCCTGACGGACGTCGCAGGCGTCTACGCCGACCCCGACGACCCCGAGACGCTGATCGACGCCGTCGAGACGCCCGCGGCGTTCGAGCGGCTGGAGTCGGCCGCAGAGGGGTTCATGCGCCGGAAGGTGATGGCGGTCGAAGAGGCACTGGCGGGCGGCGCGAGCGGCGCGGTCGTCGCGGACGCGAACGCCGACCGGCCGGTGCGGGCGGCGCTCTCTGGCGGCGGCACCCACGTCGCCCCGGCGGCCGTAGCCGAAGGAGGCAAGAGGAGCGGCGACGACGACGGGGTATGAGTGGGTTCGTCTTCTCCGAGAAGCCCATCGAGATCGTTCGCGGCGACGGGCCGTACGTCTACGGCGCCGACGAGACGGAGTACCTCGACTTCGGCGCCTCCTACGCCTGCGTCCCCGCGGGCCACGGCCACCCCCGCGTGGCCGACGCGGTGACGACACAGCTCGCGGACCTCACCTACGTCCAGGCCTCGTACCCGGTCGCGGCCCGGACCGCGCTGTACGAACAGCTCGCGGACCTCGCGCCCGGCGACCTCGACAAGGTCTGGCTCTGTAACTCCGGGACGGAGGCCAACGAGGCGGCGATGAAGTTCGCGCGCTCGGCGACCGGACGCTCGAAGATCGTCGCCACGAAGCAGGGCTTTCACGGCCGGACGATGGGCGCGCTCGCGATGACGTGGAAGAAGAAGTACCGCGCGCCGTTCGAACCGCTCGCGGGGGGGGTCGAGTTCGTCGACTACGGCGACGAGGCGGAGCTGCGCGAGGCCGTCGACGACGAGACGGCCGCGGTGTTCCTGGAGCCGGTCCAGGGCGAAGGGGGTATCCGCCCCGCGCCGTCGGGCTACCTCCGGGCGGCCCGGGAGGCGACGGCGGAGGCGGGCGCGGCGCTCGTCTTCGACGAGGTCCAGACCGGCGTCGGCCGCACCGGGCTGCTGTGGGCGAGCCAGCGCGCCGGCGTCGTGCCCGACGTCCTGACGACCGCGAAAGGCGTCGCGAACGGCCTGCCGATGGGCGCGACGCTCTGTCGGGAGTGGATCGCCGCGGACGCGGGCGACCACGGCTCGACGTTCAGCGGCGGGCCCGTGGTGTGTGCGGCCGCGAGCGCGACGCTCTCGGCGATCGAGGAGGAAGACCTCGCGGCGAACGCGAACCGCGTGGGCGCGTACCTCGTCCAGGAACTGCGGAAGGCCGACGTCGAGGCCCGCGAGGTTCGCGGGCTCGGCCTGATGGTCGGCGTCGAGGTAAAGCGCGGGGCCAACCGGCTGTTACGGGACCTCGCGCTGGAACACGACGTGCTGGCGCTCCCGGCGGGTCGGACGGTCGTCCGCTTCCTCCCGCCGCTGACGGTCGGGCGCGAACACGTCGACGAGGTCGTCGCGGCGATGGAGGCGGTGACCTGACGTGACGCCGGCCACGGAGACCGACCGTCCCGCCGCGGTCGACACCGAGGCGCGCGAACTGCTGTACGACCTCGTCTCGATCCCCTCCCCGAGCGGCGAGGAGGCCGCCGCGGCAGAACGGCTCGCGGCCTACTTCGAGACCCACGGCCGCGAGGCCTGGCTGGACGAGGTCGGGAACGTCCGCGCGCCGGCAGACGACGCCGTTCTCCTCACCTCCCACGTCGACACCGTGCCCGGGGCGATCCCCGTGGAGGTGCGCGACGGCGTCCTGTGGGGCCGGGGGAGCGTCGACGCGACGGGGCCGCTCGCGGCGATGGCCGTCGCGGCCGTCGAGACGGGCGTGAGCTTCGTCGGCGTCGTCGGCGAGGAGGAGGACTCCCGCGGCGCGCGCCACCTGATCGCCGAGCGCGAGGCGCCCGCGGCCGTGTTGAACGGCGAGCCGAGCGGGTGGGACGGGATCACCCTCGGCTACCGGGGGATGCTCGCCGGGACGTACGTCCACGCGAGCGAGTCGGGCCACACCTCCCGGCCGGAGAACAACGCGATCCAGGACGCGATCGCGTGGTGGTCGGCGGTCGAAGAGCGGTTCGCGGGCGACGAGTACGACCCCGTCTTCGAACAGGTGACGGCAAAGCCCGTCGCCGTCGAGGGCGGAGCCAGCCCGGACGGGCTGAGCGTCGAGGCGACGATGGACGTCCAGCTACGGGTCCCGCCCGACCGGACCGTCGACGGCGTGCGCGAGGCGGCGGACGCCGACCTCGCGGGCGGGACGGTGCGGTGGCACGACGCGATCCCGCCCGTGATGGAGAGCCCCCGGACCGCCGTCGCGCGGGCGATGCGCGGCGCGATCCGGGAGGTGGGTGGCGAGCCGCGGCTGCTCCGCAAGACCGGCACCGCGGACGTGAACCTCTACGCCGACGCGTGGGGGTGTCCGACAGCCTCGTACGGGCCGGGCGACTCGAGTCTCGACCACACGCCCGACGAACACCTCGCGCTCGCCGAGTTCGACCGCGCAGTGCGCGTGCTGACGGAGTTCCCAGACCGCCTATGACCGAGAGCCTGCTCGAAATCGACGACCTGTCGCCGGACCGCCTGCGCAGCATCCTCGACCGCGCGGACGCGCTAGAGCGCGAGACGACCGGCGCCGAACTGCCGCGCAAGACACTGACGATGCTGTTCGAGAAGCCCTCGACCCGGACCCGGACGTCGTTCGAGACGGGGATGACCCAGCTCGGCGGGCACGCGATCTTCCTCGGTCCGGACGACGTGGGGATCGACGGGCGCGAGCCCGTGAAGGATATCGCCCGCGCGCTCGGGCGGTACGCCGACGGGATCATGGTGCGGCTGTTCGACCACGGAGACGCAGAGACCGTCGCGGAGTACGCCGGCGTCCCCGTGATAAACGGCCTGACCGACCGCGCGCACCCCTGTCAGACGCTCGCGGACCTCCGGACGGTGCGCGAGGCGTTCGACGGCTTCGACGCCACGGTCGCGTGGGTGGGCGACGGCAACAACGTCGCGCGCTCGTTCGCCGTCGGCGCCGCGATGGTCGGCCTCGACCTCCGGGTCTGTACCCCGCCGGCGTACGGTCTCGGCGACGACGTCCACGACCGCGTCGCGGGCTACGAGGGGACGGTCGAACTGGTCGACGACCCCGCCGACGCGGTGCGGGGCGCCGACGCCGTCTACACCGACGTCTGGGTGAGCATGGGCGAGGAGGAAGCGCGCGAAGAGAAACTCGCCGCGTTCGAGGGCGGCTACCAGGTGAACGAGGAGCTGCTCGCGGGCGCGCCGGACGCGAAGCTCATGCACTGTCTGCCCGCGCACCGCGGCGAGGAGGTCACCGACGCGGTCGTCGAGAGCGACCGGGCGCTGGTGTGGCGACAGGCCGAGAACCGCCTCCACGCCCAGAAGGCGCTGCTGGTCGAACTGCTATAGCGCCTCGACGGCGGTCGGGTAGACCGCGCCGAGGACGACCCCGAAGACGGCGTGCCAGAGCAGGCTCGGCGGCGCGAAGTTCGGGACCGGCGGGGGCGACGGGAAGCCGACGACGCGGAGCCACACGGGCATCAGCAGGCCGGCGGCGACGACCCAGACGCCGACGCCGTAGGCGAGACCGGCGACGACGCTCCGGGGGCTCGTCTCGCAGTCGACCCCGACGCCCCGCGCGAGCGCGGCGAAGCCGACGCCGAAGACGGCGCCGTGTGAGAGGTGGACGACCCACCCGAGAACGCCGTTCGCCGGCGGCGCGAGCCCGTACAGCCCCGGGATCGCGACCGCGAGGGTCGGCGGGTTCATCAGCGAGACGAGCAGCGCCATCGCCGCGGCGCCGGCGATTCCCGCGACGGCAGGCCCCTGCCAGCGGCCCGGGGTAGTCGAGGTCGGTGCGGTCGTCGTCGCGGCTTCGTCTGACATCGAGCGAGAGTCTCGCCGTCGCGGGGAAGAGCCTACGCCGGTCGCGCGCGGCCCACGCACCGGGGAGGTGGATTCTTTTGTCGCGTCGCCCGGGTGCTTTTAATCGGTCGCGGCCAACCCGACCCGTGGCCGAACAGCCGTCGAGCGCGGAGGCGCCCGACTACCTCCGCTTTTTCCCGTACGACGAGCCGTACCCGAACCAGCGCGCGGCGATGGACGCGGTCGCGGAGGGGCTCGCCGAGGGTCGGGACGTCCTCCTCGAGGGCGCACCGGGGACGGGCAAGACGCTCTCGGCGCTCGTGCCGGCGCTCGAACACGCCCGCGCCGAGGACCGGACGGTAGTGATCACGACAAACGTCCACCAGCAGATGCGCCAGTTCGTCGCGGACGCGCGCGCCATCACCCGCGAGGAGGCGATCCGGGCCGTTGTCTTCCGCGGCAAGGCGTCGATGTGCCACATCGACGTGGACTACCAGGAGTGTCAGGTGCTGCGCGACACCACCCGCTCGGTCGTCGAGCGCGAGCAGGAGCGCGACGAGCTTCGGGCCCGCGCGGACGACCTGCTCGCGGCGATGCAGGAGGGAGACGACGACGCGGCGGCGGCCTACGAGGCGGTGAGCGACGAGCTGGAGACGCTCGACGAGGAGCTGGCCGACGACGCAGAGACCGTCTGCGACCACTACCGGGCGAACCTCGAACGGAGCGGTGAGGCGTTTCTCGCGTGGCTGTTCGAGGACGTCCGCACGCCCGACGACGTCTACGAGTGGGCCGAGCGCGAGGGCTGCTGTGGCTACGAGCTGCTGAAGGAGTCGATGGAGGGGGTCGACCTCGTCGTCTGTAACTACCACCACCTGCTCGACCCGGGGATCAGAGAGCAGTTCTTCCGGTGGATCGGCCGCGAGCCCGAGGACGTGGTGACGGTGTTCGACGAGGCGCACAACGTCGCCGACGCCGCCCGCGAACACGCGAGTTCGACGCTGGCCGAGCGCACCGTCGAGTCCGCGCTCTCGGAGCTGGCCGAGTCAGACGACCCGCGGACAGACGCCGCGGCGAACGTTCTCGAGTCGTTTCTCGCCGCGCTCCGCCGGACGTGGGACGACGCGCTCGCGTTCGGCGAGCGAGAGCAGGTCGGCGACGACTGGCACGACCTGTCCGTTTCGAACGACGACCGGCGCGACGACCTCACCCTCGCGTTCTTAGACGAGTACGAGGGCCGCGGGATCGACCAGGAGGTCGAACTGGCGCTCCAGCTCGGGAAGCGTCTCGACGAGGAGTACCGCGAGGCGTTCGCGAACGGCGAGACGACGACCCGGGAGGAGTGCCAGACCCTCCAGGCCGCCGGGTTCGTCGCGGAGTGGATGGACGCGGGCGGCGACCCCGGCCGCCACCCGCTGCTCGCGGTGCGGCGCGACCGGGGGACCGACGAGGTGTACGGCCGCGCCGAGCTGTACACCGCCATCCCGCGCGAGGTGACCGCGGACCTGTTCGACCGGGTGCACGCGAGCGTGCTGATGAGCGCGACGCTCCGGCCGTTCGACGTGACCGAGGACGTCCTCGGGCTACGTGATCCGGTAACGCGCTCGTTCGGCCTCCCGTACCCCGCGGAGCGGCGGCGGACCTACGCCGTCGAGAGCCCGGCGCTGTTCGCGAGCGAGCGCGACGACCCGGCGGTCCAGGAGACGGTCACGCGAACGCTCGCCGACGCCGTCGCGTTCACGCCCGGGAACCTCCTCGCCTTCTTTCCGTCGTACGCCGAGGCCGCGCGCTACCACGACCGCGTGGCCCGCGAGACGACGGCGACGACGTACCTCGACGAGCCGGGCGTGCGCGCCGAGGCGCTGCGCGAGCGGTTCGCGGACGACGACGACGGCGTCCTCTTCACCTCGCTGTGGGGCACGCTCGCGGAGGGCGTGAGCTTCGACGGCGCGGACGCGCGCGGCGTCGCGGTCGTCGGCGTGCCGTACCCCCGGCTCGACGAGCGACAGGAGGCGGTCCAGGCCGCCTACGGCCGCGAGTACGGGACCCGGGAGCGCGACGGCTGGGCGTACGCGGTCGAGATCCCGACGATCCGGAAGACCAGACAGGCGCTCGGGCGGGTGATCCGCTCGCCGGAGGATTTCGGCGTTCGACTCCTCGTCGACGAGCGCTACACCCGCGCGAGCCGGGATATGGGGGAGTACGGCGTGCGCTCGACGTTCCCGCCCGAGGAACGCGACGAACTGATCGACGTGGTGCCCGGGAAGCTGCGCTACGGGCTGTTCAACTTCTTCTCGGACCTGGACGCCTACGGCGACGACCCGCCGACGCCGTAGGCGCGGGGCGCGGCCAGCGGGAGCGGCCCGCGAGGCCGGGCGACGAGGAAGGCGAGCCCCAGAGCGGGAGCGAGGCGTCGCGAGCGCGGCGCCGAACCCCTAAGTTCGTCCGGCCCCTGACCCGGATGATGCGCGCGAGCCCCCCGGGACCGACGGGCGAGGCGGTGTTCGGCAACAGCCGCCAGTACGCCGACGACCCGTTCGAGTTCGTCACCGCCTGCGCCGAGGCCTACGGCGACGTCGTCCACTTCGACCTCGGCCCGCTGGAGACGTACATGGTCACCGACCCCGACGCGATCGGGCGGATTCTGGTCGACGACGACGCCAAATACGCAAAGCCGGAGTTCCAGGACGACGCGCTCGGGGACCTGCTGGGGAACGGTCTCCTCCTGAGCGAGGGGCCGACGTGGCGCAAGCAGCGCGAACTCGCGACCCCCGCGTTCGACCCGCGGCGGCTCCAGGGGATGGTCGACCGGATGGGCGAGTACACCGAGGCGCTGCTCGCCGGGTGGGAGGACGGCGAGGTGCGCGACATCCAGGTCGATATGACGGAGGTGACGCTCCGGATCATCTGCGAGGCGATGCTCGGGGTGGGGCTGGACGAGGGGCGGATCGAGACGGTGCGCGAGAACCTCGAACCGCTGGGCGCGCGGTTCGAGCCCGACCCGCTGCGATTTCTCCTGCCCGACTGGGTGCCGACCCGCGAGAACCGCGAGTACGAGGCCGCGCTGGAGACGATGGAGGGGATGATCGCCGACATCGTCGCCGAGCGCCGCGGAACGCAGGGACACGGCGAGGGCGCCCCCTCGGACCTGCTCTCGATCCTCCTGCGGGCCCAGGAGCGCGGCGAGCAGTCGGACCAGCAGATCAGAGACGAGGTGATGACGATGCTGCTCGCCGGCCACGACACCACCGCGCTCACGCTCACCTACGCGTGGTACCTCCTCTCGCAACACCCGGAGGCGAAGGCGAAGCTCCACGCGGAGGTCGACGAGGTGCTGCCGGACGGCCGCGCGCCGACGATGGCCGAGGTTGGCGAACTGGAGTACACCGAGCGGGTGCTCCAGGAGTCGATGCGGCTCTACCCGCCGGTGTACGTGATGTTCCGCGAGCCCCGAACCGACGTGCGGATCGGCGACTACCGGATTCCCGAGGGCGCGGCGGTGATGCTCCCGCAGTGGGTGGTCCACCGCTCCGGGGAGTACTGGGAGAACCCGACCGAGTTCGACCCCGACCGCTTCCGGCCGGAGCGCGCCCGCGACCGTCCGCGGTTCGCGTACTTCCCGTTCGGCGGCGGGCCGCGCCACTGTATCGGCAAGCACCTCGCCCTCTTAGAGGGGCGGATCATCACCGCCACCGTCGCCGCGAACTACGACCTCGACTACGCCCGCGACGAGCCGTTCGACCTCCGGGGGTCGCTGACGATGCACCCCCAGCAGCCGATGTCGATGCGGGTGCGCGAGCGGTAAGCCCTACGCGGGCAGGGGAATCTCCCGCTCCGGAACCTGGTAGCGCGCGTTCCACGCGAACAGCCGCGAGACCGTCCACGACACGGGGTCGATCGGACCCGCCAGGCGCTCGGCGTCCGCGAGCGACCCGCCGCGCGCGAGCGTGACGTGCGGCGTGTACTCGTCGCCCTCCAGCTCCGGCACCGCGCCGAACCGCTCGACCAGCCGCCGGTGGAGGTCGTAGAGCCCCGGGCTCTCGACGGTCAGGTAGAGCACCGGCGCCGCTCCCTGGGTCGGCTCGGCGAAGAAGTCGACGCCCGTGATGCGCGCCTCGAACGCCGGCGTACCCGCGAGGACCGCCGCGAGCGCGCGCTTCCCCGGCGGCTGCTCGAACCGCTTGCAGACCAGCGACGGGTCCTCCCGGACGCTGTCGAAGGCGGCGAGCTCGGGGCGGCGGTCGGCGGCGAGCCGACGCACCCGCCCGGGGACGGGAACGTTGAGGCTGTCCACGCGGAGGCGCGGCGGCCCGTGGCCAAGAGCGTGCCGGCTACAGCCGGTCGAGCAGGTAGAGGACGACCAGGGCGACGACGACCAGTCCGACCAGCGGCCGGAGCGGTCCGAGGAGGCCGAGCGCGACGTCGAGGACGGTGTCGACCACCTCTAGCACGAGCCAGAGCACGACGAGTACGAGCACGATCTTCAGCAGCGTGTCGGCGTCGACGTCGCCACGGTCCATGGGTTCTTGGCCGGCTGCGAGCCCGAAGTGCCTTCGGGTCCGCGGATCGCCAACGACTATACGCTCGGCGCCGAGCAGTCGCACGAATGCGAGCGGGCGGGGGCCGTGGGGTGGTCGCGGTAGCGCTCGTTGTGAGCCTCGTGCTCGCCGGGAGCGGCGCGGGAGCGGCCCAGGGCGAGACTGCCGGGGTCGCCCCCCAGACCGGCGACGTCGACCCCGACGGGGTCGTCCTCCGCGTGGCCCTCGACGAGAACGGCACGGCGACGTGGACGATCGAGTACCGGGTGCGGCTCGACGACGAGAACGCGACGGCCGCGTTCGGCTCGCTCCGGTCCGACGTCCAGACGAACCGGACGGGGTTCCGCGAGCGGTTCGCGGCGCGGATGGCCCGGACCGTCGCCGCCGCCGAGAACGAGACGGGCCGGGAGATGGCGCTCCGGAACGTGAGCGTGACCGCCGAGCGCCGACAGCTCCCGCAGACGTACGGCGTCGTTTCCTACCGCTTCGAGTGGACGGACTTCGCCCGCGTCGAGGGCGAGCGGCTGGTCGCCGGCGACGCGGTGGGCGGCATCTTCCTCGACGCGGAGAGCCGCCTCGTGGTCGCGTGGCCCGCGGGCTACGAGGCGACGAGCGTTCGACCCGGCGGCTACGAGGACCGCGACGGCGCCGTCGCGTGGGCCGGCCCGGTCGACTTCGGACCGAACGAGCCCCGGACCGTCGTCCAGCCCGCGGCGTCGGGCGGGGGCGGCTCCGTTCCCGTCGGCCTCGTCGCCGGCGCCGTTGGCCTCCTCTCGCTCGTCGCCGCGGGCGGGTACGTCTACCGCCGCCGGGAGCGGGGCGCGGGCGGCGCGGAGATCGCGGGCGCCGGGGACGAGGCCGACGACGCGGACGAAGCGCCGCCGGAGGAACTGCTCAGCCCCGAGGAGCGCGTCCTGCGGTTCGTGCGCGAGAACGGCGGCCGGGTGAAACAGCAGGCGGTCGTCTCCGAGTTCGACTGGACCGCCGCGCGCACGAGCCAGGTCGTCGGATCGCTCCGGGAGGACGGGCGGGTCGAGACGTTCCGCCTCGGGCGCGAGAACGTGATCACGCTCCCGGAGGTCGGCGTGGAGGGCGAGGTCGCCGGCGTCGACGACGAGGACGACGACGCCGGCGACCGCGCCTGACTCACTCCTCGGGCGCGGGCACGCCCTGGGCGGCGTCGTCCGCGTCGAGGTCGTGGTCCTCCCTGATCGCTCTGATCCGGTCACGGATCGAGGCCGCGAGCTCGAACTCCAGGTTGTCTGCGGCCTCGCGCATCCGCGCTTCGAGCTGTTCGACCTGTCGGGCGGCCTCGCTCGCGTCCGACGGCTCCGCGCCGGTCACGTCGCCCGTCTCGGTCTGGGCGCCGGGTAGGTTCGGCTCCGAGACGGGCTTGTCGATCGTCGTCGGCTCGAAGCCGTGCTCCTCGTTGTACTCGCGCTGGATCGCCCGGCGGCGGCGGGTCTCCTCGATGGCCGACTCCATCGCGGCGCTCGGTGAATCGGCGTAGAGGACCACGGAGCCGGAGACGTTCCGCGCCGCCCGGCCCATCGTCTGGACGAGCGTCGTCTCGGAGCGGAGAAAGCCCTCCTGGTCGGCGTCTAAGATGGCGACCAGCGACACCTCGGGGATGTCGAGCCCCTCCCGGAGGAGGTTGATCCCGACGAGCACCTGGATCTCCCCGAGCCGGAGCGAGCGGATGAGCTCGTGGCGCTCCAGCGTGTCCGTCTCGTCGTGCATGTACGCCACGTCGACGCCGGCCTCTTCGAGGTACTCGGTGAGGTCCTCGGCCATCCGCTTGGTGAGCGTCGTGACGAGAACGCGCTCGTCGTCCGGGGTGGATTCGATCCGGTCGAGCAGGTCCTCGACCTGCCCCTCCGCGGGCGACACCTCCACCGCGGGGTCGACGAGGTGGGTCGGACGGACGATCTGCTCGACGATCTGTCCCGAGTGCTCGCGCTCGTAGTCGCCGGGGGTCGCGGAGACGTAGAGCAGCCGGTCGGTCTGGGCCTCGAACTCCTCGAACGTGAGCGGGCGGTTGTCGTACGCGGTGGGGAGGCGAAATCCGTTGTCGACGAGGCTCTCCTTTCGTGACTTGTCGCCCGCGAACTGCCCGCGGATCTGCGGGAGCGTCTGGTGGGACTCGTCGACGACGGTGAGGAAGTCGTCGGGGAAGTAGTCGAGCAGGGTGTAGGGTGCGTCGCCCGGCTCGCGGTCCGAGAGGTGGACGGAGTAGTTCTCGATCCCCGAGCAGTAGCCCGTCTCCGCGAGCATCTCGAGGTCGAACTTCGTGCGCTCCTCGATGCGCTGTGCGGCGACGAGGTCGCCCTGGCGCTCGAAGTGGCGGATCCGGTCGTCGAGGAGGGCTTCGATCTCTGTCATCGCCGTTTCTAACTTCTCTTCGGGGATCGAGTAGTGTTCGGCCGGGTGGACCAGCGTCGCGGGCTCGCGGGAGACGACCTCGCCCTCCAGCGGGTCGAGCCGGGAGATCCGGTCGATCTCCGACCCCCAGAACTCCACGCGGACGGCGTACCGGCCGTACATCGGGTAGACCTCGACGGTGTCGCCGCGGACGCGGAAGGTGCCCTGC
>JAZKRX010000030.1:0-29077 GCA_036626375.1 Haloferacaceae archaeon
CAGATCGTCCTCGGATTCGCCGGTATCCTCCTGTTCACGCAGATTCTCGGAAACGACGGACTGGGAGAGTACCGGACCGTCCTGGCAGCCGCGTTCGTCGTCGTCCAGCTGACCGAGGGAACGGGACAGGCGCTGAAGAAGCGTATCTCAGAGGTTGGCGTCGGCGCCAACGAGTTCCTCTCGTTCGGGTTACTCGTTCACGCCGGCGTCACCGCCCTCACCGCCGTCGTGATCGTGGTCGGTCGTCCCGTCACCGTCCCCTACTTCGGTTCGTTCCTGCTCGCACTCGGCGTCGCGCTCGTGACCGGCGCCCTCGGATTCTTTTCACTCCTCAACGCGGTCCAGTCCGGCCTCGGCTTCCCGGGCCGCGCCTCGTGGTACGACACCGTCCGGAGCGTCCTGACGCTCGCGGCGCAGGCCGGCTTCCTGCTCCTCGGCTATCGCGCGTTCGGCGTCGTCGCCGGGCTCGCCGTCGCGACAGTCCTCAGCGCCGCCCTCGTCTGGCTCTCGGTCCGCGTTCCGCTCGCGGTCCCAACCGCGCGGACGGCACAGCGTGTCTCGACGTTCGCGCGCCACAGCGTCCCGACGAACCTCCTCGGGAACCTCTACCAGAGCGCCGACCCGCTGTTGATCCGGGCGTTCGCCGGCCCGGGTGCAGTCGGATTCTACGCCGTCGCGTCCCGACTCGTCGTCCCTGGATCGATGCTCGCAGCGAGCATCAACAACGCCCTGACCGTCAAATCGAGCGGTGTCGACTCGGTCGGCGGCGACGTGCGCGCCGATCTCGTCAACTCGGCCTCCTACGCGGGGCTGCTCTCGATCCCGATCCTGTTCGGCGCGCTCGCGATCCCCGACGCGTTGATGACGTCGGAGGTGTTCGGCGGCACGTACAGCGACGCCCCGGGGCTGGTCCTGGTCGGGATGGCGCTGTTCGGCGTCTCGAACACCTACCGACAGCCGTTCGAGGCCGTGATCTCGGGGACAGATCGCCCCGGCGTCGTGTTCCGCGTCAACTTCGCGGTCACGATCCTCTACCTCCCGTTCGCGGTGGGTCTCGGGCTCCGGTACGGTCTCCTCGGCGTCGTCGCCGGCACCGTGATCGCAGAGGCCGGCCGGATCGCGATGTACCAGTGGATCGCGGCGCGGTCGCTCGGCGGGACAGTGTTCCCCCGTCCAGTTCGGCACCAGTTCCTCGCCGGCGTGGTCATGTTCGGCGCCGTCGAGGCGGTCTCGCGGTGGCTCGTGACCCCGGACCGATGGCCCGTCCTACTCGCCGTGATCTGTCTCGGCGCAGTCGTCTACTTCGCCGCGCTGACGGCGATCAGCAGCCACTTTCGAGACACGGTTCGGTTCACGATCGAGAACGTCTCCTGACTGTCACGCCACGGAGTCGCGTCCGAGCGTCGCGCGGTAGACGCCTGCGGTCCGCTCGACGACCGACGCCCACGTCGGGAGCGGGTCCGACGGCGCCGGCTGCCCGACCGCGTTCTCGACGGCAGCCGCAACCGCGTTCGGGGTCGGATCGCTCGTGCCCGCCTTCTCGACTGCCACGCAGTCCGCACGCCCGGCCCACTCCTCCAGTGCGCTCCCCGGTCGCACCACGCAGGGCGTCCCCGCCGCCAGCGCCTCCGCGACGGTCATCCCGTACGCCTCAAAGCCGGAGAGCGCGAGGAAGGCGCTCGCTCCGGCGTAGAGACCGGGGAGCTCCGCGTCGGGGACGAACCCGCGGAACGTGACGCGCTCTGTGACACCGGCGCGCTCGGCAGTTCGCTCCAGCGTCTCGCGGTACGGTCCGCTCCCTGCCACCACGAGGTCGTACGACGGGAGCCGGTCGAGCGCCCGGATCGCGTGCTGGACGCCCTTGTACTCAACCAGGCGCCCGACGGTGAGCAGGTACGGCCGGTCACGGGGTTCTGGCGTCGCGTCCGCGAACCGCGCGACGTCGAGGCCGTTCGGCACCACCTCGCTCTCGACGCCGAGGTCCGCGGCGAGCCGCTCGCGCTCCCACTCGCTGACGGCGATCACCCGGTCGGCGCGGCCGAGCGCCCACCGACCGACGGGGCGGTAGAGCGAGAGCAGTCTGTCGCGCGTCGCGTCCGCGCTCGCGCCGTGGTAGTGCGGGGTGGCGACGAACGCGCGCTCCCCGGCGCCGGCGGCGGCGAACGCGAGCGGGAGCGAGTGGTAGTTGTGCGCGTGGACGACGTCGGCGTCGGCGGCCCGCACCGCCGGGAGAACGCCGGGCGCGAGGTGAACCGCGTCGTCCGGGCCGATAGATCGGTGCCGGCGGACGGTCACGCCGCCGCGGTGCTCCCGGTCCGGGAGGACGGACCCATTGACGCGCGTGCCTGCGTCCGCAGTGTGGACCGTCACGTCGTGCCCGCAGGCGGCGAACCGTCGGGCCAACTCCGCGACGTGGGTCTCTACCCCCCCGGTGTGCGGCCGGTAGCGCGACGTAACGTAGACGAGCCTCACTCGCGGAACACCTCGCGGGACTTCCGGTCGAGTTCCCACGTCCCGGAGCCGTCGTCGGTGAGGAGGTCGACCGCGCCCGCGAGGAGCGAGAACTGCGCGTCGAGGACGACGTACGCCGGCTGGAGCGGGCCGAGTAGCTCCCGACCCCCGAGAACGAAGAGACCGACGACGGCGAGCGGCACCACGAGCCCGAGCGGTCCGCTCACGGCCGCGACGGCGAGCGTCGCGAGCACGGCGCTCGTGGCGAGCAACCACGGAGAGACGAGCATGAACCAGACGTTGAACGGGAGGACGACCCAGCCGAACCACCCGTACGCGCCGAGCATGTCGCGGTTGCGCACGAGCAGCTGGACCAGCCCGGCCGCGCGACGGTCCTTCCGGAGGCGGCGCTCGCGGAACGCCGACACGCCGGACTCGACGAACCGCATCCCGGGGTCCATCACGACGCGCTTGCCCGCGCGACGGATCTGGAGCGCGAGCGCCGTGTCGTCGGCGATTGTGTCCGGCGGCACCGGCGAGACGTCCTCGCGGCGGAACGCGAAGCAGGGACCGTGGACGATGAACGTCGAGTCGAGCCGCGACTCGAACGCCTGGAGACGCGCGAGGATCCCACGGTAGTCCGCCTCGACCGAACTGTCGCCCAGCACCTCCGTCTGCTGGCCCGTCACGGCGCCGACCGTGGGGTCTGCGAGGTCGACAACGGCGTGCCGGAGGACGTCGGGGGCGAGCCGGGAGTCCGCGTCGGTCCTGAGTATCACGTCACCAGAGGCAGCCGCAAATGCCTCGTTGAGCGCCGCGGCGACGCCCCGGCGCTCGTCGTCGTGACGAAGCGTGAGCGACGGCGCCTCGCGGTCGGCGAAGAAGGACTCGACGACGTCGGGGGTGTCGTCGTCGCTCGCGTCCGCGACCACGACCTCCACCTTCTCGGCCGGGTAGTCGAGCGCGCAGACCGACTCGAGCTTCGACTCGATTATCTCGGCCTCGTTGTACGTCGGGATCACCACGCTAACGCTCGGCTCCCACTGCCCCCGGTCGAGCGGGAGCTCCGACGTGTCGGTCAGCGCCGCCAGCGCCGCGTAGACGACGTACGGAAGCCCGGTGGCCGCGAGAAGGGTGACGAGACCGGCGAGGAGACGGCGAGCTGTCCGCACCGGCACGAGGTGGGGCGACGTGGCTCATATAGCCCACGGTCCCGCCCCCCGCCCGCCACGACACACAAGGCTTATCCGCGTTTTGCTGGTCGGTCGGTGTAATGAGCGACGAGGACCGGACGGACGGCCAGTCCGTCTTAGACCTCTTCGACGCCTACTACCACGTCCCCGCGCTGGCCGCCGTGGCCGCGTTCATGCTGTGGGTCCGCCTCCAGGCCTACGACACGTTCGTCCGGGACGGGCAGGTGGTGTTCTCCGGCAACGACGCGTGGTACCACCTCCGGATGGTGAACTACACGGTCCGCAACTGGCCGGCGACGATGCCGTTCGACCCGTGGTCGTACTTCCCGTACGGAACGACACAGGGCCAGTTCGGCACCCTCTACGACCAGCTCGTGGCGACGGCGGCGCTCGTCGTCGGCCTCGGCGCGCCCTCTGACCAGCTGATAGCGAAGACCCTCCTGGTCGCGCCCGCGGTCTTCGGCGTCCTCGCAATTATCCCGACGTTCCTGATCGGTCGCCGGATCGCCGGCCGCGGCGCGGCGCTGTTCGGCGTCGCGGTGCTGGCGCTCCTCCCCGGCACCTTCCTCCAGCGGACGCTCGTCGGCTTCGCCGACCACAACGGCGCGGAGCCGTTCTTCATGGGGATGGCCGTCTTCGCGCTGCTGGTCGCGCTCGGCGTCGCGGTCCGCGAACGGCCGGTCTGGGAGCTGGTCGAGGAACGGAACTGGGACGAGCTCCGGTGGCCCACGATCACCTCCGCGGCCGCCGGGTTCGCCGTCGCGATGTACATGTGGGCGTGGCCGCCCGGCGTCCTCCTCGTCGGAGTCTTCGGGGTCTTCCTGCTCGTCGCGCTGACGAGCGACCACGTCGTCGGCGAGTCGCCGGAGTACGTCGCGTTCGTCGGCGCCGTCTCGATGGCGGTGACGGGCCTGACGATGCTGATCCCGCTGAACGGCTTCGGGTTCAGCCCGACCGACTTCTCGCTGCTCCAGATCTTGCTCCCGTTCGGCGTCGCCGCGGCGGCGGTCGCCATCGCGGCCGCCGCCCGCGCGTTCGAGGCACGCGACCTCGACCGCGAACTGTTCGTCCTCGCGACCTACGGCGGAGCGCTCGTCGGCGCGGGCGTACTCGCGCTCGCGCTCCCCGACGTGTTCAGCCTGATCGCGAACAACCTCCAGCGGACCGTCGGGTTCAGCGCCGGCGCCCAGACCCGCACCATCGCCGAGGCCCAGCCGTACCTCTCGCCGGACACGCTGCGTGCCCGCGGATTCGTCACCGCGTCGGGCGAGGCAGACCGGGTGGGGCGCCTGCTCGCGGACTACGGCTTCACGCTGTTCACGGGCGTCGCGGCGGCCATCTGGATGGCGACGAAGCCGCTCGTTCGCGACGGCGACGCGCGCGGCACCTCCTACGCGGTCGTCGGCCTCGTGATAATCGCGCTCATCTACCTCGTGCCTGCGCCGTTCGTCGTCGTCGCCGAGCAGTTCGGGACCGTCTCCGAGGTGGTCGGGGTCGCCGTGGTCGCGACGCTGGTCGCCGGCGCGACGGTCCAGCGGTCGTACGACCCCGAGAACCTGTTCGTGCTCGTGTGGGTCGCGTTCGTGGCCGCCGCGGCGTTCACCCAGGTGCGGTTCAACTACTATCTCGCGCCCGCGGTGGCGATTCTGAACGCCTACCTGCTGGGCGAGGTGCTGCGCTACCTCGACGTCGAGTCGCTCGTCGAGACGGTCGAGGAGGTCGAACTCTACCAGGTGCTGACGGTCGCGCTGGTCGTGATGCTGGTCGTCACGCCGGGGCTGCTCGTGCCCATCTCCGTCGGGGAGCGCGGCGGGCAGTCGATCCAGTCCCAGACGGCCTGGGTCGCGGGCAGCCAGCAGAGTCCGGGCGGCTACGTCGGCTGGGAGGACAGCCTCGCGTGGATGGCGAACGAGACGCCCGCGGAGGGGAACCTCGGGGGCGCCGGCAACGCCGACTCGTTCGACTACTACGGCAGCTACGACCGCACCGACGACTTCTCGTACCCCGAGGGGACCTACGGTGTGATGTCGTGGTGGGACTACGGCCACTGGATCACCGTCGGGGGCGAGCGGATTCCGAACGCCAACCCGTTCCAGCAGGGCGCGACGACGGCCGCGAACTACCTGCTCGCGCCCAACGAGTCTGCCGCGCGCGACGTGCTGGCGAGCCAGTCGGCCGAGGGCGAGCGCACCCGTTACGTCATGGTCGACTGGCAGATGGCGACGCCGGGCTCGAAGTTCGGCGCGCCGGTCGTCTTCTACGACCGTGCGAACGTCTCTTCGTCGGAGTTCTACCAGCGGATCTACGGCGTCCAGCAGACCCAGCAGGGCGGCGCACAGCTGGTGTCGAGAACCCTCGTGCGCGACCAGCGGTTCTACGAGAGCCAGATGACCCGGCTCTACTACTACCACGGGAGCGCGCAGTCGCCCCAGCCGGTCGTCGTCGACTGGGAGCCCCGGGAGGCACAGTTCGGGCAGAGCACGGTGACGGTCAACGGCACGCCCGCCGACGGCCGGACGATCCGACAGTTCCGCTCGATGAGCCAGGCGCGGGCGTACGTCCGCAACGACAGCACCTCGCAGGTCGGCGGGGTCGGCGCCTTCCCGAGCGAGCGGGTGGCGGCGCTCGAACACTACCGGCTCGTCGACGTGAGCGAGAACTCCGCGCTCTCTGACGGGAGCTACCAGAACCTGCGCCGGCAGGCCCGGGCCACCTACCGGATCCGACCCGAGGCCGCGAGCGCCCTCGACGCGAACCCGCCGAGCTACGTCAAGACGTTCGAGCGGGTGCCCGGCGCGACGATCCGGGGGAGCGGCGCCGCGCCCGGCGCGAACATCACCGCCGAGGTGCCGGTGTACATCCCCGAGACGAACACGACGTTCACCTACACCCAGCGGGTCCAGGCGAACGACCAGGGCGAGTTCACGATGACGCTCCCGTACGCCACCACCGGCTACGGCGAGGCGACCGAGGGGTACACGGCCACCTCGCTGCGCGCCGAGGGGCCGTACAACTTCACCGGCGGTACCCGGATCAACGACTCCGGCTTCGTGATCGCCTACCAGGGCCAGGCCGACGTACCCGAGCCTGCGGTGGTCGGGGCGTCCGACCAGCCGGTGCGGGTCGAGCTCACCCGCCGGGCCCAGCCGCTGTTCCAGGGACAGACGAGCGACAGTGCGAACACGACGGTCGAGAACCAGACGGCGGTGCGCGCGCCCGTCGCCCCCTCGACGCGCCAGTCCGCGTGACCGCCGTCTCGTGACCGACCCGTCAGACTACCCGCCGCTCGACGCGCGGACTACGGCCGTCACGTACCTCAAAGGGATCGCGATGGGCGCGGCCGACGCCGTCCCGGGCGTCTCCGGCGGGACCGTCGCGCTCCTGGTCGGCATCTACGAGCGCCTGGTGAGCGCCATCGCCGGCGTCTCGCCCGGCGCAGTCGTCCGACTTCTCGCCGCGCCGCTCCCGGGCGGACGCCGCGGGACGCGCGCCGCCTTCCGCGACCTCGACGGCCCCTTTCTGCTCGCGCTCGGGACCGGCATCCTCACCGCCGTCGTCGTCGTCTCGCGGCTGCTCGACACGCTCCTCGAGACGAGCCCGGTCCCGACGTTCGGCGTCTTCTTCGGCCTCATCGCGGCCTCCGCGGCGATCATCGTCACGGACGTCGCGTTCGACACGCCCGGACGGGTCGCGGCGGCGCTCGCGGGCGCGACGGCGGGCTTTCTCCTCTCCGGCGAGGGCGCCGCCGCGCTCCCCTCGACGCCGGCGACGACGGCGCTCGCGGGAGCGATCGCGGTCAGTGCGATGATCCTCCCGGGCGTGAGCGGGTCGCTCCTCCTCCTGATCCTCGGGCAGTACGAACGGATGATCGGAACGCTCCGCGCGTTCGTCGACGCCGTCATCGCGGCGCCGCGTGCGGGGCTCGGGCCGGCCGTCGACCCCGGACTGACCGTGGCCGCGTTCGTCGCGGGCGCCGTCGTCGGGCTGTTCACGGTTGCACACGCCGTGCGGTGGGCGCTCGACCGCCGCCCGGAGGCGACGCTCGCGGCGCTGCTCGGCCTCGTCGTCGGTGCGCTCCGCGCGCCGGTGGTCCGGGCGGGGCTCGACGGCTCGGCGGCCGACGTCGCCGCGTTCGGCGGCGCGGCGCTCCTCGGCGCCGCCGTCGTCGTGGCGCTCGACCGCCTGACCTGACCGGCTACTCCCGCGAGACCGCGATGTTCCGGACGGACGCGCCGCAGTCCTCGCACCGCTCGACGCGGCTGTCGCTCCGGACCCGCGCGCCACAGCCCCGGCACTCGTAGAGGCCGCAGTCGGGGGTGTACGGGTCGACCCTGGTTCGATACACGACCATGCCCACTGTGTGGGCGGTTACCAACATAACTGTTCGCCTCTACGGCGCATACGGCGCACGAACCACTCAGGATCTGCGACAGACGTGGACGAACGTTTCTTGCCGGGTGGTCGCTCGCACCGTCCGGAACCCCGCGGCCTCGAACGTCTCGACGGCGTGGGCGAGGTCGTAGCGCTCCTCGGTCGGCGGGCCGGATTCGCCGGTCCCCCCGGCCGTCCAGTCGACGGTCGCGACCCGTGCGCCCGGGCGACAGACCCGCGCCAGCTCTGTCGCGGCCGCGGGCGTCGCGAACTCGTGGTAGGTCATCGTCGAGAAGGCGCCGTCGACGGCGTCGTCTGCCAGCGGGAGGCGGTCGACCGGGGCCGTCAGGAGCGCGACGCCCGCGGGGACGCCGTTCTCGCGGTACCGCTCGTGCATCGGGCGCTGGAGGTCCACACCCAGCACCCGCCCGACGTGGGGCGCCACGTCGTCGGTGTAGAACCCGGTGCCGCTCCCCAGGTCCAGGACGGTGTCGTCTCGGCCCGCGCCGAGGGCGGCCAGTAGCTCCTCGCGCGAGCAGTGGACGTACCGCGTGGGGTCGTCGAGCGCGTCGGCCCGGTCGACCGGGAACGTGTGTTTCGCCATACACTCCGTTCGGGGTGCGCCCTCAAGTAGCCGGAGGGAAAGGAGTAAGCCGGTCGCCGCCGGGGTCGGGGGTATGGTGAGACTTCGCACGCCGACCGACCGGCTCTGCGAGCGGTGTGGCCGACACGAACGCTGGCGCGACGAGGGCTGGCTCGTCGTGAGAGAGGACGGCGAACCGATCGTCGGCGACCCCTTCTGTCTCCACGAGTGGGACATCAACGGCACGTTCTCGCCTATCGCCGAGTGTGACGCCTGACGACACGGCGCTCGTCCTCGTGACCGCGCCGACCGACGCCGCGGACGACCTGGCGCGGACGCTCGTCGAGGAGCGACTCGCCGCCTGTGTCAACCGCGTCGCGTGTCGCTCGACCTACCGCTGGGACGGCGCGGTCCACGACGACGAGGAGGAGCTGCTGCTCGCAAAGACAACGGCGGCGCGCTACGACGACCTCCGTGCGCGGGTCGACGAGATCCACCCCTACGACCTGCCCGCGATAGAGCGCCTCGAGGCGGCGCCGACCCCCGCGACCGCGGACTGGGTCGCCGACGCCGTCGACTGACCGGGCTACGCGGGCTGTTCCGCCGGCTCGGCCCGGGCGACCGCGATGGTCACGTCTACCCCCTCGATCTCCCACTCCTCGACGAGGTCGAACTCGCGGTCGTCGCGCGCGACGAACGCACTCGTGCGGGTCTCGGTCGCGATGTACTCGCGGTGGTCGTCGACGAACGCCGCGACGCGGTCGTCCGCGACGTCGATCGCGACCTCGATCTCCGCCTCCACGTCGAGGTCGAGGCGCTTGCGCATCTCCTGGACCCGCCGCACCACGTCGCGGGCGTAGCCTTCGCTCTCTAGCTCCGCCGTGAGCCCGGCGTCCACGTAGACGGTTCCGCCGGAGAACTCGGCGGCGCTCACGTCCTCGGGGGGCTCGGTCCGGACCGCGACCATCTCGTCGGTCAGCTCGTAGGTCTTGCCGTCGACGGTCACCGAGAGCCCGCCGTCCTCGTCGCGCAGGTCCGCGAGCCGACGCCCCTCGACGGCGGTCATCACGCCCTGTGCCGCGTCGCCGAGCGCCGGCCCGACCGCGCTCATCTCGGGGTCGGCGTACGCGACGAGTTCGTCGAACGACGCGACGACCGACACCGTGCGGGCGTTCGTCCGGTCCGCCAGGAGCTCCGAGAGCGCCTCGACCTCGCCGCGGGTCTCGGGGTCGTCGCTCTCGACCACGACCCGGCGCACGGGCCACCGGAGCTTCCGTCCGGCTTGCTGGCGCGCCGTCGCCGCGGCCTCCTCGACCGCCCGGAGGGTCGCCATTCGTGCCTCCAGCCCGCCGTCGCGCAGCCGGTCGTCCGGCTCGGGGTACGAGAGCGCGTGGACCGTCGTCGCCGCGCCGTCGAGCCGGCGGTACATCCGCTCGGCGAGGTAGGGTGCGACCGGCGCGAGCAGGCGCGTCACCTCGTCGAGCACCGTGGCGAGCGTGGCGTAGGCGGCGCGCTTCTCCGGGCTCTCCGTCTCGGCCCACATCCGCTCGCGGGTCGCCTTGACGTAGAATCTCGAAACGTCCTCGACGACGAACTCCAGAACGGCCGAGACCACGTCGTGGACCGCGTACTCCGCCCACGCGGCCTGCGCCTCGGCCTCGACGGTCTGAAGGCGTGAGAGCACCCACTCGTCGACGGTCGCGAGCTCGCAGTCGTCGAGGTCCGGGGTCGCCGGGTCGTAGCCGTCGAGAGCCATGTACGACAGCGGGAACCGGAAGACGTTCCAGAGGACGTTGAGGTCGGACTGGGTCTCCTCCAGCCCGTCCCAGTCGAACGCGAGGTCCGCGCCGTGCTGGTCGTGCCGGAGCAGGTACGTCCGGAGCGGGTCGCGGCCGTACTTCTCGATGGCCTCCTGGGGCGTGACGATGTTCCCGAGCGACTTCGACATCTTCCGGCCCTCGGAGTCGTTTGCGAACCCGTGCATCACCACCTCCTCGTACGGGGCCTGGTCGAGCGCCGCCGTCCCCATCCCGAGCTGTGACCAGAACCACCCGCGGGTCTGGTCGTGCGCCTCGACGACGAGGTCCGCGGGCCAGAGCTCCTCGAACGCCTCGGAACCGTTCGGCGTCGAGCCGCTCTCCCCCGCGTCCGTCTCGACGGACCCGGGGTAGTCGAGGGTGGCCCACGTCGCGACCGAGGAGTCGATCCACACGTCGAAGACGTCCGGGACGCGCTCGTAAGTCGTCCCCTCTTCGGTGATCGTGAGGGGGTCGACGCCCGGACGGTGGAGGTCCAGTTCGGCGGGGTCGACGTCCTGGTCGACCCGCTCTGCGAGTTCCGCGCGCGTCCCGACGACGAGACAGTCCTCGGTCTCGTACGCCTCGACGCCCTGTGGCTTCCAGATGGGGAGGGGGATGCCCCAGTAGCGCTGGCGCGAGACGTTCCAGTCCGGCGCGTCCGCGACGAAGTTCCGGAACCTGTTGTCCCGCGCCCACGCGGGGTGCCACTCGCTGTCCTCGACCCTGTCGAGGAGGTCCTCCTTGATGTCGGTGACCGTGATGAACCACTGGTCGGTGACGATCCGGACGATGTCAGTGTCACAGCGCCAGCACTGCCCCTCGCCCTCGACGAGATGGTTCGGGTCGTGCGCGAGGAGCAGGCCCGCGGATTCGAGGTCGGCGATCACGTCGTCGTTCGCGTCCCGGACGAACTGGCCGGCGTACGCGCCGCCCGCCTCGGTGAACCGTCCGTCGCCGCCGACCGGCGAGAACGCGGGGAGCCCGAGCTCCTGCCCGCGCTCGAAGTCCTCCTCGCCGTGCCCGGGCGCGGAGTGGACGAGCCCCGTCTTGTCCGTCGCGTCGGCGTAGTCGGCCTCGTACACCGCGTGGACGCCCTCGCCGGTCACGTGCTCGGGCACCTGCTCGTCGAGCGGGTAGTCGTAGCGCCAGCCCGCCAGCTCCGACCCGTCCAGCTCCTCGGCCACCTCGTAGTCCTCGTACCGGCCGGCGCGCAGCGTCTCCTCCAGCCCCGCCTTCGAGACGTACAGCCGGTGGGTCTCGCCGTCCCGGTCGGCGTCGACGCCGACGTACTCCGCGTCGCCGTCGACCGCGACGAACGTGTTCGCGGGGAGCGTCCACGGCGTCGTCGTCCAGACCACGAGCGACCCCTCGCGCTCCGCGAGCGGGAGTCGGACGTGGATCGCGGGCTTGTGGACGTCGTGGCGCTCGACCTCGTTGTTCGCGATGGCGGTCTCACACCGCGGGCACTGGTTGACCGCGCGCTTGCCGCGCTCGACGAGGCCCCGCTCTGCGACGCGCTGGAACGCCCACCACGCCGCCTCCATGTACTCCGGCGTGATCGTCTGGTAGGGATCGTCCCAGTCCATCCACGCGCCGATGGACTGGAAGTCGTCGTCCATCTTCCGGCGGTTCTCCAGCGCGAACTGCTTGCACTCGTCGATGAACGCCTCGACGCCGAACGCCTCGATGTCCTTCTTGGAGTCGAAGCCGAGTTCCTCCTCTACTTTCACCTCGATGGGCAGGCCGTGCATGTCGTAGCCCGGCCGGTCGTAGACGTCGTGGCCCGCCATCCGCTTCTGCCGGAGGATGGCGTCTTTCAGCGTCTTGTTCCACGCCGTTCCGAGGTGCATCTGCCCGGAGGTGTACGGCGGCCCGTCGACGAAGAAGAAGTCCGGGTCGTCTCTGTGTGCCTGCTTCGCCGCCTCGTAGGCGTCGACCTCCTCCCAGTACTCGGCGACCCGGGGCTCGACCGCCGACGGGTCGTACTGCGTCGGGACCTCG
Organism: Haloferacaceae archaeon; assembly: GCA_036626375.1. Lineage (GTDB taxonomy): Archaea > Halobacteriota > Halobacteria > Halobacteriales > Haloferacaceae > A07HB70. The sequence goes on from JAZKRX010000030.1 coordinate 12,399, forward strand.
TCCGGGTCCTCGTCCGCGTTCATACACAGGGGTCCGGGTCGGCGCTAAAGAAGCCGACGGAGTCGCGGGGGCGACGTCGGTCGCGCGCCGCGCCCGCCCGCGACAGCGTGGTTATGGGTCTGGGCCACGTCGTTCGACGCCCATGTTCCTCCGACTCGTGGCCCTCGTCGTCGGACTGCTCGAGCTGGCCGCCCCGCACGCGCTCGTCGACGTCTGGATGTCGCTCGCGACCACCGACGAGAGCAACACCGAACTCCGGTCGTGGGTGTACACCGCGGCGCGCGTCGAGGGCGCGTTGTTGGTCGTGTGGGCGCTCCGGTCGCGCGGCTCCGTCGAGCGCCCGGACGACTAAAACTCCGGGAGGTCCTCGGGCGGCTCGTAGTCCTGCTCCCAGTCGACGTACTCCTCCTCTATCACGTCACAGACCGTCTGTCCCAGTTCCGTGAGGCCGGCGTTGATCGCAGAGACGGTCGCCCACGACTCGATGTCGGGGTGGTACGCCCGCTCTTTCCAGTCCTCGGGAACCCCCGGCGCGTGGTAGCCGATGCGGCCCGCGAACCCGTCCCAGAAGAAGTCGAACTCGCTCACGAGGTCGAGGTCCTCGACGACACCCCACGCCGTCTCGTCGACCGACGCGGTCGCGGCCCACTGCCCGAACGCCTCGTCCCACGCGCCCGCGGCGAAGGCGTCGGCTATCTCCGCGCGCCGGTAGTCGTCGGCGTCGCCCGCCACCTCGGCGTCCTCGTACTCGTCGGGGTCGACGGCGGGCGAGAGATTCGGCGGGTCGGGGGTGTCGACATCGAGTGCCATGGGGGGCCTTCGTTCGCTGGCGGCAAAGGCGCGACGGTCGGAGCGGTCACCGTTATCGACGCCACCACCTCGTCGGCGACGAGGACACGAGCGCCGATCTCGTCCGGGCACATGTGGCGCAACATGTAACCGGGCGGCGGCCCTTCGCTCCGGTATGGCGACCGGAGACGCGCCCGAGGAGACGACCGTCAGCGACCGGGGAATGGTCACGATTCCGGCGTCGCTCCGCCGGCGACTCGACATCGAGGCCGGCGACAAGCTTCGCTGGACGGTCGACGACGGAACGCTCTCCGTCGAGGTCGTCCGGCAGCGCTACGGGGCGTTCGAGGACGACGAGGTGAAGGCGCCGCTAGGCGGGGACGGGCTCGAAACACACGACCTCGCCGGGCACGAGGAGGACCCCGCGTTCACAGAGGACGCCTGAATGGCGGTCGCCGTTCTCGACTCCAACGTCCTCGTCGACTACAAAGATACGAGCGCCGACGACCGCCACGAACGGGCGGAGGCCATCGTCTACGCCGTCGATAGCGGCGATCTCCCGACCGCCCGGGTCACGAACTACGTGCTGCTGGAGGCGCTGAACTGGATCCACGAGCGCCAGCGCCACGACGTCGCGGTCGACCTCCGTCGCCGGCTCTCTGCGTCGGCGGGCTTCGAACTCGTCCACGCCGCACAGGCGGACTTCCACCGCGCGGTCGAACTCTTCGAGACGTACGAGGGGATCGCCTTCGGCGACGCGACCGTCGTCGCGTACATGGAACGAGCGGGGATCGAGCAGCTGTACTCCTTCGACGACGACTTCGACGCGGTCGCGGGGATCACCCGGCTGGAGACGGCGACAAACCCGTTCGGCTGAGCGTCGGTCCTCGTCTCCTGTCCTCTGTCGCGGACGGTCGGCGGTCGCTCCGTCGTAGCGGTTCACTCCCGCTCCATCCGCTCGACCAGGGCCTCGACCGTGTCACCCGCTCTGCCCGCGCGTCGGTCGCGCTCCGCGCCGGGCGGGCAGACGAGGTCAGGGACGGCCGCGGGCGCGCCCTCGTCGTCGAGGGCGACGAAGGTGGCCGTCTCTCGGGTCCCCCCGTGACCGGGTCCTCGGCGGCCACCTCGACGCGCACGTCGACGCTCGTCCGGCCCGCCGCGAAGACGTGCGCCCCGGCCGACGCCGCCTCGCCGGGGTCGATGGACGCGAGGAGGTCGACGTGGTCGAGCGAGGCGGCGACCGTCTCGCGCGCGAACCGCATCGCAGTGGCCGCCTCACAGATGTCCATCCAGCGACGGACCGGCTCTCCGGGCGCACCCGTCGGTGTCGGCGTCGTTCGAGAAGACCATCCCGGTCGTCTGCGTGTGGGTGGCGGCGAGAGTGCGCTCGTCGTCGGCCTCGGTGGGCGTCGGCCGTCGTCCTGCCGTTCAGCGTCGGTCTGCGTTCCCGGCGGAAGGCTCAGGGGGCGGGAGCCGTGAACGCGAGGCGTGATAACGAACCGCGAGATCAAGAGCGTCGGCCTGCTGGACGAGGCGCTCGCCGAGGTGGTCGAGAGCGCGGTCGAGAACGGCGTAGAGCGCGAGCGGATCGCGGCGGCGCTGCGAGAACGGGCCGAGGCGGTCGAGACGGGGAACGACACAACGGGCGGTTAGCGCCGGGGCGACCCACCGACGGCGCGTCGCCCGGATCCGCGGTCTGCCCCCGTTCTCGCCTCCCTCCGGGCGGTACGACGACCGTACCGCCGGCGTGCGGCCACGAGTTCTGTCGCCGTCCCGACGGCACTCGGCCCCACACCGCGCTACGCGGACCGTAGCGCGGCGCCGAGATCCGGCCCTCTGTTCATACATATCTCACCGCCTCTCGACCGGACGGTTGCCTCCCGGAGCCGCGCACGACCGCACAGCCCGGGACAACACACCTATCATGACGAAACCCAACGTCAGCGTCTCGCGCCGCACGGTCCTCGCGGGCCTCGGTACGATCGGGATCGCCTCCGCCGGGGCCGGCCTCGGCACGACCGCCTACTTCCGCGACGAGGAGAGCGTCGCCGCCGAACTCGAAGCCGGCCGCCTCGACCTCCTCCTCGACTACCGCGCGACCTACTCGCCGTGGGACCCGATCCTCGACGGCGTCTACCCACGCTCGCCCGACGTCGACACCGTCGACCTCGACGGCGACCCGGCGACGACGGACGACGTCGTCGAGGGTCCAATCTACGTCACCGGGCAGGCGCCCGACGTCCGCGACGACGCGGGCGACGTCGTCGACGGGCAGCGCTGGGGTGACGTCACGCTGAACCTCGACGCGTGCGAGGACATCGACGTCCAGATCGCAGAGGCCGAGGGCACCGGCGCGGTGCTCGACAGCGTCTCGCTCGGCGCCGCCGACTACCCGAACTACGCCGAGAGCTACGTCGACGGCGCCGCGGGGACGATGTTCGACCTCGACGACGTGAAGCCGAAAGACCGCGGCGAGGCGACGATGAGCGTCCACATGTGTGACAACCCGGGCTACCTCTGGGTACGCCCGAACGTCACGCTGAACGAAGAGAACGGCACTATCGAGCCGGAGACCACCGCCGGCGACGCGGACTCCGAGGGTGAACTCCTCGACCACCTCTGGGTGTCGGCGTGGTACGACGCCAACTGTAACAACCGCAAGGACACGACCCGTGGCGGCGGCAGCCCCGTCAGCGTCGAACTGGTGCTCGACGCCTCGGGGTCGATGTCCGGGCAGAAAAACGCCGACACGATCACCGCGGCGAACTTCCTCGCGGACCAGGTCCTCGCCGCGAACGCCGCCAACCTCGTCGGCGTGACGTTCTTCGGCGAGAACTCGACCGCCGCGCGGGTCGTCCAGCCGCTGACCGACGACGGCGCGGCGGTCGACACCGCGATCGACTCTCTCCCGGCCGAGAACGGCACGCCCATCGGCGCCGGCGTCACCACCGGCCAGTCCGACCTCGCGGCCGACACCTCCGGGAACGACCCGATCATGATCTTCCTGACCGACGGGAACGGATCGGGTGGTCCCGCGGAGGCGGCCGCGGCGAAGACCGCCGGCACCCGGATCATCACCATCGCGTTCGGCGCCGGCGCAGACACCGCCAAGCTCGGGACGATGGCCTCTGCCCCCGGCGACGCCTTCGTCGCGGCGACCGACAACCTCCAGACCATCTTCGAGGCCATCTCCGAGGAGATCGTCGGCGGCGAGGTCTGCCTGTACGAGGGGAGTCTCGGTGGCCTCACCGACTTCGTCGGACGGATGGGCGGGGTCCCGCTCGAAGGCGACCCCGCGAACCGCGAGAACTGCGTCATCAACGCCGCCGAAGACGTCTCGTGTTTCGACCCCGGCGTCCACTGCTTCGCGTTCGAGTGGTACCTGCCCTGCTACATGGAGCAGCCCGACGGCGAGGGGTTCGACCAGCTTCCCTCCTGTTACGGCGACCTGAGCTTCCGCGCGTCGCGCAACGCGGGCGCGGCCGAGAAGACGCTCTACGACGAACTCGTCGAGCGCGGCGTCGTGACCGACGGCGACGACGTCGACGTGAACGTCGCACAGACCGACCGGCTCGAGTTCGCCGTGGAGTACGCGGCGGTCCAGTGCCGACACAACATGACGAACGCGAGCCCGTTCGGCACCGACGATTCGACCGGGTCGACGGACGGCCAGACCCAGCCGGCCTGACCGTCCGCCCGTCCCCGTGACGGCCGCGGTCGGCAGACGACCGCTCCGTTCCTCTTCGTGTTGATCACTCCCCCTCGTCGAGCCCCTCTAGCTCGACGTCCTCGGCGGACTGTCCGGCGGCGTCGAGCACCTCGCCGCCGACGACGATGGGGCAGTCCACCCGCACCGCGAGGGCGACGGCGTCGCTCGGGCGTGCGTCGAAGACGAACCGCTCCGGCCGGCCGTTCTCGTAGCGCTCGGCGTCGATCTTCGCGTAGAAGGTGCCGTCGGCGAGGTCGTCGATCCGCACGCCGTCGACCGCGCCCCCGAACTCCGTCACCATCTCGACGAGGAGGTCGTGGGTGAGCGGGCGCTCGAACGGTTCGCCCGAGAGCGCGAGCTGGATCGCCCGCGCCTGGTCCGTCGTGATCACGATGGGGAGGTACTCGTCGCGCGCGCTCAACACGACCGCGGGGACGTTCGAGCCCTCGTCGTTGACGCCTACGCCGAGTCCCACCACCTCGGCCTCGTGTTCCATGCCCTGGAGTAGGGGGACTGGGGTTCTAAGCCTGTCCCGTGTTCCCAACGAGCGCACCGACGCCGACGACGACGACGAGCGCCAGCAGGCCGCCACAGAGAAAGAGCAGCCCGGGCGGGAGCCCGGCGGCCTGCTCGGCGGTCCGGGTCGCCTCCGTGCTGGCGACCCCGACGCTTCCGCCGCCGTCGCTCGCGCCGCCGCCCGCGGCCCCGCCGAGCCACGGCCCGTCGCGCAGGACGTACTCGACGACGGCGCTCGCGCCGGCCAGCGCGCCGACGGCGCCGACGATGCTCCGGAGTCGGTCGCGGAGCCCGCCGCGTTCGTCCGTGGCGTCCGCGCCCGCGAACATCACGAGCGGGCGGTCGGCGGGGGCGTACACCTTCATCTCGCGGCCCTTCTCGGAGTAGATCGTGTCGACCACCTCGACCAGGCCGGCGTCGCGCATCCGCCCGAGGTGGTACTGGGCGTTCTGGAGGGACGTGTCGGCCCGGTCGGCGACGCCGCTCGCGCTGTCGGGGTCGTCGTGGAGTTCGGCCAGTAGCCGTCGCGCCGTCTCGGAGGAGAGCGCAGCGAGCACCTCGCCGGCCTCGTCGTCGTCCAACCCGACGACCCGCGGGTCGGCCTCGGACGCGGCGGAGGTGTCGGGCTCGGAGGGCAGTAGCCCGCTCATACCCATACTCTGCCGTGCCGGGACTCAAGCTTTGTGCCCTACCGGCCGTCCGCCTCGACGACCGCGACCCGCAGGTCGTTGACGTTCGTGTCTGTCGCGCCCGGGCGCAGCGCCGCCCCGACCCGGTCGAGGGCGGCGAGCGCGTCGTTGTCGGCGAGCGCCTCGCGCGCGGCCCGCTCGTCGGTGACCGTCGTTCCGTCCACCAGCGCGCCCGCGGCCTCCGTGCTCCCGTCGAGGCCGTCGGTGTCGACGGCGGCGACCGCGGCCCGCTCTCCGAGGTCGGCGTCGCGCAGGTCGAGCGCCGCCGAGAGCGCGAACTCCAGGTTCGGGCCGCCGACACCGTCGCCACGAACCGTCACCGTACACTCTCCGCCCGCCAGGACGACGGCTGGCGGCTCGACGGGGTCACCCGTCGCCGTCGTCTGGCGCGCCACGGCGGCGTGGGTGTGGGCGGCCTCGCGCGCCTCGCCGGTCACGCCCGCGGCGAGGACGACCGGCTCGTAGCCGCGCTCCCGCGCCGCCTCCCGCGCCGCCGCGAGCGCGGTGTAGCCGTTCGCGACCACGTGGTTCGTCGTCCGGCCGAAGGCCGGGTCGCCCGGCTTCGCGGTCTCCGCGACCTCGCCGCGGGCGCCCCGCTCCAGCCGCTCGCGGACCGCCGTCGGCGCCTCGACGCCGTAGCGGTCCAGCGCGTCACGCGCGTCGGCGAACGTCGTCGGGTCGGGCGCGGTCGGCCCGCTCGCCACCACCGCGGGGTCGTCGCCGACCACGTCCGAGAAGACGAGGCTGACGACCGTCGCCGGCGCGGCGGCGCGCGCGAGCCCCCCGCCTTTCACCGCGGAGAGGTGCCGGCGCACGGCGTTGATCGAGCCGATGTCCGCGCCGGCCGAGAGCAGACGGTCGGTCGTCTCGCGCAGGTCCGCGAGGCTCACGTCGTCGGCGGGCGCCGCGAGCAGGGCGCTCCCCCCGCCCGCGAGGACGGCGAGTACGAGCGTCCGTTCGTCCGCCGACGCGGCGAGGTCGCGCACCCGCGTCGCGCTCTGCACGCCGCGCTCGGAGGGGACGGGGTGGTCGCCGGGCAGCCGCTCGACTGGACCGGCGTCGGGGTCGGCGACCCCGGCGGGAACGACGACGGCACCGTCATCGATTCGGTCGTCGAGACGCTCCTCTACGGCCGAGACCACCGCCGCGGCGGGCTTGCCGGTCCCGAGAACGAGCACCCGGTCGAACGCCGAGAGGTCGTAGCTCGCGCCGTCGATCCGGAGGTCGTCGCCGTCGAGCGAGAGCGCGTCCGCGACGACCCGTGCCGGGCTCGCGGCCTCGATTCCCGCCCGGAGGCAGGCGAGCGCCGTCTCGCCGGCCGGCGTCGTCGGGTCGTGGTCGAACACGCCGGTGGGGTCTTCGACAGGGGTAAAAAGCCTGCTCCAGTATGGCCGCCGATGACAGGGGAGGCGGCGCCGGACGCCGACGCGGGCGCGGGGAGCGTCCGGGTCGTCGGCACGGCACACGTCTCCGCCGAGAGCGTCGCGGAGGTGCGGACGGCGATAGCGGAGGAACGCCCCGACGTGGTTGCGGTCGAACTCGACGAGGGTCGGTACCGGCAGCTGAAAGGCGGGACGCCGGACGACATCGAGCCCGGCGACCTCCTGCGGGGCAACACCGTCTTCCAGTTTCTCGCGTACTGGATGCTCTCGTACGTCCAGACCCGGATGGGCGACCGCTTCGACGTCCAGCCGGGCGCGGACATGCTCGAAGCCGTCGAGACGGCCGAGGAACACGGCATCGAGGTGGCGCTCGTCGACCGGGAGATCCAGACGACGATCCAGCGGTTCTGGGCGCGGATGACCCTCGTCGAGAAGCTCCGGACGGTCTCCGGGCTCGTCTTCGGCGCGGCCGACCCGGCGGTCGTCGGCCTAACCGTCGGGCTGCTCTCCGGCCTGGTCGCCGGGCCGCTCGTCGGCCTGTTCGGCGGGTCGGTCGGAATCACCGACGCCGTACTCGTGCGCGCGACGGGCGCGGCGCTCGGCGCTCTCGCCGTCGGCTACGTCGCCGCGCGCGTCACGACCGCGGTCCGGGGAGCCGGTGACAGCGTCGAGTCGGGCCCGGTCGCCGGCGCAGCCGTCGGGGTCGCGGCCGGCGGACTGCTCGCCGCGCTCAGCCTCGTCGACCCGCTCGTCGTCCGGTACGTCCCCGGCCTGCTCGTCCAGGTCGTCGGGAGTCTCGCGGTCGGCCTGGTCGCCGGTCTGGTCGTCGGCCTCGTCGTCGCACTCGTCCTCGCCGTGACCGGCGCCGGCGAGGCCGACGACGCCGAACTGGTCGAGGAGATAGACCTCACCGACGGCGACGTGGTGACGGCGATGATGGAGGAGTTCCGGGCGTTCAGCCCGGGCGGCGCCGCGGCGCTCATCGACGAGCGCGACGCCTACATCGCCCACCGGCTCGTGGCGCTCCGGGAGACGGGCGCGGACGTGGTCGCGGTCGTCGGCGCCGGCCACCGCGAGGGCGTGGAGCGCTACCTCGACGCCCCCGAGACGCTCCCGCCGCTCGACTCCCTGACTGGGACGACGAGCGGCGACCGCCTGCCGTGGGGGAAGATCGTTGGCGTCGTCGTCTCGGCGTCGTTCGTCGGCTTCTTCGTCCTCCTCGCGGTCGCCGGCGTCCGCCGCGGGTTCTTGCTCCGGCTCTTCGCCGCGTGGTTCGTCATCAACGGTGTCTTCGCGGCCGGGCTGGCGCGGCTGGCGGGCGCGCGCTGGCGCTCCGCGCTCGTCGGCGGCGCCGTCGCGTGGATGACCTCGGTCAACCCTCTGCTCGCCCCGGGCTGGTTCACGGGCTACGTCGAACTCCGGCACACGCCGGTGAACGTCGGCGACGTGAGCCGGCTGAACGCCCTGTTGAGCGACGAGACGCGCCCGCTCTCCGCGATCCTGAGCGACATGTTCGACGTGCCGCTCTTTCGCCTGATGGTCGTCGTCGCGCTCACGAACGTCGGGAGCGTCGTCGCGAGCCTGCTCTTTGCGGCCTACGTCCTCCCGGCGATGGCCGCGGACCTCGGGGGCGTCGAGGCGGTCACGCGGCTGATGGTCGAGGGCGCGACGGAGAGCGCCCGCTGGCTCTGGGGGCAGGTCGTATGACGGTGCCTCCCAGCCCCCAGTCGGCCGGGCACGGAGGGGCGCGGTGAGCGCGCGCGTCGCCCGCGGCATCGAGTTCACGAGCCGCGAACTCCTCGACCTGACGGTCGCGTGGGTCGCCCTCGGCGTCGCCTTCGCCGTCTTCTTCGCCGGCGGCGGGATGGGGCTGGTCCGCCTGCTCTCGGCCGGCGCCGGGACGTTCGTCCTCGCCGTCGTCGTGAGCCTCGCGACCGCCGGCGTGGCGTTCCTGTGCCACGAACTCGGCCACAAGGTTGTCGCGACCCGCTTCGGCCGGATCGCCCACTTCCGCGCGGACTACGGAATGCTGTTCGTCGCGGTCCTGAGCGCGCTCGCGGGCTTTCTGTTCGCCGCGCCCGGCGCCGTCTACCACTCGGGGCGGCGCTCGACCGCGCGCGAACACGGCCTGATCGCGCTGGCCGGCCCGGCGGTGAACGTCGCCCTCGCGGTCGTCTTCCTGCCGGCGCTGCTGTTCGGCGGCGGGGTCGTCGAGCTACTCGGCGCGCGCGGCCTCGCGATCAACCTCTTTCTCGCGGCGTTCAACCTCGTGCCGTTCGGGGGACTCGACGGGAAGACGGTCAAGGAGTGGTCGACGGCCGTCTGGGTCGGGGCGTTCGTTCCGAGCGCCGTCGTCGCCGTGGTCGTGGTGTTCGTGTTCGGCGTCGGCTTCTGAGCCCGCTATCGGGCGTGTCCGTGTCCGAGGACCAGCGCCGCGGCGTTCACGGCGACGAGCGCGAGGAGAACGCTCGTCTCGCCGGAGCCGAGGCCGTCCGCCACCAGCGGGAGGTACGCCAGCGGCAGGAGAACGGCTGTCCAGAACGACAACGCTTGGAGCGGGTCGACGACGGCGTGACGGAGGGCAGCGCCGACCGCCTCGCCGTCGACGTCGAGGCCGGTCGTGAAGGGGGACGCTTTCGTGCTCATTCGCACGTAGACGATCGACCCCCGACCACATATAGCGGGGCGAGCGTTCGGCTCGTTTCGCACCGTTTACGCCCGCCGCGAGACCGCCGTGGGACCGTTCACGACGTATCGAACGCGCCGGAGACGTTTTACGAACGGATCTGCGTCCGTTTCGGCGGAGGCCGTCGCTCCCGGCGGACTTTTGTCCTGCGGCGCGGGAGGCGGGGCATGGACGAGGACTCTCTGACCTACGCCGGCGCCGGCGTAGACGTGGCGGCGAGCGAGGCGGCGACGGCGGCGCTCGTCTCGACGCTCTCGGACGCGGCGGGCGACTACGCCGGACTCGTCGACGTAGGAGACGGCTACCTCGGCCTCACCACCGACGGCGTGGGGACGAAACTGCTGGTCGCCGAGGCCGTCGGCGACCACTCGACGGTTGGCATCGACTGTATCGCGATGAACGTCAACGACCTCGTCGCCGCGGGCGTCGAGCCGCTGGCGTTCGTGGACTACCTCGCCGTCGACGAGCCGGACGAGACGACGAGCGAAGAGATCGGCGCGGGGCTGGCCGCGGGCGCCGAGCGCGCGTCCGTCTCGCTCGTCGGCGGCGAGACGGCCGTGATGCCCGAGGTGGTGCGGGGCCTGGACCTCGCGGGCGCCGCCGTCGGTGTCGCCGGCGAGGACGACCTGCTCGACGAGACGCCCGCCCCGGGCGACCGACTCGTCGGCGTCCGCTCGACGGGAATCCACTCGAACGGTCTGACGCTCGCGCGCGAGGCCGTCACGCGCGAGGGCGACTACGACGACCCGTTTCCGCCGGACCCGGGCCGCACGGTGGGCGAGGCGCTGCTGGAGCCGACTGCCATCTACACCGACCTCCTCGGCCCCGCGCGCGAACACGCCTCCGGCGCCGCCCACGTCACCGGGGGCGGGTGGACGAACCTCGAACGGATGGGCGACCGGCGCTACGTCGTCGCGGACGCGTTCGAGCCCCAGCCCGTGTTCGACTACGTCCGTGACTGTGGCAACGTCGACGACGAGGAGATGTACCGCACGTTCAACATGGGGACGGGGTTCGTCCTCGCGGCGCCCGAGGGCCGCGCGGAGACGCTCGCCGACGCCGTCGACGGGCGCGTGGTCGGCCGCGTCGAGGCGGGGTCGGGCGTGTCGGTCGCGGGCCTCGAACTCTAAGACCGCGCCGCCGCGATGTCCGCCTCGGTGACGATGCCCACCGCCTCGCCGGCCTCCGTCACCATCACCGCCTTGTAGTAGTCGAGCAGGCTGTCGACCTTTTCCACTGTCGCGTCCCGCGACACGGTCGGGAACTGCTCGCTCATCACCTCCCGCACGGGCAGGTCGCCCACCTCCAGTTCGTCGGCCTGCGCGTGCCGGATGTCGGAGAAGCTGATGGAGCCGACGGGGAGGCCGGCGGTGAGGACCGGGAGCTGGGAGTAGCCCGCCTCCTCCATCTTCTGCTCGGCCGCGCGCACCGAGTCGTCGGGCGCGACGCTCGCCACCGCCTCGTTCATCAGCGCCTCGGCGCGAACGACCTTCCCCTCCGTCTCGTCCAGTGCCTCCACGATGCGCCGGAGCGTCGACAGCCGCGGGTCCACGTCGCCGCCCTCGATCCGGGCGATCAGCGGCTGTGAGACGTCCGCGCGCTCCGCGAGTTCGCTCTGAGTCAGGTCGAGCGCCGTCCGGCGCTCTCTGAGGTCCCGGGGCGTCGGCAGTTCCATGCCCCGATATAACTACAGATTATACGAAAAGCTTTCGCCGGTCACGCCGGCCCGTCCTCGCTCTCGTCGTCTTCGTCCGTTCGGTACACCTCGACGACCGAGAGCGGCACGTCCCGGAGCGCGCTCCCGATCTCGCTTTTCGCGACGCGCGTGGCGTGCTCCTCGTCTTCGACGCCGAACACGTCGATCCGGAGGACGAGTCCGATCATCGCCGTGTTCGCGACGTGGAGCGCCGCGTCGAACGGCTCCCCACAGGTCGGACAGGCCTTGCGCCCCACGTCCACCTCGACGCGGTCTTTGTCCGCCTCGTTCAGCCGTCTGCCGGCCTCGCTGACGGCGACGGCGATGGCCTGGTCGACGTCCTCCACGTCGCGGACCGGCCACGCTGCCTGGAGTCCGACGGTGTAGTCTCCCATGTCCGGAGCAACACTCCGCGGCGGTTCGTAGCTTGTGGTTCGCCCGCGCGCCGACGCGAGAGAGTCAAGTCTCTCGGGTCGCTGAAGCGTCTATGGATCGGTACGACCGCCTCCACAGGCTCTACACCGAGTTCGACACCGACAGCCTGCGGGCGTACCGCGACCTCGTCGACCTGTTTCCGGCCGTCGACTCTCCCGTCGCGCTCGACTACTGGGGGGAGGCACAGTCGGCGCTGGCCGAGCGACGGAGCGCGGTCGAGTCCACCTTCGAGGACGGCGCGGCGATGGCCGAGATCGCGGCGCTCGCAACCCGTGGCGAGGCGTTCACCGGCCTCGACGTCTACAGCCGCCACGGACGGGCGTTCGACGCACTCGTCCTTGACGTGGACGAGACGCTCCGCTCCGCCGGCGCGACCGACAACGAGATCCCCCGGGAGGTGCTCCACCTCCTCACCGAGTTCTATGAGCGCGGGGTCGCGATAGTCGTCTGTACGGGCCAGACCTTAGAGAACGTGAAGGGGTTCACGATCCAGGGGCTCGGCAACGCTGTCGTCCACTCGGGCGACCTCTCTGTGGTGTACGAGTCCGGGACCGGCGTGTTCACCCCCGGCCACGGCCCGGACACGAAGCGCCTGCTCTACGAGCGACTCGACGACGAAATCCGGGAGATCTTCGCCGCCGTTCGGACCCGCGCGCTCCCGGACGCCCCAGAGGTCGTCCGCGACGGCTGTCACCTCCAGGGCAACGAGTTCAACGTGACGCTCAAGCCCAACCACGAGGCCGGCACCGACCGCGCGCGCCGGGTGATCGACGCCGCGCTCGGCCACCTCCTCGACCTCCTCGGCACGGCGGTCACCGACGAGACGACGGGGCCGACGTACGCCCGGGCGCACTACGCGGCGGCGGACCCGGAGATAGCCGCGGCGCTCGCGCGACGCGACGGCCACGTCGACCTGCCCGCCGACGGCGTGCCCGACCCGGTGACGGAGACGTTCGAGCGGGTCGACGTCGCCTTCTACGAGGCCGACGCCGCCGAGATATCGTCGCTCGAACTCGACAAGGCCGCGGGCGTCGAGGCCGCGCTCTCGGTGCTCGGGATCGACGACCCGTTCGTCCTCGTGATGGGCGACTCGAAGACCGACCTGCGGGTGATGGAGTGGGTCACGGAGCGAGGCGCGGGCGTCTCCGCCGCGCCGGACCACGCCTCCGAGGCCGTGCTCGAACACGTCCGGGCGACCGACGACCTCGTCTTCCGACGGGGCGCCGCGGCCGAGATGCTCCGGACCGCGTACGTGGTGAACGTTCTCGCGGGGCTGGACGGGCCGCCGTCTCCGCCGGACTCGACGCGGTAGTCCCCGTCGCACGACGGTCAGGGGAGACGAGCGCCCGCCGAACACGGATCCGGGGGCGAACGTCGGGACACCCGAGGTCGGTAGGCTTACCCGAACGCGAGTAAAGTCCCGCGCATGCCTCGGGACTACGGGTCGCTGCGCGACCCGAACGCGGAGTACACGATGCGGGACCTCTCGGCGGAGACGATGGGGGTCACGGCCGAGCGTGGCGGCGGCCGCGACGTCGAGATCACGGACGTTCAGACGACGATGGTCGACGGGAACTTCCCGTGGACGCTCGTCCGGGTCTACACCGACGCGGGTGTCGCCGGCACCGGCGAGGCGTACTGGGGCGCCGGCGTCCCCGAGCTGATAGCGCGGATGACGCCGTTCCTGGTCGGCGAGAACCCGCTCGACGTCGACCGCCTGTACGAACACATGGTCCAGAAGATGTCCGGCGAGGGCTCTATCGGCGGCGTGACCGTGAGCGCGGTCGCCGGCGTCGAGGTGGCGCTTCACGACCTCGCGGGCAAGCTCCTGGACGTGCCGGCCTACCAGCTGCTCGGCGGCAAGTACCGCGACGAGGTGCGGGTCTACTGCGACTGCCACGCGGGCGACGAGGCCGACCCGGCGTCGAACGCCGACGAGGCCGAACGCGTCGTCGACGAACTGGGCTACGACGCCCTGAAGTTCGACCTGGACGTCGAGAGCGGCCACGGGAAAGACCGCGCGAACCGCCACCTCCGCGACCCGGAGATAGAGCACAAAGCCGAGATCGTCCGCGAGGTGACCGAACGGGTCGGCGCTCGTGCCGACGTCGCCTTCGACTGCCACTGGTCGTTCGCCGCCGGGAGCGCCCACCGGCTCGCCGAGGCGGTCGAGGACTACGACGTCTGGTGGCTCGAAGACCCCGTGCCGCCGGAGAACCTCGACGTCCAGCGCGAGGTGACGCAGGGCACGACGACGCCGGTCGCCGCGGGCGAGAACGTCTACCGGGTCCACGGCCACCGCCGGCTGCTGGAGGAGCAGGCGGTCGACATCGTCGCGCCCGACCTGCCGAAGGTCGGCGGGATGCGCGAGACACAGAAGATCGCGAATCTCGCGGACACCTACTACGTCCCGGTCGCGATGCACAACGTCTCCTCCCCGGTCGCGACGGTCGCGAGCGCACACGTCGGCGCCGCCGTGCCGAACGCCCTCGCGGTCGAGTTCCACTCCTACGAGCTCGGCTGGTGGGCGGACCTGGTCGAGGAGGACGTCATCGAGGGCGGACGGATCGAGGTGCCAGAGGCGCCCGGGCTGGGCGTGACGGTGGACGACGACGCGGTCGCAGAACACATGGTCGAGGGGGAGACGCTGTTCGACGAAGCGTGAGCGTCGTCGAGCCAGCAGCGCGACGCGCTGCGCTGTTCGACTCAGCCTACCCCCGCCGCAGCCACGCCCGCGCGACCGTCGCGTCGAGCGCGACTGGCGCGAGTCGGCCGACGACCGTCTCGAACGCCGGCACGGAGCGGGTCACGGGACGGTCGAGCTACTCCTGCGGTTTCGCCGACGCGCTCCGCCCGGCGAGCAGGAGCGTCCCGACCAGCAGGGCGACCGAGAGCGGCACGAGCGCGGAGACGGCACCGACGAGCGCGCCCGTCGCCTGGAGGCCGAGGAGAAAGAAGATCGCCGGGCCACAGCACGTCGCGCCGCCGAGAAGCGCGAGAATCCCCGCGAGCGGTCCGCTCCGGGCACCCGCGCCACAGACCGCCGGCGCGCGGTAGGAGACGACCCCGACGGCGGCGTTCGCGGCGACCAGCGCGCCGAGGAGGCCGCCGAGCGCGACGTTGAGCGGCGAGACGAGCCAGACGACCGGGCCGGCGACCACGCGCGCCACCGGCTCGTAGCTGTACGGCGACCGGGCCTCGACCATCCGGGCGAGGGGGTCGGCGACGACGAACGCGTCGAGGCCGCCGGCCCCGCCGAACGAGAGGTGACCGAGCGCGGCCAGGTAGACGGCCGGGTACCCGAAGAGCACGACGAGCGCGGCCGCTCGCCCGTCGCGGCGACCGAGCGACCGGCGGAGGACGCGCGTCGTCGCGTGGAAGACCCGCGGAACGCGCGACTCGTTCGCGAGGCCGCTCATCGCGCGTGAAGCTCCGTCTCGGGGTAGAAGCCGACCCACGCGAACCACATCGCGTCGAACGCGACCACCGGGTCGAGCGGGAGCTCCGCGACGGGGTGGACCTCGCCGTCGACGCGGGCGCGACCGTCGCCTGCCGGCTCGACCGTCGCGTCGCCGGTCCGGTAGACTGCGACGTCGTCGAGCGCCGGGTCGTGGACGGCGACGACAGACGTCTCGCCGGCCACCCCCGTGACGACCCGCTCCGTCCGGAGCAGCGCCTTCTCGAACGCGACGGCGCCCTCCGTCGTGCGCGCGCCGACCACGACGGCCTTCTCCGGGAGGCGGTCGTCCTCGACGAGTTCCGGGAAGATGGTCGCTTGGTTCGCGCGGCCGTAGTACCCCCGCTTCGGGTTGTAGTCGCCGTAGGGGTCCCGGGTGTAGTCGCGCGCGTAGCCCGTGTCCGTCGAGAGGACGCGCGTCTCGGGGTGACGGTCGCGCCACGCGCGCCACGACGTCCACGTCACCTCGAACTCCTCGAGTGAGGTGCCCTCGTGGTCGCCCTCGATCGACGTCGCGGCGACCTGTTGCCACCGCGAGTCGGTCGCCCGGTCGTACATCACGAGGTTGTTGTTGACGAGGCGGCCCGACACCCCGAACGTCGTGTCGCCGCGGTAGAACCCCATCGCGGTCCCGGTCAACGGACAGTAGGTGACGGAGACGGGGACGTCCGCGACGGTGTCGTTGACGATCTCGTGCCAGACGAGGATCGACTGCGGGTAGGCCCGGACGTCGGCGCCGAACGCGACGCCGAACACTGGGTCGCCGCCGGGAACGTCGGCCTCGTCCGCGGCGAGAAAGGACGGCGAATCGATCGAGGGGATGCCGTCCTTGCCCGGCCCGCCCTCCATGATCTGCTCGCGGAGGGCGGCCGTCGTGTGGCCGAGGTGAAGCGAGGTGTCCGCGGCGGGCGGCGACCCGTCGGTCGGCGCGTCTGGCGGGGGCGTCGCGGCCGGCACGGGGCCGTCCCCGCCCCCGCCGCGGTCCGGGCTGGAGCCGACGATACCCGAACACCCTGCGAGTCCGGCGAGCGACGCCGCCGCGAGTCCAGAGAGGTAGGTTCGGCGCGTGGGCATACCTCACATAACACCCAGCGCAGAGTAAAGCGTGGAGCGGCGGTGCGCGGCGGACGCACAGCGGGTCAGTCCCGCCGCAGGCGCTCTGCGATCTGTCGCCCCGCCTCGCGCGGCGACGGCGCGGCGACCCGGACCGCGTCGCCGACCGCCACGGCGCCGGGGTCGTCGACGTCCGCACACACGCCGGCGCGTCCGCGGAGCGCGTCGGCGACGTCCGCGCCGCCGAGCGTCGCCTCGAGGTGCGCG
>JAZKRX010000031.1:0-28560 GCA_036626375.1 Haloferacaceae archaeon
CACCCTCGACCGCTCCCGGACCGACGTCGAGCGCGCGGGCCGGATCCTCCGGGGCGACGGCCTCGGGAACACGACCGGCGAGGAGGCCCGGCGCGCCCGACAGGTCGCGCGCGAACTCGTCCAGGACGCCCCGGGCGGCCCGCTCACGCCCGAGGACTTCGAGACGGCGACGCGCGTCCACGGCTGGCTGCTCGGCTGGGTCGGCGAGCGCGTCGAGCGGGCGTTCTCGGAGGGGCTCGACGTCCCCGAAGAGGGGGAGCGAACCGTCGCGCTCGCACCGCCCGGCGAGCGGGCGACAGACGAGCTCACGGCGGCGATCCGGGACGGCGAGGCGCCGGTCGCCCTCGACGACGTCGACCGGGTCGCCGCCGTCTGTCGCGCCGCGGCTGCGATCCACGACACCGTCGACGTCTCGGCTCGCACGCCCGTCTCGGCGGGCGTCGGGTCGCTCCTCGCGTCGTGGACGCGCGCGGACCCGCTCGCGTTCTTCCGCGAACTCCGGCTGTCGGCGAGCGCCGACGAGAACCCGCCGGAGGGGCTCCCGGCGTGGGCGGCGCGGGCGACGGCGAGCCTGGGGCTCTACAACTGTATTCCCGACGGCCCGGTCGCGGACGTCTACGCCGAACTGGGCGGCGGCGTGGCGATGTCGGCGACGCTGGAGCCGATGGACGTCTACCGGCGCGCCGCCGGACTCGCGCGGCTCGAACGCGGCGTCGCGAGCGACCCGCTCCACCCCGACGAGGGCCGGCGCGTCGAGACGGCGCGCTACGACCTCGCCTTTCCCGAGGAGCACCGCGCGACGTGGGGTGTCCCCCTGGAACGGTTCACCTACCGGAACCGTGGCGAGCCGACGACCGACCGCGCGGCGATGACGCAGACGCGGCGGGACTACGCGCACGTGATAGAGCGCGTGGCCGCCGCACACGGCAACGTCCTGCTTTGCCTGCCGAACTACCGCGAGGCGGAGTGGGCGGCGGACCTGCTCGCGGAGGCCGAGAAGCCGGTCTACCTCGACCGCTCCTCGACCAGCGACGAGACGACCGCGCTCCTCGACCGCTTTTTCGACCCCGCCGACCACGCCGTCCTCGTCACCAGCGCCCTCGGGACGGTGACGGAGGGCGTCGACTACGACGGCGAGAAGCTCCACGCCGCCTGCGTGGTCGGCGTCCCGTACCGGAACACCCAGACGCCGCGGGCGAAAGCTGTACGGGGGGCCTACGACGCCGTTCTCGCCGACGAAGGGCGGTCGGGGTTCGAGATGGCCGTGGCCGTCCCCGCGGTGCGGAAGGCCAGACAGGCGATCGGACGAGTGATCCGCGGGCCCGAGGAGCGGGGGCTCCGGATCCTCGTCGACGAGCGCTACCTCCAGCGCGGCTCGCGAGGGGTCGGCGACCTGCTCTCCGAGCAGGAGTTCGGAGAGCTCGACCGCGTCGGCCCGGAGATGCTCGACTACGGGATCGAGCAGTTCTGGACCGGCGACGACTGACCAGATCAGCCGTCGACATCGAGGTCGTCGTCCGGGTCGTACCGCCCGTCGGGCACGCACCGACCGTCACGCCCTCGACGGCGACCGTCTCGCCCGGGGCGAGAGGTCGTACGTCCGGGTGGTCGACGCCGGGCGGGCCGTACCCCGGCACGTCGCCGAGACGCGCCACGGCCGCGAGCGCCGCCGGTGTCGGCTCGCCGACGGCCGCTACGTCCGGGACAGCCGGGTCGACGGCTCCCTCGGTGGGGGCGGCTCCGGTGGCGTAGTAGACCGCCGCCGACTCGCGTGCAACGACGCGGACACCCGGCGCGGCCGTCGCGTGGAACGGCACGTGAGTGGGGGTCAGTCCCGGCCCGGCGGTCGGTCTCGTCCTCGCGCATCGCTGGCGTTGCACGTCGCCGCCGCCGGCTGTGTCGGTCGTGCCCCGTCAGATGAGACCGTGGTCGGCGAGTTCGGTCGCGAGGTCGTCGAGCGTCGTCCAGAGCGACTCGAACGTCCGCCCGCCGGTGACGATAGCGGAGCCGTTGTTGAACAGGAGCGCCGAACAGCCGCTGGGCGCGTCGTAGATGGCGCCGGGGAACAGCTCTGGGTTGTACTCGGTGCGGGTCAGGCCGAGGGCGAGGACCGCCGCGCCGAGGTTGAGACGGCGGTCGGCCTCCGGGACGGGCGTGGGCTCGCCGCCGTCGGCCGTGATGCGGTCGGCGTCGGCCGCCGCGGAGGCGGTTTCGGCAGCGAGTTGGGCGGCGTCGAACAGGTCGGCGGAGGCGACGAGGTTCCGCACGTCGTGGCCGCGGGGGTCCATCTCGATGCCGCAGGCGGCGAACTCGTCGGCGAGCGCCGCCGCGAGGCCGTCGAGCCGTTCGACCGAGTCGACGCCGGTCAGGACGTACGTGCCGGAGCGCGTGAGCGTCACGGCGCCCGCGTCGCCGGTGCCGTCCGCGAGCGTCAGGTGGCGACAGCTCGCGGAGCCGTCGGGGTCGGCGTCGACGCCCGGCATGTCCGCGACGACCGCCGAGACGTCGAGTTCGAGGTCGAGCGACCCGACGCCGACGACGTTCACCACGGACTCGCGGAGGTATCGTCGGACCGGTGTCGAGAGGGTTCGGGTGTCGATTCCGAGCGCGACACACCGATCGTCGGGCGGTGCAGCCGGCCTCGCGGCGCCGTCTTCGTTCGGTTCGTTTGTCATTGTCGTTCTCGCACGCCCGTCGGGACCCGGACGGGCCGTGGCATCGTGTGTTCGGACGCTCTCGCTCCGGGAACGATAACCCCACCCAGCAGTTATCCGGCGAGAAAACGCCGTCGCGAGGGCGCAGACAGAGAACGGGCGAGGGGGCGAACCGTCCGGGACCGGCGGCCTCAGCCGCTTAACCCGGCTTAATCGGCGGCGATCCGGCGCAGACGTCGACGGTGTATAGGTGGCTGTGGCTCCACGGGTCGGGTATGCAGCGTGGACCGGCGACGCGGCGTGTCGCGCTCCTCGTGGCCGCCGTACTGGTCGTCAGCGCGGTGGTCGGGGTGGGGGGAGTCGCGGCCCAGTCTGGAACCGAGACGGTGACCGACGCGCCGACGGCAGACGGGGCGAACGAGACGGAAACGAGCGGCGACGGCCCGCCCAACGGCACCGCCGCGGCGCGGCTGATGGGCACCGTCGGTGTCACCGAGGCCGAGGTCGAGGGCGAGGTCGAGCGCCGGGCGTTCGGCATCGCCGTTTCCCGCGCGGCCAGCAACGACTCGAAGGTCGGCGTGGTCGCCAGCCAGTTCAATCGGACCCGCGAGCGGCTCCGTGAACTCCGGGAGCGCCGGGCGGAGCTCAACGCGTCCTACGAGAACGGGTCGATGAGCGAGTCGGCGTACCAGGCACGGGTCGCCACGCTCGCGGCGCAGGTCAACGAGACCGAGACGATGATCAACGAGACCCACGAGGAGAGTGCGGGGCTCCCCGAGGAGCGGCTGGAGGCGAAAGGGATCAACGCGACCGCGATCCAGCGGCTGAGGACGAACGCCTCGAACCTCACCGGACCCGAGGTCTCCCGCATCGCCCGGTCCATCGCCGGCCCGCCCGAAGGGGTCGAGCGGGGCCCGTCCGAGGACCGCGGCCCCGACCGTGACGAGGCGGACGAGAACGAAACCGAAACCGACGACCGCCGCGGCCCACCCGAAGACGTCGAACAGGGGCCCGACCGTGACGAGGCGGACGAGAACGAAACCGAAACCGACGACCGCCGCGACCCACCCGAAGACATCGCGGGAGGTGACGGTAGTGACGCAGACGACGGAAACGAAACCGAGACCGACGACCGCCGCGGCCCGCCCGAGGACCGCGACGACGCGGACGACGACGAGACCGAAACCGAGACCGACGACGCGGACGACGACGAGACCGAAACCGAGACCGACGACTCGAACGGCTCGAACGACTCGACTGACGACTCTAGCCGGGGTGGTCCCAGGTCCGGGGGCCGCTAAGTGCGCGGGCGGACCCGCGCACTGACGGCGGCGCTCGTCGTCGTCTCGCTCCTCGCCGCGGCCGCTCCCGCGACGGCACAGGGTGACGCGCCCGAGGAGGCCCTCGTCGTCTCACTCTCCGAGGGCGGGAGCGCCGAGGTGCTGCTCCGCCTGACGTACGACCTGACCGACGACGACCGGCGCGCGGCGTTCGACAGCCTGCGCGCCGACGCGGCGGCGCGCGAGCGTCGCGCCCGGTCGTTCGGAGACCGACTGCGTGGCGTCGCGGCCGCCATCGCCGCCGAGCGCGGCCGGTCGACGGCCGTCGAGAACGTCAGCGCCGACCTGTGGACCGTCGACCGGACAGGGGTCGTGGAACTCGGGGCGAGGGTCGACGGCTTCGCCGCCACGCCGGGCGACCGCGTGCGCGTCACGTCGCCGTTCGCGGGCGGCGTCGTCACCGACCGACCGCTCGTACTCCGGGCGCCCGACGGATTCGTGCGGACCGCGGCAACGCCCACGCCCGACGAGGCCACGGACGACCGGCTCCGCTGGGACACGAACCGCGACCTGAGCGGGTTCGCGGTGACGTTCGCAGCGCAGGAGGGGGGCGCGTCCGACTCCGGCGCCAGCGCCCCCGGCTTCGGCGCCGTCGGTGCCGTCGCAGCGCTGGTCACGGCGGGTGTCGTCGCGGGACAGGCCGGGCGACGCTGAGTCGGCTCGCGGCGTCATAGGCGCTGCCGGAGGTGGCGTCGAACGGGCTACCCTCGCCTCGCGTCGGGCACAGTCGGACCGAGAACCGCGCCGGCCGGAGTTCGAACGACCCGCCCGCTACGTCCGCCGGTTCTCGGCGAGCGTCGGCGGCAGAGGCGCACGACGCCGGGCGTAGCGGCGGTGTGCAGCAGAACGCGACCGCCAGCTCTCGGTCGGTCCGCCGGAGTCGGTGACCGACGCCGGCCGTTACTCGTAGACCTCCTCTTTCTGTTCGAGTCCTTCGATATCGTCCGGCTCCAGCCTCCAGCCGTCGAGCGACTCGACCTCGTCCGACCGTTCGAACGCTTCCATGAACCAGCCGTTGTCGACGAGCGTCTCGATGAGCCGGTCCCACTCGTCCTCGTCGTGCTGTACTCGTCTGACCGGACCGGTGACGGCGACGCTCTGCCAGTCGAACCGGCCACGAATGTCCGTCACGAGGAGTCGGGCCGTCGCGCCGTCTACGACGCGCTCTCGCTTCGTGGACGTCGACCCTCGGTATATCAGGCCGAAGTAGACGTGTGCGCCGTCGTATCCGAACGAGATCGGAACGCTGTACGGCTCCCCGTCGCCACAGAGCGAGAGGATTCCGTACCCCTGCGCGGTCAGGAGTTCGTCGATGTCGTCGCGGTCCATCGGGACCCCGGTGAACTGAGCGTACGGATTCGTCGCCATTCTAACCGGCTGCTACCGCTCGCACCGTTACCACCGTTGTGTGACTTCCCACTGGCTGGGAGTGTCCCGTCTACCGAGCCAGAGGCGGCCCGAAGCCGCACGACAGCGCCGGTGTCTCTGTGGAATGACCTCACGAGCGTCGGCGTCGACCCTCGCTCGTCGGTGAGAGACGGACAGAGACAGCAGGGTGCGGATGCGCCGGCCGGGATTCGAACCACGGTCGCTCACGACGCTCGCTCTCTGATTCACGTCGCCGGCAGGGCGATCATCTCTCTCACGTTCGTTCGAGACGACGATGCGCCGGCCGGGATTTGAACCCGGGCCATGAGCTTGGAAGGCTCAGGTCCTACCACTAGACCACCGGCGCTCGTTCACTTCGTTCACTCGCGCCGAGCACCCGACTCCGTCGAGTACACCGGCGCTCACCACAACTCACGGTCGCCCCGATAAGGCAGTTACTATCGTCAGTCGTCGGCCGGTGCCTCGGGCGCGCTCTCCTCGGCGCGGAACTCCCGGGCGCGGTCGCGGAGCTCCGCGGCCATGCCCGGGACCTGCCCGGGCGTCACCGGCCCGGACGCCTCGATCTCGTCGAGCGAGCGCGGGAACGCACGCAGGTCCATGTGCGCGCGGATGCCGGCTTTCGCGCCCTGGCCCATCGCGACGGGGATCTGGTTGTGTCCCTGGACGACGTCGCCGACGGCGAACACCTCCTCGACGCTCGTTCGCCCGTGGTCGTCCACGGCGACGGTGCCGTCGTCGTTCAGGTCACAGCCGAGCGACTCGGCGAGAGCGGTGTTGTACTCCGAGCCGTACATCGCGAACCCGCCGCGGTACTCTCGGCGCGTCCCGTCTTCGAACTCGAACGCCTCCAGCCAGCCGTCCGCGTCTTTCTCCAGGCCCGTGACGTCGTCCTCGATCACGTCGATTGGGTGGGCGTCGAGCATCGCGCCGGTCTCCTCGCTCCACGTCGGCGCGTCGCCCCGGAGCAGGAGGTCCACCTCGTCGGTGAAGTTCAGCATGATCATCGCGACGTGGGCCGCAGAGTCGCCGTGACCCATCACGTACACCGACTCGTCGACGAACATGTAGGCGTCGCAGTGGAGGCAGTAGTGGAGACCCTTGCCGGTCCGCGGAAGCGGCGGGTCCGCACGGCCGTCGGAGAAGCCCGTGGCGAACACCACGCGCTCGGCGAGGAAGGCGCCGTCGTTTCCGGAGAGACGGATCCGACCGTCCTCGGTCCGCTCGGCCTCGGTCACGAGGTCGCGGTAGATGTCGGCGCCGTAGGCCTCGACCTGGTCGCGCGCCGTCGCGAGGAACTCGTTGCCCGACACGTCCTCGGTGACGCCGATGACGTTGTGTGTGTCGAGCATCATCGCCGCGCGGCCGCCGCCCCGGTCGACCATCGCAGTTCGGTGCCCCAGTCGCGTCGTGTAAAGCGCCGCCGTCAGCCCCGCGGGGCCGCCCCCGACGACGACCACCTCGTACTCTCTGGTCCCGGACTCGTCGCTGTCGGTCATCGAGTGTCTGTAGTCGCGCGACCGATATAAACCCCCAACGGGTGTGCGCTCCGACGACAACGCGGCGGGGGTTCAGGCCCCACGGACGACCGCGTAGCAGTTCCCCGACGAGACGAACGTCTCGACGGGTCGGCAGGCGCTCGCCGCGAGGTCCGCGCGGAACCCGTCGAGGTCGTAGACGTGGTAGAACCGCGGCACGCGCTCGCCGTCCGGAAGCGTCCACGGGACGGTCGTGTCGAAGCCCGCGTCGGCGTCGAAGCGGTCGTGGTCGACCGACCAGACGGAGACGAGGCCGGCGCCCTCGGGCCCGAGGACGCGCGCGAACTCGTCGAGGCTCGTCCGGCGGCGCGCCCGCGGACGGAGGTGGTGGAGCGTCGCGACGTAGACGCCGAGTCCCGCGACGCCGCTCGCGAGCGGGAGTGCCCCCGCGTCGCCACGAACGGGCGCGAAGACGTCGCCGTAGCCGGCCTCGGTCGCGTCGTCGCGGGCGATGTCGAGGAGGGCACCGCTCGCGTCCACCCCGACCACCCGGCCCGCGCGCCCGGCGAGCAGCTCCGCGTGGCGACCGTTCCCACACCCCACGTCGAGGGCGCAGGCGACGGGCCCCCGGTCGGCGAGAAAGTCCACGACCTCGGGCCACGGAGACGCCCGGGTCGCGGCGAAGTGGTCGGCGATCCGGTCGTACACCGCGTGGACCCCGTCCGCGCCGTCCGTCGGCTCGTCGCCCCCCATCAGAGGAACAGGAAGACGACGTAGGTGACGGCGAGCAGGACCGTCGCGTGTTTCACGCCGTCCGGAACCGATCCTTCGCCGAGCTGGCCGGCGACGAGCCCCGAGCAGAGCGCCTGGACCGCGGTGAGGTGAAAGAAGATCGTCCGGTAGGCGTCGAGGTTCACGTCGCCGAGCCCGGTGGTGACCGCCGCGCCCGGCCCGCCGATACGCTCCGCGCCCGTCGGCGCCGACGCCGCCGCGGACTCGATGGCGGGGAAGAATGCGACGATGATGCCGGCAACGATGCCGAGGAAGACGAGCGCGGAGACGTAGATGACCAGCAGGTAGGTGAACATCTCCCGGCGGCGCTCGCGGCGGAGCCGCCGGGCTTGCTGGGCTTCGTCGGCGGCGATGCGGAGGACGGGCGCGAGGTCGCCGCTCGCGCGCATCGCGTTCGTCACCAGCGCGACCGCCTGTGACACCGCGAGGCTCCCGACCCGCCGGTCCAGCCGGCGGAGCGCCGTCTCCGCGTCTGCGCCCCACTCCACGTCCCGCCACGCCCGCTCGACCTCGTCGCCGAGCGGGCCGAGGTCCCCACGAGTCGCGCGCTGGAGGCTCCCGACGACGGTCAGGCCCGCCTCGTCGAGGCTGGCCATCCGGTCGAGGAAGTCCGGCACCGCCCGGTCGACCTCGCGGGTCCGCCGGAGCCGGAGTTCGTGCGCGACCGCGAACCCCCCGAGGACGAACAGCGTCGCCTCGATGAGCGGCCCGTCGACGGCCGCGGCGAACGAGGCGTCGGGCGCGCCGACGAGCGGGCGCGCCCGCGCTGCCAGCCACGCGACCCCGACGGGCACCGTGAGCAGGAAGGTTCGGGCCGGCCGCTCGACGAGCGCCTCGACCGGATTGCGGAGCCGTCGCCGGACCCCGTCGATCCGGTCGTAGATCGCCAGTCTGCGCCGGTTCGCGAGGTCGGTCGCCGCGGCCCCGCCGTCCGTCCGTGCGCCGACCCGGCCGACGCGGCGCGGGTCCCGGTCCGGGGCGCTCTCGTCGAGGTCAGAGCGCGCGATCCGGTCGGGGAGCGTCTCGGTCACGCTGTCCACGTAGACGACGTACGCGAACGTGAGCGAGGGGAGCGCGACGTAGCCGAGCACCCGCAGGAGCGTGATCGTGTCGTCGAGCACCAGCCCGACGATGCCGAGGATGGTGACGAGAAAGACGGGAAGCGCGACGAACAGCGTGACGTACACCTCAGCGAACGTCGAGAGGAGGTCGAGATGCTGTTCCTGCCGGGAGCGGGCTTCGTCCTGGTAGCGGTCGTACTGCTCGCGGAGGAAGGGCGCGAGCGACCGGCCGGAGCCGAGGACGCTCGCGAGGTTGTCGCCGAACTCGTCCATCGACTCGCTCGGGGTGTGGTCGGTCATCCGCCCGAGCGCCGTCACCGCGTCGGTGCCGAACACGTCCATCTCCCGGGCGACGAACCCCAGTTCCTCCGCGGCTTCGCCGTACGCCTCCCGGTGGTCCGAGAGCGTCCCCAGCACCTTCGGGAACGCCGTGCCGGAGCGGCTGAGCGCGTAGACGAACGCCACCGTCCGTGGGAGCGTCGCCTCGATGGCGGAGGCTCGGGCGACCGCGCGCTGGTTCAGCACCTCCCAGCGCGCGTAGTAGGTGACCGCCGCGCCGCCGAGGCCGAGCAGCGCGCTCGACCCGAGGAGGAGGAGGAACACCTCGCTCAGGCCGAACGTGGGGACCGACGCGGCCGCCTCGCCGAGCGCCGGGGGGACCAGCCTCCGGACTGTCTCCTCGTTCACCCGGAACGCCGTCAGGAGGAGCCTCCCGACGTACATCCCGATCACGCCGCCCGAGACGCCCACGACGCCGGCGACGAGGACTGTGCGGGCCGCGTACAGCCGGTGGGACTGGCGGACCCGCGCCGCCCGGAGCAGGCGCCGCTGGTCCGTCCGCCGGGGGCTCCGGCGGGCGACATAGCCGCCGAACAGCGAGAGCGCCGCGCGGGTGACGAGCAGGTCGGCGGCCCGGCTGACAGGCACGAGCGCGACGGGCACGAGGAGGAGAACGGCGAACGCCAGCGGGAGGAGCTCGTGGATCACGACTCCCCGACCAGCCCCGCGTCGGCGTCCCGGTAGGTCTCGGCGTCGAGTCGGTCCATCACCCGGTCTGGGTCGGCGTAGTACTCGTTGACCAGCGCGGTGAACCGCCGGTAGTCGCGCACGCCCTCGTCGCGCAGGGCGGCGAGGAACCGCTCGCGGCGGCGGAACTCCCGGCGGAGGTCGGCGCGGGACCAGCCCCGCTCGGTCCCTATCTCCTCGAGCAGGTGCGAGTCGCCGCGGTCGAACTCGTCGTCTGCGGGGTTCCACGAGAACGCCCGCGAGTAGTCGAGTTCGCCGGTGCGTCCGTCGACCCCGCCGATCTCGCCGATCGCCTTCGACCGGCGGACCCGCTCGCCCTCGAACCGGGAGAGCGTCTGGACCAGCATCAGGTCGAGGCTCTGGACCATCGCCCGGGGCACGCCGATGGGCTCGTTCTCCAGCCGGTTGATCGCCGTCTCGATCGAGTCGGCGTGCATCGTCGAGAACGTGGTGTGACCGGTGTTCATCGCCTGAAACAGGGTGATCGCCTCGTCACCGCGGACCTCGCCAACGATGATGAACTCGGGGCGGTGGCGGAGCGCCGACCGGAGGAGGTCGTACATGTCGATGTCGGCGCCCTCGTGGAGGCGCTCGCGGGTGACGCTGGAGAGCCAGTTGTCGTGGTACAGGGAGAGCTCGCGGGTGTCCTCGATGGAGAGCACCTTCGCCCGCGGCGGGACGAACATCGACACCGCGTTCATCGACGTGGTCTTGCCCGAGGCGGTGCCGCCCGCGAAGATGAGCGACTTGTTGTGCTCGATACAGAGCCAGAGGTAGGCCATCTGCTCGACGTCGAACGTCCCGTAGTCGATGAGGTCGATAGGGGTGAACGGGTCCTCGGCGTACAGCCGGAGGGTAAACGCCGAGCCGCGGGGCGTGACCTCCTCGCCGAGCGCGAGTTCGGCGCGCGAGCCGTTCGGCAGGGTGGTGCCGACGACGGGGTCGCCGACGCTGATGTGCCGGCCGGAGCGCTGGGCGAGCTTGACGACGTAGCCGTCCAGCCCCTCCTGGTCGAACGAGACGTTCGTCTCGACGTCGGTGTACTCGTCGTGGTAGACGAAGATCGGGAGGTCGTAGCCGTCACAGGAGATGTCCTCGACGCTCGGGTCGTGCATCAGCGGGTCGACCTTCCCGTACCCCCGGAAGTCCCGCAGGAGGTAGTACGCGAGCGTGTGGTAGGTCTCCGGGTCGACCTCGAGGCCGTACTGCTCCAACAGCGTCGTCAGCTCCTCGCGCACCACCGCCTCATCGGTCGGGTCGTCGGCGCGGTAGAGCAGCGGGTCGCGGATGTCGTCGACGACCCGGTCGAGCAGGTCGCTCCGGAAGCCGTCGAGCGGCGGTTCGGCGACGTGGTAGCGGTGCTCGTTCTCCGCGTCGTCGTAGGTGATCACCGCGAAGGCGTACGGCGCGTTCAGCCAGTACCGCTCCACCTCGCGCCCGGGCGCGCCGTCGAACCGAGCGAGCGGCCCGTTGACGGCCGGACGGTACGGTCCGGCGTCCACGTCGGCGCCGCGGAGAACGTCGACGACGCGAGCGAACCGGCTCCGCAGCCCCCCCTCGGAGTCCCCTGCCATGCGAACGTATCGTACGGCTTACCGAGCCGCGAAACTTAAAACCTCAGTCGGGTGTTCGGTCCGCGAACAGCAGGGCCGCGGCGAGCGCGAGCGTCAGCGGGACCCCCACCGGGAGGGTGAGTCCGGGGTAGCCGGTGAACAGGAGGACCGTCGCTCCGCCGAGGACGAGCGACCCGCCGAGGAGGAGGCCACCCATCGCCCGCACCGGGTCGACCGAACTCGCCTCCAGCCGCGTCTCCCGGAGGTAGTACGCCACCGAGAGCGCGAGCGCGAGGGCGACGACGGCCGCGCCGGGGATCCAGAGCCGGTAGCCCGCGGCGGCGGCCGTCCCTCGCTGGAGACGGAAGGCGGTCAGCGGCCCGAACACCCCGACGGCCTCGCCGAGCGAGAGCCCGATCTGGTACTGAATCTCGAAGAACGGGAAGCGGACGACGAGCACCCCACCCCCGAGCGCCCGGACGAAGCTCACGCTCCACGGGAGGAGGGCAGCGACCCACGCCGACAGCACGGCGAACTCCCCCGCGTACTCCGAGCGCACCCACACGTCCATGGGCGGTCGGCGGACGGCCTCGACTAAAGCGCGTCGGACGGGGCGTTACGTTCATACATCGGCGAGCCCTACTGCCGCTAACCGAATGCGGCGAGACTACTTCGAACTGACAGTCGGGCACGTCGACTGGGTCGAGACGGGCGGCGACCCCGAACAGCCGACGGTTCGTATCGACTTCCACGGACCGGAGGGGCTGCTCCGCGACCGCCTGACCGGCGTCGACGGCGAACCACTGAGCGCCGAGGAGACGGACGTCTCGTTCCGCCTCCGCGGGGACGAGGCCGACGGCGCCGACGGGGTCGTCGCCGTCACCAACCGCGTCACCGGCGAGTTCGTCCTCGAGTTGAACGAGACGGCCGACGACGTCCTCCGGTTCATCCGGGCCGCCCGCGAGTACGGCCGGGACGCCGACGACGGCGACGGCCGCTACCGCGTCGAGGTCGCCGTCGAGGGCGACCTCCTCACGGCCTACGACAAGCGGACCTTCCTCGTCTACGACGCCGAGGGAAACCTCCTGCGCTCCGAGAGCCTGATCCCCTCCGGAGTCGAACTGTAACTCCAACTTTAACGGGCTCTCGCGCGCACCGACGTCTCGTGCGGAACGTCACCGACCGGACCAGCGACCCTTTCGATCTCAACCCGCCCTGTGACCGCTCGGTCCCCGGCTACGGCGACGCCAACGCTCACTTCCACGTCGTCGGCGACCACCCCGGCCGCCACGGCGGCGCCGAGACGGGCGTCCCCTTCACCGACACGCCCGCCGCCGAGCGACTCCAGCGTGCCCTCCGCGACGGCGGCCTCTTCGAGGAGACGGGCACCCCGCCGGTCGTCGACCGCACGTACCTCTCCTATCTCCACATGTGCGTCGTCGACGGCCGAGACCCGACGCCCGCGGAGTACGCCGACATGGAGCGGTTCTTCGACGCCGAGCTCCGGGCCATCGCCGCCCACGTCCTCCTCCCGGTCGGCGCCCGGGCCGTCCGGCACGTCCTCCGGGAGTACACCGCGCGCGACCCGTCGCTGGCCGACGACCTCGGCGCCGTCCACGCGACCGAGCTCCGGGGCGGCGGCTGGCTGGTTCTCCCGGTGCTCGACCCCGCCGACTGGGCCGAGGGCGACGACCGCCGCCTCGTCGACGCCCTGGTCGAACTCAGGGAGACTGACTACCGCCGCGAGTCGGACCTCGGGCGCTTTCTCGCCGGCGACGACCCGTACTTCGTCCGGTGACGCGGAGACGAACCCAAACCCTGAAGCGCCGACTACCCCTTTCTCGCGCATGGAACTGCTGGTCATCGACAAGACCGACGAGGAACTGCGGATGGAGGTCGCGGGGGAGGACCACACGTTCATGAACGTCCTGAAGGGCGCGCTGCTGGAGACCGAGGGCGTCGCCGCGGCCACCTACGACGTGAACCCCGAGCAGTCCGGCGGCCAGACCGACCCGGTCCTCTCGGTCCGGACCGACGGCGACGTCGACCCGCTCGACGCCGTCGAGAGCGCCGCCGAGCGCGTCGAGCGGCTGACCGACGACTTCGCCGAGGCGTTCCGGACGGCCGCCGAGGCTTAGTACGGGTACATTTCGCCGGCCTCGACGGACGCCTCGAGCCAGTTCGTCGGCGGCACCAGCGGACACTCGTAGGCGTCCGAGTACGCACAGAAGGGGCTGTACGCCTCGTTGAAGTCGACGACCCACCGCTCGCCCTCGCGGTCACGTTCGGCGTCCAGGTCGAGGTACCGCCCCGCGTCGTATGTCGTCTCGCCGCTCGTCGCGTCGCGGAACGGGAGCCACAGGTTCTGGTCGCCGTCGGGCCGGCGGTAGGCGACGAGCGTCCGCTCCGCGCCGTGCAGGTCGAACCGGAACCGCCCGACTCCGAGGTACTCGTCCGACCCGCCCGTCGTCGTCTCCACCGTGATCCGCTCGGGGTCGTCGTGTTCGTGGAGTTCGAGCACGTACCGGTAGTCAGGGTCCGGCTCGTAGTAGGCCAGCCCGTCGAACGACGCGCGCTCGTCCGGCGGGAGCGGCGACTGCGGGTGGTCGGCGAGGTAGGCGTCCTTCTCGGCGCGGCCGCGCTCGATCGCCGTGCGCCAGTCGTCGAGGTCGGTCACGACCGCGTGTACGGGCCGCCGTCTCTCGAAGCCGCCGCGGTCGTGTCTCCGCCGCGCCCTACCGCCGAACGGGCACGTCCCGCTCGTCGAGGTACGCCTTCACCTCGTCGACGGTGTGTTCGCCGAAGTGGAAGATTGAGGCCGCGAGCGCGGCGTCCGCGCCCGCGTCCGTGAACACCTCGTAGACGTCCTCTGGCCCGCCACACCCGGAGGAGGCGATGACGGGCGTCCCGGTGGACTCACAGACCGCACGGGTGAGCGGCACGTCGTAGCCGTCTTTCGTCCCGTCGGCGTCGATGGAGTTGACGAACAGCTCGCCCGCGCCGCGGGACTCCGCCTCCCCCGCCCACGCGACGGCGTCGACGCCCGTGCCCTCGCGCCCGCCCTTGACGGTACACTCGAACCAGCACGACTCGCCGTCGACCCGTTCGTAGTGCTCTCCTTGCTCGTCGTAGCGCCGCCGGGCGTCGAGGCTGATGACGATACACTGCGAGCCGAACGAGGCCGCCCCCTCGTTCACGAGGTCCGGGTTCTGGAGCGCGCCCGTGTTGATCGACACCTTGTCCGCGCCGGCACGGAGCGTCTCGCGCACGTCCTCGGCCGTCCGGATCCCACCGCCGACGGTCAGGGGGATGAACACCTCGTCGGCCACCTGCGAGACGGTGTCGAGCATCGTCTCTCTGCCCTCCGCGCTCGCGGTGATGTCGAGGAAGACGAACTCGTCGGCCCCGGCCTCGTTGTACTCCCGGGCCATCTCGACGGGGTCGCCCGTGTGTTCGAGGTTCTCGAAGTTGACGCCCGTGTAGACGGCCGCCTCGCCGTTCTCGTCGAGGTCGACGTCGATACAGGGGATGATCCGCTTGGTCAGAGGCATCTGTTACGCGCCGGTACCGCCCCGGCGGTGAAAAGGAGTCGGACGCGGTCAAGGCGCGGCCGCGAAGACGGTGTCGAGCGCGTGTGTACAGACGGCCGCCTCCGTGACAAGCGGCGGCCCGGAGACGGGCACGCCGGCGTCGACGGTCCACCTGACCGAGCCGTCCGTGGCCACCGCGCGCAGCCGGTCGCCGTTCCCGCCGACGTAGGGTCGCCGCGGGGGCGCTCACGCCGTCGTCCGCCCCCGGGACGGTCCACAGCCGCGACCCGTCGCCGCGGTCGTAACAGACGAGTGTCCCCGTCTCCGCCGCGTCGCAGCCGACGTAGACACGCGACGGCCCGACCGCCGGTCCGGTGCCGCGGCCGACCCGGTCGGTCCGGGAGCGCCACCGTTCGGCCCCGTCGGCGCGTGCGAACGCGCGGAGCGACCCGCGCTCGGTCCGCAGTCGCCCGGTCGCGACGTACACCGCGTCGCCCGCGACCGTCGGCGGGCGGACCTCGCTCCCCGCTTCGACGCCCGTGACCGACGCGGTCCAGCGCTCCTCGCCGGTCGCGGCGTCCAGCGCGACGACGACCTCGGCCGTCGCGACGACGACGCGACCGTCGGCGGCAGCGAGCGCTCTCGCGCCGCCGGGGCCACGCTCGCCCCGTGTCGCGTCCTCGGCCCCCGGCGGTCCCCACGAGAGCGTCCCGTCCGTGGCACCGACCGCCAGCACCCCTCCGCGCCCGGCGAGGCACAGGCGCTTCGCGTCGGCGGCGGCCGTCCGGCCGTAGCGCCGCGGGCGGTCGGTCGTCGGGTCGTCCACCCGACGGCGCCACGCTTCGCTCCCGTCCGCGAGCGAGAGCCCTCGGGCGACGAACCGCGACGGCGCGAGCAGGAGGTCGCCGGCTCGGAAGAGCCCGACCGGCGGCTCGTCGGCCTCGACTCGCCAGCGAACGCGGTCGTCGGCGAGGCCGGCGTCCGGGGCGCTGGAGTACGAACAGCCGGCGAGAACCACGAGAGCGGCGCCGTCGGCACGGAGCGCGGAGCGACGGGAGACGGGCACACTCGCGTGGTCCCGGCGAACGAGAAGTGTCTTCGGGCGGGCGACCCGCCGGGACCGGCGGGCATTTCACTCCGGCGCGCGAGGCCACGGGCATGGACCACGCAGACCACGACCACCACCCCCACGAGGACGGCGAGGACGTGCGCGTCACCGCACCGATGCAGGAGTTCACGACCGGCCAGGTCGGGGTCGGCTTCGCCGTCCTCGCCGTCGGCCTCGCCGTGACGTTCGGTATCGCGCTCGCCTAGTCCAGCGACCGCCCGATCACGTCGCGGACCTCGGCGACCTCGGCGGCGTCGAGCGAGAGCTCGGACGGCCCGACCGCGAGCGAGAGCACCGGCGTCTCCGTCGCCTCGCCGAGGGCCGCGACGGGCGCGACGCCGTCGAACGCCGCGCGGACGGCCTCGGGGTCCGTCGTCTCGACGACGGCCCGCCCGGGCGCCTCGCAGAACAGCGTCTCGCGGTCCGGGACCGTCGCGTCGACGCCCGCCTCCCCGACCATCTCCGCGAGCGTCGCCGCCAGCCCGCCGCGAGAGACGTCGTGGACCGCGCGGGTGGCGTCCTCGCGCGCAACGGCGGCGAGCGTCTCGACCACGGCGAGGGGGTTCTCGGGGAGCGCCGGGAACCGGTCGCTCCCGCCGCGGGCCGCGAGGTACGTCGACCCGCCGAGGCGGCCGTCGGCGTCGCCGACGAGCAGGAGCGTCCCCTCGCCCGTTGCGGCGATCCCCGGCGC
Source organism: Haloferacaceae archaeon (assembly GCA_036626375.1). GTDB lineage: Archaea > Halobacteriota > Halobacteria > Halobacteriales > Haloferacaceae > A07HB70. Next base: position 16,620 of record JAZKRX010000031.1, read on the forward strand.
CTCGCCCCGGTCCGCGCCCGCGCGCTCGCCGAGCACCGCGAGCGTCGGGGTCGGCGGGACGGGGCCGCTGGCCGAGTCGTTGTACAGCGAGACGTTGCCGCCGACGACGGGGGTCTGGAGCTCCCGGCAGGCGTCGGCCAGCCCGTCCACCGTCGCGGCGAACGCGCCGTACGTCTCCGGGTCCTCCGGGTTCCCGCCGTTCAGACAGTCCACCGCGGCGAGCGGCGTCGCGCCGAGCGTCGCGAGGTCCGTCGCCACCTCGAGCGCGACCGCGCGGGCGCCGTCGTACGGCGCCGCGGCGGTCCACGTCGGCGCCGACCCGGCCGAGAGCGCGACGTCGGCGTCTGCCTCGTCGACGGCGAGGAGCGCCGCGTCCGCGCCCGGCCGGACCACGGTCCGCAGGCCGACCTCGTGGTCGTACTGCCGGTAGACCCACGCCTTGCTCGCGGTCGAGGGGTCGCCGACCACCGTCTCGACGGCGCCCGCGAGGTCGGTCTCCGCGGGCAGGTCCGGGGTCGGCTGGGTCGGCTCGACCCGTTCAAGGTCGTGGGGCGGCGCGCCGTCGCCGAGGAACTCGGCGGGCGCGCGCACGACCGTCTCGCCGTCGAACCGGCAGACGTAGTCGCCCTCGGTCACCTCGCCGACGACCGAGACGCCGAGGTCGTACCGTGCTGCGACCGCCCGCACCCGCTCGACGTCGTCGGGCCGGACCTCGTAGCACATCCGTTCCTGGGACTCGGAGAGCAGGATCTCTGTCGCGTTCATCCCCGTCTCCCGGAGGTGGACCGCGCCGAGGTCGACCCGCGCGCCGAGGCCGCCCTTCGCGACGAGTTCGCAGGAGGCGCCGCCGAGGCCGGCCGCGCCGAGGTCCCGGGCGGCGACGACCAGGTCCTCGTCGAGCAGCCGCTCGTTCGCCTCGATCAGGCGCTTCTCGGCGTAGGGGTCGCCGACCTGTACCGCCGGTCGGTCCTCTGTCGCGGCGTCCTCGTCCAGGTCCTCGCTGGCGAACGCGGCGCCACCGAGGCCGTCCCGACCCGTCGCGTTCCCGACGAGCACGAGGGCGTTGCCCGGCTCTTTCGCCTCGGCGGTGACGTACCGGTCTTCTCGCGTCAGGCCGACGCAGGCGACGTTCACGAGGGGGTTCCCCTCGTAGTCCGGGTGGAAAGTGACCGACCCCGTGACCGTCGGGACGCCGATGGCGTTGCCGTAGTCGGAGATACCCTCGACGACGCCCTCGAACAGGTACCGCGGGTGGTCGTCCGCGAAGGGCCCGAAGTAGAGGACGTCGCCCAGCGCGATCGGATAGGCGCCCATCGACATCGTGTCGCGGACGATGCCGCCGACGCCCGTTGCGGCGCCGTCGTACGGGTCGACGTAGGAGGGGTGGTTGTGGCTCTCCACCCCGACGGTGAGGTAGGTGTCCGACTCGTCGGGCGTCCCACCCACCGCGACGACGGCGGCGTCGTCGCCGGGGCCGACGACCACGCGGTCGCCCTCGCTCTCGAACGCCTCGAGGAGAGGCCGCGAGGAGCGGTACGCGCAGTGCTCGCTCCACAGGTTCTCGAACAGGGCCGCCTCCGTGCGGGTCGGTTCCCGCCCGAGTTCGGCGACGACTCGCTCGCGGTCCGCCGGCGAAAGGCTCACGCCCGGTTCGCCGCGACCGACCGAGTTAGCCCTTACCCTTGCCCTCTCCCGCGCGTCCCTCGTGGGGCGCCGGCCGACCCGGGACCGGCGGGCTTTACTCCCCGCCGCGACAACGCGGAGCCGTGCTGTCGGTCGAACTCCACGCGCACTCCGGGCACTCCCACGACGGGCGCGACCCCGTCGAGGCGCTGCTCTCGCGGGCCGCGGCCGTCGGCCTCGACGCCCTGGCGGTCACCGACCACGATGTCATCGAGGGGAGCCTCCGGGCGCGCGACCTCGCGCCCGACTACGACCTCGTCGGCATCCCCGGGATGGAGGTGTCGAGCGCCGACGGCCACATCCTCGCGCTCGGCGTCGAGGAGGTCGTCCCCGCCGGCCTGCCCTACCACGAGACAATCGACCGCATCCACGACCTGGGCGGGGTGGTCGTCGTCCCGCACCCGTTCCAGAAGTCCCGCCACGGCGTCGTCGGAAAGGTGGACCGCGACGCCCTCGCCGCCGCCGACGCGGTCGAGACGTACAACTCCCGGCTCCTGACCGGCATCGCGAACCACCGCGCGCGCCGGTTCGCCCGCTCCCGGGACCTGCCCGCCACCGCCGGGAGCGACGCCCACATCGCCGAGATGGTCGGCCGCGCCGTCACCGAGGTGGACGCCGACGAGCGCTCGGCCCGGGGCATCCTCGACGCCGTCCGCGCCGGTCGGACCAGCGTCGTCGGCACCCGCACCCCGTGGCGCGTCAGCGCGAAGCAAGCGACCGGGAACGCCCGCCGCCGGATCGCCCGGCGGATCACCGACCTGTTTTGACGACTCTCCGCGGCGCCGACGAGCGCCACGTCCGCGCCGCCGTCCGCGCCGGCGACCCGCTCCCCGGCGGCCGTGGGTTCGCGGGCGAACTTCCGGGAGTGGGTCTCGTCAGGGACGTCCTCGGGCGCGAGCCGCTGTTCTACGGCGAACGCGGCGGCCCGCGGGCGCGGACGACCCCGGACGGCACGGCGTGGAGCGCCGACCCCAGCGCCCTCGACGAGCCGACGCCCCTCCCGGCTGGGGCCGTCCGGCGGGACGGCGGAACGGTCGAACAGATCTGGTCGCTCCCCGACCCCGCACCCGCCGACCCGGAGGCCGCGCTCGACGCGGTCGGCCGGGCGCTCGACCGTTCGCTCGCCGCCGTCGACGCCGACGCCGTGGCGCTCTCGGGCGGCGTCGACTCCGCGCTCGTCGCCGCGGCGCTCGACCGACCGTGCTACGTCGTCGGGTTCGAGGGCGCACACGACGTGTCCGCGGCGCGCGAGGTGGCGGCGGCGCTCGGGCGGTCGCTGACCGTCGTGGAACTCGACCACGACGACCTGCGCCGGAGCGTCCGACAGGTCGTCGCGGCGACCGGACGGACGGGCGCGATGGACGCCGCGGTGGGCGCGACGCTCGCCGCCGTCGGCGAGGCCGCGGCCGACGACGGCCACGGCTCGCTCGCGCTCGGCCAGGGCGCGGACGAACTGTTCGGCGGCTACGCGAAAGTCGCCCGGCTCGACGGCCGGGTGGCCGCCGACACCGTCCGCGGGGCCGTCAGGGAGACGATCCGGTCACTTCCGGACGGACTCGCGCGGGACGTCCCCGTTCTCCGCTCGCTCGGCGTCGAGCCGGTCTTTCCGTTCCTCGACGACCGGGTCGTCCAGGCGGCGCTCCGCCTCCCCGCCCCGCTGCTGGTCGACGGCGACGAGCGCAAGGTCGCGCTCCGACGGGCCGCGAGCGACTCGCTCCCGGCCGAGGTCGCGAGCGCACCGAAGAAGGCCGCGCAGTACGGCTCGTACGTCTCGCGCGAACTCGACCGGCTGGCGCGACAGGCCGGGTTCAAGCGCCGGACCGACGACCACGTCCGCAGGTACGTCGAGTCGCTCTAGCACCCGTCGACCGTTCGGACCGCCTCGGTCCCCAGCTCTGCAACGTCCGGGTCGACGTCCGCCGCCCGAAGGTCGGCCGGCGTGTACCAGTCCCACGCCGACGCCGGCTCCTCGCCCGGCCCGGGATCGACCGCCCGCGAGTCGACGCGGGCGTAGTAGACGTGGTCGACGTGCTGGTGACCCACCGCGTCGTCACAGACGTTGATATCTTCGAGCAGGAGGTGACGCGGCCGAGGGATCGACCGGGCGGTGGGCGAGCCGACGTCGGGCGTGTCGTCGACGAGCACGGGGTCGAGACCGGTCTCCTCGCGGGCCTCCCGGAGCGCGGCCTCGTGGGGCAACTCCGCCCGGTCGACGTGGCCGCCCGGCGGCAGTCGGAGGCCGAGTCGGTCGTGCTCGTGGAGAGCGGTGGCGCCGTCGTTGACCAGGTAGACGGTGGCGACGAAGTGGCGTGTCAGCTCCACGCTCCCGAGAGGGGCGGGCCAGGGAAAGCAACGGCGGGTCGTCGCGGGTGTATTCACATCTGATATTGGAGAGATATATACAAAATCCGCAGACGCAAAGGCCTCTCGGTCACTTCAGCGATCTGAAACGCCGTTCCACGGGCTGACAACTCTGTGGAGCTTATAGGCTTCGTGGCGTCCCACTGACGGTCGAACGATGGCGTCGAAGATCGGAGAGATCGGAACGATGGTGCCGTTCGTGGGCGGCGACGGCAGGCCCGACGCGAACATCTACCTCGGGATGGTCGCCGTGACCGGGGGTGCGATGTGGGCCGTCAACGCCGGGGTGTACCGGCTGACCCACGCGGGTGAGCACAGCCACGCACAACACGCCGCCGGGGTCGACCCGGTCGGTCCAGCCGGAGCGGTCACGCTCGCGTGGATCGGCCTCACGGTCGCGTGGGTCGTCATGGCCCGGAATGGGCTCAAACGAGAGGTGGCGCTCTCCGTGCCGTGGCTCGGCTGGCTGGCCGTGACGGTCGTCGCGTTCGGCGCGAACGTCGCCGGCTTCGTCGTCGACTCTACGGCCGCGACACAGCTGATGTGGATACCGTGGCTCGGGTCGATGGCGGTCGGCTACCTCCTGACCGGCGTGCTGGTCCAACGGAGCGGGGTCTACTACCTCTCCGGCGCGTTCAGTCTGTTCGCGCTCGTCGTCGCGCTCGGAGTCGTGCCGGTCTGGGTCACCGGGCTGACGGAGCTGTCGGCGCTCACGTTCCTCCTGCTCGGTGCGCTCCACACCCTCCCGATGGCCGTCGACGCCGCGCGCGGCGGACGGCAGATCGGCGAGGACGGCCGGCCACAGCTCGACTCCAAGGAGAGCCCGTCGGTCACCGTCAACGACGACTGAGCCGGTCGCGCCGGATCAGGGAACCTGAACCTTCTCTTCGGCTTCCAGCAGTTCGTGGTACCGGTTCCGGATGGTGACCTCGGAGATGTTCGCGACCTCGCTGACCTCGCTCTGGGTCACCTTCTCGTTGGTGAGCAGGGAGGCGGCGTACACCGCCGCCGCCGCCAGTCCGACCGGCGACTTGCCCGACAGGACCGCGGTGCCCTTGGCGTTCCGGAGCAGGTCGCGGGCGCGGCGCTCGGTCTCGTCGGAGAGGTCGAGGTCGCTCGCGAACCGCGGGACGTAGCTCTCCGGGTCGGCCGGCTGGATCTCCAGCGAGAGCTCCCGGACCACGTACCGGTACGTGCGGGCGATCTCGTCTTTCTCGACGCGGGAGACCGCGCTGATCTCGTCGAGGCTGCGGGGGGTGCCGGCCTGGCGGGCGGCGGCGTACAGCGCGGCCGTGGAGACGCCTTCGATCGACCTGCCGGGCAGCAGGTCCTCGTCGAGCGCGCGCCGGTAGATCACCGACGCCGTCTCCCGGACGTTCTCGGGAAGCCCCAGCGCGCTGGCCATGCGGTCGATCTCGCCAAGCGCCTGCTTGAGGTTGCGCTCTTTCGAATCGCGCGTGCGGAACCGCTCGTTCCAGGTCCGCAGGCGCTGCATCTTCTCGCGCTGGCGCGAGGACAGGGTCTTGCCGTAGGCGTCTTTGTCCTGCCAGCCGATGTTCGTCGACAGCCCCTTGTCGTGCATCATCTTCGTCGTCGGCGCACCGACACGGGACTTCTCGTCTTTCTCCTTGGAGTCGAACGCGCGCCACTCGGGCCCGCGGTCGATGCTGTCCTCCTCGACGACGAGGCCGCAGTCCGAACAGACCGTCTCGCCGCGCTCCTCGTCGGTCGCGAGCTGTCCGCCGCACTCGGGGCAGACCAGCTCCTCGGACTGCTCGGTCTCTTCCTCCTCGTCACGCTCGCGCGCGCGGGAGGGGCTCTCAGGGTCGAACTCTCGGACGCTCTCGGTCATTGTAGGGGGTGGGGGGCGCAGAAACCGCGGGGATGCTTGTAGCAAATACACATTACGGTGCAACACGTTTAAATCTGCCGGCATCGTGCGCGGGCGACGCGCGAGAAAAATACCAGACTGCGTCGGGGTCGCCGCGGTCGGCTGATCGGGCGTTCAGGCCGCCGAGATTTCACTCGTGATAGGGCGTGATCTTTAATTACTTTCGCTAGCCGCATCGAAACCCTTAGTGGTCGGCCGGAACTCCGACAGCCCATGACAGACCCCGCCGTCGACGAGGAGGAGGTGCGTCACGTCGCGGCGCTCGCGCGGCTCGGGCTCGCGGCGGGCGAAGCCGAGGCGTTCGCCGAGCAGTTCGCGGACATTCTGGACTACTTCGAGGCGCTCGACGAGGTGCCGGAGGTCGACGGAGAGCCGGAGCTGACGAACGTCCTCCGGCCCGACGAGGTCCACGAGGGCCTGACACAGGCGGAGGCGCTCCGGAACGCGCCGGAGACCGAGGACGGCCGGTTCAAGGGACCGCGGGTGTCGTAGGGTGGCGGCCGACCTCAACGTCTACGTCACCGAGGAGTCCATCGCGGGCGCCGACGAGGGACCGCTCGCGGGCCGTACCGTCGCCGTCAAGGACAACATCTCCACCGAGGGGGTCCGCACCACCTGTGGCTCCGCGATGCTCGAGGACTACGTCCCGCCCTACGACGCGACCGTCGTCGAGCGCCTGACGGCGGCGGGCGCGACCGTCCCGGGCAAGACGAACATGGACGAGTTCGGGATGGGCACCACGACCGAGACCTCCGCGTTCGGCCCCACCCGCAACCCCGTCGACCCCGACCGCGTCCCCGGCGGGTCCTCGGGCGGCTCCGCGGCCGCCGTCGCCGCGGGCGAGGCCGACCTCGCGCTCGGCTCCGACACCGGCGGGTCGGTGCGCTGTCCCGCCGCGTTCTGCGGCGTCGTCGGGATCAAGCCGACCTACGGGCTGGTCTCCCGGTACGGCCTCGTCGCCTACGCCAACTCGCTCGAACAGATCGGACCGATCGCGCCGACGGTCCGCGAGGCGGCCGAACTCCTCGACGTGATCGCCGGCCCCGACGAGCGCGACGCCACGACCCGCTACGACGAGGGCGAGGGTCACCCAGCCGAGACGACGACCTACGCCGACGCCGCCGACGGCGACGTCGACGGGCTCTCTGTCGGCGTCTGCACGGAGCTGGTCGAGGGCGCAGACGAGCGCGTCGTCGAACAGTTCGAAGCCGCCGTCGACGAACTGGAGGCACAGGGCGCCGAGGTCAAGGAGGTCTCCTTGCCCTCCGTCGAGACCGCGGTCCAGGCGTACTACGTCATCGCCACCTCGGAGGCGTCCTCGAACCTCGCGCGGTTCGACGGCGTGCGCTACGGGCAGTCGGGGGGGTACGACGGCGACTGGAACGAAGCGTTCGCCGACTCGCGCGCCTCGTTCGGGCCGGAGGTCAAGCGACGGATCCTCCTCGGCACCTTCGCGCTCTCGGCGGGCTACCAGGACCGGTACTACCGGAAGGCACAGGACGCCCGCGCGTGGATCCGCCGGGACTTCGACGAGACGTTCGACGAGGTGGACCTGGTCGCCTCGCCGACGATGCCCGTCCTCCCCTTCGAGCTCGGCGAGAGCCTCTCGGACCCGCTGACGATGTACCTCGCGGACGCCAACACGACGCCGGTGAACCTCGCGAACCTCCCCGCGATATCGGTGCCGGCGGGCCGCGCCGACGGCCTCCCGGTCGGCCTCCAGCTCGTCGGGCCGCGCTTCGACGAGGAGACGGTGATCCGGGCGGCGAGCGTGGTGGAGTAGGCGACGCGCCGCAGGCGGGTCGCCAGACCGACCGCGGTGAGCGCGCCGCGGCGAAGCCGGACGGCGACTACCGTGGGTCGGTGTCTCCCGGCTCCAGTCCCTGCTCGCGGACGCCCTGCCGGATCTCCTCGGCCTTGTCCTGCAGGCGCTCGACGCACCGGCGGACGTTCCCCGGCTTGCGGCCGTAGAACGAGGCGACCCAGTAGAGGTCGGTCGTCGGCTGCGTCAGGAAGTAGGCGGCGAGCGCGTCCCGCCCCGCGGCGATGAGCTCCGGCGGGACGCCGCGCTCACCCGTGCCCGCCTCGACGAAGCCGTTGGTGACGAAGTAGACGTCGGCGTACAGCTCCGCCAGCTCGGGGTCGTCGAACTCCATCTCGACGTGCTCGGGGGCCTCGAACCGGTAGACCGGCTCGTCCTCGTCCGCCGAGACGGACTCGACGATACGCACGTCGAAGACGTACTCGCGGTGGATCGACTCGGGGCCAGCGTCGTCGGCTGGCTCTGCTGATCTGGACATGAGTGGTAGGGGTGCTGTGGAAGAGTGAGGGTGGTTGGTGGCGTCTGTCGCGTCGCTAGCGAGCGTATCTGGTCAGGGCGGCGGTCGTCAGGACGACGAGCGCGACGAGCACGAGAGCCGGCGACAGCGGCCCGCTGCTGCTGGTCTGCTGGCTCGCGCCGCTCGCGCCTGCCCCGTCGCTCGCGCCGTCCGCGCCGGCGGTCGAGACAGCCTCGCCGCCGCCCGGTGTCGCCGTCGCGGCGGCCTCGACGGTTAGCGATCCGGACCGTGTGGCGGGCTCGAACGCGGTGCCGCCGTCGGCGTCGAACTGCACCGGATCGGCGGTCAGCGTCGCCTCGCCGGCGTCGGCGCCGGCGAGGGTCACCGTCACGAGCGTGACGTCGGTCGCGCCGGCCTGGACGTTGCCCTCGAGGTCGGCCGCCTCGACGGTCACGGTCCGACCCTCCGGCCCGACGACGGGGTCGGAGGTCACCCCGAACCGGCCGGGGTAGCCTGCGGACTCGATCCGCGCCGCGTCGCCGTCGACCGAGAGCTCGAGAAGGTAGCCCGCGAGCCCGTCGGGGGCGCTCGTCAGCACGACGTCGACCGTCACGGTCCCGTCGGCGGTGACCGTCGCGCTCTCGACGCCGACGGTTGGCCTGTCTCCCTGTGCCGCGACGGATCCCGACGCCGCTGCCGCGGCGAGTAGCGTCAGGACGGCAACCGCGAGCGTCAGCGCCGCGCGGGTCGAATCCGGATGTCGTATCATTGTCTGGTTGGTCGGACCGCGGAGGGTCTCAGTTGACCTCCTCGTACAGGTCGACGATGTCGTCGAAGTCCAGCTCGCCGTTCTCGTTGATGTCGTAGGCGGCCTTGTTCAGCCGGACGCTGTCCGTCTCGAAGTTCTCGAACAGCACCCGAACGTCGTCGTAGTCGAGCCGGCCGTTCCCGTTGAGGTCCTCGTAGAGCCCGTCGCCGTCGGGGTCGGTCGGGGCGCTCCCGCCGGTGACCGTCGGCGGACCGGTGACGAACAGACCCGAGCGGGCGTCGGCGTCGATCGGGTCGCCGGACTCGTCGTCCATCCGCTCGACGGAGACGTCGATGTCGGTCGTGCCGGTTGCGTCGCCGCGCATCGTGAGCGACGCGATCTCGACCCGGTTCCCGGTGACCTGGACCGCCTTCTCGGTGTCGGCGAACCGGAGTGTCGCCCGCGAGCCGTCGCTGCTGATCGAGGCCTCGGTGAGCCCCAACGCGTCCTCGAAGTCGACGCCGGTGATCGTCGCGACGTCTGGCTCGGTCACCGCGAGGGTGACCTTCGCGCCGGAGACGCCGCCGGGCAGCGCGGAGGCGTAGAGCGGCGTCTCGCCGGTCTCGCCGTAGCCGACGGCCATCGAGCCGACGTCGACCCGGACGTTCGGCTGGTAGACGTACATGCAGTCGTTCGGGTACGACCGGCCGAGCTGGTCGGCGTCCTCACAGCAGAGCACGCGCCCGTCGTTCATCACGTAGACGTTGTCGATGTTGATCAGCGAATCGTCCGCGACCGCCGCCGGGTCGGTCCCGTCGGGACCGACGATCGCCGGCTCCAGCCGCGAGATGTCGTAGTCCTGGTCGAGTTCGCCCTGGTAGACCACGCCGCCGTTGACGCGGTCCATCTGGACGTCGCCGGTCTCGTCGGAGAGGTCGTCGTTGAACTCCGAGATGCCGAAGTAGACGAAATCGCCCGGACCGGCGTCGGTAGCGCTGTCGATGCCCTCGGCCTTGTTGAACTCGATCGAGGCTCCGATCTCCTTGGCGGCGGCGCGGGTTTCGAGGAACGGCACCTTGCGGAGCTCCTCGTCGACGCCGTCGGGGCCGTCCTGCTCGTACTGCGCGGCCCAGTCGAGGATCTCCTGGTCGGTGACGTAGTTCTGGTTGCCGTTCGCGATGACCTCGAGGTCGGCCTCCTTGAGCGCCTCGCCGACGGCGACGTCGGTGCCGATCTCGGACGCACTGTAGTCGGTGTGCGTCGTGAGGTAGTCCATCTGGGTGATCCCGTCGTACGCCTCGATCCACTCTTTGACCTCCCCGTTTGTCGCGCTGCCGAGCGGGAGCCACTCGATTTCGAGGTCGACCGTTGCCGGCGACGCGCGCTCGCCGGACTCCTCGACGTTCGCCGCGTCGTTGGTGATCTTCGGGGCGTACAGCGTGCCCGAGATGTCCATCGGGTCGTCGTAGCTCGGGATCTCCTCGTCGGCGACGAACTTGTAGATCCCCTTGCTGTCGCCGTCCGAGCAGCCGTACACCGTCTTCAGGTCGTTCTGGAAGTCCGGCGCCTCCCACGAGGCACGGCCCATCACGTAGTACTTGACGGGCGTGGGCGTCTCGGCGGCCGGGTCGCGGAAGTCGAGCTGGTAGCCGTAGTCGTAAGGGTTGGGGTAGACGTCGTCGATGGGCGTGATGGTGTTCTCGTTGCCCTCGGCGACCTCCGCGGCGTCGCCGAGCGCGTCCGCCGTGGCCGCGTCGAAGGCGGTCTGGTCGTCCCCGTCGGCGCCGAGATAGTACGCCAGCAGCTCGACGCCGGCGGTCGCCCAGTAGCCCTGGACGTACCAGCCCTCGACCTCGTCGTACTCGCCGACCGCGCTCTGGATGCCAGCCGGGTTCGGTCGGTTGAAGAAGTGGTTGGCGCCGTAGATCCCCTCGCCGCTCCCCTGCTCGGCCGCGTCGCCGACCGTGTCTGTCAGCGAGACGCGGGGGTGGGCGTAGTTCTCCTCGGAGGAGACCATCGTGCCCCACGGCGTCTTGTCGCCGTAGCAGTTGATCCGCGTGCCGCCGAGGTCACGCAGCGCGTCGGTGTTGGCGAGGTTGAGCGTGTTCTCGGTGTCGGCCTCGATCGTCCCGTCGTCGTTCCGGACCAGCGGCGTCCTGACGATGTTCCCCGGGCTGGTCTCGATGTTGGTGTACAGGTAGCCGTCGTACTCGCCGTCGGGCGTCTCGATGAACTGGTTGCAGTCCGGGTCGTTCCCGAGTTCGGTGTACCGCGAGCCGGCGAACTTGTCGATATCTGTCCCGTCTGGCGTCTGGGGCACGCCCCACTGCTCGTCGCCGCCCTGGATCGGCTCCTCCTGCTGGACGATGAGGGTGTAGTCGCCGCCGCTGGCGCGCACCCGCCCCTGCTCTGCGTCGGTCTGGGGGGTCGCCAGCTCCGCGAAGTCGTCGTTGTTGCCGTCGAACTCGAAGCTGAACCCTTTCACGTAGCCGACCCCGCCACGGTCGAACGGCGCGGGGTTCTCCGTGCTCGGGTGCTGGAGGCTGTACAGTAGCGTCCCGTCGTCGAAGACGTACGGGCCGGTCACCTCGGCGCCGAACGCCGTCGAGGAGAACCGCTTCAGCTCCCCGCGGACGCTCGGCGCCGTCGGCGTGTCGCTCTCCGGTATCTCGCTGTTGCTCGCGCTCGCCACCCCGGTCGCGCCCGCGCCGACCGCGGCGGCGACGGACGAGGCCATCAGACTGCGTCTGGTCAGGTCGACCATGCGCGTGAACCGGCGACCGTCGGAGGGTAGTACGTTTATATGAGCGGTACGTGGACCACGGGTCCGCCACGCGTGACACCGGAGACGACAGAACGGAACCGAGACCGACCGACCGGACCCACCGCCTCGTGTGCAAACAGCCCTCGAACGTGGGCGGGGGAGCGGTCGAGAGAGCTCCGGACCGCTGTGTAGCGGTACAGAGCCGGCGCTCGCGC
>JAZKRX010000032.1:0-27105 GCA_036626375.1 Haloferacaceae archaeon
CGCCGACACCCACCGCGGGCGGCGGCCCCGGCTTCGGGCCGGCCGCGGCGCTCGCGGCGCTGCTCGCCGGCGCGCTCCTCGCGCTCCGGCGCCGGTAGTTCGGCCTCAGTCGCCGAGCCGCTCGACCGTCGCCGAGAGCACGTCCACGCCTATCTGGAGCGTCCGCTCGTCGACGTCGAACCGCGCCGTGTGGTGGCCGCCGGGGTGGTCGGTGCCAACGACGACGAACGAGGCGTCCCCGCCCGCGTCCTTCGCGGCGCGCATCAGGTAGGTGGCGTCCTCACTGACCCCGAGGGGGGCGCGCGGGACGACCGAGTCGACGCCCGGCGTCGCCTCGGCGACCGCCCCGACGACCGCGCGCAGCGAGTCGTCGCTGTCCTCGCGTGGCGCGGTCGCGAGCGTCTCGGTCTCGACCGTGCAGTCGTGCATCTCGGCCGCGGTGTCGAGCGTCCGGTAGGCGTGTTCGGCCACGTACGCCCGCAGGTCGTCGTCACCGCCCCGGACCTCCATCTCGATCCGGCCCTCGCTCGCGATCACGTTCGGCGCCGACCCCACGTCCGCGCGCCCGACGTTCACGCGGGTCAGCCCGCCGGAGTGACGGGGGATCCCGTAGAGGTTCGAGGTCGCGGCCGCGACGGCCTGCATGACGTTCCGGCCGGCCTCCGGCTCCGCCCCGGCGTGGGCGGACTCGCCCGCGAACTCCGCGGCGAGCTGGCGGACCGAGAGCGCCTCGTCCGCGCCGGCGACCACCTCGCCGGTGGGGTGGCCGAGGCCGACGTGGAGCGCGAGGAAGTGGTCCAGGTCCGCGACGTGGTCGGTCGCGGCCATCGCCCGCCCGCCGCCGACCACCTCCTCTGCGGGCTGGCAGAACAGCACGAACGTGCCCGCGAAGTCGCTCTCGGCGACGGCCTCGAGCGTCCCCAGTCCGATCGTCGCGTGGGCGTCGTGTCCGCAGGCGTGCATCACGCCCTCCGTCTCGGAGCGGTAGCCCCCCGCGGCCGGGGCGTGGTCGTCGGCCGTCGACTCGGTCTGGCGCAGGGCGTCGATATCGACCCGGAGGCCGACCGTCGGCCCCGGCCCGCGGTCGAGGACGGCGACGAGCCCCGTCAGACCGCCCTCTGCGGCGTCGAGGACGTCCTCGCGCGCGCCGCGCTCCGCCGCCCGGTCGTGCCACCGGTCGAGCACCTCGTCGTCGGGGACGCCCATCCGCTCCGCGGGGTCGAGGGCGTCGGCGCCGAGGTGGAGTTCGTCGACGCCGATCGCCTCGGCCTCGCCGACGACCCGGCTCGTCGTGTGGAACTCACACCACGAGGGCTCGGGGTACTGGTGGAGCGACCGCCGGAGGTCGACGAGCCGGTCTCGCACTCGCTGTGACATGGACGCCCACACCACGACACCCGACAAAAGGGTTCTGCCGGGCGGCGAGGCCGGCTCGACGGGGGCCACGCTCCGCTCTCCGGGTTTGGTCCGTTCTGTCGAACGATCTCCCGAACACACCGACGTGCGTGCTGTTTTCCACCCCGAATCTGACTGATGCGTGTCTTCGAGCGGCCGGCTCTGCCGTTATCGTTCGCTGGGGATAGGGTTTTATGGGTCCGTCTTGGGTGGTAACCCATGTCATTGCGGGGACGACTGACGGAAACGGCACCCGGGCCGGTCTCGGGGATATCCGACTCGTACATCGTCCGCAACTTCGTCGGCGCGTTGCGGATCATGCTCCGTGACCGGACGACGGCGTTCTACTTCAGTATCCTCGTCGGAGTCACGGCGCTGGGCGTGTTCGGGCCGATGGTCGCGCCGTACGGTATCGAGGAGACACAGTACAGCGCGAGCGGGCAGGTCCTCCAGGCGGCGGACCCGTCGCTCGCACACCCGCTCGGGACGACGTTCGCCGGCTACGACGTCCTCTCGCGGCTCCTCGTCGGCGCACGGCCGACGGTGATCACGGGGCTGCTCGGCGGCCTGATGATCCTCACCATCGGGACGGCGGTGGGGATCACCGCGGGCTACGTCGGCGGGCGGACGGAGACGGTGTTGATGCGCTTTACCGACTTCGTCTACGGCGTCCCGCTCATTCCGTTCGGCATCGTCCTGATCACCTTCCTCGGGGTCGGCTTCCTGTCCTCCATCGTCGTCATCGGCCTGATACTCTGGCGCGGCGGGGCCCGGGTGATACGCGCCCAGACCCTCCAGGTCAAGCAGTACCCCTTCGTGAAGGTGGCGAAGGCGACGGGCGCGAGCACCCCGCGGATCATCGTCAAGCACGTTCTGCCGAACGTGGCGCCGATGGCGATCTTCTTTCTCTCGCTTGGCGTCGGCTACGCAATCGTGTTGCAGGCGAGCCTGACCTTCCTCGGGGTCGCTGACCCGTTCACGCCGTCGTGGGGCGTGATGATCCGGAACGCGTTCCGCTCGGGCTACATGTCCGAGGCGTGGTGGTGGTCGATCCCGCCGGGGATCCTCATCGGCCTGACCGTGCTCTCGACGTTCATGTTCGGCCGCGGGTACGAGGACCTGATCAGCGAGGACGCCGAGTCCGTCGAGACCGAGGCGGTGGCTGCCTGATGGCGGACCCACTGCTCGAGGTCGAGGACCTCACCGTCCAGTACGAGACGAACGCGGGGATGCTCACCGCCGTCTCCGACGCCTCGTTCACCATCCGGGAGGGGGAGTTCTTCGGGCTCGCCGGCGAGTCCGGGTCGGGCAAGAGCACGCTCGCGAAGGCGATCATCGGCGGCCTCGACGACAACGGCGAGGTCACCTCCGGGACGCTCCGTTACCGCGGCGAGGAGATCCAGGACCTGGACGAGAAGACACTCAACGAACGCCTCCGGTGGAAGGAGATCTCGTGGATCCCTCAGAGTTCGATGAACAGCCTCGACCCGCTCCAGCGCGTGAGCGAGCAGGCCATCGAGATCGGACAGGTCCACACCGACCGCTCCGACGAGGCGATCCGCGAGAAGCTCAAGCAGATGTTCGACGTCGTCGGTCTCCAGCAGAGCCGGATCGACGACTACCCCCACCAGTTCTCCGGGGGGATGCAACAGCGGGCGATCATCGCGCTCGCGCTGTTCTTGGAGCCGAGTCTGGTGATCGCGGACGAGCCGACGACGGCGCTCGACGTGATCATGCAGGACCAGATCTTCAAGTATCTGGACCGGACGAAGGCGTCGACCGACACCAGCCTCCTGCTCATCACCCACGACATCTCGGTGATCTTCGAGTCCTGCGACAGCGTCGCCATCATGCACGCGAGCCAGGTGACCGAACGCGGGTCGACCGCGGCGGTCCACGACAACCCCCGGCACCCGTACGCGTTCATGTTCAAGGAGGCGTTCCCGGACATCCGCGAGCCGAAGCGGGAGCTGGAGGTGATCGACGGCTACCCGCCGGAGCTGATGGGCGAGGTCGACTTCTGTAGCTTCGCGGACCGCTGCCCGTGGGCCATAGAGGAGTGCCGGCAGGGCGCGCCGCCGCTCGAAGCCGTCGGCGACGACGACGCCACCCACGCCGCGGCCTGCGTCCGCGCGGACGAGGCCTACGAGCTGTACGAGGCCGAGGGGACAGACCCCGACGGGGACGACGAGGCCGGGCGCACGGTCGCCCCGGGGGAGGACGACTGATGAGCGACGACCCGCCGCTGCTTGAGATCCGCAACCTGGAGAAGTACTTCGAGGAGTCCCGGAACGTCCTCGACGTGCTCATGCGGCGCGACCCCTCGCAGGTGCAGGCCGTCGACGGCGTCTCGCTGACGCTCTCGGAGAACGACTCGACCGCGGTCATCGGCGAGTCCGGGTGTGGGAAGACCACGCTGCTCCTGACGCTCATCGGCCTCCACGACGGGACGGGCGGCGACATCTACTACAAGGGACGGCCGGTGTCGGAGTTCGACAAGGCCGACTGGAAGGAGTACCGGAGCAACGTCCAGGTGATCTTCCAGGACCCGTTCAACTCGCTCGACCCGAAGATGACGGTCGCGGAGTCGCTGAAGGAGCCGCTGAAGATCCACGGGATAGACGACCGCGATCGCCGGGTGCGCGAGGTGCTCGAACACGTCGAGCTGAGCCCGCCGGAGAAGTATCTCGGGCGCAAGCCCGCGAACCTCAGCGGCGGGGAGAAACAGCGGGTCTCGATCGGCCGGGCGCTGGTGCTCGAACCCGACGTGATCCTCGCGGACGAGCCGGTGTCGATGCTCGACGTGTCGACACAGGCGGCCGTGTTGAACACGATGAAGGGACTGATAGAGGAGTTCGGCGTCTCGATGATCTACATCTCGCACGACCTCTCGACGGTGTCGTACATCTCCGAGACGGTCAACGTGATGTACCTCGGCCGAATCGTCGAGTCGGCGCCGACCGAGCGGATTCTGGCGGACCCGAAACACCCGTACACGGAGGCGCTCGTCTCGGCCATCCCCGTCCCGGACCCCCACTACGGCCGGACGCGGACCGAGATGTCCGGCGCGCCACGGGACCCCATCGACCTCGGGGAGGGCTGTCGGTTCCGCGACCGCTGTCCGGTGGTGATCCCGCCCGACGACCTTGAGATACCACAGGCGGCCTACCGGGAGGTGGTCGCCTTCCGCGAACGGCTGGCCCGCGACGACCTCGGCCTCGACCGGGTGCGCGGGGAACTGGACGACCCGGGCGACGACGAGGCGTTCGCCGCGGCGATAGAGGCAGAGTACTTCGACCACGACCTGACGGGCGAGAACCGCGCCGTCCTCGACGCGGCCCTCGACGCCCTCGTGACGGGCGACCCGGACCGGGCGGGTGACCTGTTGCGCGAGCGGTTCGAGAGCGTCTGCGAGCGGACGCCGCCCGACGTCGAGACGGACGACGAGTGGACCGTCGCCTGTCACCACTACGGCGACCACGCCCAGATGGAGGAGGAACGTGTTCCCACGACCGACTGACCCAGACGAGCGCGGCCCCCACGCGGGGGCGGGCCACGCGCGGCCCGAGAGCCAGACAGACGACCCGGCGGTCCGCGGGGTGAGCCCGTGTCGTCGCTGAAACGCTACTTCGCGGTGCGGAGCGCCCAGACCGTCGTCATGCTCTTTCTCGTGCTGACGGCGCTGTTCGTCCTCTTTCGCTCGATGCCGGGCGATTTCACCACCCAGATGGCCGCGGCGGGGGCGAACGAGGCGGCGCTCGAACAGATCCGCCAGAAGTGGGGGCTGAACGAGCCGCTGTACGTCCAGTACCTCGAGTACATCGGCAATCTCCTGCAGGGCGACCTCGGCGAGTCGCCGGTCTACCGCGTCGACGTCTGGGAGTTCGTCAAGCTCCGGATGTTCAACACGTTCATCCTCGTCGCGCCGGCGATGACGTTCACCTACCTGTTCGGCTCGCTGGTCGGCACCATCGCGGGGAGCAAGCGCGGCGGCCTGCTGGAGCGTCTCGGCATCGTGCCCGTCATCGCCACCGGCTCGTTCCCCGCCTTCTTCACCTCGATAGTCCTGATAGTCGTCTTTGCGGACTGGTTCAACCTCTTTCCCACCTCCGGGATGCTCTCGGCGACGTCTGCGACGGGCCTCAAGTGGTGGGAGCCGTACCTGACGTGGGACTTCGCGCACCACTACGTCCTCCCTTTCACCGCCGTCTTCCTGCGGTACCTGTTCATCCCCTCGCTCATCATGCGGACGAGCGTCGTCGAGGTGATGGGCCAGGACCACACGGAGTACCACCGCCTGACCGGACTGCCGTCGGTCAAGCGGCTCCGCCACGTCGCGAAACACGCCAGCCTGCCGGTGATCACCATCTACCCCGTCTCGCTGGCGCGCGCCCTCGGCGGCGTGGTCCTCATCGAGACGGTGTTCAACTGGCCGGGGATCGGCTTCACGCTCGTCGAGGCGGTCCTCGGCCGGGACTACCCGGTCGTCCAGTTCGTCTTCTTCGTGGTCGCGACGTTCGTCATCCTCTCGAACTTCGTCGTCGACCTCGTCTACGGGGTGATCGACCCACGCATCCGGATCGACGACTGATCGTTCGTGACGGTCGGCGCCTCCCGCGAGCGCGGCCGAATAACCACATGTACGTAGCGTAACGACCCCTGTTCGTTCTGTACATATGTGATAATTGAAGACAGATGTTGTGTCCCATAGCTTTATCCTATCCTCCTATGTGTGGCACAGTATGCCAGCATCGGAGGAGACGGCGGAGTCGACTATCGACCGGCGCTCGGTGCTCCGGGCGCTCGGCGCCGCGTCGGCGGCGGGACTCGCGGGCTGTAGCGGTAGCGGCGGCGGTGGCGGCGGTGGCGGCGGCGACCTCGGCGAACGGGTCCCGGCGCTCCAGATGGAGTACTGGTCTGACTACGGCGGGTTCACCACCACCCAGGAGCAGATGGCGCCGATCATCCGGCGGGGCGTCGAGGACAACCTCGGCGTCGGCCTCGAGGTCGTGCCGAAGGGCATCTCCTCGCAGCTCGGCGAGATGGCCAACGACCAGAACCGCGCGAACAACATCTCGTTCACGTGGTGGGTGCCCGCGGCCGACCGTCTCGACCCCCAGGAGCTGCTGAACAACATGCGCATCGACTGGGCCGGGGCAGGCGGGCAGAGCAACTACTCGAACTACGCCGACTGCCAGTACACCGAGCTCCTGCTCGATCAGACCACCGCGGAGACCGAAGAGGAGCGCACGCAGGGCATCTACGAGACGATCGCGTACATGTCCGAGGACTGTGCGATCGGCAACCTCTGTCCCGTCGCCAACATCGGCGCGTGGCGGACCGACCGCGTGGAGATGGGCGGTATCGGCAACGGTGGAATCGCCCGCTCGAACGCCGAGTGGGCGTTCAAGTCGGAGCTGACACAGGGCGACCAGATGGTCGTCGCCATCAACCCCATCGCCACGGAGACGTCGAACTGGCTCACCCACTCGGCGTCGATGCCGGAGGCCATGTGGCAACATATGATCTCCTCGCCGGTTCACAAGTACAACGAGAACTTCGAGATCGTCGAGCTGCTCGGGTCGGTCGAGGTCGTCGACGCCCAGGAGGTCGTCGTCGAGCTGTTCGACGACGCCCGGTTCACGAACGGCGACCCGGTCACCGGCGAGGACGTGAAGTTCACCTTCGAGCAGATCCTCCGCGGCGGCGAGGCGGGGGCGTACCCCGGCGCGGCGCCGGTGCCGTACGACACCATCGAGGCGGACGGGAAGACCTGCACGTTCACGTTCACGGATCCGTACATCCCGTTCGTCAACACGACGCTGATGCGGTGGGGGATCCTCCACAAGGAGTCGTACGAGGAGGCGGGCGCGGTCGAGAACCCCGGCGGCGCGCAGTTCGAGACGCCGATCGTCACCTCCGGCCCGCTGGAGGTGACCCAGCTCGACCGCGGCCAGCGCGTCGTCACCGAGCCCGTCGACACGCACCCGGTCTACTCGGCGAGCCAGCCGATCGTCTTCTCGGCGTTCCGCAACGAGGAGACGATCATCACGGCGCTTGAGGCCGGCGAGGTCGACATCGCGCCCGAGATCTCGCCGCCGAACGCCAAGCGCGTCAACGAGGAGATCGACAACGCCCAGGCGGAGTTCGCGGGCACCCACACCTCGTACAACCTGCAGTACGTCTGTCACACGGCGCCGTGCAAGTTCACGGAGTTCCGCAAGGCCGTCGCGGCGGTGGTGAACCGCCAGCAGCTGATCGACGTGGCGATGAACGGGCAGGTCGACCCCGACATGTACCCGACGTACATCTCGCACAACCACCCGCTCTACCCGCCCGAGGACATGCTGTACAAGCAGGCGGAGGACCCGACCGGGAGCCCCGACATGGCCGTCTCCATGCTGGAGGACGCCGGCTGGGGCTTCGACGGCGACGGCAACCTCCACTACCCGCCGGACGCCGACCTCGAGCCGCTGTGGCCGCAGGGCGAGGGGCCGAGCGCCGAGGAGTTCCCCTGTATGGAAGACCTCGGCTCCAGCTAGCGACAGACTGCCAACCCACTTCCCGCCCGCCGCCCGACGCCTCACCGTGTCCACACCCGACTCCACGACCCCCGACGACCCCATCGAGCGACTGATCGCCCACGGCGTGTTCGACCCGGCCGACGACGGCGCGCTCCGCCTCGCCGAGGAGTTCCAGGCGACCGTCGCGGCGGGCCGCGAGACGCTCGCCGACCGCGACCCGGCGGACGCCCGGGCGGCGGTCGCGGCGCTGACCGACGACGAGCGGACCCGGACCGCGCTCCGCGCGGACGCGACCGCCGCAGACGCCCTGATCGCCCGGTACGTGGCGCTGCGCGACCGGGTCGCGGACCTCGCTCCCGCGCGGGCGCTGGCGCTCGCGGTCGTGACCGGCCACGTCGAGGACGGGGCCCCCCGGACCGGCGGCGTCCCCGACGCCTTCCTGCCGGTCGACGGCGACGACCTCACCGACCTCGTCTCTCTCTACCGCCGCTGTGTGGTGTTCGCGTGGCGCGAGAACTGCTCGCCCTGTGACCGGACCCGCGAGCACTTCGACGCGCTGTTCGCCGACGGCCCCCCCGAGGACGTGATGTGCCTCGCCGTCTACGGCCCCGACTGTCCGCGGCTCCTCTCGGAGGCGTTCGACGTCGTGGGCGCGCCGACCACGCTCTTTACTCTCGGCGGCGAGGTGGACGCCCGGCTCGTCGGCCTGCCCGCCCGCGAGGCGCTGGCGCGCGAGGTCGAGACGCTCCGCGAACGGAGCCTCTAGTCCGTCACGACGACCGTCCCCTCCGTCCCCTGTGCCTCCGTCGGGATCGAGAAGTAGCGGTACTCGCCCGGCGTCTCGAACCGGTGGTGGTACCGGTCGCCGCGCGCGAGTGCCCCGACGAGCGGGTAGAGCATCCGCGCGGCCACCTCGCGTTTCGTCCCGCCGCTCGCGAAGTAGGCCGCCCCCGGCGGGATCTCGTCCTCGTAGGCCGTCACCGACCCCGGGCGCCGTCCCTCGTTCTCCCAGCGCACCGTCCCGCCGGCCGCGACACGGACGGTCTCGGGGACGAACCGCAGGTCTGGCGTCAGTCGAACCGTCGCGTCCGGCTCCGGCGGGGGCTCCTCGTCGCCGCCGAGACAGCCGGCCGTCGCCGCGAAACCGGCGAGCGCGCCCGCCCCCGCGAGCAGCCGTCGACGGGTCGTCTCGCTCGCCACGCCGCACGTAGCGCGTCGCCGGAGATACCCTTTCCGCCGCGCGGATTCAAGTACGGTCGCGCGGATCGGTGCCCATGCGAATCGACGTCGACCGAGACCGGCTCGTCGAACTGATGCGGGCGCAGGCGTCGTTCGGCGCCACGGAGGGCGGCGGCCTCCACCGACTCGCGCTCTCGGACGCGGACGCCGCGGTTCGGGACTGGTTCGTCGACCGGCTGTCGGCGGCGGGACTCGCGGTCCGCGTGGACGCCTTCGGCAACACCTTCGGCCGGCGCGAGGGGACCGACCCCGAGGCCGCGCCCGTCCTCCTCGGCTCGCACCTCGACTCCCAGCCGTACGGCGGGATCTACGACGGCGCGCTGGGCGTCGTCGCGGCGCTGGAGTTCCTCCTGACGCTCGCAGACGAGGGACTCGACACCCGGCGTCCCGTCGAGGTGGTGAACTGGACGAACGAGGAAGGCTCGCGGTTCCAGCCGACGATGCAGGGCAGCGGCGTCTGGGCCGGCGAGTTCGACCTCGCCGAGCAGTACGAGCGGACCGACGACGAGGGGACCCGGGTCGTCGACGAACTGGAGCGGATCGGCTACCGCGGCGACCACCCGGCCGAACCGCGCGAGCCGTACGACGCGTACCTCGAACTCCACGTCGAGCAGGGGCCGGCGCTTTCGGCAGCGGGCGCGGACGTGGGGATAGTCACCGGCATCGTCGGGCTCTCGTGGGGGGAGGTGCGGATGGCCGGCCGTCCCGACCACACGGGGACGACGCCGATGCACCTCCGCTCGGACGCGCTGGTGGCGGCCGCGGACGCCACGACCGCGATACGCCGGCTCCCGGGTGCGCTCGGCGAGGACACGGTCGCCACCGTCGGGTCGCTCGACGTCTCGCCGAACTCGGTCAACGTCGTCCCCGAGGACGTCCGGTTCACGTGGGACGCCCGCGACCCGTCGGACGCGGTCGTCGCGGAGGCGAGAGAGCGGATCGAACGCGAGGCCGCCGCCGCGGCCGACCGCGAGGGCGTCGAGTGCGAGGTCGAGCAGTTCCTCACGGCCTCGTCGGTCGAGTTCCCCGAGCGGACCGTGTCGACGGTCGAGCGCGCGGTCGACCGCCTCGGCTACGAGGGGCTCGACCTGTTCAGCGGCGCCGCCCACGACGCGAGCCACGTCGCGGGCGTCTGTGACGCCGGCATGGTGTTCGCGGTGAGCGACGACGGGCGGAGCCACACGGAGGCCGAGCACACGAGCTGGGCGGACTGTTACAGCGCCGCGAACGTCCTGGCGAACGCGGCGCTCGACCTCGCGAAGCCGGTTTAGACCGCGTCCGCGACCGCGTCGGCCAGCCCCGCGCTCCACGCGAGCAGTCGCTCGTCGGTGCCGAACGCGGACGCGAACTGGACGCCGTACGGCAGCCCGTCGGCCGTCCCCGCGGGGAGCGCCGCCGTCGGCAGGCCGGCGTGGGTCCACGGGAGGTTCATGACCGGGTCGCCGGTGCCGTCGATGCCCTCGGGCGCGGTGTCTCGCGCGCCCGGCGCGACCCAGACGTCGACTCCCTCCTCGGCCATCAGGCCGTGGAGCCGGTCGCGCAGGTCGACGCGGCTCCGCTTCCCGCGCGCGACCGCCTCGGCGGTCACGTCTCGCCCCCGCTCGATCAGGGCGACCGTCTCCGCCCGGAGCAGGTCCGCGTGGGCCTCGAACCGGTCGTGGTGGACCTCGGCCGCCTCCGCGGAGATGAGCGCCTCGTGGCGCTCGTTCACCGCGTCGATATCCTCCATCGCGGGCACGCGCCGGACCTCGTAGCCCGCTGCCTCCAGCGCGTCGAGGACCCGTTCGAACCGCTCTAGGCCCTGTTCCGTGGCCTGCGCGAGGTAGGCGTCGTCGGGGACGCCCACGGTCGGTCGCTCCATCTGTCCCGCGTCGACCGGTCGCCAGTCGTCACAGACGACCGACGCGCCGAGCGCCGCGCCCGCGGCGTCGCGGGTGAACAGGCCGACGTGGTCGACCGACTCGGAGTACGGCAGGACCCCGGACGTGGGGATCCGCCCGTAGCTCGGCTTGTAGCCGACGACACCACAGAACGTCGCCGGCCGAACGACGGAGCCGATTGTCTGGCTCCCGAGCGCGAGCGGGCAGTGCCCGGCGGCGACGGCCGCGGCCGACCCGCTGGAGGAGCCGCCGGGGGTGTGGTCGAGGTCGTGCGGGTTGCGCGTCGGGCCGGGCGCGGCGTGGGCGAACTCCGTCGTCACTGTCTTGCCCATCACGAGCGCGCCCGCCGCGCGCAGGTCGTCGACGACCGCCGCCCCCTCGCCGACGACGGCGTCGGGCGGCAGCTCCGAGCCCGCCCGCGTCGGCAGGCCGTCGACGTGAAAGATGTCTTTCACCCCGACGGGGACGCCGAACAGCGGCGGGCGCTCGGCCGGGTCCGGATGCCGCGTCTCGAGCGCCGCGGCCTCGGCGTCGAGCCACGCGCGCTCCTTCGCGCCGTCGACCCAGGCCTCGACCCGCGGTTCGGTCGCCTCGAGCCGGTCGTAGCAGTCGGCGACGAGCGCGGTCGGCGTCAGGTCGCCGTCCCGAAGGTCTGTTGCGAGCGTCGCTACCCCCGGCCGGTCCGGACGGTCGTCGAGTACGTTCTCGCCCATGGCACTGGATCTCGCGGGGGTCGACAACGCCTTTTCGGTCGCCGCGAGGCTCGTCACGCGGCCCGCCGGGGTCAGCAGGCGCAGTAGTAGTCGCGGTCGCCGAACTCGTCGGCGAGCAGCCGGCGGGTCGGCCCGGGGTCGTCCGGGCGGTAAACGCCGGTCACGAGCGTCGGGTCCTCTGTGAACGCTCCGGCGACGAGCGCGGTCCACTCCGACTCGGTCAGGCGGTCGACGGCCCGTCCCTCGCGCGCGAGGAGCGCGAGGTAGTCACGGAGGTAGACCCACGTCGGGTCGCGGGTCGGCTCGAGGTCGTACGCCTCGCCGACGGCGTCGGCGTACGCCGCGCCCGGGAGGTCCGCGCCGGCCGCAACCGGGAGACCGATCCACTTCCACGGACGGGTGTTCACGTCGAGGAGGACGTGTTCGTCTCGCTCGGCGTCGTGGACGAACTCGGCCTCGCTGATCCCGTGGTAGCCCGTCTCGGCGAGGACGGTCCGCGCCCGGCGCGCGACGACGGGGTCGTCCACCCGCTCGACCAGACACGAGGTGCCGTACCCGCGGGGGTAGCGCGTCGGCGCGCCGACAACCCCGAGCGGGTCGCCCGCGGGCGGCACGTACGACCCGTACGAGCGGTCGCCCCCGGTCGTCGTCTCGACGCGCTCCTGTGCCATGACGCGCACGTCGTGTTCGCGCGCCGCCGCCACCACGTCGGCGTACTCCTCCCGGTCCGTGACCTCTATCACGTTCGTCCCGACGGCCTCCTCGAACCGGCGCTTGCGCGCGGGCTTGACCACGAGCGGGAAGCCGAGCCGGTTCGCGGCCTCGTCCGCGGACAGGCGGCCGAGCGCCCCGGCCCGGTCGTCCGTCTCGGCGATCCGGTGGGTCTCGGGGTATGGAACGCCCAGGTCCTCGGCGACGGCGTACAGCGTGGTCTTGTCGAGAACGGCGTCGACCCGGTCGGCCGCGAACGGGAGTCGCACGCCGGCGGGGCGGCTCCGCGCGAACGCGAGCGCCCACTCGTCCATACAGCCGAACGCGACGGGGTCGTGGCCGCAGGCCGCGGCGAGGCGCTCTACGTCCGCGCGAAACCCCGCCTCGTCGTCCAGCGGGTACGTCACCCGCCCGGCGAGGGCCACGGCGTCGGACGGCGGCGCGACGCCGTCGGGGGTGCGGTCGACGGCGACCACGGGTACGTCCCGGGCCGCGAGCGCGCGGGCGACGCCGAGGCCGGTGACGTGGGCGTTACAGACGAGCGCGGGCGGGCGGTCGAACGTCCGGTCGGCGACGGCGTCGACGAGGGCGTCGCGCGCGAGGAAGTCGTCGGCCATACGCCCGCGTCGGGTCGGGCGGACAAGAGGGTCGGGGCTGGTCGCCGTCCCGACCATCCCGTCCACGCGTCGAGCCGAACCGCGAGCGGCGGGGGTCCCCCGACCGACCGCTACTGTCGCCCGTCGTCCGGCGCCGCGCCGCTCTGTCCCGCCGGCGCGCTCCGGACACGCGCTGCGAGCGCCCCGCCGCCGACGAGACAGCCCGCGAGGGCGGCGTAGCCGAGCAGGTGGACGGGGCTGTCCGGACTCGTGCTGGCCTCGATAGCGGCCATCCCGAGGACGTACGCGACGAGGGCGCCGCGGGCGAGGTCGGCGCCGGAGACGCCCGTCACGCGGACGAACGTCGCGCCCGCGACGCCCCCGAGGAGCGCGACGACGGCGAGCGTCGGGCCGTCGCCGACGACCGCCGCGAGCGCCGTCCAGTAGACCGCGCCGGGGGGCCACAGGACGGCGCCGGCGACGAGGACGAACAGGGCGCTCCCGGCAACGGCGGCGCGTCGGTCGGGCACGGTCGCCCGGAGACGCCCGGAGACGAAAAGCCACCGCCGGGGCGTGGCGCCCCGGTCGCGTCCTCACCCCTCGACGACGTCGGGCAGGTCGGCGAGTGTCGTGATCGTGTGCGTCGGGTCGACGCCCTCGACCGGGTCGTGGTCCGGCCGAGCGAGGAGGGCGGCGTCGACGCCCGCTCGCACCGCCGCCTCGACGTCGCTCGCGCCGTCGCCGACGAACAGCGCACGGTCGGGGGCGACGCCGAGGTCGGCGAGCGCGCGGGTCAGGAGCGCCGGGTCGGGCTTGCGGTCCGCGAGGCTGGCCAGCCGCGGCTCGCGCGCCTGGACGCTCGCCACCCGGTCGCGCAGGCCGTGGCCGTCGAGCACCGCCTCGACCGTCGTCCGGAGGTTGTTGCTCGCGACGCCGAGCGGGAGAGACAGGCGGGAGAGCGCGGCGGCGTCGTCGTGGAGCGGCTTCTCGCCCGCGCGGATCGCCGCGCGCTCGACCCGCGACACCGTCCGGTCGCGGGTCGCCCACACCGTCTCGGCGTCGAGGCCGTGACGCGCCGCCGCCCGACGGACGTCGCCGGGGTCGGTCCCGACCCAGAGCGCCGCGCGGTCGGCCTCGTCGGGCGTCACGCCGAAGGCGCGGTAGGTCCGGTCGACCGCCCGCGCGAGCGTCGCCCGCCCGCTCAGGCCGACGAGCACGCCGTCGCTGTCGAGCACTACCGCGTCGTACACAGGCGTGGCTCGGGAGCCAGCGGCGTAGCGGTTTCGCTCGGTCGACCGTGTGGACTTTTGACACACGGCGCGTCCCGCCGCGGATGTTCGACGGCTTCGACGAACGACGAGTCGCTCTCGACGACGCGACCCTCCACGTCCGGACGGCCGGCGACGGCCCCCCGCTCCTCTGTCTCCACGGCTACCCGCAGACCGGCGCGGCGTGGCACGCCGTCGCGCCGGCTCTCGCAGACGAGTTTCGGGTCGTCGTCCCGGACCTGCGGGGCTACGGCGCGAGCGAGGGGCCGACGGACCCGAGCGCCGCGGACTACGCGAAACGGACGCTCGCCGGGGACGCGGTGGCGCTCATGGCCGACCTGGGCCACGAGTCGTTCGCGCTCGCGGGCCACGACCGGGGCGCGCGCGTGGGCTACCGTCTCGCGCTCGACTCCCCCGACCGCGTCGAGCGGCTGGCCGTCCTCGACATCACGCCGACGCTCGCGAAGGCCGAGGCGATGGGCTGGGAGGCCGCGAAGTCCTCGTTCCACTGGCTCTTCCTCGCCCAGCCCCGTCCGCTCCCGGAGACGCTGCTCCGCGGTGCCCCCGACCGCTTTCTCGACCACCTGCTCGACTCGTGGGCGGGCGACCGCGCGGCGCTCGCCCCCGACGCCGTCGCGGCCTACCGCGACGCGTTCCGGCGCGCGCCGGTGATCCGCGCGACCTGCGAGGACTACCGCGCCGGCCTGACTCACGACCTCGACCACGACCGGGAGTCCCGCGCGGCGGGCGAGCGGATCGAGGCCCCGCTGCTCGCGCTCTGGGGCGCCGCGGGCCGGACGGCGAACGCCAACCCCCTCGACGTCTGGGAGCGGTGGGCAACAGACGCGAGGGGCGGGCCCCTCGACTGTGGCCACTTCGTCACCGAGGAGGCGCCGGCGGAGACGACCGACCGTCTGCGGGAGTTTTTGCGCTGAGCCGATCCCCCGGATCTTTTCTACCACCACCATATACTACGAAGTGGTATGTCCGACCCGGAGACGACGTTCGACGACGAGTTCGACGGCTTCGCGGACGTGAGCGAGGCACAGGTGACGAAAGCGATCGCGAGCGAGTGGAGCGAGGAGTTCCTCGACGACGTCGAGACGGACGTCCTGGTCGTCGGCGGCGGCCCCGCGGGGCTGACGGCGGCGAAGGAACTGGCCGAGCGCGGCGTCGACGTGACCGTTGTCGAGCGGAACAACTACCTCGGCGGCGGGTTCTGGCTCGGCGGCTACCTGATGAACAAGGTGACGGTACGCGAGCCGGGCGACCGGGTGCTCGACGAGGTCGGCGTGGACCACCACGAATCCGACGAGGCAGAGGGGCTCCACCTCGCGGACGGGCCCGAGGCGTGTTCGGGCCTGATCAAGGCGGCGTGTGACGCCGGCGTCCGCGTGCGGAACATGACGGAGTTCACCGACGTGGTCGTGCGCGAGAACGGCCGCGTCGGCGGCATCGTAATGAACTGGACGCCGGTCCACGCGCTCCCGCGCGAGGTCACCTGCGTCGACCCCGTCGCGGTGGAGGCGGACGTGGTGATAGACGCGACGGGTCACGACGCCGTGGTCGCGACGAAGGCCGCGGAGCGCGGCGGGCTCTCGGCGCCCGGTCTCGACGCCGAGACGGCGGACCTCGACACCAGCGCCGACGACGAGTACGGCGCGCCCGGCCACGACTCGCCCGGCCACGGCTCGATGTGGGTCGCGGAGAGCGAGGACCAGGTCGTCGAGCACACCGGGAGAGTCGGCGAGGGGCTCGTCGTCGCCGGCATGGCCGCCGCGACGGTCCACGGCCTCCCGCGGATGGGACCGACGTTCGGCGCGATGCTCCTCTCGGGCAAGCGCGCCGCACAGGCAACCATCGACGAACTGGGCGTCGACGCGCCCGGCGTCGACGTGACGGGGCCGGCGCCCGCCGACGACTAGCCTACTCCAGCAGCCCGAGCTGTCGGGCCATCGCCATCGTGTTCGTGACGTTCCACGCCTCGACCACCGCGTCGTCCTCGACGTGGCTCCACGAGATGCCGTGGAGGGCGAACGACTCGCCCGTCGGCTCGAACCCGCGGAACGCCCCCTTCATCGTGCCACGGACCCGGTACCGACAGGCGACGCTGTCTCCCGTCTCGACGAACCCGTGCGGGGCGACGGTGAAATCGGGGAACGCCGTCAGGGTCGACTCGACGTACTCCCGGAGCGACTCCCGGTCGTGGACCTCGCCCATCGGGTCGGTGTAGGTCACGTCGGGGTCGTACACCGTCTCGATCTTGTGAAACGCCCCGTCGTTCCAGATGTCTATCTGCCGTTGTACCAGCGCCTGGTGGTCGGTCTGCGGTGTCGCCGTCATCGGTCCGTCCCGGGCCGACCGACCACGTCGACCGTGTTATACAGAATCAAGGAGAATACCTGCGGTTTTAGCCGCAGGATGAATCCGACACTTCCTCCACAGTCCACCGTCGATGGAAAGGCCGGATATTCCACGGTCTCAACCCGAATCTATACATATACAAAAGTATAAGTGATTATACAGACGTTCAGAATGCTGGAAGTTCACCGTACCCATCGAGCGAAAATCCTCAACCACGACCAAGTAGGGGGACCGCTCGACCATCACGGGTGGAGTGCCAGCAAGCTCTGGAACGTCGCCAATTACCACTCCCGCAACGTGTGGGAAGACACGGGCGAGATCCCCGACCACGGCGACCTCAAAAACGAGTTGAAGGCTCATCCAAAGTACAAGGGACTGCACAGTCAGTCCAGTCAGCGCGTTCTGGAGGAGCTCGCTGAATCCTTCAACTCGTGGTACGGTAAGAGGAAGTCTGACAGTCGTGCGAATCCGCCCGGCTACCGCAAGAAAAACTACTACGACTCACAAGGCCGTCGTGTCCACGAAGAACACCCGCGAAGCACGGTAACGTGGAAGCAAAACGGCATCAAACACGACTCGAAGAACAACCGTGTTCGCCTCTCGAAAGGGGCGAACCACAAGGAGCACCCGAAAGCGTGGGAGTACATCCTTGTCGAGTACGAAACTCGACCCGGCGTCACGGTCGAGAACCTGCAACAAGTTCGCGCAGTCTACGACAAGGCGAAGGGGCGGTGGGAACTGCATCTCGTCTGTAAAAACGAGATTGAGACTCCTGACGCCCCCGGTGACGAATCGGCGGGTGTTGACCTCGGTATCTGTAACTTCGCGGCAGTCGCGTACAGCACCGAGGAAGCCGACCTTTACCCCGGTAATCGCTTGAAGCAGGACGGCTACTACTTCCCGAAAGAACTCGCCAAATGCGATGATTCAGGCGGTTCTGAGGCCACCCGTCTGCATCACAAGTGGTCGGAGCGCCGCACTCATTTCTTCCACTCCTTAGCGAAACATATCGTCCAGCGGTGTGTTGAGAAAGACGTTGGTCGCATCAACGTCGGCAAACTCGCTGGTATCCGTGAAGATGAGAACGGTGGCTCGAAGAACTGGGGCACGCACGGGAACCTCGACTTGCACGGGTGGGCGTTCGACCGCTTCACGAAGATTCTCACGTACAAGGCGAAAGTCGAGGGAATCGAAGTCGTAGAAGTGTCCGAACGCGACACAAGCAAGACGTGTTGTGTCTGCGGTAAGGAAGACGATAGTCAGCGTGTTGAACGCGGCCTGTACGTCTGTGAGGCGTGTGATTCTGCGTTCAACGCTGACGTGAATGGGGCGGAGAACATCCGTCTCGACATCAACCAAAGAAACTCCGAGTCTGCACCCAGTTTGGGTGGGGATAGGAGTACCGGCTGGTTGGCACAGCCCGGAGTCTACCTTCATGACTTGTCCCACGGATTCTCACCGAGGGAACAAGTGGTAGACTGCAAACCCTAATATCCCAACTCAACGGTGCAGTGCCGTGGGATTCCCGCATCTTCAGGCGCGGGAGGATGTCAAGCGTTCCCCCGGTCACTCCCTCGCTCCCTTCGCGGCCTGCTTGTAGATCACGTCCCGCTGGACCTCGTTGACCCCCTCGTACACCCGCGTGACGTGGACGTCGCGCCACACCCGCGACACCCGGCGGTCGGTGAAGATAGAGCGCCCGCCGTGGAGCTGCATCGCGCGTTCGGCGACCTCGACGGCCGTCTCGCTCGCCCGGAGCTTCGCCATCGACGCCCACCGCCCGTCGAAGGGGTCGCGCTCCACCCGGTCGGCGGCCTCGTACGCGAGCGTCCGGGCCGCCGAGAACTCCGCGAGCATGTCGGCGAGGTCGTGTCTGACGGACTGAAACCCGGAGACGTCCTGTCCGAACGCCTCGCGGTCGTGGACGAACTCCCACGCCGCCTCGATCGCCGCGGCGGCGGGCCCGAGGGCGTGGCCCGCGACGACCACGCGGTTCGGGTTGAAAAAGCGCGCGAGGATCTCGAACCCCTGTCCCTCCTCGCCGATCAGGTTCTCCGCCGGCACGCGGCAGTCGTCGAGGACGACGTGGCCCTGCTTCGACGCGCGCAGCCCCATCTTCTCCGGGATGTGTTCTGCCTCGTAGCCCGGCGCGTCCGTGGGGACGGCGAACAGGGCGTGGTTCTCGTGGCGGTCCGGCCCGTCGCCGGTGCGACAGTACAGCAGGACCCAGTCGGCCTCGACGCCGTTCGACACCCAGTATTTCTCGCCGTTCAGCACGTAGCCGTCGGCGTCGCGCTCCGCCCGCGCCTGCATCCCCGCGAGGTCGCTCCCCGTCTGTGGCTCGGAGGCGCCGAGCCCGGAGAGCTGGTCGCCCTCCGCGACGGGGCGCAAGAGCCGTTCTTTCTGCGCTTCGGTGCCGAACGCCTCCACCGCCTCGGCCGCGAAGGAGGCCAGCTGCATCGTCAGCCCGATGCCCGCGTCGCCGCGGAACAGCTCCTCGATGAGCGCCAGTCGCTCCGGGAGGTCCAGCCCCCGGCCGCCGTACTCCTCGGCGACGTCCGCGGCGACGAGGCCGGCGTCCTGTCCGGCCTCCAGCACCGCCCACGGGTACTCGCCGCTCGCGTAGTACTCCTCGACGACCGGCTCGACGTGTGCTTCGACGAACGCGCGGGCCTCGCGCCGGATCGGTTCGACGTGGTCTGGCGGGGTGCCGTCCGCGAGCGGGTCGATCGGTGGCATATCCGCGCGCTCACGCCCCGGCGTCAAGTAGTCCGGGGACACTCCCCGTGCGGCGAGACCGAGCGCGTGCGCCCGCGCCGCCGCCCCGGGTCGACCGCGTCGTTCAAGCGCCGCGGGCACGCACTCCCGCGCGTGCCAGACGACGCTACGGACCTCCGTGACCTCCTCGAACGGGTCGCGGCGGGCGAGCTCTCCCCCGCCGCGGCGCAGGCGCGGATCGCGGGCTACGCGACGGGCGACGCCGGCCGGTTCGACGCCGCGCGCGAGTCCCGGCGCGGCGTGCCCGAGGCGATCCTCGCGGCGGGCAAGACGGCGACGGAGACGGCGCGGCTGGCGGCGACGGCCGTCGAGACGACGGGCCGGGCGCTCGTCACCCGCGCCGACGCGGGCGACGCCGAGGCCGTCCGCGAGGCGGTTCCCGACGACGCGACGACGACGTACGACCGGCGGAGCCGGACGCTCGTCGTCCACGCCGCCGACTTCGACCCCCCGAGCGTCGACGCGACGGTCGCCGTCGTCGCCGCGGGCACCGCCGACGCGCCGGTCGCGGGCGAGGCGGCCGTCGCCGCCCGCGCCGCCGGTGCGCGGGTCGACCGGGTCGACGACGTGGGGGTGGCGAACCTCCACCGCCTGCTCGACACCCTCGACGGAATCCGGGCCGCGGACGCCGTCGTCGTCGTCGCGGGTCGGGAGGGGGCGCTCCCGACCGTCGTCGCCGGCCTCGTGGACACGCCGGTCGTCGGCGTCCCCGTCTCGACGGGCTACGGCCACGGCGGGGAGGGCGAGGCGGCGCTCGCCGGCCTGCTCCAGTCGTGTTCGGTCCTCTCGGTCGTCAACGTCGACGCGGGCTACGTCGCCGGCACGCAGGCGGGGCTGATCGCGAGAGCGGTCGGCGCGGCGCGGGCCGACCGTGGCGCGGCGACAGAGGAGTAGCCTACAGCTCGCTCGCGCGCCGCAGGCTGTCGCGGTCGATCGCTTCCACGCTCCTGTGCCCCGACAGCCCCATGGTCAGGTCGAGCTCCGCGAGCAGGTTCCGGAGGACGAACTTCACGCCCGTCGCCCCGCCCGCGGCCAGCCCGTAGGCGTACGGTCGGCCGAGGAGGACCGCGTCGGCCCCGAGCGCCAGCGCCTTGTACGCGTGCTGGGCGCGGCGGACGCCGCTGTCGAAGGTGATCGGCACCTCGTCGCCCACGGCGTCAGACACGGCCGGAAGCGCCTCGACCGCGGTGATCGAGCCGTCGACCTGTCGGCCGCCGTGGGTCGAGACGCCGACGGCGTCCGCGCCGTGGTCGACGGCGAGTTCCGCGTCACGGGGGTCGAGAATCCCCTTGATCACGACCGGGAGGTCGGTGTTGTCGTGGACGAACTGGAGGTCCGCCCAGGTCAGCGAGGCGTCGCCGAAGATGTCGAGAAACTCCTCGACGGCGGCCTCCGGGTCCTCCTCCGGCGGGTCGTCGAGCCGTGCGCGGAACGCGGGGTCGGAGAAGTAGTTCGCGACGCCCTCGCCCTCAAGGAAGGGGTAGTAGCCCCGTTCGAGGAGCCGCTCGCGCCAGCCGAGGATCGGCGCGTCGACGGTCACCACTATCGCGTCGTAGCCGGCGTCTTCGGCCCGCGAGAGGAAGCTGCGGGCGATATCCTCGTCGGACGACCAGTAGAACTGGAACCACTTCGGGGTGTCACCCATGATCTCTGCGACGGTCTCCATCGTCGTCGAGGAGAGCGACGAGAGCGCGAGGGGGACGTCGAGCTCCGACGCCGCCCGCGCGGTCCCCTCCTCTGCCTCTTCGTGGAGGAGCGACTGGACACCGAGCGGCGTCAGCGCCAGGGGGAAGGCGAACTCCCGACCCAGCAGGTCGACCGAGAGGTCCCGGCTCTCGACGCCGCGGAGCATCCGGGGAACGATCCGCCACGCCGAGAAGTCCTGTCCCCGCTCGAACGTCGTCTCGCTCCCGGCGCCGCCGTGGACGTACGCCCGCCCCTCCGGGCTCATCGCCTCGTGGGCGGCGTCGCGCAGGTCCTCGTACGAGACCGGCAGATCGGGCGTCTCGCCGGCCAGCATCCCCTGCCGGTAGATCTCGGTCACCCGCTCGTCGCCGATCCGTCGTGCCCGATCGTTCATACGGTTTCCTGCGGACGCGAGCCTGTCAATGCTCCGGTCCGGCGACCGCGTCGCAGGGAGCCACGGGGCCGTGTTCGGGGCAGACGCCGGCGATCCCGCTGGGGCTGAGACAGCAGTGAGTCAGGCCCGTCGCGACCAGTCCCGTCCGGAGACGCGAGCCACAGCGCCGGCAGTGTGGGTCGCTCACAGCCGTCGATCGGACCGGACGGACAAATGGGTACGGGCGTGTGGTAGAGGGCCGAAGTCAGCACACGACTGGAGACGCCCCGTCATTATTACCTCCCCGACCGCGGGGCTGTCCGGCGCGCGGTGATTCTCCCGGGCTCCGGAGAGTTCGTCGGCGCCCGAACCGGTCAGGTGGGGCGCCCGCGGAGGTCGCCCGACTCGGCCGCGTCGGCCTCGGCCCGGACGGTGCGGTAGTGCGCCCGCGCCCACCCGACGGCCGCGTCCGTGTCGTTCATCAGGACGCCACGCGGCGCGCCGCCGTCGTAGACGACGAGTGCGACCGTCCACTCGCCGTCTCGTTCGGTGAGCATGACCGCGTACGGCAGCTCTGCCTCGGTGATGTAGGACTCGTAGTGGTCGCTCCGGTTGAGCCGGTCGACCTTCTCCGCGTCGATGTCGCGGGCGGATTCGACGACGGCGCGGGCGACGACCGCCTCGAACTCGACGCCGCTCTCGACGACGCTCACGAGGTTGTCGAGGTAGCGGCTGTACAGCACCGGCGCGGTGGCGCGCACCCGGTCGGCGTCCTGCGCGGCGTCGGCGACCGGCGCGATCACCCGCTCCGGGGCGTGGTCCTCGGCGACGTAGACGTCGGCGCCGGCGAGCATCCGGGGCGGTAACTCGACGTCCGGCGGCAGGTGCGCGAGCAGTTCCCGGGCCTCGGTCACCCCGTCGGTCGCGTCGGCGTAACAGTCGTAGGCGGCGAGTGCGGCCCGTCCGGCGGCGTTCGCGCGGAACTCGCCGCCGACCCGGTCGACACAGCCGACCTCCTCTAAGTCTCTGATCCCTCGGTCGACCGTCGAGCGCGCCACCGGCAGGTCCGCGACGAGCGTCGGCTTGTCCGCGCGCCCCTCGGCGAGGCGCTCGAGCAGTCGGTGGCGGCGGGCGAGTACCTCTCTGAGCCGATCCCCGTCGTTCACGGCCGGCCGTTCGGCCCCCTCGTTCAAAGAGGATACGCCTCAGCGGGTCGTCAGGCGCCGGACGTCCTGGTCGTCGGCCTCGCGCCGGAGCGAGAGGGCGGTCCGGCGCAACACTACCTCGGCGAGTGCGCTCACCTCGCTCCCGGGGAGGAGGTGCCCGCCGAGCGTCCGCGTCCCCTCGTGCGCGCCGACGTGAACGTGGGGGTCGCCGTCCGCCACGACCCCAGAGAGCGACGTGATCTCCCAGTTGCCCGACTCCTCGACGACCACGTCCCGCTCCTCGCGGGGACGCGACAGCTTCGCGGCGTCGAGGTAGTACACCCGGAGCGTCCCGAGCGTGCCGACGCCCGCGACGACCGCCGCGTCCCGGATGTCGTGGGTCGCGACCGCGCGGTCGATCGCGTCGAGCAGGTCGTCTCCGGG
Organism: Haloferacaceae archaeon; assembly: GCA_036626375.1. GTDB lineage: Archaea > Halobacteriota > Halobacteria > Halobacteriales > Haloferacaceae > A07HB70. The sequence goes on from JAZKRX010000032.1 coordinate 23,117, forward strand.
GTCACACCGCACGGCCACGTCGTCGCCCTCGGCGAACGTCTCCACGCCCCTCTCCACGCCCGGGACCCACAAGTCGGTTCGCCCGGGCTACCCGCTCGTCGCCCCGTTCTCCCGCCGGTCGTCGTCCGTCCACGTCGTGACGGTCCCGTTGTCGTCGACGACGATCCGCACCCCGTCGCGCGCCGCGACCGACACGTCGGGGGCGACGCCTTCCGTCTCCGCGAGCACCGACGCGGCCCGGCCGCCGGCGGCGACGACCGTCGCCGGTCCCTTCGGGTCTCGCCCCGTCACCGCGGCGTCGCCGGCCTCGTCGGCCGGCGTGCGCCCGCTCGTCCCCCCGCCGACCGTCCCGTACACCGGGAGCGCCCCGGAGAGCGAGTCGCTCGCGACGACCTCGTCGGCCGGCGCGTTCGAAAACAGGAGGTCGACCGGCTCGCTCCGGTCGCGTAGCCGCACGATGACGGTGTGGGAGGGGTTACAGGGGACGACGCCGACGCCGGCCGCGAGCGAGAACCCGTCGGCGTAGAGCCCGTCGGCTCGCTCCCGCAGCTCGACGGCGTCGTGGATCCGCGCGCCGGAGGCGTGGAGCGCCGCGACGTACGACTCCGGCACCGCGGGCGCCACGTCGACGTAGTGCGTCGGCACGACCGTTCCGCTCGCGAGCCTGTCGGCGAGTCTCGCGGCGTAGCCGAGGACGAGCGTCGCGTTCCCGACACGGACAGTGCCCGCGAGGCTGTCGCCCTCCCGGTACACCTCGGCGGTGGCCGCCGGCGGCCCGCCGGCCTGCACTGGTCCATCCACCCGGTCCGTCTCGTCGACGTCGTCGGACCCGCTCATACCTGGTTGACTCCTCCGGGGTGTGGCACTCGTTCACACCTAACGTCTCGGTGGGGGATAAATACTCTTCCGAAGCGACCGAAGCTACATTGTCGCCCGGCGTCTCAGGGCAGACATGACAGACGATCCACGGGTCGTCGCGGTCCACACGGCGCCCGAGGCGGGCGCGCAGATGGAGCCGCGCGACGTCGTCGAGGCCGTGGCCGACCGCGGCCTGCGCGGCGACCGCTACTTCGCGGCGACGGGGACGTTCTCGGACTCGGACCGCGACGTGGCGCGGGACGTGACGTTCGTCGAGGCGGAGACGCTCGACGCCGTCGAGCGCGACTACGGCGTGACTGTCGCCCCCGGCGAGCACCGGCGGAACGTCACCACCCGGGGCGTCGGCCTCAACCGCCTGGTCGGCCGGCGGTTCGCCGTCGGCGACGCCGTCTTCGAGGGAGTCGAGCTCTGCGAGCCGTGTTCGTACCTCGAACGGACGCTCGAACGCGAGGGCGTGCGCGAGGCGATGGTCCACCGCGGCGGGATCCGCGCCCGCGTCGTCGAGGGCGGCTCGTTCGCCGTCGGCGACGCCGTCGAGGAGTCCGGCCCGGTGCCCGACGCCGCCCGGCCGCGGACGACCGACTGACCGGTCCCCGTCGCGACGGCCTCACCCGACCTCGTCGAGCACCGCGACCACCCGCGAAATCGCGTCCGTGGCCCGCTCCGTGCTGACGAACAGGAACCGTCCGTCGCCCCACGCCACGACGTTCGCGCCCTGCTCGAAGATCTGGACGCTGTGGTCGAGACCGCCGAGCGGCTGGAACAGGTCCTCTTCCCACCCGCGGCGGTAGTACTCGACGACGAACTCCTCGAAGATCCGGTCGCGCGCCGCCTCGGGATACTGGTCGCCGACATCGTCGCGGATGTACGTCACCGTGTAGTCCATCTCGTCGGCGCTCGACCGGGCGTGTGCCACCGCTCTGAGGTCGTCACCGACGGCCGCACGGAGCCGCTCGGTCGCCGTTTCGGCCGTTTGCGCGTCCATCTGCGCGCGTCTTCGGCGGCCGAAATCAAAAACGCCGGGGCGCTACCGGGGGTCGTGTCGAGACACGCGAGCGAACCTGGGACTACCTCGAACGCCCTACTCTGAACAGTAGCCTACCGGGGGTCCCAGCCGACGAACTCGTCGTCCGTCTCGATCTCGACGCCGAACGCCTCGATCATCCGGCCGAGCGCGAGGTAGCCCGCCGCGGTCGCCGCCGCGCCCGCGAGCGTCCGGTCGTCGAACGTCTCCGCCAGCGCGTCGTGGATCTCGTCGGTCACCGTGCCGGTCACCACGGCGCGAGCGTACTCCTGGAGCGCGACCTCCTCGGCGTCGAACGGCGCCGGGTCGTCCTCGGCGATGGCGGCGAGTTCGGCGAGACTCAGCACGTCCTCGCCCGCGATGTTGGCGTGCTGGTGCCACTCGTAGGCGTTCTCGGTCTCCGCCGCGGCGGTGAGGATCACGATCTCGCGCTGGCGGTCGGTCATGCCGGAGCTGTCCCAGAGCGAGGAGAGGAACGCGCGGAGCCCCGCGAGCACCTCCTCGTTGTTCGCGACGGCGGCGTAGACGTTGATCGCCTTGCCCGGCTGGAGCGACGACACCACGTAGTCGCGGTACTGCTCGTCGACCTCGTCGGGACCTCGGTATGGGACACGCGCCATGGCCCGGCCTCGCGCGGCCCCGGAATAGCTCTTGGCGATCCGGCCGCGAGTCCCGGACGCTTTTGCCGGTGGAACTCGTACCAGACCACGAGGTGTTCGTCGTGCCGGCGACACCACACGTGCCTTCGGACGACGACGCACCGCGACGCGCGCCAGACATCGACGACATCGTGGACCGGATCCTCGACCGCGACGGTCCGACTCCCGTCGTCGCGTAGGAGCGCAGTCGCGCGGTATCGCCAGCCGACTACCTCTTCTCGCCGTCGCTGTCTCCCCGAGAGCCCGCGGACGCGGGTCAGTCGCGGCTCGCCCGGCTCTCGGACGCGCTCCCCCGAGGGTCGTCCATCCCCGGGACCGCGACCCGGTCCAGGACGTCCCGGACCACCTCCGCACGATCGACCCCGCCGACGCTCGCCTCCGTCGCGAGCACGAGGCGGTGGGCCATCGCCGGCACGGCGACGGCCTTGACGTCCTCGGGCACCACGTAGTCCCGGCCCCGAACGACCGCCCAGGCGCGCGCGGCCTCGAAGGCGCGCTGGATGCCCCGCGGCGAGACGCCGGTCGCCACCCGGTCGTCCTCGCGGGTCGCCCGTCCGAGGTCGACGACGTACGCCCGGAGGGCGTCGTCGACGTGGACGTCCTCGGGCACCGCCTGGAGCGCCCGGACCTCCGGGGGCGAGAGCAGGGGCTCGACGCTCGGCGCGAGCGTCCGTCTGCTCGCCCGGCGGTCGAGCAGCTCGAGTTCGCCGGCGCGGTCGGGGTAGCCGACCCCGGTCTCGACGAGAAAGCGGTCGCGCTGGGCCTCCGGGAGCCGGAAGGTCCCCTCCTGTTCGACCGGGTTCTGCGTCGCGAGGACGACGAACGGCTCCGGGAGAGCGTGGGTCTCGCCGTCGACGGTGACCTGTCGCTCCTCCATCGCCTCCAGCAGCGCGGCCTGGGTCTTCGGCGGCGCGCGGTTGATCTCGTCCGCGAGAACGACGTTCGCGAACACCGGGCCGGCGGCGAACGAGAACTCGCCCGTGTGCTCGTCGTAGACGTTCGTCCCGGTCACGTCCGAGGGCAGGAGGTCCGGGGTGAACTGCACGCGCGAGAAGGAGAGCCCGAGCGCCCGCGCCAGCAGGCGGGCGGTGAGCGTCTTGCCCGTCCCCGGCACGTCCTCGACGAGGACGTGCCCGCGGGCCAGCACCGCGGCCGTGAGCGTCTCCAGCACCTCCCGGTCGACGACGACGGCGTCGCCGACGCGCGCCGTCACCGCGGCGCAGGTCTCTGCCGCCGCCGCGGCCTCGGGCGGGTCCGGCGGTCCGTCCATGGATTCCTTGAGACCGCCCGACGGAAGAGCGTGTGGGCCGGGAGCGGGCGCCGCGGCGCCGGGCCGGCGCCCCCCTCACGCCCGCAGCGACAGCACGAGCGGCACGGTTCCGACGGCCGCGAGCGCCGCCGCGGGGAGCAGTCCGACCTCCGTCGCG
>JAZKRX010000033.1:0-27062 GCA_036626375.1 Haloferacaceae archaeon
ACAACTACCCCGGCGGGACGGGGCTGACGAACGCGGCGGTGTACGGCCGCATCGCCGCCGAGACGGCCGCCGACGAGGGCGACCCCTCGGTCTCCGACGGCGCGGCGGGCGAGGCGACGGCGGACGACTAGCGCGGGGCCGAGCGAACGACGTGAGCGAGGGCCCGCGAACCCGAGGGCGGGGAGGGACGACCCGCCCGAGGCGCGGTGTGGGTGGCGTCGAGCGAACGACGTGAGCGAGGGCCCGCGAACCCGAGTGCGGGGAGGGACGACCCGCCCGAGGCGCGGTGTGGGTGGCGTCGAGCGAACGACGTGAGCGAGGGCCCGCGAACCCGAGTGCGGGGAGGGACGACCCGCCCGAGGCGCGGTGTGGGTGGTGTCGAGCGAACGACGTGAGCGAGGGCCCGCGAGACGGAGGCGGTGAGACGGAGTCGAACCGCCGGAGCGCGCGAGGTGGAGCGGCGAACGCGCGACCGTCCGCTAGAACGGCACCGGAACGCCCGCCGCGACGTGGTCTGACTCGACTGCGTGGCGCGCGCCGAAGGCGAGCCCGGCCGCGAGCGCGGCGACAAACACTGGTCGCCCGACCGCCCGCTCCGAACAAGTACGTGATTGTCGAGCCGCTCCCGTGGGCCGACCGGGCGACCCGTTCGGCGTCGCGGCCGCGCGTGTGTCGTTCGGACACGACGGCCCCGGACGCTCGCTCGGGGCCGTGCGTGTGGCGTCCGCCGTCGAAGCGGAGCCTTTAGTCTCCCCCCGACGACCTCCGCGCATGACGTCGGTCGAACGCACGGACCTGCCGCTCGCGGACCTGCGCGTCGTCGAACTCGGGAACATCGTCGCCGGCCCGTTCGCCGGGTCGATGCTCGCGGACCTCGGCGCGGACGTGGTGAAAGTCGAGCGCCCGGGCACGGGCGACATCATCCGCACACAGGGAGAGACGGGCGAGGCGATGTTCGCCGCGCTGAACCGGAACAAGCGCTCGATCACGCTCGACCTCAAGAACGAGGCGGGGCTGGCGGCGTTTCACGACCTGGTCGCCGACGCGGACGTGTTCGTCGAGAATCTGGGCCGCGGCGCGCCCGAACGGCTGGGGATCGGTGCCGACGACCTCTGCGAGCGCAATCCGGAACTGGTCTACCTGTCGATCAAGGGGTTCGCGGACGGTCCCTACGGCGACCGGGCGGGGATGGACGTGGTTGCGGAGGCGATGTCGGGGCTGATGAGCGTCACGGGCGAGCCGGGTCGCCAGCCCGTGCGGGTGGGCACCTCGATCGCTGACATGGGCGCGGCGCTGTACGGCGTGATCGGGACGCTCGTTGCGCTGCGAGAGCGCGAGCGCACCGGCGAGGGCCAGCGCGTCGACGGGACGCTGTTCGAGGCCGCCGCCCACTGGATGGGCTACTGGACCACCTACGCCGACCTGCTCGGCGAGGACCCCGACCCGCTCGGGGCCTCGCATCCGTCGTGGGGGCTCTACGACGTGTTCCCGACCCAGGGCGGGTGGCTGTTCGTCGGCGTCTCGACAGAGCGCCACTGGCCGGCGTTCTGTCGCGCGGTGGACGCCGAGCATCTCCTCGCGGACGAGCGGTTCGACACCGTGGACAAGCGCCGCGCGAACAAGGCCGAGCTGACCGAGACGGTGCGTGACCACCTCGCCGACTGGGACCGCGAGGCGGCACTCGACGCGCTCTACGCGGAGAACGTCCCCGCCGCGCCCGTGAACAAGCCCTCGGACCTGCTCGACGACGAGGGGCTCGACGCCGCCGGGGTACTCGCTCGCTTCGACGTGGACGACGAGCGCTCCTCCCAGACGACGATGACGCCCGTCTCGGGCGAGCGGTTCGCGCCCGGTCAGTACCGCGACCCGCCGGGGCTCGGCGAACACGCCGCCGAGGTGCTGGCCGAGGCCGGACTCGACGAGGCGGCGGTCGCGAACCTGCGCGACCGGGGCGCGTTCGGCGGCGACTGAGCCAAAGAGGCTTGCCCCGCGCGCCCGTTCCGTCCAGCGATGGACGACGCCCTCCGCCGTCGGCTCGACGCCGTCGTTGCGCTGCTCGGTCTCGCGGTTGCACTGCTCGCCGGCATCGCCGCCGCCACGAATCCCGCCGCCCTCGCGTCGGTGCTCCTGTGGCTCCTCGGCGTCGCCGTCGTCTACGTCGTCCGCCCGCAGTGGAGCGCGACCGGCCCGGGCGCGGACTAAAGATCCTCGGGCTGGGTCCCGATCCCCTCGGGCCAGCCGACGGGCTTCGCGGCAGACGGCTCGGCGTGCGACCGCTTGAGCACCATCCCGGTGCGCTCCAGCGACAGCACCTTCTCGTCGTCCTGGTTGAACGCCCGGAGCTCCGTGGTGACGATGCCGACGTGGTCCCGGGAGTCGGACTCGCGGGTCGAGAGCACCTCGCTCTCGGCGAAGATGGTGTCGCCGTGGAAGACGGGCGCGTGGTGGCGCACCCGGTCGTAGCCCAGGTTGGCGGTGGCGTTCGCGCTCACGTCGACGACGCTCATCCCCACCGCCAGCGAGATGACGAACAGGCCGTCGACGAGGCGCTCGCCGAACTCCGTCTCGGCGGCGTACGCCTCGTTGAAATGCATCGGGTTGACGTTCATCGTCACGTTCGTCAGCCAGACGTTGTCCGTCTCGGTGACGGTCCGGCCGTACGGGTGCTTGTAGACGTCGCCCACCGCGAAGTCCTCGTAGTAGCGGCCCTGCCAGCCGGCGACGAGGCGGCGGTCGTGGTCCGCGTCGTCCGTGTCGTCGTCTGCCATACGCCCGCGGTCGCAGGGGTGGGTGAAAACGGTGGTCGTGTCGAACTCCTCGATCTGTGATAGGGTTCGACGACCGTGCCGGGTAGAGGGCGCGTACCGACTATCGGATTCGCTTTGGCCGGAACCTGTACTGAGTTGATACAGCTAGCGGTCGGCTGGTCTGTATTCGTTCGCTGAGGACTCCGAAGCACGTCTGTCTAACGGCCTTACTCGCCACCACTCACCGGGCGACGACTACCGGGATGGGCGACTGGCGGACCACCTTCTGGGCCACGTTCCCGACGATCAGCCGATCGACTAACGAACCGCTGTGACTCCCGAGTACGATCGCATCGAAGTCGTCTGCTCTGTTCAAAATCGCCCGGGCCGGATGACCCATCTGAACTTCGGTGGTGATCTCGATATCGTACTCGGCGGCGAGTTCTCGAGCGTCCTCGAACACCGCCTTCGAGTGCTCTTCGGCGGCCTCTTCCGGATCATCCTCGAGAGCGAGTGCCGTAGCTGCTCCCCCCATCAGTGACGGTCCACCCTCTACGTGCAGGACCGTGATATCCGCCTCGGGATGGTTCTCGAGAGCGTACTCGAGCGCTCGCTTGGCCATCTCCGAACTGTCCATCGGGACGAGAAGCCGTGATATCATATCCAGACTACGGTCAGGATGTTCATAAAATGGATGCTCGCTCGTCTCAGGACACGCGTCGGACTGGCACCAGCTGTTGGACTCACCCTCTGTCTCGGTCACACGGAACTTAGCAGGTCGGAAACGCGTGTCGGGAGGACGCACGAAGACGTTCGCCAGTCCCTCTCAGAGGTCGGTGAGGCCGAGACTGTATTCGAGTGCGGTATCGACCTCGTCCATCCGCTCGTGTGGAATCGAGCCGAGGCTCTCGGTGATACGGTGCTCGATAGAGACGGTTCGAATCTGGCTACAGAGTGCGACCGAGTCGTCCCGAAGCGCACACTCTTCGGCTGGAACGAACACTTCGAACGGGTAGCGCTGCTCGTCGAACGAGGTGGTGAACGGAACGACGATCGTTGTCGGTGCGTTCGCATTCCCGACGTCGTTCTGCACGACGAGACACGGACGCGTCCCCCGCTGTTCGGATCCCTGCGTCGGATCGAGTTCGACGATAACGACGTCTCCTCGACGGACGGACAGGGCCATCCGCTACCACTCCGGAGCGTCGCCGAGGCGTTCATCGGCCTCCGCCGAGACGCCCGCCAGTTCGTCAGCGAGTTCGCGGGTTCGGTTGGCACGCTGGCGGTACCCCTCCGCCACCTCCTCGCGGGTCACCGGTCGTTCGATAACGAGCTTCCCCGCCTCTTCGTGGATCACGACGTCGTCTCCGCCCTTGATTCCGAACCGTTCCCGGAGTTCCTTGGGGATCGTCACCTGGCCTCGCTTCCCGACTTTCCGGCGTTCGCCCTCACTCATACATATTCATATCTTATTCATACTGATATGCCTTCGGGCGGAAGGCAGTCAGTACGTATTGTATTGGGAACAGATCGAACTCAACGAAATCGGTGTCGTCGACACGCCGCGCTCCTACCCGTACAGCCACGGAGACATCCGACCGCGGACGTGCTCACCTCTCGTTCTGGCACCGGATACGCACGGGCTTCCTATCGGAGCATTCGGAGTTTCTCACATGACACACGGCGCGACGACTTGCTGCATACACCCTCTGTATGCAGCACCCCCGTTCTATCAGCCACTGAGGGTTTCAACGGAGCCAGAACGGTGCGTATGCGTCCCGCCAGCCGCCCGACCGCACGTCGCCGCTCAGTACGACCGCGGGAGGCCGAGTTCGCGCTCGCCGAGGTAGTTCAGCGCGAGCTGCTGGGCGATGGGCACCAGCCGCGAGAGCCGCGCCTCCCGGAAGTACCGCTCGACGTCGTACTCGACGGCGATGCCCTTCCCGCCGTGGGCCTGGACCGCGGCGTCGGCCGCCGAGAAGGCCGCCTCCGCGCCGAGGTACTTCGCGGCGTTCGCGCGCGCGCCGAGCGCCTCGCGGGGCAGGTCGCCGGCCGCGGAGCGCGCGGCGGCCTCGTAGGTGAGGTGGCGGGCCGCCTGGACCTCGGCGTGGGCGGACGCGAGCGGGTGCTGAATTCCTTGATTTTTGCCGACCGGCCGGCCGAACACCTCGCGGTCGGCCGCGTAGTCGCTCCCTTTCGCGAGCGCGAGCTCTGCCATCCCGATGAGTTCGGCGGCGATCACCAGCCGCTCCTCGTTGAGGCCGTCGAGCACCTGGTAGAACCCCTCGCCCTCCTCGCCGACGAGGTTCTCGGCGGGGACTCGCAGCCCGTCGAACTCGAGGTGATAGGAGTTGACGAACGTGCTCGCGGACTTCTCGATCGGGGTCTTTGTCATCGCCGAACTCGCCTCCGCGTCCGCGAGGTCGACGAGGAACGTCGAGATACCGCGGGTGTGCTTCTCCACCGCCGCCTTCGGCGTGGTGCGCGCGACGAGGAGCATGTAGTCGCTCACGTCGACCCGCGAGATCCAGTACTTCTCGCCGCTGACGACGTACTCGTCGCCGTCGCGCTCGGCGAACGTCTCCATGCTCGGGGAGTCAGAGCCCGCGCCGGGCTCGGTGAGCCCGAACGCCTGGATCGCGACCTCGCCGCTCGCGATCTTCGGCAGCAGCTCCTCGCGCTGGCGCTCGTTCGCGTACTCGACGATCGGCGCGGAGTTGTAGATCCCGCCGTGGACGGTCTGGGCGCCGCCGAAGCCCGCGCCGCTCGCGGCGATCTCCTCCATCATCACGACCGTCTCCTCGGTGCCGAGGCCCTTCCCACCGTACTCTTCAGGGATCAGGACGCCGAGCCACCCCTCGTCGGCGAGGTCGTCGACGAACGCCTGCGGGTAGGTCCCCCGGCGCGCGTGGTCGCGCCAGTACTCGTGGTCGAACCCGTCGGTGATCGCGCGGATCGACTCTCGGACGGCGACCTGTTCGTCCGTGAGGTCGAGGTCGAATCGCGGGACGGACATACGCGCGGACTAGACGCCCCCGGCAATCACCCTGCCGGTTGCCGCGCGCGCCGTACACGGCTCAGTCGCGCGTGCGGACGAGCACGTCCACCGGGTGCGCGCCGTCACCGTCGAGCATCACGGGGTTGAGGTCGAGTTCGGCAACGCGGCTCTCGGCGGCGACCAGCTCCGAAACCCGGGCGGCCGTCTCCGCGAGGTCGGCGAGCCCCTCCTCGACGCCCGCGGCCTCGGCCAGCGCCGCCAGCTCGGTGCGGTCGAGCGCCGCGCGCACCTCCGCGGGCGTCGCGGGCGCGAGGACGTGGGCGGTGTCGCCCAGCGCCTCCACGTCGCCCCCGCCGCGTCCGACGGTCACGACGGGCCCGAACCCGTCCTCGCGGGTCGCCCCGACAAGCGCCTCGACGCCGTCGGTCGCCGGCTGGACCAGCACGCCCGCCACGTCGGCGCCGGGCGCGTTCGCGGCGACGCTCGCTCGCATCTCCTCGTAGGCCCGCCGCACCGCGGCCTCGCCGTCCAGTCCCACCTCGACGCCGCCGACCCGAGCGCGGTGGCCGACATCGGCCGAGTCGACCTTCAGAACGACCGGGTAGCCGACCGCCTCGGCGGCGGCGACGGCCTCGTCGGCGCTCGCCGCGCTCCGCGTCTCGACCGTCTCGACCCCGTGAGCCGAGAGCAGCCGACTCGCCGGCGCCCACGTCAGCAGGCCGTCGCCCGCGGGCAGGCCAACGTCCGCGGCCGGCGCGGGCGCCTCGGGCGCGGCGGCCACCCGCTCGCGTGCCTCGGCCGCGTTCACGAGACTCGCCAGCGCGTCCACCGCGCGGGCGGGGTCGGCAAAGAGCGGGGCCTCCCGCCGCAGGCGTTCGTAGGGCTGGGGATCGGGGAGGTCTCCCGGCGCTCGTCGGCCGGTCCAGAGCAGGACGACCGGCGTCTCGGCGCGCTCGACGGCCTCGATCAGGTCGTCTGCGATCGCGCTCGCGCGCTCGTCGACCGCCGAGAGCCCGACCGCGAGCAGGTAGGCGTCGTAGTCGTCGGCGAACAGCAGGTCCGCGATCTCGTCGATCACGTCCGCGCCGTAGCCCCGGATGTCCGCGGGGTTGTGCATCTCGCCGAAGGTGAGGAGGTCCTCCATGTCCAGCAGGGCCTGCTCCGTCTCGTCGGCGAGCGCCGGCAGCGAGAGCCCGCGGTCCTCACAGAGGTCCGCGAGCAGGGTCGCCAGCCCGCCGCTCGTCGAGGCGACACAGACCCGGTCGCCCGCGGGCGGGTCGAACGCGGCGTGGACGCTCGCGCGCTCAACGAGGTCCGGCACGTCCGGGACGCGTTCGGCCCCGACCTGCCGGAGCGTCCCGTCCCAGACCGCGTCGGCGCCGGTGATCGAGCCCGTGTGCGAGGCTGCGGCGGCCTGTCCCGCTTCGGACCGGCCGATCTTCGCGACGAGGACGGGCGTGCCGCTCCGGGTCGCCGCCCGCGCGGTCTGGACGAACCGTCGGGGGTCGTCGACCCCCTCGACGTACGCGCAGATCACGTCCACCGCGGGGTCGTCAGCCATGTACGCCACGTGGTCGGTGACCGAGAGGTCGGCCTCGTTGCCGGTCGAGACGACGTACGCGAAGTTCACGTCGGCGTCCGCGCCGCGCTCGTAGAAGGTGGCGAAGGCGAGCGCGCCAGACTGGCTCGCCAGCCCGATCCGCCCCGGCTCGGGCTTGCGCGAGCAGGTCGGGGTGAGGACGGTGCTCGTCCGGCCGGACGCGAAGCCGATACAGTTCGGCCCGACGACGCGGACCCCCGCCTCGCGGGCCGTCTCGACGAGTTCGGCCTCGGACGCCTCGCCCGCGGCGTCGGCCTCGCCGAACCCCGCGGTGATGACGAGCGCGACCGGCACCCCCATCTCGCCGGCGTCGCGCACCACCTCGACGACGTACTGTCGGGGGACGCTCACGACGACGAGGTCGACGACCTCTGGCACCTCGGCGACCGAGTCGTAGCAGGGCCGACCCCACGCCTCGTCGCGCCCGGGGTTGACGAGGTAGAGGTCGCCGTCGTAGCCGTACTCCAGGAGATTGTCGATAGTGTTCGCGGCGTACCACGAGTCCGGGCTCGCGCCGACGACGGCGACGCGCTCCGGGTCGTACAGCGCGTCGAGCGCCGTCCGCGTCTCGGGGTCGAGGCTCATGGCGCTCCCCTCGGAGGACCGGACCAAAAGCCCGCGGAAGGCGGCGTCTGTCGTGGTGCGATACGACTGCGCGGCTCTTCGGTCGGAACTCTGTGTTGAACCAGTCGGGCCGTCGGACCGTGAACGGCAGACTGCGTTCTTCCAGATAGCGTCGACTTTAGCGCGTCCCGCTGAACAGCGCGCGCGGGTCAGTCCTCCGGTCGGTGTCGAACCAGAGCGAACGGCTCGCACGAGGAGGGAACGCCACGCGTGGCTGTACCAGGCGCCGTCGGACGGTGTCGACCCGAACGCTCCGCTAGTCGGGCCGCCACCGTCCCCCGAGTTCCTCTCGTGCGTAGTCCTGGTACGTCCCGTCCAGAAACGTGGTGACTCGTCCGTCCTCTTCGCTCAGCGTGACGGCCCAGAGCACCTGCCGACGGGTCGACGCCTCTAACGCGCTCAGGTGTTTCGTTCCCATCCAGTCGGCGGCGACGACCTCGTCACCGCCCTCTCTCTCGGCCTGACGCAGGTTTCGCACGCGGACCATCTGCTCCTGCACGGTGCCGTCGGCCGAGATGACGACGGCGCCGTCTCGGCTGAACGCGACGTCACTGGCCGCCTCGATGAACGACGCCGGATCGTCGGAGACGACCTCACACCGCTCGACCGGCCACACGTTTCCTCCCAGGGGGTCGGTGTAGTCGCCGAAGTCGATGTCGGCGATGATGAGACAGTAGAGGCTCGGACCGGTCACGTACTGCTCGTCCCACCGGGTGAAATCGAGGCTCAACGTCTCGGCGGTGTACCGAACGAGGTCCATCAGCTCCTGGCTGGTCGCGTAGTTGGCCCGGAGCGAGTCAGATTGGGGCATAGCTAGCTGTCAGTTCGTGTGCCAGCCGACCGACACGGCCTCACCCGATCTCGTACCGAGCGATCCGCGTGGACCCACACGCCGGACACTCGTCCGTGGTTCCGTCGACGGTGGTCCCACACCTGCGGCACTCGTGGTGGACTCGCTGGCTGTTCACCCACTGGAGTAGCTTCTGCACGCGTTGAGCCATGTGATCCTCCCTCCATGCGACACCCTCGGCCTGAGCGACGACCGAGTGGAGCATATACCCCCCTCTCGGTTCCCACGCACTGGATATCTCGCGTCCCCGGCCCGGCGGCCCCCCGTCACCCGCGGTGTTCGCCCGTCGACGTGTACGACGAGTCCCGAGGCAGACGTGGCTGCCAGCGGTCGGTCGCCAGGGCGGCGGCTGTCGTGACGATACGCTGTACGCAGCGTGTCGGTCTCGACAGCCGTCCGAGGGCCCGGGACCTCGTTTCTCGCCCGACCGAACTGGCCGACCGGACGCGCGGTACACGACGTGCTGTCTCTGGGCCCCGTACCGGCCGCTGCCCGCCGAATCTGAACGGCACCGCCAGCCTCGGGTCAGTCCCCGAACGCGCCGCCCGCCCGCCACTCGTCGAGGGTGGTCTGGTCGTCCGCCAGCTCGCCGAACACCGAGTCGGTGTGTTCGCCGAGGTCCGGCGCCGGCCCGCGCACCCCGACCGCGTCGTGGTCGGGGAAGTGAAGCGGGTGGTTCGGGAGCATGAGGTCGACGCCGCGGTCTTCGATCCGCGTGAAGAGGTCTCTCGCGTCCGTCTGTGGGTGGTCGACCACCTCGCTCACGTCGTTGAGCGGGCCGTTCGGGAAGTTCGCCTCGTCCAGCACCTCGGCCCAGTGGCTCGTCGGCGCCTCGTTCAGGCGGTCCTGGATCGCGCCGACGACCTCCTCGCGGTTCGCGGCGCGCTCGTCGTTCGTGCCGTACTCCCGGATCTCCTCGCAGCCAACCGCGTCGACGAAGTCGTCCCAGCGGTCGTCGGAGGGGACGCCGAGCACCAGCTGGCCGTCTGCGGTGTCGAACAGCTGGTAGGGCACTAGCGTCTGGTGGCTGGTGCCCTGTGTCCCGGGCACCTCGCCGGTGAGGTCGTACTGTGTGGGATACTCGTTCAGCAGGGTGACGATCGCGTCGAACAGGCCGACGTCGAACTGCCCGCCCTCGCCCGTCCGGTCGGCCTCGTGGAGGCGTGCGAGGACCCCGATCGCCGCGAACATCCCCGCAGAGAGGTCACCGATCGCCTGCCCGACCTTCACGGGGTCGCCGTCCTCCGGGCCGGTCAGGGACATGATGCCGCCCTCGGCCTGGAGGATCAGGTCGAGCCCGGGCTTTTCCTTCATCGGGCCCGTCTTGCCGTAGCCTTTGATCGACGCGTAGACGAGTTCGGGGGTCGCCTCGGCCAGCCGGTCGTACCCCAGTCCCAGCCGCTCGGCGACGCCGTAGCCGAAGTTCTCGACGAAGACGTCGGCCTCGGCGGCGAGTTCCTGGGCTGCCTCCTGTCCCGCGTCGGTCTTGAGGTCCAGTTCGACCGAGCGCTTGTTCCGGTTGAGCGCGGAGAAGTAGCCCGACTTCCCCTCGGGGCCGGCGCCCTGGGTCCGGGTGGGGTCGCCGGCCCCGGGGCGTTCGATCTTCACTACGTCCGCGCCCATGTCCGCGAGGAGGGCGGTGCAGAACGGCGCGGCCCGGTGGACGGCGAGTTCGACGACGCGCACGTCGTCGAGGAGCATCTACTCGTCCCCCACGAACTCGTCGACGAGGCGTTCGCGCTCGTCGGTGGCGAACTGGTCCCACCAGACCTCCGCCTCGTAGGCGCGGGCGTCCGCCATGTCGGCGTCGGCGGCGTAGTTGAGGGCCTCCTTCGACCGCTTGACGGCGCGCCGACCGGTGTCCTGGATGGCCTCGATCACCCCGTCGACCGTCTCGTCCAGGGCCTCGGCGTCCGCGACCACGTCGTTGACGAGGCCGGCGTCGTAGGCGGCGTCGGCGCCGACGAACCCGGCGGTGAACACGACCTCCTTGGCCTTCGCCTCGCCCATGAGCTGGATCGCGCGGTGGCTCGCGCCGCCCGAGGGGATCTGCCCGATGTTCGCGACCGGGACGCCGAAGGTCGAGTCCTCGGTGGCGTAGCGCATGTCACAGAACATCGCGACGATGAGCCCGCCGCCGACGGCGTAGCCGTCGATCTTGGCGATGACCGGCGCGTGGAGGGTCAGCGGCTGCTTGTAGATGTCGAAGAACATCTCCTGGCGGTCCTTCTGTCGCGGGTCGTGCTCCGCGGCGGGGCCGGCGTACTGCTCGATGTCCGCGCCCGCCGAGAACGCCTCGTCGCCCTCGCCCTGGATGACCACGACGTCGACGTCGCGGTTCAGCTGGAGCTCCGAGAACGCCCGCTGGAGGTCGAGCATCACCTCCGTCGAGAGCGCGTTCAGCTTCTCGGGGCGGTGGAACTCGATCGTGGCGACCCCGTCCGCGACGTCGACGGTGATACTCTCGTAGGCCTCGTGGCTGACCATACCCCGCGCGTCCACGGGTGTACCTATCACCCTTACGGAGGGTTTGATGTGGGGCGGCGGGGCAGTACCGGTATGCGACTCTCACCCGAGCGACTGGAGACCGCGGTCCGGCGGCTCGTCGCCGCGACCGGCGCTCCCGAGGGGCACGCGAGCGTGGTGGCGGCGAGCCTCGTCGCGGCGGACCTGCGGGGCCACGGGAGCCACGGCGTGATCCGCGTCCCGCTGTACGCGGCGAAGGTCGAGGCCGGTGCGCTCGACCCGGGGGCCGAGCCGACGGTCGACCACGACGGGGGCGCGACGGTCCTGCTCGACGGCCAGCACACTTTCGGCCAGGTCGTCGGCCGCGAGGCCGTCTCCGTCCTCGGCGAACGGGCGGCCGAACACGGCGTCGCCGCCGTCGGGATGCGCGACGCGACCCACCTCGGCCGGGTCGGAGAGTGGGGCGAACGGGTCGCGGACGCCGGGCTCTGTTTCGCCGCGTTCGTCAACTCCCAGAGTGGAGGGTACAACGTCGCGCCCGCGGGGAGCGCCGACCGGCTGCTCTCGACCAACCCGGTCTGTTTCGGCGTCCCGACGTTCGACGCGCTCCCCTACGACGTCGTCCTCGACGTCGCGACGAGCCAGGTGGCCCACGGCAAGGTCCGGGAGAAGGCGTGGATCGGCGAGCCGATCCCCGAGGGCTGGGCCGTCGACGACGCCGGCGACCCCTACACGGACGCCGAGGCGTTCGAGGCGGGCGCCGGCGGCGCACAGCTGCCGCTCGGGGGGGTCGTCTCGGGCTACAAGGGGACCGGCCTCGCCGTCGTCGCGGAGCTGTTCGCAGGGATCTTCGGCGACGGGGTCGTCGCGGGCGAGCGGGACGCAGAGCGGTCGAACAACGCCGCGCTGTTCGTCGCAATAGACCCTCTGCGCTTCACAACCCGCGCGGGCGTCGAGCGCCGGGTGCGCGCGCTCGCGGCCCACCTCGACGCGGCCGACTACGACGCCGGCCCGTCGCCCGGCGCCGCCGCCCGGGGTGACCGGTTCGTCCTGCCCGGGCGTCCCGAACACGACGCGGCCGAGCGGAACCGCGAGAGCGTGGCGATAGACGACGCCGTGTTCGACCGACTCCGGGACGTCGCGGAGACGTACGGCGCGCAGGTCGACCTCTAGTCGGCCGCCGGGGGCGACGCCGTCCCCGTGGCGCGGAGCGCGCCCGTCAGTTCGGCCAGGTCGCTCTCCTCGCCCAGCCCGCGGACCGCGCGCCGGAGCCGGTCCGCCGCGCCGTCGGGCACGGCGGCGGCGGAACACAGGTCCGCGAACTTCGCCTCCACGGCCGGCCAGTCGAGGGGGTCCTCGGGCTCGCCGCGGGCGATCTCGACGGTCCGCTCGACCGTCCCGTCGGCCGTCTCGAGGGCGACGCGGGCGGCCCACTTCTCGGGGAAACGATTCGAGACGGCGTCGGTGGTCGTCACCTCCGTCGCGTCCATCAGCGCGCGGAGCGCCGGGTCCTCCAGGTCGTCCTGTGCGTCGAGAAACGCCGTCAGGTCCGCCGCGCCGCGGTCGAGCGCGAGCGCCGCGCCGAACGGCATCGAGAACTGGCAGTCGACGAAGTTCGCGGGCCGGCGCTTGCGCTCGATCGGGTCGCCGGTCAGCCGCACGCCCGGCCCGGGGAGGTCGACGACCACGCCCTCGACGTCTTCCGGGCCGTACGTCGCCGAGAGCTCGACCAGCGCGTCGAGCGCCGCGTGCATGTACCGACAGCAGGGGTACGGCTTGAGCGCCGTCTCGGTCACCGCCTCGCGCTCGCCGACGTCCCGGGCCGCGTCGGGGTTCGGGTCGCCCGAGTAGCCCCGGAGGAACCCGTCCGCGCCGGCGAGCGGGTCGGCCGCGCCCTCGAAGCCCGCGCCGGCGAGCGTCGCGGCCTCGACGCCCCGGCGCGCCGCCAGCCCGGGGTGGAGGCGCTTGTTCCACGCGCCGTTCGCGAGGAACTGGAGCGAGCCGGCGGCCTGCGAGCCGGCGACCCCCATCGCGTCGAAGAGCTCTTCTCTGTTCAGGCCCGCCGCCACGCCCGCGGCGACGGCGGCCCCGAACGTCCCGCAGGTCGCGGTGACGTGAAAGCCCCGCTCGTAGTGGGCGTCCGGGTTCACCGCGCGCCCGACCGCGCAGGTCACGTCGTAGCCGGCGTGAACGGCTTCGAGAAAGCGCTCGGCGTCTGCGCCCTCGCGCTCCGCGACCGCGAGCGCCGCGGGCACCACGGGCGCGCCCGGGTGGAGCGACGACTCGCGGTGGGTGTCGTCGAAGTCGAGGCTGTGTGCGAGCGTCCCGTTCAACAGGGCGGCGTCGGCGGCGGGCCGGCGGTCGCCGGCCGCGGTCGTCGCCTCCTCGCCCGCGCCCGCGAGCCGTTCGCAGCCGTCGAGGACCGACTCGCTCGACGCCGCGACCTCGCGCGCGCCGACGACGATGCCGAGCAGGTCGAGGACGTGCCGGCGGAGTCGGTCGCGGGTGTCGGATGCGATCGCGTCGTAGTCGACCGCGAGGGCGTGGTCGACGAGGACCGCCGTGGGCGTCTCTGACATGCGCCCGAGATCGCGCCTGCGGTCGATAAGGGTTGTCCCTACGCCGAGCGGCGCGCCGCGATCCGCTCGCGCCACGCCTCGGGCACCGGGGCGGAGTCGCCGTCTTCGTCGACGACAACCTGGACGGTACTCGCGACCGCGGCGACCGTCTCGCCGGTCCGGACGGCGTAGCGCATCGGCACGCTCGACCGGCCGAGGTCGTCGACGACGAGGTCCACCCGCACGTCGTCGCCCCACTCGACGGGCCGGCGGTAGTCGACCCGCTGGGTGACGAGGACGGTCGGCACGTCGTGGAGCCGCTCGCCGACGACCTGGGCGTAGAACTCCGCGCGCGCCTGTTCGAGGTAGGAGGCGTAGACCGCGTTGTTGACGTGACCCATCGAGTCGATATCCCGAAACCGCACCTGTATCGGCACCGCGAACGCGCTCTCGCCCGGCGGGTCGATCTCGTCCTCGCTCATGGGTCGGGGGCGTCGGCCACCGGAATAAACCCGCGGGCGACCGAACGGCTTCGGCACAACGGTCGAGTTCGCGCCCGGCGCCGGAGTTAGGTGCCCGGCGCGCGCCTCCCACCCATGCCACCGGATGTCGCCCTCGTCGGCGCCGGCACGATGGGCGCCGGCCTCGCGGTCCAGTTCGCGCGCCACGGCGCGCGCGTCGCGCTCGTCGACCACCGGGAGTCGAACCTCGCGGACGCCGAGGACGCCGTCGCCGACGCGACCGCCTTTCTCGACGACCGTGACCTGCTCGACCCGTCGCCCGACGACGTGCGCGCCCGGGTCGACTACACCCTCGACCTCGCGGGCGCCTGTGCGGGCGTCGAGCTAGTACTCGAGTCCGTCTCCGAGGACCTCGAAACGAAGGCGGGGGTGTTCGAGACGGCCGCCGCCGCGACCGAAGGCGCCGTCCTCGCGACGAACACGTCGAGTCTCGCCGTGACGGCGGTCGCCGACCGGGTGCCCGACCACGCCGACCGCGTCGTGGGCTGTCACTGGTGGAACCCGCCGTACCTCCTGCCGACGGTGGAGGTGGTCGCGGGCGAGGCGACGACCGAGGCGACGGTCGAACGGACCGCCGGGATCGTCGAGGCGGTCGACCGCGAGCCGATCCGCGTCCGGACGGACGTCCCCGGCTTCGTCTGGAACCGTGTCCAGTTCGCCGTCCTCCGGGAGTGTGCCCACATCGTCGAGACGGGCGTCGCGAGCGTCGCGGACGTCGACCGCGCGGTGCGGGACGGCTACGCGCTCCGCACGGCCGCGGTCGGGCCGTTCGAGACGGTCGACCTCTCCTCGCTCTCCTTGTTTCGCACCATCGCCGCGGGGATCTACCCCTCGCTCTCCGACGCCGACGACCCCGGGCCGGCGTTCGACGACCGGATCGACGCCGGACGGGAGGGGGTCGCCGCGGGCGCGGGCTTTCACGACTACGCCGAGAGCGAACGCGAGGCGGTGCGCCGGCGCGACGAGCGGGTGGCGGCGCTCCGGGCGGCACAGGCGGCGACGCGCGGGCGCGAGGACGCGAACCCGGACGTGGCCGACGCCGACGAGCGCCCGAACTAAGCTTTTGCCCCCGCCTGCCGTCCAGCGGGCATGGCACACGACGGCCCGACCGCGCGACCGATCGGCGTCGCGCCCGAGTCCGGCGACCCGCCCGACCCGCTCGACCTGCGGTGGATCGACCCCCACCAGCACACGCAGTCGCTGACGTGGAACGACCGCGAGAAGTTCGACCTCTCGGGCTGTCGGGCGGCGGTGATGATCGCCGCGGGCTACTACTGGGCGCCGTACCGCCCCGTCGCGGCGTCGGACGTCCGCTTCCTCTGGGACGACGCGCTCCGGCGCGCCCGCGCGTTCGACCACCGCCACGGCTACGCCCAGCGCGTGGCGGTCGGCGTCCACACGTGGTCGAAAGTCGACGACGCCGACGAACTGCTCGCGGCGATGCCGGACTACCTCGCCGCGGACCGGGTCGTCGCGGTCGGCGAGACGGGGCTGGAGGCCACCCACCACACCGAGGCGTGGCCGCTCGACGAACAGCGCGAGGTCGTCCGCGAGCAGTTCCGCCTCGCCGCCGAGGCCGACCTCCCGGCGCTCGTCCACACGCCCGGGTCGAGCAAGGGTGGGCTGGACCCGCGCGACGCCCACGCCTACGAGGAGGGCGACCGCAACTTCACCGCGCCGCTCTTCGGCGACGGGAGCGCGGGGACGAAGATGGAGGCCGTCGAGGAGGACCTGGCGCTCGCCGCGGATGCCGGACTGCCCGAGGAGCAGGTGGTGATCGACCACGCGGACGGGAGCGTCGTCGACCGGGTGCTGGGCGAGACGGACTGCTGGCTCTCCTTCTCCGTCGGCGCGTCGTGGCTCCGCGGGGTCGACGCGCGGGACGTCGCGAGCGCGGTCGAGGCGTACGGTCCCGACCGCGTGCTGGTCGACTCGGACCTCATCGGCGCGATGCGGACCGACCCGTTCGTGATTCCGCGGACGGCGATGGACCTCCTGCGACTGGGCCTGTCGCGCGAGCAGGTCGAACAGGTGCTGTACGAGAACCCGAAGGCGGTCCTGGATCTCGACGTTTAGCCGATCAGGTGCGCGGCGAGGACAGACCGCTGGATGTCGCTCGTCCCGCCCGCGACGGTCGCCGAGAGCCCCTCGCGCCAGTACCGGCCGACGTCGGCGTCGGCGTGGAGCGCCGTCCCGCCGAGGGTGCGGGTCGCGACCTCGGCCGCGGACCGGAGCGTCTCGCCGGCGGCGAGTTTCGCCCGCGCGGCGTCCGCGCGGGTCGCGGTCCCCGCGTCGAGCCGCGAGGCGGCGCGCGCGACGAGCAGTCGGGCGCCCTCTACCTCGCCGTCCGCGTCGGCGAGGCGGTGCGAGACGGCCTGGAAGTCGCCGACTGGACGGCCGAACCGCTCTCGCTCGCCCGCGACGGCGAGGCCGCGGTCCACCGCCTCGCGCGCGGTGCCGGCCATCGCCGCCGCCATGTACGTGTGTTCGGTCCGCAGGTGGTCCGAGAGGACCGACCACCCCTCGCCCTCGGGGCCGACGCGGTTCTCGACGGGCACCCGGACGCCGTCGAAGGTCAGGTCGTAGGTGCCGACGGCCTTGCGGGCGACGAGGTCCAGCTTCTCCGCCTCGACGCCGTCGGCCTCGACGGGGATCAACAGACAGGAGAGCCCCTCCTTGCGCTCGCGCTCGGGGTCGGTCCGGACGTACGCGGCGACGTGGTTGCCGGGGGCGAGCGCGCCGGACTGGTAGGTCTTCGCGCCGTCGACGACGTACTCGTCGCCCTCGCGGCGCGCCGTGGTGGTGACTCCGGCGGCGTCGCTCCCGCTCTCCGGCTCCGTCAGGCCGATGCTGAACCGCACCTCGCCGTCGGCGACCGCCGGGAGGAGCCGGTCGCGCTGGGCCTCGGTGCCGTGGTCGAGCAGGGTGAGCGTCCCCGTCGCCGAGAGGAGCACGGGCATCGCGAAGTCGTAGCCGTACCGCGCCAGCTCTTCGAGGGCGACGACCGTCTCGGCGTGACTCCGGCCGGGGCCGCCGTACGCCTCCGGGAGCGGCGGGACCATCCAGCCCCGGTCGACGACGGCGTCGTACAGCTCGTGGGGGTACTCCCGCTCGCGGTACCGGGTTCGGAAGTAGTCGACCCCGAACTCGTCGACCAGACCGCGGACCGCGGCTCGCCACTCTGCCGTGTCCTCGACGACGCGCATGGCGAGAGCGCGCGCGCCGCGGTGTTAGTCCTTCTCCCCGGGCGAGCGCCGCGAGAGGACGAAGACGGCGACGGCGGCGGCGCCCAGGAGCGCGACGACGCCCCCGAACGCGGCGGCGTAGCCCGCCCGCTCGGCGACGACGCCGACGTACGTCGGGCCGAGCGCCCCGACGCCGATGTACGACGACCGGGCGATCCCGAGGTCGGCGCCCATCGTGTCGGTCGGGAACGCGTCCATCAGGAACGACTGCATCACGGGGGGGAAGCTCATCAGCCCCGCCGCGTAGGCGACGGTGACCGCGAGGATCACGACCCGCCCCTCGACGAGGAGGAGGGCCGCGAGCGCGACGGCGCCGAAGCCGATGCCCGCGCTCGCCACCCGCGCTTTCCCGTGCCGGTCGCCGAGCCGACCGGCGACGGGCTTTACCGCCGCGCCGACGACGAACAGCGCCGCGAACCCGCCGGAGGCGAGCGCCGGCGAGAGCCCCTTCGCCTCGCGGAGAAAGAGGGGCAGAAAGCCGATCGAGGACTGCCACGCGAACGAGAAGCCACAGTACGCGAGCACGAGCGCCGCGACTCCGCGGTTCTTCGCCTGGCGGGCGAACGCCCCGCGCACGTCGAGGTGCACCCGCTTCACCTCGTAGGGCTCCCGCGAGAGGACGTGGAGGGCGACCGCCACCCCGACGAGGACGGCCGCGACCGGGAGGAAGGGTGCGCGCCAGACGGCGGCGGCGACGACCACCACGGCGACGCCCGCGGCGACGGCGCCGCCCACGTCGCCGGAGGCGGTGTGGAGGCCGAACGCCGCGGCCCGCTTCTGTTCGAAGCGGTCGGAGACGAGCGCGCGCGCCGCCGTCGGATACAGCCCCGCGCCGACGCCGATGACGGCGGCGGCGAGGAGGAACAGGGGGTAGACGACCGCCGCGGAGAGCAGGAGGTAGCCGGCCGCGGCCGAGAGGAGCGCGCCGACGAGGAGCGTGCGCCGCGAGAGCCGGTCGGAGAGCCGGCCGCTCGGGTACTGGAGGAGGGCGTAGGCGCCCCAGAGAACCGTGAGCGCCACCCCGGCCTGCGCGGCGCTGACGTTCAGGTCCGCGATGATCTCCGGGAGCAACGGCGGGAGCAGGAGGCGGCCGCCCTGTATCGTGAACCAGCCGAACGAGACGAGCAGGAGGAGCCGACCGCCGTGGCCGGCCACGAGGCTCTCCTCGCTCGCGGCCGCGGTCTCTGGCATCGGTACGGTCCCTCTCGCCGCTCCCGACCCTGTTGAACCGCCCGAAGCCGGCGATTTCGGCCGGTGGCTCCCCCACGGGTACGCTTTTACCCGTCGCCCGCGCCGACCCGGGTATGCTCGCAGACGACCCCGACGGGTTTCTCGACGGCGTGCGCGTCGTCGACCTGACGACGTTCGTCACCGGCGGCTTCGCGTCGACGATGCTCGCGAACCAGGGCGCAGACGTGATCAAGGTCGAACGCCCGGGCGCCGGCGACGACAACCGCCACTCCGGCCCACCCTTCGTCGACCCCGACCCCGACTACGACGGCCCCGGGACGACCGCCGACGAGAACGGCGAGTCGCCGTACTTCTGGACCGTCAACTACGGCAAGAAGTCGGTCGAGTTCGACCTCAAGACCGAGGCGGGCCACACGGCGCTGCTCGACCTCGCGAGCGAGGCCGACGTCTTCCTGGAGAACTTCCGACCCGGCACGGCAGACCGGATCGGCGTCGGCCCCGACGACATCCGCGCGGTCAACGAGGACGTGATCTACTGCTCTATCTCCGCCTACGGCGAGACGGGGCCGTGGGCCTCGCGGCCGGGCTACGACCTCCTCGTCCAGGGGACGAGCGGCATCATGAGCGTCACGGGCCCGGAGGACGGCGACCCGTGCAAGGTCGGCCTGCCCCAGACTGACCTCATCACGGCGATGTGGGCCGCGTTCGGGATCACGGGCGCGCTCCTCCGGCGGGAGCTGACGGGCGAGGGCGACCGGATAGAGCTGGGCATGCACGACGCCGCGCTCCCGTGGCTCACCAAGCAGGCGGGCAAGGCGTTCGTCGGCGAGACGCCCGGACGGATGGGCACGCGCGACCCCGTTCTCGCGCCGTACCAGGCCTACCCCACCGCCGACGGCTACCTCAACGTCGGCTGTGCGAACCAGAAGCTCTGGACCGAGCTCTGCGAGGCGGTCGGGCGCCCCGAACTCGCCGAGGACGACCGCTTCGACTCGAACCCCGCGCGCGTCGAGAACATGGACGCTCTGGAAGCGGAGCTGTCGGAGACGTTCCGCGAGCGGACCACGGACGAGTGGGTCGACCTGCTGGCGGACGAGCGCGGCCTGCCCGTCGGGCCGGTCAACACCGTCAACGAGGCGCTCTCGTCCGAACAGACGGAGGCCCGCGGCGTCGTCCAGACGATGGAGCACCCGGCCGTCGGCGAGATCGACGTGCTCGAACACCCGCTGAACTTCGAGAACGCCAGTTCGGGCTTCCGGGAGGCGCCGCCCCTGCTGGGCGAGGACACCGAGGCCGTCCTCTCGGAACTCGGCTACAGCGACGAGGACATCGAGGCGCTCCGCGAGGCAGGCGGCATCCCGTCGTAGGGCGGCGTTCCCGCGACTGACTCGCGTCTCTACTGTCGCCCGGGCCGCACCCCGACCGTCCCGGTCGTCTCGCTACGCTCGATCCCCGGGCCGCACCCCGACGGCCGAGAATATCTCGATGCTCTCCTCCACTCGCTCCCCCGTCGACGCGAGGTACGGGACCGTCCGCTCGTGGACCGACCCGTGCGAGCGCAGGTCGACCTCGTCGACCCGGTCGTCGCCCTCCTCGATAGGGCCAAAGACCGTCCGCTCGTCGCCGAGGAGGAGGAGGTCACCGACCCGCTCTGGGTCGAGGCGGAACCGGTCGCAGGCGGTCGCGCGGTCCACGACCTCGGTCCCGGGCGCGCCTTCCAACGCCGTTCGCGCCGCCGCGGGGTCGTCCGCGTAGACGTACGCCGCCCCGCCGAGGTTCTGGTGGTGGTAGACGTGTCGGTCGCGGATACACCGCACCGTCTCCGCGGCGACGCCGGCGTCGGCGAGCATCGCCTCGACGTCCACCCGGCGGTCCTTGTGGTTCATGCCGTGGTCGGCGACGGCGGCGACGGGGCCGAACTCGCGCAGGCGCCCGAGGCCGTCGTCGAGCGCGGTCACCCACGCCTCGGCCGCCGCCTCGCCCGGCGTGTGCTTGTGCGGCACCACGTCCGTCGTGGAGACGTAGAGCACGTCGGGGTCGCGCGCCTCGGCGACGGCGACGGCCGCGTCGAGGAGCCACGCGCTCGCCTCGCCGGAGTAGATGCCCGGCGGCTCGCCGGCGAGGTCCGTGAGCCAGGCGGGCGGCTCCTGCGCGCTCGCGGCCTCGACGCCCCCGTCGCCGACGAGGCGTCGGAGCTTCTCCTTTGCGACCAGCGCGATCACGTCCGCGCCCTCGTCGGCGGCGTCCGCGAGGACCGTCCGGCAGTTGAGGAACTTCGCATCCTCGACGTACACCCGCTCGCCGTCGTCCAAGAACGTGTTCGCGGTGACGCCCGTCGCAGCGGGGTGGCGGCCGGTCACGATCCCGACGTTGTTGACGTTCGTGAGGCTCGGTACGAGGCCGTCGCAGGCCCCCGTCGTCCCCTCGTCGGCTATCGCGTCCCACTCCGGGGTCGCCGTCGCCGCGAGGTAGTCCGGGTCCAGGCCGTCGAGACAGGCGACCGTCCGTGTCATGCCGGCCCGGGGCTCCCGACGGGCATAGTCTTACGCACTCCGGCGCCACCCGCCGTCGACCGCGAGCGTCTCGCCGGTGACGAAGGAGGCCCGGTCGCTCGCGAGGTAGGCGACCGCGTCCCCGAACTCGTCCGGGTCGCCGAACCGGCCGGCCGGCACCCGATCCGTGCGCTCCCGTCGGACCTCGTCGGGGGTCTTCCCATCCTTCTCGGCGCGCGCCTCGACCATCGCGTCCACGCGGTCGGTCGCCACACCCCGCGGACAGGCGCAGTTCACCCGCACGTCTGGCGCGAGTTCGTTCGCGAGTGACTTCGAGAGGCCGTAGATCGCCGGTCTGAGCGTGTTCGACAGGACGTGGTTCGCGGGCGGTTCGCGCGCGGACGCGGCGACGACGTTCACTATCGAGCCGCCGCCGTCGCACAGCGCCGGGCGTGCCGCCTCGACGGCGACGACCGTCGAGCGCACCGTCGCCTCGTAGGCGCGGTCGAACGCGTCGACGTCGTGGTCCGCGAAGCTCCCGTGGTCGGTACCGGGGTGGTTCGTCACGAGGACATCCAGCCCGCCCAGCAGATCGCGCGCGCGGTCGGTCCCGTCGCGGACCGCCGCCTCGTCGGTCAGGTCCGCCGCCAGCCCGTGCGTCTCGGCGGCCGTCTCGTCGGCTATCTCCGCCGCCGCCGCCGTTGCCCGCTCCTCGTCGCTCGATGCCACCGCGACGCGCGCGCCCGCCGCCGCCAGCGCGCGCGCCGACGCCCGGCCCACGCCCGCGCTCGCGGCGTGGACCAGCGCCCGCCGTCCGTCGAGGTCGATCTCCACGGGCGGCGCTCTCGCGCCCCGCCCAAAGCTCTGGTTGCGACACCTCTTTGGGCGGCGCCGGTGGGGTGAGCGCATGGCACACGGCGAGAGCGAGCAGGGAGCCGGCGAGACCGAGGCGCTCGCGGCGTTCGTGACCGAGACGACCGCCGCGGACGTCCCCGCGTCGGCGTTCGCGGACGCGCGCGTGGCGATCAGAGACTACCTCGGCGTCGCGGTCTACGGCGCCCACCACGGCGTCGGCGAGCGGATCGCGGCCCACGTCGACGCGACGATGGGCGGCGACGGCGCGAGCGTGATCGCCCGCGGGCGGGCGAGTCCGACGGGCGCGGCGCTCGCGAACGGCGCCTTCGGCCACGCCGTCGACTACGACGACACCTTCGAGTCGATCGTCATCCACCCGACCTCGCCGGCCTTCGCGGCGGCGCTCGCGGCTACCGAACACGGCGACGGGACGGCCGAGGACCTGCTCACGGCGTACGTCGTCGGCTGCGAGGTCGCCTTCCGCGTCGGCCACGCCACCTACCCCTCCCACTACGACAACGGCTGGCACAGCACGGGCACGATCGGCTCGTTCGGCGCCTGCGCGGCGGCGGCGTCGGCGCTCGGACTGAGCATCGATACGACCCGGCGGGCGTTCGGCGTCGTCGCCAGCGGCGCCTCCTCGCTGAAGAAGAACTTCGGTACGATGACGAAGCCCCTCCACGCCGGCCACGCCGCCGAGGCCGGCCTCCGGGCGGCGCTCCTCGCGGACCGGGGCTGGACGGCCGACCGGAACGTTCTGGAGGGCGACCTGGGCTACGGCGAGGTGATGACGACCGCCGACGACTACGACCCCCGCGAGATTCTCGACGGCCTCTCCGACCCAGACCCGTGGGCCGTCGCCGACATCGGGTTCAAGCCCTACCCCTCGGGCGTGATCACCCACGCCGCGATGGACGCGCTGCGCGACCTCGTGCGCGACCACGACCTCACCCCCGAGGGCGTCGAGCGGGTCGTCGTCACGCTGGACGAGGCCGCGAACGAGATGCTGATCCACGCGGACGCCGAAACTGAACTGGAAGCGAAGTTCTCGATCGAGTTCTGTCTCGCCGCCGTTCTGCGCGAGGGCGAGGCCGGCGTCCACGAGTTCACCGACGACTACGTACAGTCTCCCGAGACGCGGGCGGCGATGGCGAACGTCGAGCGCGACTTCGAGGTCGACCTGTTCGGCGACGAGTTCGCGGGCTACGGCGCGCGGGTCGTCGTCGAGACAGTGAACGGAGAGCGACTGGAGAACGCCGTCCGGCACGCGCCCGGCAGCCCGAACAACCCCGTCGGCGAGGACCGCCTCGTTTCGAAGTTCGAGGAGGCCGCCGGCGCGGCCTACGACGACGAGGCGGTGGCACGGCTCCGCGCGGCGGTCGAGGGGCTGGGGACGGAGACGGAGCTGGACGACCTGCTGGCGGCGCTCTGACCGGGGGCGTCGGAGGGGCTAGGGCGAACGCCGCGCGTCCCGGCGCACGGCGACGGCCGCTCGCTATCTGCCCCGGCCCGCGCGGTCACGTCGCGTGAGACGGCTCCCGCGCGACGTTGCCCCGGTACTCCTCGGCCCGGAGCACGCTCTCGACGGCGCGGGTGTACGCCGCCTCTCGCCACGTGCGTGCCGTCTCCGACGTCGTCTTGATCTCCCGGAGGTCGGCGAACGCCTCCCGTAGCTGTGTCGTCAGCTTCTCGCGCACCGTCTCCTCGGTCCAGTACTCGTTCGTCGTGTTCTGCACCCACTCGAAGTACGACGCCGTGACCCCGCCGGCGTTGGCCAGGATGTCCGGGACGACCGGCACGCCCCGCTCGGAGAGCCGCTCGTCCGCCCGGGGCGTCGTCGGTCCGTTGGCCATCTCGACTACCGCGTCTGCCTCGATCTCTCCGACGTTTGCCTCCGTGATCTGGTTCTCGATGGCCGCCGGGATCAGCACGTCGACGTCGAGCGTCAGCAGGTCGGCGTTCGTGATCTCGGCCGCGCCGAACGCGAACAGCCCGTCGCCCGTCCCGTGCGCCTCGCACAGCGCCGGCACGTCGATACCGCTCGTGTCGACGACCCCGCCGTCGACGTTGCTGACCGCCACGACGTCGTACCCCCGGTCGTGGAGGAACGCCGCGAGATGCGAGCCGACGTTGCCGAACCCCTGGATCGCGACGGTCGTTCCCTCCTGGCTCATCTCCGCGTGGCGCACGAACTCGTCCAGGATCACCGCCCCGCCGAGCGACGTCGCGTACTCCCGCGCCTCGCTCCCGCCGAGTTCGACCGGCTTTCCGGTGATCACGCCCGGTGCCTGCCGCCCGGTGATCGACTCGTACTCGTCTCGCATCCACGCCATGATCCGCTCGTCGGTGTTCACGTCCGGCGCGGGGACGTCCCGTTCCGGGCCGAGAGTCTCGTGGTACGCCGCGACGTAGGCCCGCGAGAGCCGCTCCAGTTCGCCCTCCGAGAGCCGGGCCGGGTCGACCTGGACGCCCCCCTTCGCGCCGCCGAACGGGATGTTGGCGACGGCACATTTCAGCGACATCAGGAAGGCGAGTTCGTCAACCTCGTCGGCGTCCACCGACGGGTGGTACCGGATCCCGCCTTTCGTCGGCCCCCGGGCCGCGTTGTACTGGATCCGGAACGAGGGGAACACCTCCACGCGGCCGTCGTCCATCCGGACCGGCAGGTTCGCGTTGATCCGGCGCTCGGGCTGTCGGAGCAGGTCCAGCTCGCGGTCCGCGAGCCCTCCGACTCTCGACACGCGGTCCAGTTCGGTCGTACACACGTCACAGAGCGTCTCCGTTCCGCCCGGTCCGAGGTCCGTGTCCATGACGGTCCGTTCGCCAGACGACGACAAGTAGGCCCCGCGGGTGTGTAACGGCGTTCAAACGGCCGGGACGACCGCGTCGCTCGGCGGGCACGCCACGCGCACCGCTCCTCGGGGCGTCGAAAGAACGGAAGGAATGTTGGCTGGCTACTGGTTCTCGTCGATGACCGCCTGGATCTCCTCGCCGGCGAACGTGACGGCCTCGTCGACGGCGTCCTCGATGGACGTCCCCTGGTTGATCGACTGCGCCGCACGCTGGTGCATGCGCCGCGGGATCTGGTAGGTGATCGCGTTGGCGCCGGGCACCGCCGGAATCGTCGTCGGCACGACGTTCTGGAGGAACCAGTTCGCGGCCTCGCGCCAGAACTCGGTGTGCTGCGGCGTGGAGCCGTAGTAGTCGACCGAGTTGATCTGGTCCGGGGCAGCCGGCACGAAGCCGAGTTCCTGGGCGTTGAACAGCGCGTTGTCCGGGTCCGCCACCCAGAAGTCGAGCAGGTCCGCGGCCGCGTCGAGGCGGTTCTGACCCCAGTTCGCGTCGGACATGAACCCGAGGCTCGGGAGCCACGCGATGAACGCCTGGGTGCCGCCGTTGTACGGCGCCGTCCAGGTGTACCGGCCCGTGGGGCCGCCGCCCCCGCTGAGGTCCGGGAACGCGCCGGGCTTCTCGGACCGGTAGTTGGCCCAGAGGTCCGTCGAGTCCTGGATGGAGTTGTTGGTGATCTGGCCGGACTGGTGGAGCGTCGTGGACTCCTCGTCGCCGTGGTTGATGGAGTTCTCGTGGAAGTTCCCGTTCTCGATGTTCCGGAACTGCCACTCCACGGCGGCGCGGCCCGCGTCGGTGTCGATGGCCTGCTCGCTGCCGTCGACGGTGACGACGCCGGCCTCGCTCCCGCCGAACATCGGGATGTACGCCGACATGTACTCCTCGTCGGACTGCTTCATCCCGGTGGTGTCCGGGAAGTAGTTGTCGACGCCGCTGGGACCGCCCCAGTCTTGGAGCTGGCTATAGATGTTCGCCATCTCGCTGTCGTTCGCGTCGGTGAAGTCCAGCCCGGTCTCGTTCCGGACGTCCTCCTTCGCGATGCCGGCTTCCTCGAGGTGGACGGTGTCGTAGCAGTGGAGGAACGGGCGGAGGCCCAGCGGCAGGGAGACGAGGTTGCCCTCCTCACCTGTCGACTGGGCGCCCCAGACCCGGTGGCCGTCCATGACCACGTCGGACGCGACGTCCGACAGCTCCATCGACTGGAAGAGGTCGTTGATGATCCGGCCGGCGCCCCCAGTGAGCACGCCGGGTCGGGTCATGACCTCGACCATGTGCGGCACGTCACCCGCCGCGCGGGCCGAGCGGAACCGCGAGACGACGTCCGTGTACGGGACGCCGGTGAGACTGATACTGTTGCCAGTCTCCTCCTCCCAGGTGCTGAAGATCTCCTCGGTTCCCTCCTTCTTGCCGCCGCCCTCCGTGATGTAGGAGAGCCACATCCGGAGTTCGACGCCGCTGCCGCCGGAGCCGGTGGAGCCGCCGGGGGTGTCGGTTTCGGTGTCTCCGCCGCCACCGCTGCCGCCGTCACCGCCGCCGCCGTCACCGCCGCCGCCGTCACCGCCGCCGCCGGAGCCGCTACAGCCGGCGAGCGCGAACGCGGCCGCGCCGATACCGGTCGTCTGCAGCATCCGACGTCGGCTTACTCTGCCGTCCGTCTTGCTGGTGTTATTGTCTGTCACTATTTGACAACCCAACCGGGCATAATGAGGGTTCTATCATAAACGTTTCCCAATCTGCCGGCCTGACCGACGGGCGGAGTCGGGGTGCCGGGTCGAGACGACGCTCCCCACGTCACAATCTTTATTAACGATGTACGGTATCCTCGAATCATGAGTCAGAAGAACATCGGATCGTACGGCGACCGAGAGCTCCCGGACTACCTCGACCTCGTCGCCAACGTCGGCTACGCGCTGACCGCGGTCCTGTTCCTCGGCGGGCTCTGGTTCGACTGGCAGGACCCAGGCAACGCGATCGTCCCCATGTTCGCGCTCGCGGACGAGCCACAGGCCAACAGCGGGCTGATCATCCTGGCGGTCATCGTCCTCGGGGTTTCGTACCTCGTCTC
>JAZKRX010000034.1:0-25567 GCA_036626375.1 Haloferacaceae archaeon
TCTCGACTATCGGCCAGAGCCACCTGATGCGGCGGTACACGGAGAGCTTCGAGCGCTACGGCCTCACCGCCGCGCAGATCCTCCTGACACAGCACGACTTCCAGGACCCGGAGCGGTTCACGAACTTCCGGAACACCGTCGAGACGCTGCTCGACTGGGGGGTCGTCCCGGTGGTCAACGAGAACGACGCCGTCGCGACGGAGGAGCTCCAGATCGGCGACAACGACATGATCTCGGCGTCGGTCGCCCAGAGCGTCGACGCGGACCTGCTCGTCACGCTCACGGACGTCGGCGGGGTGTACACCGGCAACCCGAAAGCCGACCCGACCGCAGAGCGCATCGAGGCGGTCGGGCGCAACTACGCCGCGGTCGAGGCGATAGTCGACGAGAGCGCCTCGGGCGAGTTCGGCGGCATCCAGACGAAGGTGCGGGGCGCCCGGAACGTCGGCGAGCACGGCATCCCGGCGGTGATCGCGGCGTCTGACGAGCCGGACGTGCTGGCGAAGATCGCCGAAGGCAAGACCGTCGGGACGATATTCCTCCCCATCGACGGAGACACAGATGACTGAGCCCACCACAGCGGAGACGGTCGCGGCGGCGAACGAGGCGGCGCTGACGCTCGCGAACCGCCCGGCAGCGGAGCGAGACGCGGCGCTTCACGCGATCGCCGACGCGATCGAAAACGAGGAGGAGCGGATCCTGGCGGCCAACGAGGAGGACGTCGCGGCCGCGGAGGAGCTGCTGGCGGCCGGCGAGTACAGCCAGGCGCTCGTCGACCGGCTGACGCTCTCGTCGGCGAAGCTCGAGAGCATCGCCGAGATGGTCCGGAGCGTCGCCGGGCAGGACGACCCGCTCGGGCGCACGCTCTCGGCCCGGCGGCTCGACGACGACCTCGAGCTGTACAAGCTGTCGGTCCCCATCGGCGTCATCGCGGCCGTCTTCGAGTCCCGGCCGGACGCGCTGGTCCAGATCGCCGCGCTCAGCTGCAAGTCGGGCAACGCGGTGATCCTGAAAGGCGGGAGCGAGGCGAGTCGCTCCAACCGCGTCCTCTACGAGGTGATCCGCGAGGCGACGAGCGACCTGCCAGACGGCTGGGCGGGGCTGATCGAGGCGCGCGAGGACGTCGACCGCCTCCTCGAGATGGACGACTCGGTCGACCTCCTGATGCCCCGCGGCAGCTCCGCGTTCGTCGAGTACATCCAGGACAACACGAGCATCCCCGTTCTCGGCCACACCGAGGGGGTCTGTCACGTCTACGTCGACGACGCGGCCGACCTCGAGATGGCCGAAGCGGTCGCCTACGACGCGAAGGTGCAGTATCCAGCGGTGTGTAACGCCGTCGAGACGCTCCTGGTCCACGCCGACGTCGCCGACGCGTTCCTCCCCGCCGTCGCCGCGCGCTATCGCGACGCCGGCGTCGAGCTCCGCGGTGACGCGCGGGCGCGAGCGCGCGTCGAGATGGACGCCGCGACCGACGAGGACTGGACCACGGAGTACGGCGACCTCGTGCTCGCGGTGAAAGTCGTCGACTCGCTCGACGAGGCGGTCGACCACGTCAACGCCAACGGCTCGAAACACACCGACTCGATCGTCACCGCGGACGCCGACCGCGCGGGTCGGTTCATGCGCGGCATCGACTCCGCGAGCGTCTTCCACAACGCCTCGACCCGCTTCGCCGACGGCTACCGGTTCGGCCTCGGCGCCGAGGTGGGGATCAGCACGGGCAAGACCCACGCCCGCGGTCCAGTCGGGCTGGAGGGGCTGACGACGTACAAGTACTATCTCGAAGGGGACGGCCAGACGGTCGGCACGTACGCCGGCGAGGACGCGAAGCCGTTCACCCACGAGTCGTTCGACGGCGAGTGGCGGCCCGGCCGCCGCTCGACGGAGTAGCGCGGCGTCGCTACCGCGGGAACGCCCGGCTGTACTGGACCGGGGTCCGGCCCAGCGTGTCGAGCTCCCGCGCCGCGCGGAGCCCGAAGTACGGGTCGCGCAGGAACTCTCGCCGGCGTGCGGGACGACCCAGAGCGGCGCGGCGACGAGGGCGAGAGCGAGGAGGAGGCCGGCGACCGAGAACGGGTCGCGGTCCACGACCGCCCGCTCCCGCGCGCCGGGCAGGTGCTTCCCCGTCTCGCCGTCCGTCGCTCGCGGCAAACGGTGAAGAGGGCGACCCACGAAGGGAGAGCGAATGTACGACCACATCGTGGTCCCCGTCGACGGGAGCGACGCGGCGACGCGGGCGGCGCGACACGGACTGGCGCTCGCGGCGGCGTTCGACGCGACGGTCGACGTCCTCCACGTCGTCGAGCGCGGCGCGCTCCGGCGGCTCCGGGGCGACGACGACCGCGAGCGCCTCCGGGAGCACGGCGCGGCGGCGCTGGCCGAGGTCGAGTCGCTCGCGGCCGAGGCGGGCCGACCGGTCGAGACGACGCTCCGCGAGGGGCGCCCGGTCGCCGCGATCGACGCCTTCGCGCGCGAGCGAGACGCCGACCTCGTCGTCGTCGGGCGGCAGGGCGCGACGGGGGTCGGCGAGCGGCTACTCGGCGGCGTGACCGAGGGACTGCTCGGCCGGAGCGCCGCGCCCCTCCTCGTCGTTCCGACCGCGGCGCCGGACCACCCCGACTACGGCCGCGTTCTCCTCCCCACGGACGGGAGCGAGAACGCCGCGCGCGCGACGCCACACGCCGCGGCGGTCGCCGGCCGGACCGGCGCCGCGCTCCACGTGCTGAACGTCGTGGACGTCCAGGCCGCGGCCGGGCTGTTCGCCGCCGGCGGGCTCGACGAGGCGTTCCTCGAGCGCCTGACCGAGGCGGGCGAGGCGGCGGTCGCGGACGCCGCGGCCGACCTGCGCGAGACCGACCCGGACCTCGCCGTGACGGAGGCGGTGGTCCGCACGGAGTCGTTCGACGGCGCCGCGCCCCGGATCTGCGGCTACGCCGAGACGCAGGCGGTCGACCTCGTGGTCATGGGGAGCCACGGCCAGTCGAACCTCTCTCGCCGACTGCTGGGGAGTGTCGCCTCCGCGGTGGTGCGGACGGCCGACGTTCCCGTGTTAGTTGTCACGCGCGACGAGCCGTGAGCAGGGGGCTCCGCTACGTCTCGGCCGTGTAGAGGTAGCCCGCGGTCACGGCGACGACGACCTCGGCGACCTTCGAGGCGACCGAGGCGGTCCCGACCCGTCCGCCGAGGGCGACGAAGGCGACCACCGTGACCGCCGCGTAGCCCGCGGCGACGAGGTAGAGCTCCCGGCGCCAGAACCGGCTGAGCAACACGGCGACCCCGCCGAGCCAGCCGGCCCCGTTGAGGTAAAACAGAATCCCGGTCGTCTGGCTGAACTCCATCACCCGCGGCGCGAGGGCGAGGTGGATTCCCGCCGAGACCAGCGCGCCCAGCACGGCGACGTACGCGACGGCGCTGTCGGGCAGGCGGACGATCGGTTCCGACGTCTGTGTTGCCATGCCACACGGGTCTCGCGCGCCACTGTTGAAACGTTCCGGTCGTTCCCACGCGCTGGTCAGACGACGTCTTCGGTGAGTCGGTCGGGAAGCCGCGCGACGACCGGGGCGGGTAGGGCGCGGACGACGGCCTCGGTGACCGCGACCACCTGCTTCCGGACGAGCGCGTAGCCCGCAGAGACGACGAGGAGGACGGCTACGGCCGTCCGGAGCCTCTCGCCCGCGTGGACGAGCGTCGGGACGGCGAGCGCCCCCGCGAGCAGGAGGTCCTCGGGCGCGCCGTCGCCGGGCGCGACGGCCGCGACCGCAGCGGGGCCACCGTCCGCGCCGGTCGTCGCGTACAGGCCGTCGGCGCCCGCGTCCAGCCCGAGGACGTTCCGGCCGCCGAAGCCGCTCGTCCACGTCGGCGTCGGCTCGAGGACATCGCCGGGCGTCTGGGTCGGGCCGTCCGCGACGAGGGGGCCGGCGGGCGTCTCCGTGGGCGTCGTTCCCGACATCGCGGGCGCGCCCGAACGTCCCGTCTCGTCGGGCGTCGACCCGCCAGATCCGTTCGCACAGCCGGCGACGCCGGCGAGCGCCGACTCGCCGAGGAGGAGGCAGTCTCTACGGGAGACCATGTCCGGAGCGGGTCGTGGCAGCGGAAAGGGCCTTGTGGTGGCTCCGCTCGCGAGTGGTTTTTCGACGCGGCGCCCGTTCCTCTGCCCGTGTTCGACCTCACGCACCCCGTCGAGACCGGCCTTCCGACGTACCCCGGCGACCCGCCCGTCGAGGTGACGCCGCACGCCACCCACGCGGCCGACGGCTACCGCGTGAGCGCCGTCTCGCTCGGGAGCCACGCCGGCACCCACGTCGACGCGCCGACCCACACCGAACCGGACGGGCGGACGCTCGACTCGTACCCGGTCTCGGCGTTCGCGTTCGACGCCGCCCTCGTCGACTGTCGGGACCTCGGCGCCCGCGACCCGGTCCCGCCGGACCGGGTCCCGGACGCGGACGCGGACTGCGTCGTCTTCTGGACCGGGTGGGACCGCCACTGGGGGACCGACCGCTACGGCGACCACCCGTACCTCGCGCCGGAGACCGCCCGGGGCTGTGTCGACCGGGGCTACGCCGTCGCGCTCGACACTCCGAGTCCGGACCCGACGCCGACCGAGAACGCGCGCGCAGACGAACCGGAGGGTCTGCCGGCACACGGCGCGCTCCTCGGGTCGGACCTGCTGGTCGTGGAGAACCTCACCGGCCTCGGCGCCGCCCCCGAGCGGTTCGAACTGCTCGCGCTTCCGCTGGCGTTCCGGGGCGACGGCGCGCCTGTCCGTGCGGTCGGACGGTCGGCGTGAGGCGGCCGCCCCGGCTACTCTCCGAACGCCTCCCTGAACCGGTGTTTCGCGTACGCGTGCCCGTAGTCCAGGGTCGGCGTCGGGTCGGGCCGAGACGGCTCGACGGCACAGACGACGACCGCGGCGCCGTCGTGGGCGACGGCGTCGGCGTAGGCGTCGACGAACGCTTCGTCCGTCGCCGCGGTCCACGCCGCCAGCCCGCAGTTCTCGGCGACGCCCGCGAAGTCGACGTCGGCGCCGCCCGTCGCCTGCCCCCCGGTCGTCTCGTAGGCGCCGTTCGCCCACACGACGACGACGAGGTTCGGCGGGTCCGCCTCGCCGACGGTCGCGAGCGTCCCGAGCGACATCAGGAGCGAGCCGTCGCCCTCAAGCACGGTCACCTGCTCGTCCGACTCGACGGCCGCCCCGAGGCCGACGGCGGTCGTCAGCCCCATCGCGCCCGTGAGCGGGAGGCTCCGGGCGCGGTCGGGGGCGACGGCTTCGAGCGTCCACGCCGCCGTGCCGAGGTTCGCGACCACCCCCGCGTCGGGCGTCACCTCGAGCACGGTTCGCGTACAGGCGGTCTGGTCCGCGGTCATCGGGCCGCCTCCGGGTCGACCAACACGACGTACGGCGACTCGGTCGCGAACGCCGTCTCCGCGGCGCGTCGCACCACGCGCTCGGCGTCGTCCCCGGCGTCGAGGCGGTGGTTCCGCACCCCGACGGTGTCGAGGAGCCGCGGGAGGCCGTAGCCGGCGGGCACCTGCGCGCCGTTGTGCTCGCCCAGGTCGCCCCGACGGGAGACGACGCCGACGAACGGGAGCCCCCACGGCACCGCGAGCGAGCCCAGGGCGTTGAACGCGTTCGCGAGCCCGCTCGACTGACAGCAGAGCAGCCCCCGGCTCCCGGCGAGCCACGCGCCCGCGAGGACGCCCACCGCCTGCTCCTCGCGCGTGACGCCGACGGACCGGACGCCGGGCGCGTCGTCGAACGCCTCGATCGTCGGCGAGAGCGCCGCGTCCGGGAGCGAGGCGACGACCTCTATCTCCGCCTCGTCTGCGGCGCGGCGCATCGATTCGTGGAGTGGCATGGCGCGCGGGTCGGCGCGACAGGTGATAACGGTACGCACGATAGGCCGGCACGCGGCGGTCACTAACCGGTCTCGTTCCCTCCCGACGAACTCTACGCCGGACAGGTGAGCGTCACTGTCCGGTTCAGTTCGACTCCGGCGCCCGGCCCCGAGGCGTCCACCGCGACCCGGAACTCGTCGGTCCCGCCGTCGACACACTCGACGGTGACGACCACGTCCCCCTCGTCGCCGACGGCGAGAGACTCGGGGTGAGCCACCGGGTTCGTGTCGTTGACGATCAGCCTCGGAGGCGACGCGTCGTCGCCGGCGCGGCCGCCGCACTGGACGCGACGGTCGTCACCGAGCACGTCGAGGACTTCCGGACGCTCGGCGTCCCGGCCGAGACGCACGGGTGACCGAACGCTCAAGCCCCGTCCACACGTACGTGTACTTGATGGCCTCGAAGAACATCACCATCACCGAGGACGCCTACGACCGTCTCGTGGCGCTCGAACGCGAGGACGAGAGCTTCAGCGACCTCGTCACGCGCCTCACCGAGACCGCCGACCCGATGGCGTTCGCTGGGTCGTGTCCGGGCCTCGGCACGGAGGTCGCGGAGGCCCGCGACGAACTCGCCGACGACACCGCGAACGCGGGCTGATCGCCGGTCGGACGAGAGTTTATACCTCCGCTGTACGAACAGCCATGCAGTGAGCAGCACGACCGAGAACCGACGCGAGGAGGGCGTCGAGTTCAGTTGCGAGGGTGACCTCGTGACCGCGCGGGACCTCGAAACCGGCGTCGCGTCGAGCGGCGGGTCGAAAGCGGAGGCGCTGGCGATGCTCGCAGAGGCGCTCGTCCTCCACGAGGGGGGTGGCGAGCCGATCGAGGACGAAGCCGCGTTCCTCCGTGAGATCGGGGTCGACCCCGACGAGGTCGACGAGGACGACTCGCCGCCGCCGTGGCTCGCCTGACACGTGGCCTCCGCCGACTTCTCCGGCCGCGAGATCGTCAGCGCGCTCCGGTCGAAGCGGTACGTACCGGTCGGTCGGACCGGTAGCCACGTCAAACTCCGGTACGAACACCCTGAGACGGGCGAGGTTCGCGTGGTCACCGTTCCGCTGGTGGACGCCGATCAGATCTCACAGGATACGTATCGGTCCATCGCCACACAGTGTGGTGCCGAGGACTTCGAGAAGTGGGTCGACTGGATCGAACGCAACTCCTGAGCGAGTCACACGCGCACGATGACTCGGCTGTTCGGGTCGGCGACGACTGGTTCGACCGCGCCGCCGGGTTTCTCCGGACGTTAGAGGTGATAGAACTCGGGCTCGCAGGAGCCATCAGCGCGGGCACTCTGGACGGCCGACACCACGCCGGCGGGGCGCCGCTCTCAGCTCGCGACACGCTCGTCGCGTCGCCGGCCCGCGAGCACGGATACACGCTCGTCACCCGCGACCGCGACGTCGCCGACATCCCTGACCTGGACCTCGCCTTCGACGACGAGTAGCGCCGCCGGCCGTCACGCTCGTCGCCGAACTCTCGCCGAATCGCGGACTCCCTCCGGAGAGTTCGAGTGTGTCGGAGCCGCCGCCGAGAACCGCGATGTTGGGCAACTCGTGCCCGAGAGTGTCGTGCCGTACCGACCGTCCGCGACACTCCCGATAGCGACGAGGACGTGCGCTCGTCGTCTACTGTCACGCGGGCGCTGTCCCTTCGTCGGGTTGCCCGCCGACGATCTCGACGTCGAGGTGGATCCGCTCGTAGGGCAGGTACGGCCGCATGGACCGTCCTTCGTCGGCGATGAACAGCAGACCGTGACCGGCGAGCAGCGAGACGTCGTCGTGGACGGTCCGGTAGTCGCGGTCGAGATCGTCCGCGAGCGCCGAGATACTCTCGGCCGCGCCGTCGGTCGTCATCAGCGCCCGCAGGAGTTCGATCCGACGGTCGGTGAGGATCGTTCGCAGTTCGCCGACCGTGGAGAACGAGACGACTGCAGGCTGCTCCTCGCCCTCGCTGACCCGTTCGACGGTGTCACGCACGTCCTCGCGCGCCTCCTCGAACGACTCGACGGTGACGCGAAGGACACTGGGGTGTGGACGGTCACGAGGGTCGCGGTACTTCTCGGGCCAGCCATCGTCGGTGTGTTCAGTCATGGGTGGTGTCTTCGATATCGGCGAGATGGTCGATTTCCCGTAGAAAACGGACGACGTGTGCGGTGATGTTCTGGAACTCGATGCCGGTGTCGTCGCCACCGCTGACGTGCCGGTGGTGCCAGCCGAGGTCGTCGTCGTCGTGTGCGTTGTCGTAGCGCAGTATCTCGCCCGCTTCCGGGTGATAGTACTGGAATCGGTAGAACCACCCGCCTGGATAGTCGTCGTCTTCGACGGCGAACAGCTCCACGCGACCGCCAGGCACCGCACGGTTCAGTTCGAGCGGGCGATTCTCTACCATCCCGGATTATATGTTTTATGACCTCATAGAGCATAAATACAGGGGGCCGTCGCCGTCCACGACGGGCAGTCCCGTAGCGCCGACGGCCGGCGACTTTTTGTTCGGTCGAACGAACAGTTCACCTGGCTGTCTCCATGTCGCTTCGCCGGTCGCTCACGCTCGGCGTCGAACTCCTCGCCGCCGCGGTCGTGCTCTCGCTCGTTCTCGGGCAGGCGCTCGGCACACCGGTCGGCCTCTCGTACGTCGAGACGGGTAGCATGGAGCCGACGCTCGACCCGGGCGACGGCTTCGTCGCGATTCCCTCACAACTCGCCGGGCCGGTCGAGGAGGGCGACGTGGTCGTCTTCCGCGCCGAGGAGATCCAGGGCGGCGGCCTCACGACCCACCGCGTCGCCGGCGAGACGGAGCGCGGCTACGTGACGAAGGGCGACGCCAACCCGTTCACCGACCAGGACGGCGGCGAGCCGCCGGTGAAAGAGCCCCAGGTCGTCGCCGTCGCGCTGCAGGTCGGCGGGAGCGTGGTCGCGATTCCGGGCCTCGGCACGGTCGTCGGCGGGGTGCAGACGGTCCTCTCGACCGTCCAGCGCCACCTCGCCGCCCTCCTCGGCACGCGCTCGCTCCTCGGCGCCCAGGGTCTCGCGTACCTCTTTTTCGGCGTCACGCTCGCGTGGTACGTCGTCGGCGCGTGGCGCGACCGCGGGTCGACGGGACGCGACCGGAGCCGGACGCGGGAGCGCGACGCGGGCGTCGACCCGCGGCTGTTCGCGGCGGGCTTTGCCCTGTTGCTCGTCGCGGGCGCGACGGCGGTGATGGTCGCGCCAGCCGGATCACAGCAGTACGGGATCGTCAGCGCGGAGTTCGACTCCGAGGACCCGACGGTGATCCCGACCGGCGAGTCCTCGACTCTCGCCTACCGCGTCCCGAACGGCGGCGTCCTGCCCGTCGTCGCCTACCTCGAACCCGGGAGCGAGGGGGTGGCGGTCGAGCCACGGCGGGTCCGGGTCGCCGGCGGCGAGACCGTCGACGCGGGCGTCTCCCTGCGTGCCCCGCCGGAGACGGGCTACTACCGCCGGTACGTCGTCGAGCACCGCTACCTCGCGGTCCTGCCCCCCTCGACAATCGACGCGCTCTACGGAGTCCACCCGTGGGCGCCGATCGTTGCGATCGACGCGCTGCTCGGCCTGCCGTTCTACCTCGCGGGCGCCCGACTGCTCGGACGCGGGCGGGTGCGCCGTCGGGACCGCGACGGCCCCTCGACGCTCGACCGGATCGCCTCGCGGCTGCCCTGACCAGTCGCTCCCGCCTCCGGCGTCGCCCACGAGTGCCCTGGTGTCGCCGTCGTCCTCCGCGGAGACAGCGTCACGGCCTGGACGCCCGCGCCGGCCTCGTCGTCCGGGGCCGGCGCGGCGACCGACGAGCATACCCGGACGGCGCACAACCGCGTTGCCGATGGCAGTGAGTGCGCCGCTGGCACTCTCGTACGTCGTCCACGTCGTCGCCGCGGGCTTCTGGACCGGGGCCGTCCTCTACGCCGCCTACGCGGTGTTCCCGGCCGCGCTCGCGGGCGAGTCGTCGCCGGCCGGGTTCGAGCGGAGCGTCGACGGACTCCTCGCGGTGACGCGGTGGACCGGGCTCGCGCTCCCGCTCACCGGCCTCTACCAGATCTGGGTGCTGTACCCGCTCCCGCGGCTGTTCGGAACGACGCGGGGCCACCTCGTGCTCGGGATGCTCGCGCTCTGGGCCGTCATGAACGGCGTCGTCGAGACGGGGGTCTACCGGATGCGGACGCTCGACGGCGACCGGATCGGCGTCGGTGAGTACATGGCAGGGGGGTTTCAGGTCCCCACGGGCGTCGGCGTCGAACGGCTCGCGGGCGCCGGCCGGCCGTACGTGCTGCTCTCGGCCGCGCTCGCGGTTCTCCTGCTGGCCGACGCGGCGTTGCTCGCCGGCGGCCTCTCCGTTTAGCCGGACGGGAGTCCTCGGGCTGTCCGCCGTGTCGCGCGCGCTCGCCGCTCGCGCCGTCGGTGTCGACGGCGAAAGACCGAGGGCCCCACCCCGCCTGTCGTCAGCCATGAGCGTGGATATCGGTCGGTCGCTCGCCGACGCGACGGCAGTGGTGACGGGCGCGAGCTCCGGTATCGGCAGAGAGACGGCACGGGCCCTCGCCCGCGAGGGCGCGACCGTCGTTCTCGCGGCGCGCCGGGAGGAGCGGCTCTCGGCGCTCGCGGCGGAACTGGAGGACGTACACGACGCCGTCGCCGCGGCCGTCCCGACGGACGTGACCGACGAGGACGCCGTCGGTGCGCTGGTCGAGACGACAGTCGAACGGTTCGGCGGGGTGGACCTCGTCGTCAGCAACGCCGGCGTGGCGGGCGGGAGCGACGTGGCGGAGTTAGACACCGAGACCTACCGCCGGATGATGGCGGTCAACTGCGACGGGAGCTTCTACCTCACCCGGGCCGCGCTCCCGCACCTCCGCGAGAGCGCGTGGGGCGGCCACCTCGTCTACGTCGGGAGCTTCGCCGGGCAGTACCCCCGTCCGTTCAATCCCGTCTACGCCGCGACGAAATGGTGGACACGTGGGTTCGCGAAGTCCGTCGACGCACAGGTCGGGTCGGACGTCGGCGTGACGGTCGTCAACCCGGCCGCGGTCCGGACGGAGTTCACGATCGAGGGCGACCCGTTCGAGGAGCGGTTCGACCCCGGCGAGGTCGTCGAACCCGCGGAGGTGGCCGAGGCGATCACCTACGCCGCGCGCCAGTCGCCATCGGTCGTACACGAGATCGACGTCTACGACCGGGACAAGCTGACGCTGTTCTGACGACACGCTGAAGTCCGCACCCCTCCCGTCTCCGGTCGGTGCCCGACGACGCGAGCGAGCCGAGCCTCTGGCCTTTGACCGTCGCGGAACTCGCCGCGCTCGCCGCCGCGTTCGTCCTCCTCGCCGCCAGCCTGACCGGCGCGACGCCGCTTTTAGCGTCGGTCTCGCGCACGGCTCGGCTTGCGGCGCTCGCGTTCGTCGCCGTCGAACTCCTGATCCCCGCGTGCGTCGTCTACGACTCGCGGCGGTCGGGCCTGGAGACGTCCGAGCTGTGGGTCCACGCGGCCGCGATGCCGGTGATCAGCCTGTTCGCGCTGGTCGGGTACGTGGACGAGCGCCGGCGGGCGGCGCGAGCGGTCGACGCCGAGCCGTGACGCCGGCGGTCAGGTCCCGCGTCGCCCGCGGTCGTCCGACCGCTCGGACGGCGACAGCCGGAGCTGGACGCCGTCGGCGTCGAACGACACGGCCACGTCCTCGACGGCCCGGACGTACTCGCTCGCGTGCTTTCCGGACCGGCGCAGGCGCGTCCGCTCCTCGACCAGCCCCGCGTCGGTCAGCATGTCGAGCTTTCGGTAGGCCGTCGACTGCGCGAGGTCGCAGGCCTCGGCCACCTCGTTGGCCGACAGCGCCGTCTCGCCGGTCGCGCGGAGGATCGCCCGACAGTCCGCGTCGTGGAGTACGTCGAGGACGCACTGGACGGTTCTGCCCTCTTCGATCGACCGGGTGCCTGACGTTGCTCTCATACGAGAGGCTACGCCCCTGCCGGACAGGAATGGCGGGCCACAGTATCGGTGGAGGTTTATCCACGGGTAGGCGCCACGCCCCCGTCTTCGAGGAGCGACCGAAGAGAGGACGTCGGGAGGGGAGACAGCGCCGCACACGTGTTCACAAGATGTCGTCGAGGAGCTTCGACTCCGCCGCGACGAGGTGCTCGCGGAAGGTGGAGGGCGCGATGTCCAGCGCCCCGGCCACCTCCGTCGCGTTCGCCTCCCGGGGGCGGGCGAAGTAGCCCATCTCGTGGGCCGTCTCCAGCACCTCGAGCTGGCGCGCGGTGAGCCGCCCCCGGTCGACGAGCACCCGGTCCTCGGCGGCGCCCTCGCCGTCCGTCGGCGCCCGGACGAACCGCCGGATGTCCATCCCGGGGAACTGTTCGCGGAGCGCCGCGACCACGGCCTGGAGTTCGTCGTAGTCGGCGGCGTGAAAGCCGAGCGTCAGGGTGCCCTTGCGGGCGACGTAGCGCGTCACCGGGACGTCGAACCCGCCGAGACAGCTACAGGGACAGTCCGCGTCGCCGTGGGTGATCCGGTAGCGGTGGGTGGAGCCGTGCGCGAACACGGGCACGACCGTCGCCGCGATCTCGGCCGTCGCCTCCGCCAGCGGCGCGTCGGCTGCGAACTCCGTCACGCTCGCGGCCCCTCCACCCGGGGTCACGGTCGTCGTGACGGCGTCGACGGTCGCTCCGGCCTCGGCCGCGAGCGCGGCGACCGGGCAGACGTCCGGCCGGTCGAACGCGACCGTCGTCCGGATTCCTGACTCCACGGCTGGTGACTGGGTCCCCCCTGGAGGGACTTGACTCTGCGCCTGTCGCACGCCACCCGCCGCGGCGGCGCGTGTCAGTCGCTGTCGAACTGGATCTGGCGCCCGCCGAGGTCGTCGGGGTCGAAGCGGTAGAGCGTGATATCGAGGTCCGGGCGGGACTCGTCCCACACCTCGAACAGCGGCCGCTTGGCGTCGCCGTACCGCTCGACGTGTTCGACGGTCAGGTCGTCGCGCTCGACCTCGGAGAGCCGGCCGGCCGCGACGACGCTGCGGTAGCAGTCGCCGTCTCGCTCGTGGACCACCAGGCTCGCGCGCGCCGCGTCGGCCAGGAACCGTCGCTTCTCGCTGTCTGGCGTCGTCACCAGCCGCAGGTAGACCCGACCGACGTCGGGGTCGTAGCCGTACGACACCGGGACCGCGTAGGGTTCGTCGTCGCGCGCCAGCGAGAGAACTCCCGTCTCGTGGCGGGCGAGCAGCGCGTCCGTCTCGGCCGACGAGAGCTCAGTCTCCTGGTCGAGCGTCATCCGTTCCGTCTTGGACGGCTCGCGGTAATCAACCTGTCCGTCGGTGGCCGGCGTCAGGACCCGCACTCGGCCTCCCGGGTGAACGCCGCCGCCGTCAGCTCCGCGCCGCAGACGACACAGCCGCGCTCGACGAGCGCCGTTCGCATCGACCCGTTGACCGTCAGCGCCTCCTCGCACGACGGGCAACGGAAGGAGAACTCGGCCGTCTCCTCACAGTTCATCCGAACTGATCGACGGGCCGTTCCATGATAAATGACCGCACCGCTTCCGATCCCCTGGGAACCGTTCACCGGCTCAGGAGGACGACCGCGACGACGTACGCGGCAGTCGAGAGGTCGTACGCCAGCGAGGTCGTGCCCAGC
Organism: Haloferacaceae archaeon; assembly: GCA_036626375.1. Lineage (GTDB taxonomy): Archaea > Halobacteriota > Halobacteria > Halobacteriales > Haloferacaceae > A07HB70. The sequence continues at coordinate 13,541 of JAZKRX010000034.1, forward strand.
GCGACCGTCCCCCCGACCAGCGCGCCGATCACCGACGCAGCCACCGGGAGCGTACAGCCGACACAGGAGACGAGCCCGACCACGCCGCCGACGACCGCGCGCGCCTCGACCACCGTCGCGTAGACGAGGTAGCCGAGCGCCCCGTACCCGACTACTTCGTAGGGGATCAGCGCAACCCGCAGGGCGGTGCCGTGGACGAGCAGCATCGGTCCCCACCCCGGCGGGAGCGCCCAGACGACCTGCACGCCGGCCGGCGCCGCGCTCTCGGCCACCACGCCCGCCGTCACCGACAGCACCGCGAGGTACGCGAGCGCAACGGCGGCGCCGACGGCGCGCGTCCGCCGACTCCCGCCCGCGGGCGACGCCCGGAGCACCGCGACCAGCGCGACGTTCACCCACACGAACGGGTAGACGAGGTACCTGACGGAGAGAATCCGCGGGTCGACGGCGAGGAGGTACGCGCCCACGGCGACCGCCTCGACGGCGAGGGCTCCCCCGACAAGGCCGACCGTCCGGCGCGGGAGCGCGACCGGTCCGACGGCGACGCGCTCGCGTTCGACCGTCACGCCTCGACCCCCTCGACGGCGGGCGGCCGCTCCCGCGGGGCCTCCGGCGCCGCTCTCTGGTCTTCCTCCGACTCGCCCATCGACCGCAGCGAGTTTCCGACGACGAGCAGGCTGCTCGCGGCCATCGCGGCCGCCGCGAACAGCGGGTTGAGCAGGCCGAGCACCGCCAGCGGCACCGCGACCGCGTTGTAACACAGCGCCCACCCGAGGTTCTGCCTGATCCGCCGGTTCGTCGCCGCCGTCACGTCGAACGCGCGCGGGACCGCCGCGAGCGACTCGCTCGTCACCACCGCGTCGGCGGCGTCGGCCGAGAGCGCGGTGCGCTCGAAGGCGATCCCGATATCTGCCGCCGCGAGCGCCGGCGCGTCGTTCGACCCGTCGCCGACCATGGCGACCGTCCCGTCGGCGCGCAGGCGCTCTATCACCTCCGCCTTCGCCGCGGGCGGGACGCCCGCGAACGTCTCGTCGACGTCCGGATGGTCGCAAAAGCGCGCGGCGGCGCGCTCGTCGTCGCCCGTGATCACCACGACCCGGCGCTCCGCCGCGAGGTGGGAGACGACCGACGACCACTCCGGCCGCGGGCTGTCGCCGGTCACGACGACGTCGCGGGCGCGTCCGTCCCACCCGACGAGCGAGGGGACGTGTCCTCGCTCGCGCGCCCGGTCACAGCGGGCCGCGAGGTCGTCTGGCACCGTCCATCCGCGCTCGGCGAACAGCGCCGGGCGGCCGACCACGACCCGCTCCCCGTCGACGCGGGCGCTCACGCCCCGACCGGGGTGGTTCTCGAACCCCGTCACCACGGCGTCGGACGGCGGAGCGGCGTCGACGACGGCGCGCGCGACCGGGTGGTCTGAGCGCGCCTCGACCGCGGCGGCGCGCCGGAGGGCGTCGGGACCGGGGCGCTCGACCACCCGCATCTCGCCGGTCGTGAGCGTCCCCGTCTTGTCGAACGCCACCACGTCCGCGTCGGGGGCGCGCTCGAACGCCGAGGCGTCGGTGACGACGACGCCCGCGTCCGCCGCCGCCCGGACGCCCGCCGCCGTCGCGAGCGGCGTCGCGAGCCCCAGCGCGCAGGGACAGGAGACCACGAGCGTCGCGAGGCCGGCCAGCACCGCCGCACTCACCCCCGCGCCCGTTACGAGGTGGCCGACAACGGCGACGACGGCGAGGACGAGAATCAGCGGCACGACCGCGGCCGCGAGGCGGTCGACGACCCGCTGGGTGCCCGGGCGGCCGCTCTGGATCGACCACAGGTGACGGACGATCCGGTCGAGCGTGCTCGTCGGCTCGTCGCCGACGCGGACGACCAGCGCACCGTCCGTGACGAGCACGCCCCCGACCGCCTCGTCGCCCGTCTCGACCCGCACCGGCCGGGACTCGCCGGTGACGAGCGACTCGTCGACCGCGGCCGACCCCTCCGTCACGACGCCGTCGACCGGCACCCGGTCGCCCGTGCGGACGACCACCTCGTCGCCGGGCGCGAGGTCGTCGACGGGGACCGTCTCGGTGTCGCTCCACGCCGCGGGCGGCTCCCGTCGGTCACCGTCCTCGGGTTCGGGTCCCACCGCCACCGGCGACTCCGTCGCCGGAGCCTCGCGAGCGCGGCGCTCTCGCGTCGGCCGCGCGACCCGCTCTGCCTCCTCGACCCGCTCCTCCACGAGGTCGGTCAGCCGCCCGGCGACCCGCTCGCGCACCCGCGACTCGTAGTGGTCGCCGACCGTCACCGCGAGGACGACGACCGTCGCCACGTCGAAGTACACCTCCGTCCCGCCGGTCAGGAGGACGAGCGTGCTGTAGCCGTAGGCGGTCGTCGCCGCCAGCGCGACGAGCAGGTCCATGTTCGGCAGGCCCGCCCGGAGGCTGACGTACGCGCCCCGGAGGAGCGGCCCGCCGGTGTAGCCGAGCACCACCGAGGTCATGATCCAGACGTTCCAGAGGAGGTAGTCGCCCGCGAGGCCGTTCACGTCGAGGAGCAGGCGGTCGACGCCGAGGTAACTCGGGTACAGAAAGAGCAGGTACCAGCACATCGTCATCATCCCGAAGAAGGCGCCGACGAGCAGGCGGCCGGTCGAGCGCTCGTCGGCCGCCGGGTCGTCGTGTTCGCGGGCGCTGTAGCCGAGGCCGTCGAGCACGCCCGGGAGCTCCTCCCGGTCGACCGTCTCGGGGTCGTGCACGAGGCGGACGGCTCCGGTGGGGTAGCTCGCGTCCGCGGCGCGGACCCCCTCGTGTTCGGTCGCGCGCGCCTCGACGAACGCCTCGCAGGTCGCACAGTGCATGCCGTCGACGGCGAGAAAGGCCTCCTCGCCCTCGGCGTCGGCCGGCCCGGTGTCGAGTGTCTCGCGGGCGTCGGCGGCGTCTGTCTCGGCAGCCTCGTCGCCGAGCGTCCGTGTCACCTCCAGACAGCCCCGACAGCAGAAGCGCCCGTCGACCCCGTCGTCGGTCACGGGCGGGTCTGGCGTCGGGAGGTCGCACAGGTCACAGCTCATGGGTGCGGGAGCGGGACGTGCGGGACGGACACCCCGAGAATCCCGAGGGCCATCCCTATCGGCGCCGTGCCGAGGAGGACGAACCCGACGCCGAGCGCACGGTGGAGGCGCGCGCGGGTGCCGGCACCGAGCGACCCGAGGGCGAGGCCGTAGACGAACAGGGTCGGGAAGGTGCCGAGACCGAGCGCCGCGAGCGCGGCGGCGCCCTCGACGGGCGACCCGCGGGCGAACGCGTAGAGGTAGACGGGGTAGAGCAGCGGACAGGGCAAGAGCCCGTGGAGCGCGCCGAGCGCGACGATCCCCGGGCCGTCCGCGAGGCGGTCGATCCGCGGCACGAGAACGCCGCTCACCCGCCCGAACAGCCCCGAGAGCCCCGGGACGGTGTGTGAGCCGGCGGCGCCGCCGAGGGCGTAGCGAACCCCCGCGGCGACGATGAGACTCCCGACGACGAGGCCGACGACGGCGCGCACCCCGTCGCCGACGGCGACGACGCCCGCGGCGTCGAACAGCGCGGCGCCGAGCGCCCCCATCGCGGCGCCGAGCGCCGCGTAGCTGACCGTCCGCCCGGCGTTGAACAGCGCGTGTTGACGGATGGCGTGGAACGATGGGCCGCGCGCGTCCGTCCCCGTGCGGTCGGCGTACATCGTGACGAGCGGCCCGCACATCCCGAGACAGTGGACGCTCCCGAGGGCGCCGAGGGCGAGGAAGGCGAGGAGGCCGGCGCCCGCGGGGAGCCCGTGCGGCGCGGCGGTCATCTCACCCTTCGACTGGCCCGGCGTGGCCGCCGGGCGAGGGGCCGAACAGGGTGTAGATGCTTCCGGCGATGATGAGCACGTTCACGAGCGCGAGCGCGACGACCGGCGTCGACCGGGTCGTCAGCCAGAGCGCGGCGGGGACGAGCGCGACGAGCGCCACGAGCGCGGCGGCGACTCTGAACGGCGACATGGCGGTCCCACCGCCTCCGCCGTCTTAAATGATCGCCGAACTCCAGCGCGCTGGGAATCGACTTCCGCGTTTATTCTCACCAGTGCAAACACCGAGGCTATGTTCGGTCAGTCAGGGTCGAGACGCCGTCGTCTCGTGGGGGTCGTGGGATGAGCCGGCCGTCCCGCCGGGCCGTCCTCCGCGGCGCCGCCGGAACCGTCGCCGCGGGCGCGGCGGCGGTCGGCACGAGCCGCGTCGCCTCGGCCCAGCCGACCTTCGACGGCTGGATGTCGGACGTCGACAACTACGAGGCGGTGTTCGACCGCACCGGCCAGAGCGAGGTCCGCGTCGGCGTCGGGACGGAGGGCAACGGCGGCGCGTACGCGTTCGGCCCGCCGGCGATCCAGGTCGACCCCGGGACGACCGTCGTCTGGGAGTGGACCGGCAACGGCGGCCAGCACAACGTCGTCTCAGAGTCCGGCGCGAGCTTCGAGTCCGAGCTCGTCGCCGAGGCCGGCTTCACCTTCGAGTACACCTTCGAGGAGGCAGGGGTCACGAAGTACTACTGCCTGCCACACCGCTCGCTCGGGATGAAAGGCGTCGTCGTCGTCGGCGACAACGTCCCGACGCCGCCGCCGACCGAGGCCGGCGGCGAGGGCGGCGGCGGAACGCTCCCCGGCGGCCCGATGGGCGCGGCGCTCGCGGCCATCGGCTACGGCTCCCTCGGCCTCGTTGCCCTCACGCTCGCCGGCGCGGAGGCGTACGCGGAGATCGGCCGCCGGGGCGGGATCCGCGGCCCCGAGCCGGACCCGACGGCCGCGGAGGACCCGGTCGCGGAGGCGCCGGCGTTCGAGCCGGTCGAGGCGGTCGAACACGACAGCTACGACCCGACCGGGACGGCGGCGCTCATCGCCGGCTACTTCGTCATCCTGGTGCTGATGTGGGTGTTCATGTACTTCGTCGAGTTCCTCGGCAACAACATCTCGGTGGTGGGCTGAGATGGAGATTCACCGCTTCGAGAAGGCGTGGGCGGTCATCTCCGTCGTCCTCATCGTCGGGTTCATCGGCACCGTTACGTACGGCACGCTCGGCGCCGGCGTCGAGATGGTCGACGACTCCGGCGGGACCGTCGACGCGAGCAACCTGGAGAACACCGAGTTCGCCGACCCCGGCGTCCGGCAGGTCGGCGAGCACGAGTACGAGGCCTACGTCGTCGCACAGCAGTTCATCTTCCGGCCCGGGACGAGCAGCCCCATCCGCGTGCCCGCGAACAGCAGGGTGACGTTCTACGTCACGAGCGCCGACGTGGTCCACGGCTTCCAGGTCGTCGGAACGAACGTCAACACGATGGTGATCCCCGGGCAGGTCGCGGAGGTCACCGTCGAGTTCGACGAGCCGGGGACCTACGGGCTCGTCTGTCACGAGTACTGCGGCTCGTCCCACCACGAGATGGCGGGTCAGATCGTCGTGGTGCCACAGGACGAGTACCAGGGCCCGGGAGGTGAGTCGCCGTGACCACGGTCGGTTCGCGCCGGGCGCTCCACTCTCTGGTCACGGCTCCGGGGTGGTCGCCGTGACGTACGTCGACGAGTACCCCGAGACCGCGGCGTGGGTCCGGCGCGCGTTCGCCGTCGCCTTCGTCGCTCTCGGGCTCGGCGGCCTGTTCGGGCTGATCCAGTCGCTCCACCGCACGAACGTCCTCCGGGTCATCCCGAGCGAGGACTACTACACCGTGCTGACGGGCCACGGCGTCCTGCTCGTCCTCGTGTTCACCACGTTCTTCATCGCCGGGCTGTTCGCGTGGGCGGTCTCGCGGAGCCTCGACCGAGAGCTCGACTCCCGGATCGGGATGGCGTGGTTCTCCGTGATGCTCCTCGGGACGGTGCTCGCCGCGGTGCCCATCCTCTCGGGCCTCTCGGACTCTATCCCGATGAGCGCGGACGTGCTCTTTACGTTCTACCCGCCGCTCCAGGCACACCCCTCGTTCTACGTCGGCGCGGCGCTCGTGATCGTCGGGTCGTGGATCGCCGGCGCGAACTACTTCAAGGCCTACTTCGGCTGGCGCAAGGAGAACCCGGACAAGCGCATCCCGCTCCAGACGTTCATGGTGCTGACGACGATGCTGATGTGGTACCTCGCGACGCTCGGGGTCGCGGCCGAGGTCGTCCTCTTTCTCATCCCGTGGTCGCTCGGGCTCATCTCGCAGGTCGACCCGCTGCTCTCGCGGACGCTGTTCTGGTTCTTCGGCCACCCGGTCGTCTACTTCTGGCTCCTGCCGGCGTACCTCGTCTGGTACACAATCCTGCCGAAGCTGGCCGGCGGCCGCCTGTTCAGCGACGGTCTCGCGCGGGTCGTGTTCGTCCTCTTTCTCCTGCTCTCGACGCCGGTCGGCTTCCACCACCAGTACGTCGACCCGGGCATCGCGGACGGGTTCAAGTTCGTCGCGATGACGAACACGATGTTCCTCCTGCTCCCCTCGTTGCTCACCGCGTTCACCGTCGTCGCGTCGATGGAACACGGCGCGCGCCAGCGCGGCGGCGGCGGTCGGATCGCGTGGCTGAAGTCCCTGCCGTGGGGCAACCCCGCGTTCTCCGGCTGTGCGCTCGCGGGGCTGATGTTCGCGGCCGGCGGCTTCTCCGGGATGATCAACGCGGGGATGAACATCAACTACCTCATCCACAACACGCTCTGGGTCCCGGGCCACTTCCACCTCACCGTCGGGACGGCCTTCGCCCTCACCGCGATGGCGGTGAGCTACTGGCTGGTCCCACAGATCACGGGCAAGCGCCTCCGCTGGCGCGGCATGGCGTCCGCGCAGCCGTTCGTCTGGTTCGGCGGGATGGCGCTGATGTCGAACGCGATGCACCGCGCCGGACTCGCCGGCGTCCCGCGCCGGACGGCCGAGCCGGAGTACTCGCAGGTCGCCTACGAGGGCGTCGTCGGCGGTATCGGCGAGATGCGCCTCCAGATCGCGCTCGGCGGCTTCCTGCTGTTCGTCGCGATGTCGATGTTCCTCGCGGTGATGTTCTCGACGTGGCTCGGCCACCGCGGCGTCGGGCAGCTGTCGGTCAACGGCGAGATTCCGCCCGCGCTCTCCGGGCCCGAACACAGCCCGCTGGTGCTCGACAACCTGCGGCTCTGGTTCCTCATCGCCGCGGTCCTCGTCGTGCTGGCGTACGGCGTGCCCCTCGCCGGTATCGTCGGCGACGGCCTCCTCGCCCCGGGGAGTCCGCCGGTGCCGGTGTAGCGCTCAGACCGCGCCCGCGAACTCGAACAGGTCGACCACGACGATGAAGGCGATAACTAACAGGACGAACAGGATGGCGCCTTTCACGTACCACGAGAGCTCTCCGTCCGCGGGGCGGTCGACCCGCTCGCCCCCGCTCGTGTCCGTGTCGTCGCCGTCTTCGGTCTCGGCCATGGGACCGCGGTGACGGCGGCACGGACCTAACTGTCCCGGTTGCGGCGCGGTGGATGTACGACGCCGTCGCCAGTCACGGCTGTGGTCGTTTCGCTCCTCGCCGCCGGCACCGTTGCCCTCCATCCTGCTTCTCGCCGCCGTCCCGCTCGCGGGCTACGACCGACGTCCTCCTGTACGGCCGACCGTTCCGATGATGTCGCTGACGGCCTCTCTCGTCGTCCTCGGGCTGCGGTGGGTGGCCGGCGAGGGCTGACGCCGGGCTCGCCCCCGACCGGCCGGCGAACGTCGCGAGCCTTCAAGACGCTCGCCCGTCTCCGCCGGGGCGTGAGCGACCACGACGCCGGCCGCCGGGCACCGGGAGGGCACCGGTGACCGACGACGACCCGCACGGCAACGGCGACCTCGTGACCGCGGGCGCGCCGCTCTCGGCCGCCGAGGCGGCGGTCGTCGCGGTTCACGGCCGCGGCGCGACCGCCGAGGGTATCGTGAACCTCGTGGACGACTGCTACCGCCACGGCGTGGCGTTTCTCGCGCCCCAGGCCGACCGGAGCACGTGGTACCCGAACAGCTTCGTCGACCCCGTCGAGACGAACGAGCCGCGGCGGCGCTCCGCGCTCCGGGCCGTCGACCGGACGGTCGAGCGCGCCGTCGAGGCGGGCCTCTCCCGCGAGCGTGTGCTGCTCCTCGGCTTCTCGCAGGGCGCCTGTATCGCCGCGGACTACGTCGCCCGCAACCCGACGCGCTACGGCGGATTGGCGGTTCTGAGCGGCGGGCTGATCGGCGAACGGCTCCCCGACGACTACGCGGGTGACCTCGAACGGACGCCGGTCTTTCTCGGCTGTAGCGAGGACGACCCGTACATCCCCGAGGCGCGCGTCCACGACTCCGCCGCCGTCTTCGCGGACCTGAACGCCGACGTGACCGTGCGCATCTACGACGGCGACGACCACCGGGTCACCGACGACGAGCTGGCCCGTCTCGACGCGATGGTCGCGGCGCTCGTCGGCGACCGTGCATGAGGTGGCCGACGGTCAGACCCCCGACGGGCCGGCAGCCGGACCGCGGTCCGACCGTTCTCCCCGAGCGGGTCGAGAACGACCCCGCGGATCAGCGAACGACTGCCGGCTCCTGTCGCCGGCGGCTGCTCCGCCCGGACGGTCGGAACTCCGCCGGCGGACCCGCGCGAACCTGCCGATCTACGGAAAAGCGGCAATCTACACGTGGTATTATACGCCGGTAGTGTGACGACGAGACGCGATGGCGCTCATCGCCGAGTTCGAGGCCGAGGCGCCGTTCGGACAGTCGGCGATGCGCCGGACCCCGACGACGCTCGTGCGCGAGGACACGGACCTCACGCCCGACGGGCGCCTCCGGGTCGTCTGTCGTGCGACCGGCGACGACCTCGACGCGTTCGAGGCCGCGCTCGCGGAGGACCCTCGCGTCGACGCGCTGTCGGTGCTGAGCCGGGCCGACGACCCGTCGGAACCGGCCGGAGACGACGGGCAGCGGGTGTACGCGATCCGGCTCGCGATCGCGGCAGACGAGACGGCGTACGCGGCGCTGGTCGAGGCCGACGGGCAGATCCTCGGGCTGGAACACGACGCCGAGGGCGTCCACGCCCGCGTCCGGTGTCCCTCCCGCGAGGCGTTCGTCGCGCTGAAGGAGGCCTGGGAGCGGCACCACGGCGAGTTTCGCACCCTCGGGCTGTACACCGAGTGCGGGGGCGACGGCCGGACGCTCAGCCCGAAACAGCGCGAGGCGCTCGCCGTCGCGCTCGACCTGGGCTACTTCGACGTGCCTCGGCGCGCGACGCTCGCGCAGGTCGCGGCCGACCTCGGCGTCTCCGACACCGCGGCCTCCCAGCGCATCCGACGGGGCTGTCGCGAACTCGTCCGGGCGGCTGCGCCGGCGACGGCCCACGACCGGAGCGGCGGCGACGGCCTGCACGCGCGCCAGAGCGACGGCGGTCGGCACCAGAACCGTTAGGTCGGCGCGCGCCGGACGGCGACCGTGTCCACGCTTCCCGCCCGCGTCCGCTACGGCGCCTCGGGCGCCGCGGCGGCGATGCTGGTCGCGATTGCCTTCATCTTCTTCCCGCCGGGGCGGCTCCGGTGGTTCGTCCTCGCGCTCGCCGCGTTCGAACTGCTGGTGACGCCGCGGCTGATGAAGTGGGGGTAGCGCCGCCTACACCACGTTCTCGTCGCGCAGCTCGGCTATCATCGCCTCGTCGTAGCCGAGTTCGTGCAACACCTCGTCGGTGTGTTCGCCGTGCCGGGGTCCGAGGTTGTCAACCCGCCCCGGCGTCTCCGAGAACTTCGGCACGACGTTCTGGACCACCGCCTCCCCGAGTTCGTCGTCGGGCACCCGGACCATCGCCTCGCGGACGCGGTAGTGTTCGTCCGCGAACACGTCCTCGACGTCGTAGGCGAAGCCGTAGGCCACGTCGTGTTCGTCGAAGGCGGCCTCGACCTCCTCGCGGGTGCGCTCGCCCACCCAGTCGCGGACGATCCCGTTCACCTCCGCCTTGTGCTCGACCCGTTTCGCGTTGTCGGCGAACTTCGGCTCCTCCAGCAGGTCCTCGCGGTCCATCGCCCGGCAGAGCCGCTCCCAGATCGAGGGCGTCGAGGCGGTCATCGTCAGGTACTCTCCGTCTCGTGTCTCGTACGTCGAGGACGGCGCGACGTACATGTGGGTGTTCCCGTTGCGCGTCCTGACCTCGCCGATCTGGTCGTAGCCGATGGGGACGAACTCGAGGAGCCGGAAGAGCGACTCGTAGAGCGCGAGGTCGACCTCCTGGCCCTCGCCGCCGTTGACCTCGCGGTGGTGGACGGCGACGAGCGCGCCGAGCGCGCCGAAGATACCAGAAACGCCGTCCGCGAGCGGGTAGCCCGGCGTCATCGGCGGGCCGTCAGTCTCGCCGATGAGGTTCGTCATCGAGCTGATGGCGCCCGCGATGCGGCCAAACCCCGGCCGGCTCGCGTAGGGGCCGGTCTGGCCGAACCCCGAGATGCGGACCATCACGATCCCCTGGTTCACGTCCTTCAGATCCTCGTAGCCGAGGCCCCACGTCTCCATCGTGCCGGGGCGGAAGTTCTCCAGGAGGACGTCGGCCTCGCTCGCGAGGTCTTTCACCACCTCGGCGCCTTTCTCCGTCGACATGTCGACGGTGACCGCGCGCTTGTTCCGGTCCGTCACCTTCCACCACAGCGAGGTGCCGTCGCGGTGTGGCGCGAGCTGGCGGAGCCCGTCGCCGTACTCCGGGTGTTCGATCTTGATCACCTCGGCACCGAAGTCCGCGAGCAGTCCCGCCGCCATCGGCGCGGCGACGAGGTTGCCGGCGTCGACGACGGTCATCCCCTCGAGCGGGAGGGTGTCGCGGTCGGGCGCGAGCGGGAACTCGTCGTGTTCGGGCGCGTACTCGTGGTCGTCGCCGCCGTCGTCTGCCATGCGCTCGCGCTCGTCGCCCGACGTGATAAAGATACGAGCGCATCTCCCGTCCGGCGTGGAAAGGCCTAACACCCGTGTCGGTGACGCGCGGGCATGGAGCTCCACGACCTGACGCTTCGCGAGGGCGACCAGATGCCCGACCGGTCGTACGACGCCGACGCGAAGGTCGAGGCGGCGCTGGCGCTCGACCGGCTGGGGATCGCGGGGATCCAGGCGGGCTTTCCGGCGACCGGCGAGACGGACAGCGAGACGATCCGCCGGCTCGACGGGCGGGTCGACGCCGAGGTGGTCGGCCTCGCGCGGGCGGTGCCGGCGGACGTCGACCAGGTGGCCGACGCGGGCGCCGACGGCGTCGACATCTTCACCTACCTCTCCGAGCGGCAGCTTCGCCACGTCGTCGACAAGTCCCGCGCGGAGATGCTCGACGCGACGGTCGCGGCGGTGGACCACGCCCGCGACCGGGGGCTCTCGGTCCAGGTGAGTCTCGTCGACTCGTTTCGCACCGACCTCGCGGTCCAGGTCGACGCGCTGGAGCGTCTCGCCGACGTGCCGGTCGTCAACCTCCCGGACTCCGTGGGTGCGACGACGCCGCTCACCGTCTCGGAGCGCCTCGAGGCCCTCGGCGAGCAGGTGGACCTCGGGCGCGTGGGCGTCCACTTTCACGACGACCTCGGGTGTGCGGCGGCGAACACGCTCGTCGCGAAAGAACAGGGGGTCGCGAAGGCGGACGTGGCCGTGGCGTCGCTCGGCGAGCGCGCGGGCAACACGCCGCTCGAACAGGTCGTTGCGGGAAGTACGTCGGACCGTGGCGACGACCTCGGCCTGCACGTCGGCGAACTGATCCCGGCCTGTCGCGCGGTCCTCGACGCGCTGGACGAGGAGATCGACCCGCGGACGCCGGTTCTCGGCGAGGAGCCGGTCACCCACGAGTCGGGCATCCACACGACGGCGATGCTGGCGGAGCCGAGCGCGTTCGAGCCGTTCGACCCCGCGACGTTCGGCGGACAGCGGCGCCTCCTCTTCGGGGCTAAGAGCGGCCGGGGTGCGGCGACGCGCCTGCTCGAACGCGCGGGACTGGAGCCGACCGACGACCGGGTCGAGCGGGCGCTCGACCTGTTCGCGGCGGAGGGGCCGCTGGAGACCGAGGAGGCGGCCGCGCTGCTGGCCGAGCGGGTGGACTAGT
>JAZKRX010000035.1:0-25283 GCA_036626375.1 Haloferacaceae archaeon
ACTCGGGGTGTACGCGCCAAGGCAACGAGGCGTTCAGCCCGCGAGCACTAACAGACCGAGCCATACTCATACGCACTGCACCCGTTGAACGGGTCCAGGCGCAAACTGGAATCGCGCGTACAACACGGTCATCGACCACCGACGACGGTCACAATCGCGGTTCGACTCCGCGAGTCGGCGTTAAGGCGGCCACAGCGGCGGGGCAACACCCGTACCCATCCCGAACACGGCAGTTAAGCCCGCCAGCGTTCCGGCCAGTACTGGCGTACGCGAGTCGCTGGGAACACCGGATCGCCGCCTCCCACTCATACTTCATCACCACGCTGAGCGACAGGTGTCGTCTCCCGTCGTTTTTTGAATCGGCCGCGAGCCGACGGCGCGCGCGGGACACTCCGCCGTGCCCCGGAGGCCTCGCTATGTCGGAGCTTCATCCTGTCCGACGAGACGCCCACGAATCGCCGGGGCGAACACGTCGCCGACCGGGGCGCTGACCACTGACGCGCCGTCGACGCGAGACGCACGGTCGACCATCGGCCCGTCAGTCGGCGACAGCTCCCCCGACGCACGGGGGCGCCACGGAGTACAGTCAGTCCGCCAGCGACTGCGCTCGCGGTCGGGTCGAACGGGAGCCGCCGGCTACAGTCCGGCGACGTCCTCTATCGCGTCGGTCAGACGCCGGATACTCTCGACCGTGTGTTCGCCCATGTGACCGATCCGGAAGCTCTCCTCCGAGAGGTCGCCGTAGCCGCTGGAAAAGACCATGTCGTACTCCTCCGAGACCGTCTCGACGGTTTCGGCGACGTCGATACCCCGCGTGTTCGCGATACAGGTGACCGACTGTGACTCGTAGCCTGCCTCGGGGTAGAGGTCGAAGTGTTCGCGGGCCCACTCGCGGGTGTACTCCGCCATCTCGCGGTGGCGTCGGCTCCGGTCTGCGTGTCCCTCCTCGAGCATGTGCTTCATCTGCTTGCGGTAGGCGAGCATGAGCGGGATCGCCGGCGTCGAGTGGGTCTGGCCCTTCCGGTCGTAGTAGTCCAGACACCGCTGGAACCCGCCGTACCACGACGCAGAGTCCTTCTCCAGCTCTCGCTCGTACGCGGCGTCGCTCACGGTACAGACCGCGAGCCCGGGCGGCATCGCGAACGCCTTCTGCGTCGAGGTGAAGATGCAGTCGACGTTGTGGGCGTCGATGTCGATGTAGTCGCCGCCGAGACAGGAGATCGCGTCGACCACGAAGTACGTCTCCGGGTAGTCGCCGAGCAGGTCGCCGATCTCCTCGACGGGGTTCCGTACCCCCGTCGACGTCTCGTTCATCACCATCCCGACGGCGTCGTAGCCGTCCTCGCTCGACTCCAGCGCCTCGCGGACGTCTTCGGGCTTGACCGCCTGTCCCCACTCGTACTCGATCCGGTCGACGGTCTTGCCCAACCGCTCGGCGACGTTCGCCTGCCGCGTGCTGAACGCGCCGCTGGTGGGCACGAGCATGCGGTCTTCGACCAGGTTGAGCGTGGTCGCCTCCCAGAACTCCGTTCCGGAGGCGGTGAGGACGATCACCCGCTGGTCGGTGTCGAGAAACGCGCGCGTGTCCTCGACGATCGTCGTGTAGAGGTCCGTCATCCGGTCCATCCGGTGGCCGAACATCGGCTGTGCCATCGCCTCGATGACGTCCTCACGGACCTCGGTCGGGCCGGGGAGATACAGCGTCTTCTCGGGGTAGTCGCCGGTGTACTCTCGCTTTTTCCGCGCGTCAGCCATTCGTGCTCCGGCACGCCTGGAACGGTGATGGGTGTTGCGGTTCCGCGAGTGTGTGTCCGCCGCCCCACGGCTCCCGGCCGCGGGGGTGATGCGAGAAAGTTAAGTCTCGGTCCTCGGTACGGTGAGGTGCGCCAAGGTGGCAGAGTCTGGCCGAACGCGTCCGCCTGCAGAGCGGATCATCCCCGGTTCAAATCCGGGCCTTGGCTCTCCGACGGCTTCGTCCCCTCCTGCGGCGTGGCGAACGAATCCTCGAGGTCACCCGCGCGGACCGGGCTGGCCGGCGATCCACCGACGAGCCACGTCTGCCCGCACGGTTGGCTACGGTTCCCCGCGGGATCGAACCGGCCGAACGGCCCGGGGAGGCGGGTCTCGGTTCTGCCGCCTCGTCCGCCGGAGTCGCTACGGTTTTCACCTACTGACGAATACGGACCCCGTGGCCGATTCGCCGAGTCGCGTCGGATTCCTCTGTGACGGGCAGCTGTCGAGCGAGCAGGAGGCGGCCCTCAGGTGGCTCCGCGGGACGGAGGCCACCGTCGAGACGGTGTCGTTCACCGACACCCCGAGGACAGCCGACGAGTTCGACGCCCTCTGGTGGCACCGTGACACACCGCTCGGGCCGACGTCGCCGCTGTCGACCGCGGCACCGGTGGTGGACTCGTTTCTCGAGTCCGGCGGTCGCCTCTTCCTGACCCTCCGGGCGATGGGCGACGTCGACGCGCTCGGCGTCGAGACGGTGCCGCCCGACGCGGCCGGGGCCGACAGCGTGACCGCACCGACCGGGTTCCTCTGGCGGTCGCTGTACGACGACCACCCCGCGATCGAGCGGTTCGACACCCTCCGCGTCCACGTCTGTGAGCACGGAACGGTCCCGTTCGCCCGCTACGAGTCGGTCATCCCCGGGAACGGCGAAGTTCTCGCGTCGACGGTTCGGGAGGACCACGACGTCCCCCACGAGATGACTGTCGTAGGCTGGAACGCAGGGGCCGGCTCCGTGCTGGGCGTCGGCGCGGGGCTCGCGTTCGACGAGCCGGCTTCAGAGGCGGTGGCCGAGGCGCGCGACCGGTTTGCGGCGGGCTGTCTCGGTGCCCTCGTCGACGGCTACGAGCAGCCCGAGCGGCCGAAAGACACCGCCGAGCTGCGCGCGATGCGTGCCCGGGTCGACAAGCGTAGCTCCCGGCCGCAGTACCACTTCACGCCGCCCGCGAACTGGCTGAACGACCCGAACGGGCTCCTCAAGTGGGACGGCCGGTACCACGTCTACTACCAGTACAACCCGGCGGGGCCGTTCCACAACTCGATCCACTGGGGACACGCAGTCACCGACGACCTCGTCACGTGGCGGGACGAGCCGGTTGCGCTGTCGCCGTCGCCGGACGGCCCCGACCGCGACGGCTGCTGGTCCGGCTGTGCCGTCGACGACGGCGGCACGCCGACCATCCTCTACACCGGCGGAAACGGCCGCCGACAGCTCCCCTGCCTGGCGACCGCCGCAGACGGGACGCTCCGGACCTGGGCCAAACACGCCGACAACCCGGTCATCGAGGCGCCTCCGGACGACATCGACGTTCTCGAGACCGAGCACTGGCGCGCGGAGTTCCGCGACCACTGCGTCTGGCGCGAAGACGGACGCTGGCACCAGCTCGTCGGCTCCGGCATCACCGACGTCGGCGGCACGGCGTTGCTGTACACCTCCGCAGACCTCCGCGAGTGGCACTACGAGGGACCGCTGCTCGTGGGCGACGGGGCCTCGGAGGGGACGGTCTGGGAGTGTCCAGAGCTCCTCGATTTCGGGGAGAAGAAGCTCCTGCACGTCTCGAACTACGAGGACGTCCTCTACTTCCTCGGCGAGGTCGACGACGGCCGCTTCGCGGTGACCAACCGGGGGACGCTCGACCACGGTGAGTTCTACGCGCCGCAGTCGCTCCGGGACGGCGACCGGTACGTCACGTTCGGCTGGCTCCCGGAGGCTCGTGACCCCGAGGCCCAGTGGGACGCGGGCTGGTCGGGTGCGCTCTCGCTCCCGCGGGTCATCACCGTCGGTCCCGAGAGCCGCCTTCGGCAGCGTCCGGCCGAGGAAGTGACGGCGCTCCGGGCCCGGGCGTTCGAGGTCGACGAGTCGATGACAGTCCCTGGGGGCCAGCGGCGCTCGCTCCGGGCATCGGGCACGGCCGTCGAACTCCAGCTGGCGGTCTCACTCGACGACGCGACCGCGTTCGAACTGGCCGTCTTCGAGTCGCCGGACGGGTCCGAGCGGACGTCGATACGGTACACCCACGAGGGGGCGCTCCTGGTCGACCGCGCGACCGCGAGCGAGGACCGACGCGTCACGACCGACACACAGCGGATGACGGTGGCTCCGGACGACGAGCCGCTTGCACTCCGCTGTTTCCTCGACGAGAACGTCGTCGAACTGTACGCGAACGCCCGGCACTGTCTGACGAGCCGCGTCTACCCGACACGGCCGGACAGCACCGGTATCTCCGTGGCCGCCCACGGGGGCACGGCGGTCGTCGACTCACTCTCCGCGTGGAGGCTGACCGGCCGCCGGTAGCTGTCCGGCGCGCGGTCGCCCGGGAGTCAGCCCTCGTCCGACTCCGTCGCCTCGGACCGTCGGGCTCCCGAAGGCCGGTAGGCCCCCCGGCGTCCGCCGCCGACGAACCGGTCGTCGAGCGCGGGGTCGTCCGGGTCCCAGCCGACTCTCTCTGGGGCCGGCAGCGGCTCCTCGGGGAGCGGAATCTGCCAGTGATCCAGCTTCCCCCGGACGCGCGTCCTCCGCGCCGTCCCCGGGTACGGCCACGGCGACTGGACCGGGCTGGTCGACAGCCTGCGCGAGCGGGGCCAGAACGCCGGGCTCGACGACCTGCTGGACGGGGTCGCGCTGGCACTGACCGCGACGGCGCCCGACGACGAGTTCCAGCGGCTGCCGCGCGACCCCCCGAGCGACAGCGAGGGACTGCCCGAACAGATCGTCTACCGGCGGGACGAACCGTTCGACGTGGACGAGACGTAGGCGTCCCGGCCGAACGTTCATACTCGTCCACGGGCTCTCTCGACCATGTCCGAGGCCGAGGTCCCCGACGGATTCCGCCCCGTCGCCGACGCCGCCGACCTGGCGGAGGGCGAGCCGACCCGCGTCAGCGTCGACGGCCAGCCGGTCGCGCTGGTGCGCCACGAGGGCGACGCGTTCGCGGTCGACGACCGCTGTCCGCACATGGGCTTTCCACTCTCGGAGGGGAGCGTCGACGAGGGCGTGTTGACCTGTCACTGGCACCACGCGCGCTTCGAACTCTCCGGCGGCGACACGTTCGACCCGTGGGCGAACGACGTGCTCGCTTACCCCGTCGTCGAGGCGGACGGGACGGTGTACGTCGACCCGAATCCGGACCCCGACCGGTCGTCGCCGGCGCGCTGGCGCGCGCGACTCGACACCGGGCTGGAGGAGAACCTCCGGCTCGTGGTCGCGAAGGCGGTCGTCGGGCTCGACGACGCCGGGGTCGCTCCGACCGAGACGGTCGCGCAGGGGGTCGACTTCGGGACGCGCTACCGCGCGGACGGCTGGTCGTCGGGGCTGACGATCCTCGGCTGTCTCGCGGGCGTCCTCCCCGACCTGCGGCCCGCGGACCGGCGGCGCGCGCTGTACACCGGGTTGCGCCACGTCGCGAGCGACTGCGCCGGCGAACCGCCGCGGTTCGACCAGCCGGCGCTCGACGTCCGGGACCCGGACCCGGAGCGCCTGACCGCGTGGGTCCGTGAGAACGTCGAGGTGCGCGACCGGGACGGGGCAGAGCGCGCCCTGCGGGCGGTCGTCGCGCGCTGTTCGCGCGACCGCGTCGAGCGCACGCTCTTCGCGGCCGCCACCGACCACGTCTATCTCGACGGCGGCCACGCGCTCGACTTCTGTAACACGGCGATAGAGACGCTCGATTACGTGGGCTGGGACGACCGCGAGCGGGTCGCCGACACGCTCGCGAGTCTCGTGCCCGTCCTCGTCGACGCCGACCGGGGAGAAGAGCAGTCGGCGTGGCGTCAGCCGGTCGACCTCGCCGGGTTGCTGTTCGACGCCTACGACGACCTGGGGCTCGAGGACCGGACGGTGGCCGGGACGGAGTGGACGGCGCCCGACGGGTTCGACGAGACGCTCCTCGGCGACGACCCGCGGGCGATCGTCGCGGCGCTCAGAGCGGCCGTCGCGGCGGGTGCGACGCCCGTCGCTCTCGCCGACCGCGTCTGTCACGCCGCCGCGTCCCGTGTCGCGCGGTTCGGGACGGCCAACGAGTTCGGCGACTGGAACACCGTTCACCACACGTTCACGTACGCCAACGCGGTGCGACGGGCCGCGGACAGGGTCGCCGACCCCCGCCTCTACCGCGGCGTCTTCGACGCCGCGCTCTCGGTCTACCTCGACCGGTTCCTGAACATCCCGCCCGCGCCCGTCCCCGAGGCGGGCGCGAGCGACGACGACTGCGATCCGGAGATGCTTCGCGAAGAGCTACTGCAAACGTTCGACACCGAGGGGCGGGTGAACGACGCCGCGCGGCTGGTCGGCGCGCATCTCGACGCGGGCGCCGACGCCGCGGCGCTGTGGCGGACGCTCGGCCGCGGGCTCCTCCGCGAGGACGCGGGCTTTCACGCGATCCAGGCGTACGAGGCCGGGCGCCGGCAGTTCGAGGCCGCGACGACGGACGGAGAGCGGCGGGTCGCGCTGGTCGCGGCCGCGCGCTACCTCGCGGCGCAGTTCCCGACGCGCCGGGAGGCAGAGCAGACGTTCGGGATCGCAGAGCGCCTCAGCCGGGGCGAGGCGGTCCACGAGGAGCCGGGCAAGTAGCCGCGCGCCGGCGCGGCCGGGGTCGTCGGCGACCGCCGCGTCGCCGCCCGGTCAGTCCTCCTCTATCAGGTCGGCGGCCACGAGGTCGTGGAGGCTGTCGAGGAGGTCGGGGTCGACCCCGGCCACCTCCTCGCCGTCGTGGAGGCGGTCGTTGTGCCGCCGGACGGTCTCGCCGGCGTCCTCCAGGGGAACGCGGGTGGTGGTCCCGCAGGCGTCACAGACGATCGGGAGGGTCGGCGTCTCGTCGTCCATGCCGGGCGTGCACGGGCCGCCGAGGTAACGCCTCCGGTCCGGACGGAACCGAACAGTTCAGGGGGCAGACGGGCAACGGCGGGGTATGGACCGCCGGACCGTCCTCGCGCTCGCGGCCGCCGGACTCGCCGGCTGCGGGTCGACACAGCCCTCGGAGGACACGGCGTCGCCCGACGCCACCGACTCGCCGACGGAGACACGGGCCGCCGGCGCCGAGCTCTCGGTCGTCGGCCTCGACGCCCCGGAGACGGTGGAGGTGACGACGCCGTACCAGTTCGGCGTCCGGGTGCGGAACCCGACCGACGCGCCGGGTCGGTTCGAGTCCGGGTTGAGCGCCCGCGCCGGGGGAGACTGGCAGTCGCTCGACGCGAGCGTCTCCGGGCAGGTGCCCGCGGGCGAGACGGCACGGCTCGCGGGGCGGCTGCCCGGCTTTGCCTTCCTCGGGAGCTACGACCTGCGACTGGACGCGACGGGCCGCACGTGGTCGGTCGAGAGCGTCCCGCGCGAACTGTCGTTCGGGGAGGCGTTCGGGACGCCGCGGGGGCTGTCCGTGGCCGTACTCGGAGGGCGATTCGCCTCGACGTACACCGGCGGCGGAAACGGGTCTGCCCGGACGCCCCCACCCGACGGCCAGTGGGTCGTGGTGCGGGTCCAGATCCGGAACCCCACGGGCGGGCCGATCCAGTTCCCGCCGTACGGCGCGTTCGTCCTCGTCGTCGACGGGCAGCGCTACCCCGTTGCGGTCGCGAACGCGGACGAACCGGTGACGGTCGACGGGGACCAGACGCGGATCGAACTGCCGTACGTCGTTCCGGCCGGGACGGACTCGTCGACGCTCGCGGTGCGGTGGGAGGCGACGGTCGGCGGGCGGCGGACGGGAGCGGTCTGGTCGTCCTCGTCCTCGTCCTCGCCGTCGACCTGACGCCCCCGTCCGTCCCCCTCCTCGACCCTCTCCTCGCTCGCTCGAACCGCCGGCGGGCCGACGAGAACGACGGAGAGAAACGGTTAACAGCGGCGGGTCGTTACCGCCGCGCATGCAACGACGCGCCGCCACGGCGTACGTCCTGCTCTTTCTCGTCCTGGGAGCGGGGTCGTACGGGCTGATCGCGACCGCCCAACAGCCGACGGTGTCGTTCCAGGACCCCGACTACCGGCTGTCCACGGGCGACCGGTTCACGGTCGACGACCGCCAGTACACGGTGACGTCGGTCACCGCAGAGGAGGAGAGCGGCGACCACGGCGGCGGGACGAGCGTCACCTACTCGGGCGCGCTCCAGTGGACGAACGACTCGGCGACCTACACCGAGACGTGGGCGCCCGGAGACGTCGTGAACGCCAGCGGGTTCGAGGGCAACCTGACGGTCGCCGACGAGTCGGACCCAGACGAGTTCACGCTGGTCGAACAGGTCGACCGTGCTGCGATCCTCGCCGACGACCCGAACGCCGACAACGAGACGATCACGCGCGACGGCGAGGAGTACGTCGTCGTGACGGAGGGCAACGAGACGACGCTGGTGCCCGCGAGCGAGTACTTCCCGGCGCCCGAGACCCGTACCGTCGCCGAGGGCGAGACGATCGCGTACGGCGGCAACCAGACCACGGTCGGTAACGTGACGAGGAGCGAGGTGCCGGTGTCGTGGACCGCCCCCCGGACGAACACGGTCGAACTCACGAACGAGGCGAACGTGACGCTCGACGGCCAGCAGTACTTCGTCTACTTCGCGAGCGACAGCGAGGTCGTGTTAGAGTCCGACTACTCTGTCTACGCGAGCCAGACCGCCGAAATAAGCGAGTACACCCGCCTCCAGAGCGGCCTCTGGGGTGTCAGCATCCTGAGCGGCGTCGCGGCCGTCCTGCTCATCGGAATGGCGTTTCTCCCCTCGCGGTACTAAGAGAACGGCGTCTCCGGAGCGGCGTCGTCCGCCCCACCGTCCTCTCGTCGGTTCAGGTACGCACCCAGCGCCCCGCCCGCGGCGTAGCCGACCGGCGAGACGACCAGTACCGAGAACAGGCGCACGGCGCGGGCGACGACGGCGAGATCGACGCCCGCGATCGTCCCCATCCCCGCGACCACGTTCGCGCCCCCGCCGAGGAGGCCGACCCCGACGACCGCGCCGGCCACCGCCGCGAGGAGGTTGAAAAGCACCGTGGCGACCATCCCGGCGACGACGGCGAAGGCCGCGCCGTCGCCCAGTTCGGCCGTGTCCAGCAGGAGGTAGACAATCCCCGCGCCGATGAGTATCTCCTTGAACGCCGGCACGACGCGCACGAACCCGACGACCGGGAGCGCCGTCACGACCAGCGCCGCGAGCGTCCCGAAGACGGCGAACCCCCACGTCTCGGTCGGGTGGTCGATGTCGACCATGGTCGGCCGTCGCGGAGCGGACGCAAAGGTTGTGTGGTCAGCGGACCTCGTTGAGGCGAGTGCCGCGAACGGCACGCGGCCGGGACCGTCACGGGCCACGGTGTTCATATATTGAATATACCAGAATTGATAAAGTACTCTGTCGGTGATCCGGCTCATGTGAACCTGACAGAACGTCAGCAGTACATCGGCCTGAGCGCAGCGCTCATCGTACTCATCGGCTTCGCGACGCTCATCCCGCTTATCGGACTGTTCATCGGCCCGTTGGTCAAGGGCTTCGCCGGGCTCGTCGGCGGCGCGGTCGGAGCGTACCTCCTCGTTTCGAACGGACGCGCAGGCATCCGGCTGGGCGCCATCATCGGTGTCGTGGGCGGCGTCGCGAGCGGGCTCGTGAACTTCGTCCTCAACGCGTTCGTGTTCACTGCCATCGGCGCGGCTGGCGAATCCGGCGCGGCCGGTGGACTCGCGAGCGGGCTGTTCCTCGGCGTGATCGGGCTGCTCACCGGGTGGATATTCGTCGTCGTCGGTGCGCTGATCGGCGGCGGTGCAGTCGGGTGGCTGTTCGGTGACCAGCGCTCGACCGACACGACGGAGATGCTGACCTAACGGATAGTTGATAATCCCGGATCACCGACAGCCGTTGTGCCGGTAGGCATTTGTCGGTCGCCGGGGCACGGTCGCGGAATGACGCGCGTCGTCGTCACCCACAGCGACTCACACCCGGTTCTGATCGACCGCTTCCGCGAGGGGCTCTCCGCCGACTACGATGTCGTCCCCGTCGAACTCCCGCCCGGGCGGATGACGACCCCGGCCGACGAGGCGCTCACGGACGCCGTCGCGGACGCCGCGGCCCTGCTCTGTCGCTCCGGGCTGGTCGACGCCGACCTGCTCGACGCCGGCGACCTCCGGATCGTCTCGGTCCACGGCTCCGGCGTCGAACACGTCGACGTCGCGGCCGCGACCGACCGCGGGGTCGTCGTCACCCACAACCCCGAGGCGGTCGCGCCCGGCGTCGTCGAGTACGTTGCGGGCGCCGCCGTCGGTGTTCTCCGGGACTGGCCGGCCGTCCCGAACCGTACCGCCGCCGGCGAGTGGGACAAAGCCGGCGCGACGCTGGGTGAGGTGGGCGAGCGAACCGTCGGCGTCCTGGGGCTGGGCGAGGTCGGGTTTCGCGTCGCGCGGCTGTTCGCCGACGGCTTCGGTGCCGAGGTGCTGGGCTGTGACCCCGCGGTCGCGGGCGAGACGGACCACGACGTCTACCCGCGCCACGACCGCGCCGAGGCCGCGGCCGCGGGCGTCGAACTGGTCGACCACGACGCGCTCTTCGAGCGCGCGGACCTCGTCAGCCTCCACGTCCCGCTGACCGACGAGACGCGGGGACTCGTGGGGGAGGCGGAGCTGTCGGCGCTCGACGGCCACCTGATCAACACCGCGCGCGGCCCGGTGGTCGACGAGGACGCCCTGCTCCGTGCGCTGTCGGACGGGTCGGTCCGCGGCGCGGCGCTCGACGTCCGGGCCGAGGAGCCGCCGGGCGAGGACGACCCGGTCGCCGCACACCCGCGGACGCTCGTCACGCCCCACGTCGCCGGACCGACGGAGGGCTACCTCCGGCGGGCGGCGGCGCGGAGCGCGGCGAAGGTCGAGGCCTGTCTCGCGGGCGAGCGGCCGGCGTACGTCGTCAACCCCGGCGTGTACGAGAGGTAACGCGCTACGCGGCCCGCACCAGCGTCGTCACGCCCGCCGAGGCGGCGTAGCACGCGGCGACGACGAGGAAGGCGACGACCGCGCCCGCGGTGTCGACGGTCCAGCCGAGCGCCGCCGGCCCGACCACCCCGCCGACCGCGACGCCGCTGAAGACGAAGCCGAACCCGCGGCCCGTCCCGCCCGCCGCGGTGGCCCGGGAGACCAGGCGGTCCCGCGAGGGGTAGACGAGGCCGGCGGTGAACCCGACGGCGCCGAAGCCGGCGACCGCGAACGGCGGGCCGAGCGGCGCGACGACGGTGACCACGAGAACGAGGATGGCCGCGGCGCCGGTCAGCGTCGCGAGCGCGACGCGCTTCGGGGGCAGGCGGTCGGCGAGGTAGCCGCCGGCGAGGATGCCGACCGCCGCGGCCGCGAAGAAGGCGGTCAGCGCGGTGTTGCCGACCCCCGCGCCGAAGCCGTAGGCGTCGGCGGTGAGGACGTTCGTGAACGTCTGGATCCCTTTCGCGCCGGCGACGAAGACGACGAAGAAGGCGAACATGGCGAGCACGTCCCGGCGCAGGAGGTCCTCGCGCAGGCTCCGGCGGCCAGCTCCGTCGGTCGCGGGCTCGGGGTCGGGCTCGGCCTCTTCGGCCGCCAGCTCCCGGTCGCGGTAGACCGGCGGGAGCGTCAGCGCCGCGACCCCGGCGTAGGCGAGCCCGACGAGTCCGACCGTCACGAGGGCTGCCCGCGGGCCTGCGACCCCGGCGATCCCGGCGACGACGAGAGGCGCGGCGGCGAAGCCGACGTAGGCGCCGAAGGTGTGGACCCCGAAGCTCCGCCCCTCCCGGTCGCCGTCGGTGGCGGCGCCGAGCAGGGCGTAGTCCGCGGGGTGAAAGGCGGCCTGGCCGACGCCGGAGACCAGCGCGCCGGCCAGCAGCGACGGGTAGGCGGCGACGCCGAGCCCCGCGAGCGCGACGCCGCCCGCGGTGACGGCGACCCCGGCGACGAACACCCGCTTCGCGCCCGTGCGGTCGACGAGCTCTCCAACCGGGAGCTGGAGCACCGTCCCCGCGGACACCGCGGACATGATCAGCCCGATCTCGACGTTCGTGAGCCCGAGGTCCGCGCGCAGGAGCGGGAACAGCGGCGGGAACGCGAGGAGGTAGAAATGCGAGAGGAGGTGGCCGCCCGTCACCAGCCCCACCACCCGTGTTGCGTGCGCGCGCATGCCGGGTCGGGACGGGCAGGGGAGTAACCTCCGTCGGTTCCGGCGGCGAGGACCGCTTCCTTCCCGCGGCGACGGAACCGCCGGGTGGACTGAAGTCCGGGGAGGGTGTACCCCGTGGCGATGTACGACGAGATCCTGCTCCCGACTGACGGTAGCGAGGCGGCCGAGGCGGCGCTCGACCACGCCGTCAGGCTCGCCCGGGCCTTCGACGCCAGCGTCCACGTGCTGTCGGTGGTCGAACCCATCCCCGCCGTCGAGATGGACGCCGCGCTCGTCCACGAGCGCCTGTCCGAGAGCGCCCAGCTGGCCGTCGACCGCGCCTGCGAGCGGCTGGACGCCGCCGGCGTCCCCCACGAGTCGTCGGTCCGGGACGGGAGCGCCCACCGGGCGATTCTCGCGGCGGCCGAGGAGGCGGCCGCCGACCTGATCGTGATGGGTACACACGGCCGGACGGGCGTCGGGCGCGTCCTCCTCGGGAGCGTGACAGAGCGGGTGGTCCGCAGCGCCGACGCACCGGTGATGACGGTCCGGTACCACCCGGAGGACGACGAGGCGGAGGCTGACGTCACAGACGGGTCCTCCTGACTCTCCGACCCGAACCGTTAGGCACCCCGCTCCACAGATACCGGTGATGGCAGCGACGCTCGGGTTTCACTCGCTGAGGGGCGAGCGAGCGGTCGAACTGCCGGTCGAGGGGTCGCTCCCGGACTGGCTCTCCGGGAGTCTGATCCGCAACGGGCCGGGCGCGTTCGAGGTCGGCGACGCGTCGGTCGACCACTGGTTCGACGGGCTGGCGATGTGTCACCGCTACACGTTCGACGGCGCCGCGGACGCGGTCGCCTACCGCAACCGCTTCCTCCGGAGCGACGCCTACGAACGCGCCCGCGAGGGGTCGTTCTCCGGCGGGTTCGCGACCGGCGGCGCGGGGCTGCTCGCCCGGCTCTGGAGCCTGTTCGTCTCGGCGCCGTACGACAACGCCAACGTGATCGTCGAACGGGTGGGCGACGACTACCTCGCGATGACCGAGACGCCCCGGCGGGTTCGGGTCGACCCCGCGACGCTCGACACCCGCGGGCACGCGCGGTACGAGGGGTCGGAGCCACACGGCCAGATCGCCTGCGCGCACGTCTCGCGCGACCCGGACGGCGGCGTCGTGAACGTCGAGACGGCGTTCGGGCGGACGAGTCAGTACCACGTCTTCGCCGCGCAGTCGCCCGGCGAGCGCCGGCCGATCGCCTCGGTGCCGGTTGCGGAGCCGGCCTATCTCCACGACTTCTCGGCCACGCCGTCGTACGTCGTGCTGGTCGAGTTCCCGTTCGTGCTCGACCCGCTCGACCTGTTCCGCCCGGGGACGGCGGGCTTTATCGACCGCTTTCGCTGGGAGCCAGACCGGGGGACTCGGGTTCGGGTCGTCGACCGGGCGACCGGCTCGGTCGTCGTCGACGCGACCGCGCCGCCCGTCTTCGGATTCCACCACGCCAACGCCTACGAACGCGAGGACGCGGTGGTGGTCGACGTCGAGACGGTTCCGGACGCCACCGCCGTCGGCGACCTCGACCTCGCGGCGCTCCGGGCCGGGGACCTCGACGTCCTCGGGGGGCGGATCGACCGCTACCGGGTCGCCCTCGACGGCGACGTGACCGTCGAGCGGGTGTACGACGGCGCGACGGCACTCCCCACCGTCTCGCCCGCCGTCGAGGGGCGGCGCCACCGCTACGTCTACGCCCAGCACGGCGACCAGCCGCTGACCCGGTGGCCCGAGGAGGTCGTGAAACTCGACGTCGAGACGGGCACGACGACGACGTTCGGAATCGGCGCTCCGGTCTCCGAACCGGTGTTCGTCCCGCGGCCCGCCGGCGAGCGCGAGGACGACGGCGTCGTCCTGGCCGTCGCGCTCGACCGGTCGGCCGAGCGGTCGGTCCTCCTCGTTCTCGACGGCGACCTCGACGAACTGGCGCGCGCGCCGCTCCCGCACGCCGTCCCGTTCGACTTCCACGGACGGTGGTTCCCGGACCTCGACCGCGCCCGGGTCGCCGGAGCCGGGGGGTGGCCGTGACCGACTACCGCGCCGGCCTCCGGACGTTTCCCGAGGCGGCCGAGACGAGCGCGACGCTCGACGTCGAGGGGAGCCTGCCGCCGTGGCTCGACGGGACCCTCCTGCGCAACGGTCCCGGCCGCTTCGACGTCGGCGGCCGCGACCTGACCCACTGGTTCGACGGACTGGCGCTCCCGCGGCGCTACGGCTTCGACCCCGCGGCGGGAACCGTCGACTACCGCGTTCGCTTCCTCCGGAGCGAGACGTACCGTGGCGCGCGCGAGGGGCGGCTGGTCTCGGACCAGTTCGCCACGCCCGCGGGGTTCGCGACGGGGCCGCGGGCACGGCTCACCCGACTCGCGGGCGCCGTGGTCGCCCCCGACGCCGACGCGCCGTGGCCGCTCTCTGCCCTCGACGCCACGCCCACCGACAACGCCCTCGTCTCGTTCGCGCGGGTCGGCGACCGCCTCGCGGCGGTGACGGAGACGCCGCGGATGGTCGCGCTCGACCCCGAGACGCTCGCCGCGGAGGAGACGTTCGAGTACGACGACGACCTCGACCTGACGGGGTCGCTCGGGCACGTCGGCCACGACCCCGTTCGCGGGGAGTCGGTGAACCTCGGGGTGCGCTACGGCCGCGAGAGCGAGTACGTCCTGACCCGGCGCCCCGACGGCGCCCGCGCCCGCGAGGTCGTCGCGCGGGTCGGCGTCGACCGGCCCTCGTACGTCCACTCGTTCGCGCTCACGCCGCGGTACGCCGTCGTCACGCTGTCGCCGTTCGTCACGCGCCCGCGGGACCTCCTGCTCGCCGAGACGTTTCTCGAGGCGTTCTCGTGGCGCCCGGAGCGCGGGACGCGGTTTCTCGTCGTCGACCGCGAGACGGGCGACGTGACGCGTCTCCGGACCGACCCCGCGTTCGTCTTCCACCACGCCGCCGCGTTCGCGGACGACGGCGTCGTCACCGTGGACCTCGTTGCCCACCCGGACCACCGCGCGGTGACCGGGCTCTCGCTCGCGGCGCTCCGCTCCGGTCGGCCGGGGCTGCCGCCCGGGTCGCTCCGGCGCTACCGGCTCGACCTCGCCGACGGGAGCGTCGCGTCGACGACGCTTCACGCCGGCGCCGTCGAGTTCCCGACGCTCGACTACGGCGCCGCGGTCGGACCGGGCCGCCACGGCTGGGTGGCGCTCGCCGCGACCGACCCCGACCCGCCCGTGGGGCTGCCGACCCGTATCGACCGGCTCGACCTCGCGACCGGCGACCGTCGGTCGTGGGCGCGGCCGGGGACCTACCCGGGCGAACCGCTGTTCGTCCCGCGAACGCCGGCGAGCGAGCGTGACGGCGAGACCGAGGCGGGCGTCCTGCTGGTCGAACTGCTCGACCCCGACGCGGACCGGACCGAACTCGTCGTCCTCGACGCGCTGACGTGCGACCGGCTGGCGCGGGTCACGCTCCCGAGCGCGTTGCCGCTCGGGTTCCACGGCCAGTACCTGCGGCCGGGACACCCCCACGAGCGGACGATGGCCTGAGACGGAGCCGCGCGTCCGTCGGCCGACCGCCGCCGCGGGGTCGGCGACGTCCCGATCTACGACAGCCCGACCGACGCCTCACTCCCCGGTCGCCTCTGGGTCGTCGCCCTGCTCGGCCTTCGGCACCGCCAGCACCGGCACGTCGCTCTCGTGGACGAGGCGGTCGCCGAGGTCACCGGAGAGCAGACGGAGGAGCCCACCGCCCTCGCGCGGCGTGAACGCGATGATGTCGGCGCCGGCCTCGCCGGCGGCCTCGACCAGCGTCTCGACGACGTCGGTGCCGTAGTCGACCTCCGTCTCCACCTCGATCCCGGCCTCGCGGAGGGGACCGGCGAGCGCCGCGAGCGCCTCTTCGGCGTGTGCTTCGGCCTGCTCGACGGACAGTTTGTCGGGCGCGCCGCCGCCCTTCTCGACGACGCTCACGCCCAGCACGCGGTCGACCGCCCCGGCGTACCGCGCGACTGCCGCGCCGGTCGCGGCGCCGTCTTCCGGCGACGCGACCGGGACGACGGCGAACGAGAACGAGCGGGTCTTGTCGTCCATGCCGGTCGGTCGGCCCCTCCCGGGTTAAGCGTGGTCCGTGGGTTTTTGTCGATCCGCGCCGCGTCGTCTGTCATGGCTCACGGCCCGCGGCTCCTCCTCGTGGACGACGACGCGGGCTTTCTCGACGTGGCCTCGGCCGCGCTCGAACGCGAGGGCGGATTCGTCGTCGAGACGGCCTCGGGGGTCGAGGCGGCGCTCGAGACCGTCGACGGCGACGTCGACTGTGTCCTCTCCGACCACGAGATGGGCGACGGGACCGGTCTCGAACTGTTCGCACGCCTCCGCGAGCGCCGCCCGTCCGTGCCGTTCGTGCTCTACACGGCGAACGACTCTCCCGACCTGGCCGAGCGGGCGCTGGACGCGGGCGTGACGGACGTCGTCCGCAAGCGGGGCGAACCGGCCGAGTTCGCCGTCCTCGCGAACCGGCTCCGGGGGATCGTCGACCGACACGACGACGCGGCCGGCCGCCTGCTCGCGGAACTGGCCGACAGCACCGACGACGTGCTCTGGGTGTTCGACGGCGGGTTCACCGACCTCCTGTTCGTCAACGGCTCGTACGAGTCGGTGTACGGGGGATCGGTCGCCGACCTCCACGCGGACCCGACGTCGTTTCTGGAGACGGCTCACCCCGACGACCGCGACCGGGTGCGCGCGGCGACGGAACGGCTGTCCGACGGCGAGGCAGTCGACATCGAGTACCGCGTCAACCCGCCCGACTACGACCACTGGGTGTGGGTCGAGGCCGAGCCGATAGTCGCGGACGGCGAGGTCGTCCGGGTCGCGGGGTTCTCCCGCGAGGTCACCGAGCGCAAGGAGAACGAGCGCGAGCTGGAGGCACAGAACCGGCGGCTCGAACGCCTCGCGTCGATCGTCAGCCACGACCTCCAGAGCCCGCTGTCGGTGGTCGAGGGGTCGATCGACCTCGCGCGCGAGACGGGCGACGACGCCCACCTCGACCGGGCCGAGCGCGCCGCAGAGCGGATCGGGGCGCTCGCGGAGGATATCCTGACGCTCGCGCGGCGCGGCGAGACGGTCGGCGAACTCGTCCCGGTCACGCTCTCTGCGGTCGCCGAGCGGGCGTGGGACGAGACCGACACGCCGGGCGCGCGGCTGGTCGTCGAGAGCGACGGCGCCGTCGAGGCCGACCCACAGCGCCTCCGTCAGCTGTTCGCGAACCTGTTCGACAACGCCGCGGCCCACGGCGGCGACGACGTGCTCGTCCGGCTCGGCACCGTCCACGACGGGTTCTACGTCGCCGACGACGGCGTCGGCGTCCCCGACGACGTCGGCACGGACGTGTTCGACCCCACCTACACCACCACGGCGGACGGCACCGGGCTCGGGCTCGACATCGTGCGCTCGATCGCCGAGGCCCACGGCTGGACGGTCGACCTCGAGGAGTCCGTCGACGGCGGCGCGCGCTTCGCCGTCACCGCGCCGGTCCGGCCGGCGACGGAGTCGACGCCCGAGTGACCGGCCCGCCGGCGTCGTGTCGCCCGTCCCGCTGTTCGCACGTGCTCCTATCGGAGGTGGCGCCCCACGGCGCCTCGGTTCTCCCGTGCGGCCTCGCTCCGCCGTTGCTCGCGGAAGCGGGGCTCCCGCGTTGCTCCCTGCTCCCGTTCTGCTCCGCCTCACGGGAACTCCGCTCGGCCCCGCGTTCTCTTCTCGCGCGGTTTCTGTCACCGCGCTCGGTTTCGCGGACCGCTCGCTCCGCTCGCCCCGCGTTCTCTCCGCCCGGGGTTAAGTCCCCCCCGGCCGAGTGCCGCGCCATGGCAGCCGACTACGACGACGTGCGGTACGCGGTCGAGGACGGCATCGCGACGATCACCATCGACCGGCCCGAGGTGTACAACGCCTTCACCGGCGACACGGTGCTCGAGATCACGGACGCCGTCCGGACGGCCGAGGAGGACGGCGACGTCTACGCGACGGTGCTCACGGGCGCAGGGGAGGGGTTCTGTTCCGGCGCGGACGTGAGCGCGATGCCCGACTGGGACGACCAGTCTCCCGAGGAGTACGGCGCCTTCCTCTGGACGGTCCAGCGCGTCGTCGCGACGCTCCGGCGCGCGGCGACGCCCTCCGTCGCGGCCGTGAACGGCCCCGCGATCGGCGCGGGCTGTGACTTCGCGCTCGCCTGTGACCTGCGGGTGATGGGGCCCGACGGGCTCCTGCGCGAGGGGTTCGTGAACGTCGGGCTGGTGCCGGGCGACGGCGGCGCGTGGCTCCTCCCTCGCCTCGTCGGCGAGTCGAAGGCGAAGGAGTACCTGCTGACCGGGCGGGACATCACCCCCGCGGACGCCGTGGACATCGGGCTCGCCGTCGAGGAGGCGACGGACTCGCTCGCGGCGGCACGGGACCTCGCGGCGGAGCTCCGCGACAAGCCAGCGGTGGCCGTCCAGCACACGAACCGGCTGGTCGACCCCGAGCAGGGGTTCGAGGACTACTGTGAGACGGCGACGCGGTACCAGTGGGACTGCGTGACCGACCCGGAACACCACGAGGCGGTCGCGGCGTTCAACGAGAACCGGGAGCCCGAATACGACCGGTAGCGCCGGAACACGTCGGCCGAGTTACCGAAACGTTGGTGTAGGGGTGTCCGACAACTGCACCCCGGAGCATGTCGACGACCGACAGCACGCGGCTGGAACGCGCGGGGTACTGGCTCTCTGACAAGGTCGAGCGGTGGATGCCGAGCCCGTTTCTGTTCGCGATCATCCTGACGTACCTGGTCTTTCTCGCGGGCCTCGTCTTCACCGACTCCGGGCCCGCACAGCTCGTCGGGCACTGGTACGACGGCTTCTGGGCCTTTCTCACCTTCGCGATGCAGATGGTCCTCATCCTGATGACCGGGTTCGCCATCGCGTACCACCCGCGGGTCAACGACGGGATCACGCGGCTGACCGAACTCCCGTCGAACGGCAAGCAGGCGGCGGTGCTCGTCGGCGTGGTGGCGATGGTTCTCGGCTGGATCCACTGGGGGTTCAGCCTGATCCTCGGCGCGATCTTCGCCCGCGAGATGGGGATGACGGCCCGCGAGCGGGGGATCGATGTCCACTACCCGCTGCTCGCGACGGCGGGGTACCTGGGGCTCGGGCTGACCTGGCACTGGGGGCTCTCTGCCTCGGCGCCGCTCCAGATCGCGACGGACGGGAACGCGTTCATCGAGATGGGGGTCGTCGACGGAGTCGTCCCGACGTCGGCGACGATCTTCAGCAGCTACGCGCTCGTCCTCTTCGTGCTCTCGGTGCTGTTCGCCGCCGCGATGCTCTACCTGCTCGCGCCCTCGCCGAGCCGGTCACAGGGGATCGAGGCGTTCGTCGACCCCGAGGTACTCGACGGCGAGGACGAGGCAGTCGCGGACGGCTCGGGTAGCTCCGGCGACTCTACGACAGCGTCCGTCCCGGCCGACCTGGTCGACAACAGCCGACTTCTCGGCGGCGTTGTCGCGCTCACCGGCGTCGGGATGTTCGCCCTCCAGTTCGCCCAGCGGGGCCTCGACGCCCTCTCGCTCAACGTCGTAAACTGGGGGTTCCTGTTCGCCGGCCTGCTGATCTACACCAACCCCTCCGCGTACCGCGAGCGGTTCGGCGAGGCCGCGTCCGCGGCGGCCGGGATCATCCTCCTGTTTCCCTTCTTTGCGGGCATCCAGGGGATCATGAGCGGCTCGGGGCTGGCCGAGCTGCTCGCGGAACAGCTCGTCGCCGTCGCGAGCCCCGCGACCTTCCCGGTGGTCGCCTGGCTCACGGGCGCGGTCATCAACCTCTTTGTCCCCTCGGGCGGGGGCGAGTGGATCGTCGTCGGGCCGTCGGTGCTCCGGGCGGCGAACGACCTCGGCGTCCCGGCCGGGAAGGCGACGGTCGCCTACGCCGTCGGCGACGCCCACACGAACCTGCTGAACCCGTTCTGGGCGCTCCCGCTGCTCGCGATCACGGGGATCAAGGCCCGCCAGATGTTCGGCTACGCCGTCGCGATGTTGCTCCTCTTGATCCCCTTCCTCGCGGTCGTCCTCTACGCGGTGCCGTACTGACGGGGGTCGACGCCCGTCTCGGCCGCGCTACCGCTCGCTCACCGCCGGCACGCCCTCGTCCTTGAGCGCCCGGGCGATCGTGTTTTTCATCACCTCGTCGGTGCCCGCGGCGATCCGGCGGCCGCGGGTGAGGCGGTACAGATACTCGAGCGGGTGGCCCTGCTGGTAGGCGCGCGCCCCGACCGTCTGGACCGCCTCGCTCACGACACGCTCGGCGGTCGCCGAGCAGTGGAGCTTCGCGACCGACGTGCGCAGGCGCCCCGGCGGGTCCTCGTGGCCCTGTGCGGCGCCCGCGGCGTTGTACACCGTCGCGGCGGCGGTCTCGATCTGGCGGTACATCTCGGCGAGCTTCCACTCCATCCCCTGGAAGTCGGCGATAGGCTGGTCGAACTGCTCGCGCTCCTGGGCGTACGAGAGCGCGTGCTCCAGCCCCGCCGTTGCCCACGCCGTCGCGCAGATGGAGCTGCCGAGGCGCTCCCAGTTCAGCGAGATCAGCTGCTCTTTGAACGCGTCGCGCCCGCGGGTGAGGACGTGGCTCTCCGGAACCGGCACGTCGTCGATCTGGAAGTGCGTCTGGGTGTAGCCGGCCATGTTCGTGTAGTTCTCCTCGACCTCGACCCCGGGGTCGTCGACGGGCAAGACGATCGACCCGAGCCCCTCCGGGAACTTCACCCACGTCACGGCGGCGTCGGAGAAGGGGATCCCCCCGACCCAGGTTTTCTCGCCGTTGCAGACGAGTTCGCCGTTCTCCTCTCGCACCGTCGTGTTCATCGACGCGACGTCCGAGCCGGCGTCCGGCTCCGACATCGCGATCGCGACGTGACCCTCGCCCGCGGTGACGTCGGGGAGGTACTTCTCTTTGACCGCCTCGGAGCCGAACAGGTCGATGGCGCGCGGGCCGACCGTCGACTGCGTGTAGGTGAACCAGCCGGTGTCGGGACAGACGCGACCCACGGCGTCCACGAGGAGGACGGCCGCGAGGTCGGACATCCCCTGTCCGCCGTACCGCTCGTCGACCGAGGGACAGAGCAGGTCCGCGTCGGCAAGCGCCCGCATGTTCTCCCACGGCAGGTCGCCCCGCCAACTGAACGCCTGCTCCTCGAAGCCCGCGGCGACCTCCTCGGCCCGCTCCGCGAACGCCTGTTCCTCCGGGGATAGCGACTCCATATCCGCCCCCCGGTCCCACCCCACAAAGAACTGCTCGACTCTTCCCGGGCCCTGGGGGTGCCGAACACAACAGACAGGTCGCTCGCGCCCCGTCCAGCCGCATGGGCGAGGAGACGACACAGCTCGACCTCTCGGCCGAACTCGACCGCCTGTCGGCGATGAGCGGCGACGACGCGGACGACGCCGACCTCGTGCTCGTCGTTCACGGAGCCCGCTTTCGCCCGGAGTCGGTCGTCGGGCACGAACTCCGCGCGCTGTGTACCGACGGGCCGGCGACCCTCCGGGGACAGCGCGTCGGCGTCGCCCTCCACGCGCTCGGCCGTGACGGCGTCTACGCCGAGCGCGACGGCGCGCGCGTGGGGCGAGCGGCGCTCGTCGACGCCGTCGGCGGGCCGGAGCTCGACGGCTACGTGCGCGACCGC
This sequence comes from Haloferacaceae archaeon, assembly GCA_036626375.1. Classification (GTDB taxonomy): domain Archaea; phylum Halobacteriota; class Halobacteria; order Halobacteriales; family Haloferacaceae; genus A07HB70. The sequence continues at coordinate 21,829 of JAZKRX010000035.1, forward strand.
CAGACGGGCGCGGTCCTGGCCGTCGTCGACCCGGGCGACCCGGCCGGCCTCCGCGTCGCGTCGTCGAGCCCGGCCGGCGAGGCCGGCGACGAGCGGCGGCTCGCCGCCGCGGCGCTCGCGGACGAGACAGTCGCGGGGTGGGCGGACCGAGACCGGTACCGCCGGTACGACGCCTACGGCCGGCCCGAGCCCTGACCGCGCTTCCGGAACCAGACGGGTGCACCCGGCAGCACCTCACCGTCCGCCCGGTCGTCCGGCGCGACCCGCCCGACGAACAGGTCGTACACCGCCTCGCTGACCCGGAGGGCGACCGTCTCCGGGCCGCCTCCCTCTGCGTCCTCACCCCCCGTTTCCGGTCGAACCGTCACCACGACGCGTCCGGACGAGCGTTCGACGCCGGCCACGCTCCCCTCGGTCCAGCGCTCGACGTCGTGGGTCGGCGGGCGCGCGTGGAGGCGGTCGTCGCGAGCCATCGCGGTCAGGACCGCAGTTCGATCGGCGTGTCACATCGGAGACAGAGCACCGCCTCCGCGACGTAGTTCACGTCCGCCGCGCCGCAGTCGGGACACCGGAAGTCGGTGCCGTACTCGGTCGACCCACGGGGCGCGTGGAGCTTCCCCGCCTCGACCCGGGCCTCGACCATCGACGGGAGGCGGGACCGGGCGAACCGGACGCGGCGTTCCAGCGCCGTTCCGCCCGTGCCGTGGACGTCGTCCCACTCGACGTCGTCCGGCCGCGAGAGGTGAGTGAGGAGGTCGGTGCCGGCCTGGAGGAGCGGCCGGGTCGTCGCGCCCGCGGGGTCGTCGACGGCCGCCTCGTCGTAGCCCGCCGCGGCGCGGTCGTAGGCGTCGCTCGCGCGCTCCCGGTCGCCCGCGGCGACGCGGCAGGCCCCGAGGAGTTCGTCGCAGGCGGCGGCGTCGACGCCCTCGCGCCGCCGTTTCAGGTCCACCGCGACGAGCGCGCCCTGTGTCGCACGGTTCCGCGCGGCCGTCTCGTCGCCGGCGATCCGGTGACAGACGGCGGCGCGGACGAGGTGACAGACCGCGCGCCCGGCCTCCGTGCGCTCGTCGAACGCGTCGCGGCGGAACCCCTCGTGGCCCGCGAGCGTGCCGTACGCCCCCAGCACGTAGGCGTCCGCCGCGGCGCGGTGGTCGTCCGCGCCGAGCGCGCGGATCGCCCGGTCGTCCCCGTCGAGAGCCGTGTCGTCGCTCACGAGGAGCCTCGGGGCCGACGAGACATGCCGGTTTCGCCTCGTCCGGGGGCGAAAGGCGCTTGACCGCGTGCCTCCTCGATCCGACGATGCGCCCAGACTCCTCGCTCCCGCGGCGCGAGTACCTGAAAGCCGCCGTCGCGCTCGGCGGCGCCGCGGGGCTGAGCGCGTGTCTCGACCGATTCGAGGAGCGCGAGCCGGTGCCGGCGGGCGTCGACGACCCGGCGACCCTCCCGCGCCGGCAGTTCGCGTGGAACGACCGGGTCCGCCACGACGACGACGGCAACACGCTCCTGCCGCGCCACCAGACGCTCTGGTACCTCGACCTGCCCGGCGACGGGCCGCCGGACGCGACGGCGCGAGAGCGGGTCGACGCGGCGCTCGCGGCGCTCGACCGCGCGTACGAGCGCTCGAACGAGGGGCTACTCAGCTCGATTGCCTACTCGCCGGCGTACTTCGACCGGTACGACCAGCCCCTGCCCGAGCGTCTCGACCTGCCCGAGCCCCGGCGGCTCTCCGAGTTCGAGACCCCCGAGTTCGACCGGCAGGACGCGCTGCTCCACCTCGCCTCCGACCGCGCCGACGTGGTGCTGGAGGCGGAGGCGGCACTGCGGGGCGAGACGACCGCGAACGGCGTCGAGGTGCCGGCGCTGACGGACGTGCTGGCGCTCTCTGACCGCCGCACGGGCTTCGTCGGCGCCGGGCTACCCGCCGACAACCAGGACGTCGCGGGGGTCCCCGAGTCGAAGCCCGTCCCCGAGGCGAGCCCGCTGTTCATGGGCTTTATCGCCGGCTTCGCGCAGAACCAGGCGAGCGAGGACTACGTGACCATCGACTCCGGCCCCTTCGCCGGCGGGACGACGAAGGTGGTGTCGAACCTCCGCCAGCGGCTCGACGACTGGTACGGCGAGCAGGACGACGACGACCGGGTCGCCGAACTGTTCAGCCCCACCCACGCCGAGCGCGGGTGGGTCGAGGGGGTCGGCGAGAACCTCGGCGCGAACAGCCGTGTCGACGAGGTACTCGACTCGCTGTTCGCGGACGCCCGCGCGTCCGGACGGGCCGGCCACGCCCAGAAGGCCGCGCGGGCGAACCGCGACGAGGCGGGGAACGTCCGGCTCCTCCGCCGACATTTCGAGTCCACCGACGACGACGTCGCGAGTCTCCACTTCCCCTCGCTCCAGCGCGGCGTGACCGCCTTCGAGGAGGTCCGTACGGCGATGAACGGCGCCGACGTGGCGGCGGAGACGCCGGCGGTCCGCCAGCGGGTGAACAACGGCATCCTGGAGTACGTGTTCGTGCGTCACCGCGGGAACTTCCTCGTCCCGCCGCGCGAACACCGGAGTCTCCCGACCCCGCGGCCGTAGGCCGACCGTCGCTCAACGGCACCCCCCGGCGTCGCTCTGGCTCGTGGCGCGGTCCTCTCCCTCGTGGCGCGGTCCTCTGTCGCGCCGTCTCGGACGAGTCGCCCCCTCCCGTCTCCCGCCTTCGGCGCACCACGCCGCCCGCGCCCCGGGCTAGTCGTCTCCCGCCTCCGGGTGCCACAACGGCATCTCGACCGTCGCCCCCGACCGCACGTACCGCCACTCCAGCGACCGGTCGGAGAGTCGCGGGCCGAGCAGGGTGTACTCGATGCGCACCGCGTAAACGAACCCGTCGGGCCGGACGTGCGCGACCACCCGGTACGTCTCGACCGCGTCCGTCACGCTCGCGGGGACGCCCGTGCCGACGACGCGGTAGGCCGGCCACCCGGCGTACTCGACGGGGCCGCTCACGTCCGTCTCCGGCGTCGCGAGCGCGTTCCGGACGCCCGTCGGTCCGAGCGTCGTGGGGTCGACGCCCGCCGCCCCCGTCTCGTGCGCGCCGAGGCGCTCGACCGTCCACCCGCCGTCGCGCCGGGTCCCCGCCCACCGCGCGTCGCCGTCCCCGTAGACCGCGGCGCGGTTCGTCCGCTCGCCCGCCCGCTCCGCCACCACGTCCGCCCGGTAGCGGTCGCCCGCGACACGGAGCGTCACGTTTCGCGTCACCACGTCGTAGTCCGAGGCGATCCGCCTCGCCCGCACCCGGGCGACGTACGACTCCGGCCGCGCCCGGTCGTGGGCGGCGGCGAGCGCCTCGACGTCCCGCACGCCGCCGACCCCGAGCCCGGGCACCCGCGAGGCCTCGGACGCGGCCGAAGACGTGCGGGGCATCGCGACCGTCGCCTCCGCCGTCGTGGCCGCCGGCGTCGCCGGCGCCTCGTCGG
>JAZKRX010000036.1:0-24847 GCA_036626375.1 Haloferacaceae archaeon
CGGAGTCGGTGTCGGTCTCTTCCTCCATGCCCCCGCCGCCGGAGCCGTCAGAGCCACCGGAGCCGCCGGAGCCGCCGGAGCCCCCCGACCCCGAGCAGCCCGCGAGCCCGGTCATCCCCGCTGCGCCGGCGAGGCCGGCAAGGCGCACGTACGTCCGTCGCGAGAGTTTGTCCTGGTCGTCTGCCATACTCCGAGAGCTTCGGCTCCGTAATGATAAATCCGTGGAAACGGTTTACGCGGGGCCGAGTTAACCCGGCAGACGCCACCGATACCAAACAGGGGGTCGAACGGGCCGACGCGGTGCTACCGACGCCGGGTTCGTGGTGCCCGGAGGGCCGAGTGTGAGCCGCCGTCGTGGCCGTCCTCGGTCGTGTTTCCGTCGTCGTGGCTCCCCTCACCGTCGTCGTGGCTCCCCTCACCGTCGTGGTGTTCCTCCTCCGATCCGCCGTCGTTCTCGGAGCCGGGGGGGTCCCCGACACCCACACAGCCACCCAGCCCGGTCAGTCCGGCGACCGCGCCGAGACCGGCCAGTTTGACGCACGTTCGTCGCGAGAGCGGTTCGTGTTCGCTCATACCCCGAGGTGGGGCGCCGGAGCATCGTATACCCCTCCGCACAGTTACACGTTCGTTTACGCGGTTTCACGCGCTGACGATCGACGGGTTTTACGACCGGTGACGACGTTCCGGGGCGCGTGACCGACGACGAGGACTACCGGGTGGAGCGGGACAGTCTCGGCGAGATGCGGGTGCCCGCGGACGCCTACTGGGGCGCACAGACCCAGCGCGCGGTCGAGAACTTCCCCATCGGCGACGAGCCGATGGACCGTCGGTTCGTCGCCGCGCTCGGGGCGGTCAAGAAGGCCGCGGCGCAGGCGAACCGCGACCTGGGGCTCGTAGACGAGGCAATCGCGGACGCGGTCGTCGCCGCCGCCGACGAGGTGATCGCCGGCGAGCACGACGACCAGTTCCCGGTCGACGTCTACCAGACCGGCTCCGGCACCTCCTCGAACATGAACGCGAACGAGGTGATCGCCAACCGCGCGGCGGAGATCACCGGCGCGGAGGTCGGTGACCGGACGATCCACCCGAACGACCACGTGAACTACGGGCAGTCCTCGAACGACGTGGTGCCGACCGCGATGCACGTCGCCTGCCTCGGCGCCGTCGAGGAGGAGCTGCTGCCCGCGCTCTCGACGCTCCGGGACGCTCTCGCTCGTCGCGCCGACGAGTTCGACGGCGTCGTCAAGACCGGCCGCACACACCTCCAGGACGCCACGCCCGTCCGTCTCGGTCAGGAGTTCGACGGCTACCGGACGCAGGTCGCGAAAGGGATCGAACGCGTCGAGCGGTCGAAAGGCGACCTGGCGGAGCTCGCGCTCGGCGGCACCGCCGTCGGGACGGGCCTCAACACCCACCCCGAGTTCCCGGAGCGCGCGGCCGAGTACGTCGCCGCGGAGACGGGACTAAACGTGCGCGAGGCCGAGAATCACTTCGAGGCACAGGCCGCCCACGACGCGATGGGGAGCGTCCACGGCGCGCTCCGGACGGTCTCTGGCTCGCTCGACAAGATCGCGAACGACCTCCGACTGATGGCGAGCGGGCCGCGCAACGGACTGGGCGAGGTCGACCAGCCGGAGAACCAGCCCGGCTCCTCGATCATGCCCGGGAAGGTCAACCCGGTCGTCGCGGAGGCGGTCAACCAGGTCCACGCGCGCGTAGCGGGCAACGACGCCACCGTCGAGGCCGGCGCCTCGCGGGGTCAGCTCGACCTCAACCTCTACAAGCCCGTCCTCGCGCAGACGTTTCTCGAGTCGACCCGGCTGCTCGCGAACGCCGCCGAGACGTTCGCCGAGCGGTTCGTGGACCGACTCGACGTGGACGAGGCCGAGTGCGCCCGGCAGGTCGAGCGGTCGATGGCGCTCGCGACCGCGCTCAACCCCGCCATCGGCTACGACGCGGCCTCGAAGGTCGCGAAGCAGGCGCTCGCGGAGGGCAAGACCGTCCGCGAGGTGGCCGTCGCGGAGGGGTACCTGACCGACGCGGAGGCCGACGAGGTGCTCGACCCCGAGCGGATGACCCACCGGGGTATCCTCGGCGACGGCTGAACCGGTCGCGCACCCGGTGTACCGGGCGATTCCGGTATATTGAAGCACCGTTCGAGCGATATCGGAGCTATGCCCGCTCAGAAGGCGATCCGCGAAGAGGGCCGCGACGTACTCGTCTGCCGACGCTGTGACGCGGAGTTCCCCGAAGGCGCCGCGACGAAGGACGGCTGGCACTACGTCTGTCCCGACTGCGGCGAGGCCGAGGGTATCGGCGACGGCCTGCGGCGACGGTAACGGGCGAGTTCTGGCGAGCCGCGAGCGCCGACGAGACGGCTCGGCCGGACTGTCGTCGACCGGGGGGTGGACGAAATCGGTCTGTTTGGCTCTACTGAGATCACGAGAGTCTGATACACGTTGCGTGCTGAGTACAGCACGCGAATCGGTCACTCGCCAGTTGTTGTCTGAAAAGAAAGGGTGGTAGAGAAGTGCCGTCCATCTGACGATTACTCGGACACACGGACTTAGATACGACTATGATTTATTGTTGAGTTTCTGAGCAGGACTATATCGACGAATCACGGAATTTCGAGCCGCTTGTGTTTGAAAAGCCACGGCACCCCCAGTTGCACTCTTACGATCCGTACCCGAATCGCAGGACTGCGGTGACCCTTGAGCAATCAACTATCCAGCAAGTGGATGGCCCCTGCTAGTCCGGGGATTCAGTATCCAAGATAACTCTTCACCATCTCAAGATCATCTTTCCTATATGTCAGATGTTTATATTTAATATCCATACAATCATACCGTGCCTGTTCACTCCAATCTTTCAATTCCTTGTAGTCCTGCCAGAGGCTCCGATGGTCGATCTCGGTCTTTATATTGTGCTTTCGCTCATTATGATTGCCTGAGTGCATATTTGATTCTGCAAGTTTCCTCTCTACGTTATGCAGCGCAGTGTAGAATAGCATAGTCAATACCCAATCATCGGCGTCTTGGTAGTCACCGTCGCCTTCCAAGGAATCTGCTAATTCCTCGTTTTCTTGGGCTTTCTGTTGGTGTTCCTGCTCTTGTGGCATTATACTACGTCTTTATCAATCAATAACCGAGAGTTGTTCGCTAGATTGAGGTCAGTTATGTCTTCTTCTGCTGCTACATGCAAGATTAACTCTATATCCTCGAAAAATTCTATTAGATCGTACTCAATACCGTATATTTCCTTCCGAGCATCTCTGTCTTCCTCTTCGAAAATAACCCAGACTTCAACTACCCCTCCTTCATCATCAAACCGCTGGTAGACTCTCCGAGTCTGAGGAATATTATCGATCTTGTGGAGAAGCAGATTGGTAGCGAACTGGTGCTTGGGAATGGTGAACTGAGAGCTGCCAGATTCCTGTGAAAGATTCGATGACTGGGACGTAGTTTCAGTTGTGACATCCGACATGGCGATATCGAAATTGGTTTCAGTATTATCGGAAATCATCAGTCCTCTCCTTGGATTTCAATTTCATCTTCATTCATCAGTTCATCAGGCACATTCTTCGAACTAACGACGTTTTGAGAAGCAATCTGATAGAGTGGTTCTCCGGCTGGGTTGTAAGCGTCCTCTGCCCGGAGTACCTTTTGTAGAACTGTTTTAACCCTAAGAGTGGTACCATCATCTAACTCATACTCATTCTAATCTTCCTCAACGGTTTCGAAACCCACTTCTTTAAATTCTGCCTCGGTCCCGTCTGGAAGAGTCACTTTCATGCCGGCATATAGAACGGCCTGTTCATAATATGTTTTTTTGGGTATTCTTGACATTTAAGCGGCGTTCTACCTTTACAAAGCAGTCCGCTCGGCTAAAGGCGGAGCAAAGAGTGGATGACTGCTGCCTACACCCTCTGCATGCAGCACGCCCGCTGAAAGTCATCGCCGTTCGAGAGTCTCAACAGATCCGTCAGTTCAGTTCACCCAGTCCGCGAACGTCCCGTCGAGCAGCGTCTCCTGCTGGCGCTCGATGTAGTCGCGCTGGGTGCGCAAAATCGCGGTTTCGAGGTCGGCACCCGACGAGATCCGCTCTCTCGCGCGCTCACGCTTCCACGTCGCGGGGTCGACCCCAGCCTGGACGCGGCCGCGGAGCGGCGCGATGTACCGCGTCGCCGTCTCGTGGTCGAGCCCCACGTCACACAGCCCCTCGACCGCGCGGGCGAAGATGTCCTCGTAGACGGCGGCGGGGAGCGTCGTCTCCTCGCCCTCGCCGGTGATCCAGTGTTGATCGCTCTCGATCCCGTGGCGGACGGCGGCGTAGAAGTTCTCGCGCGCACGCTCCCACGGGAGCGCCGCGACGGGGTGGTCGCTCGCCGGGAGCCGCTCCATCAGCCCCGCGAACGCCGCGTGGAAGGCAATCGAGTCTCTCACCGTTGGCTGGGCGCCGATCGGTCGGAACTCGATCCGGACGTTCGCGGCCGAGCGCGTCGCGCCGCCGAACACCGGGCGGACCCACCGCCAGAACGACCCGTTCTTGTGGCGCAGCCGCGCGAACCGGTCGTCGAACCGGTCGCCCCCGCCGTCGGACCGCATCGGGACGACCCACGGGTCGTCGACCATCCGCTCTATCGCCTGCTCGATGCTCTCGATCTCCCGCGGGAAGCGAACTTTCTCTGCGCCCGGCCGGTTGAGCGTCGACTCGAACACGCCGATCCGGCCTTCCGCGTGTGCCTCCGCGAGGACCCGCTCGGCGTCGTCGGTGGTGTAGAGATCCGGCGGGAAAAACGGAGAGTTCGCCGCCAGCGCGAGCAGGGGGCCGGCGACCCGGAGCGCGTAGCGGAACCGCTCCGGGAAGTTCGTCGCCGTCGCCACCTGGAAGTGGGGCTGGATCGAGGTGATCAGGCTCTCCGGGAGGACCGTCGGCGTCGAGAGCGAGACGTTCGGCGCGTCGAGGGTCACCTCGTCCGGGGCGTCCGGCCCGTTGCTCATCGCGTGGTAGCGCAGCGAGCGGCTCATGTTCCGGGCGATGTCGAGGCCGTCGACCCGCTCGCTGTCGGCGAGATACTCGCGGGCCGTCTCGCCGGCGGGCGGAATCGTCCAGAGCGAGTCGGAGACGAGCCGCATCCCCTCGTCGTCGATGTAGTCGAGCGCCGCCTCGAGCCGCGCGAGAACCTCCTGCTCCTGAGCCCGGAGGCCGTTGCCGTTCAGCGGCTGGGGCGTGGTCGTCATCTCGGCGTTGTGCACGCCGAGCTCCGCCTCGAACCCCGTGAGGTCGAGGACACGCCGGGGGACCCGGGCGAGCCGCCCGAGGCCACCGGCCCAGCGGTCGGTCTCGACGGCGTAGAACTCGTACTCCAGCCCGATTGTCGAGCGGGAGTTGTCGAACGTCCCGTCGCGGAGTTCGGCGAGGAGCGCCTCCGCGTCGGCCGCGACGCCGGCGCGGAACGCCTCGGGGTCCTGGTCCAGCGTCTCGCGGACCCGGGTCGCCAGCTCACGGTCCATATCTCCCTTCTCGGCCACCCACGAGTTAAGTGTCCGTCGGCTCGCGGGGCCGAGTCGCCTCCGCCGGGGTCAGTTCCGCCGGCGTGCGAGGAGCGCGAACGACGCAAGCGCCGCGCCCGCCACGGCGGGGCCGAAGCCGGGCGAGAGCCCGACGGTCGGCGGGCCGTCAGACCCCGTGGCCGTGGTGGGCGCGGCCGTCGGCGTTCGGGCCGCTGTCGTCGTGGGCGTGGGGGTCGGCGAGGCGGTGACCGTCGGCGTCGCCGTCGCCGTGACCGTCGCCCCGTCGGCGACGAACGGGTTCGTGCCGGCGTCGCGCTCCGCGGCGCTCGACGCGCCGTCCGCGTCGGGGTCGAGGTCGGCGCCGTAGACGAACGCCGACGGCGCCTCGGGGGCGGGCGGCAGGTCCTCGCCCCGGACGTACCGGTCGAGCCACCGGTCGAGGTTCGCGCCCGTCACCTCGCGGACGGTTCGCGCGAAGTCGTCGTGGCTCTCGAACGGCTCGCCGGCCCGGGCGGCGAACACGTCGGCGAGGGTGTGTTCGCTGTCGGTCCGCGCGCGAATCTCGCCGTCTAGCGCCGCGAGGACGTGCGCGCCCTTCTCGTAGTTCGCGAGCGTCCCGCGCCACGTCGCGCGGTCGGCGAGCGTCACCGCCCGCTCGTCGGGAGCGAACCCCTCGGCGGTGACCCCGCTCCGGAACTCCTCGTAGTCGCCCGCGCCGGCGTTCAGCGCGAACACGTGGCCGAAGTACTCCGCGCTCCCCTCCGTGAGCCACGCCGCCGACCCCTCGCCGACGACGCCGAGTCGGGTGTGGACGTACTCGTGGGTGAACGCGGTGTCTGTGCGCGACATCCGGGCCGCGCCCGGGCCGACCCAGAAGCTCGTCCGGGCGGTCGCGCCCGCCAGCCGGCGCTGGCTCTCGCTCGTCCGCTCGGGCAACACGAACGCCGTCGTCCGGTCGCGCCGGACCCCGAGGTCGAAGCGCCCGGGCGCGACGCGGAGGAAGCGCCGCGCCGGCCCGAGGCGCACGTCGCCGGCAGCCTCGGCTACGACGAACGTGGTCCGCTCGCCGCCCGGCGCGACGGCACTCGCCCGGTGCGGGCCGAGGAAGGCGAGCGGGTCGGCGGCGTAGCCGTCGCCGGCGACGTCGTACGTCGACCGGAACCCGGGGTCGCCGCCGCGGAACGAGTAGCTCACCCGCACGCTCGGACGGACGGCCACCGCCCAGCCGTCGCCCGCGATCACCCGGCGGGCGTCGCTCGGCACACGGACCGTCAGGCTCGGGCGAGACCGGTCGGTCCACTCGAACTCCGTCTCGTCGACGCGACGGAAGCCGCGGGAGTCGACGAGCGTCGCGCCGTTTGCGAGCCCCGGGAGCCGGACGGTCAGCCCGCGCACCCGATCGGGGAGGCGGTAGGCGACGGTGGCGACCACGTCGCCGTCGTCGAGCGAGACGGTCGTCGTCTGCTCGACGCGCTCGGTCTGTGCGCCGGCGGTCCCGGCGGCGATGGTGGCAGTCACGAGGACGACCACGAGGAGGAATGCACCGGGGCGACGCGGAGCAGTCACGGCGGGACGAGGCCGCGGGCGCACTTCAACGCACCGTGCGGAGGGGTCGATCCGCCAACGCTTTTGCTCCGTCGTGGCGAGCGCCGTCTATGAACGCGGACGTCGACCCCGACTACGAGGAGCTCGGGCTGGTCGCGGGGCTCGAGATCCACCAGCAACTGGACACCGCGACGAAGCTGTTCTGTGGCTGTCCGACCGACCGGCGCGAGCCAGAGGAGGCGACCGAGCGGTTCACCCGCTACCTCCACCCCACCCGGTCCGAACTCGGCGAGGTCGACGAGGCCGCGGTCGAGGAGAGCCGGGTCGACCGCGAGTTCGAGTACCTCGCCTACGACTCGACCTGTCTCGTCGAGGCCGACGAGGAGCCGCCAGGGCGGCTGGACGAGGAGGCGCTCGAGGTGGCGATGGAGATCGCCGCGCTCCTCGACGCCGCGGTGGTCGACCAGCTCCACGTGATGCGGAAGATCGTCGTCGACGGCTCGAACACGACGGGGTTCCAGCGCTCGGCGCTGCTCGCGCGCGACGGCGAGATCGAAACCGACCACGGCGTCGTCGGGATCGAGGACCTGATGCTGGAAGAGGAGAGCGCGGCCCGGATCGAAGAGACGGAGTCGGGGGTCCGGTACGGCCTCGACCGCCTCGGCGTCCCGCTCGTGGAGATCGGCACCCGTCCGGACATCTCGACGCCCGCAGAGGCCCGCGCGGCGGCCGCGCGAATCGGGATGCTCCTGCGCTCGACCGGCGCGGTCAAGCGCGGGCTGGGCACCATCCGACAGGACGTGAACGTCTCGATCGAAGACGGCGCGCGGGTGGAGGTCAAGGGCGTCCAGGACCTCGACGGGATCGAGGCCATCGTCCGGAACGAGGCGCGGCGACAGTCTGCGCTGGTCGACGTTGCCGCCGAGCTCCGGGAGCGCGACGCCGCGGTCGGCGACCCCGTCGACGTCGGCGACGTCTTCGAAGACACCGACTCGGGCGTGATCGGCGGGGCGCTGGAGTCGGGCGGGCGGGTCCTGGCGGTCAGGCTCGCGGGGTTCGACGGGCTGGTCGGCCGCGAGATCCAGCCGGACCGCCGGCTCGGCACCGAGTTCGCGGACCACGCGAAGCGCCACGGCGCGGGCGGGATCTTCCACACCGACGAGCTTCCGGCGTACGGCGTCACCGAGGCGGAGATCGCGGCCCTGCGCGAGGCGGTCGGTGCCGAGGCGGACGACGCGGTCGCGCTCGTCGCGGACGACCCGGAGACGGCCGAACTCGCGGCCGATGCGGTCGCGGCACGCGCGGAGACGGCGGTCGAGGGCGTCCCCGAGGAGACCCGCGGCGCGAACGACGACGGGACCACCCGCTACCTCCGGCCCCTGCCCGGCGCCGCGCGGATGTACCCGGAGACCGACGTCCCCCCGGTCGAGCCGGACCCCGACGATATCGAGGCGCCCGCCCTCCTCACCGACCGGGCCGACCGCTACGCCGACGAACTCGGCCTGGACGAGGGGCTGGCCGAACAGGTCGCGTTCTCGCCCCGGATGCCCCTGTTTGAATCCGTTGTCGCGGACGGGGTCGACCCGACGCTCGCGGCGACGACCCTGGAGTCGACGCTCACGGAGCTCCGGCGGTACGACGTGGCGGTCGACCGACTCGAAGACGACCAGCTTCGGGAGTCGCTCGAACTCGTCGACGGCGGCGAGGTGCCCCGCGAAGGGTTGGACGACCTGCTCCGGACGCTCGCCGAGGACCCGGGCCTGACAGCCGCCGAGGCCGTCGAGGCGGCGGGGCTCGGCGGCGTCTCCGACGACGAGGTGCGCGAGCAGGTCCGTGCGGTGGTCGAGCGCAACGAGGCGCAGGTGCGCGAGGAGGGGATGGGCGCGTTCTCCGCGCTGATGGGCGAGTGCATGGGTGCACTGCGCGGGAAGGCGGACGGCGACACCGTGAGCGAACTGCTGCGCGAGGAGATCGGTCGGGTCGCGTGATCAGTCTCCGCCGGCGCCGGGAACGCGCCGGAGCTCCAGTCGTCCCGTATCCAGCGACACCTGGACGCTCGCGACCCGGCGCGCGTACTCGCTGGCGTGGCGCCCGGACGGCCGGACGCGGGTTCGCTCCGAGAGCAGCCCGAGGTCCGTGAGCCGGTCGAGCTTGCGGTAGGTGGTCGACAGCGGGAGGTCACAGCGCTCCGAGAGCTCGCGGGCAGAGAGCGCCTCCTCGCCCGTCGCGCCGAGGATGGCCCGACAGCCCGGGTCGTCGAGCGCCGTGAGCAGGTCGTCGACGGCCGTGTCGGCGTGGAGGACCACTCGGTCGGTCGCTGCGTCGGTAGACCCGGCGAGCGCGGTTGAACCTGGCACCATCGTGAGCGACGTGACGAGTCCCCGACTTCAGTATAGCCCGCTTACTCCTCGCGCCGCCGCGAAACGTCCGGTTGTTCGGACGCGTCCGCCTCGACCAGCCGGCCGTAGGTGTCGATCTCGCCGTTCCGGATCCGCGTGCTGCTGATCCGGTCGCCGTCTTCCGCGACGACGAACGGTGGCGTGTACACCTCCAACGGCCGGAGGCCGTCGGCGACGCGCTCGCGGTTCAGCCGGTGGGCGCGGCGCTGGGCCTTCGCCTCCGGCGAGACGACGAGCGCGTCCACGTCCTCGCGGGTCGCCGCCGGCCCCGCCGGCTCCTCGATCCGAACCACCTCGTACGAGGCGCTGTAGGCGGCGCTCAGCTCCGCGAGCTCGGCCTCGAGCGCGTCGCGGCGCTCCTCGAAGGGGCCGAGCATCTCGGCGTGACGAGGGTCGCTGCGCGTCCGGCGCGCGAGTTCGGTGGCGGTGAGGCCGACGACGACGTGGCCGTCGCCCGCGCCGTCGTGGCTGGCGGTCTGGAGCGCCCGGTGGAGGAGCGCCCGGTGTCCGGCGTGGAGGGGCGTGAACGTGCCGCCGAGGACGGCGGTCCGGCCCCGGTCGGTGTCGCGGTCCATACCCCCGAGACGGGGGCGCGGGCCTATAGCCTTCCCCGCGCCGTTCTCACGGCGTAGGAATCGCCTGGCGGGTTCGTACCCGGCCGGGACGAATCGCCGTCGGTGTTCGACCGCGTCCTCGTCCCGGCCGACGGGAGCGGGCCCGCGGAGCACGCGGTCGCGCTGGCGGCCGCGACCGGCGCGGGGGTCCACGTCGTCAGCCTCGGGACCGTCTGGGAGGACGCCGGCGCCGGTCGGGTGATAGACGCGTTCGTCGAGGCGGCGAAGCGGGCGATCGACCGCGTGGTCGACCGAGCCGAGGCCGCGGGATTCGAGCGGGTCGAGGCCGGCAACCTCCGGGGCGCGCTCGGCCGCGGCACCGTCGGCTACGCCGACCTCGTGCCGATAGGCACCCACGGTCGGACGGGACTGGAGCGGTTCCTGCCCGGGAGCGTCACCGAGCGAGTCGTCCACCCGGGCGAGACGCCGGTGCTAGCCGTCCCACGGGCGCCGGACGGCTGAGACCGATGGAGTCGGGCGACGGAGCGACCGCGGCGCGGAGGGAGGTGGCCGACGACGAGTGGCACGCCCGCTCGCTCGACGAGGTGTACGAGCGGCTCGACACCGACGCCGAGGGACTGTCGACGGCCGAGGCAACGGCGCGCCTCGACGAGTACGGGCCGAACGAGATCGAACGCGAGGAGCCGGTCGATCCTCTCGCGATCCTCGCCGCGCAGTTCCGCGACGTGTTGATCTACGTCCTGGTCGGGGCTGCGCTGCTCTCCGTCGCCGTCGGCGTTCTCCCCGGCGTCGAGCCGAGCTACACCGACGCGGCGCTGATCCTCGCCATCCTCCTCCTCAACGGCGTCTTCGGCTTCGTCCAGGACTACCGCGCCGAGCGGTCGATCGAGGCGCTCCGGGCGATGTCGGCGCCGGAGGCGGCTGTGTTGCGCGACGGCGAGCCGACGACGGTGGACGCGACGGCGGTCGTGCCGGGCGACGTGCTGGTCCTGGAGAGCGGCGACGCCGTCTCCGCCGACGGCCGACTGGTCGAGGCGAACGACCTCGCGGTCGACGAGTCGGCGCTCACGGGCGAGAGCGCGGCCGTCTCGAAGGAGGTCGGCGAGGTCGCCCCCGACTGCCCGCTGGCCGAGCGGACGAACGTCGTCCACACGAACACCTCGGTCGTCCGGGGACGGGGGCGGGCGGTCGTCACCGAGACGGGGATGGAGACGGAGGTCGGCGGGATCTCGACCGAGGTCAGGGCGGCGACAGACCGCGAGACGCCGTTCCAGGCGGAGATCGACGCGCTCGGGCGCCGGATCGGGACGGCGGTGGTCGCCCTTGTCGTCCTCGTCGCCGCGGTTCAGCTGCTCCTGACGGCCGCGAGCCCGCTCTCGGTTCTCCTCGTCGCTGTGACGCTCGCCGTCGCGGCCGTCCCCGAGGGACTGCCGGCGGTGGTGACGCTCACCCTCGCGCTCGGGTCGCGCCGGATGGCCGACCGGTCGGCGCTCGTCCGCCGGCTCTCGGTGGTCGAGAGTCTCGGCTCGGTCGACACGGTCGTCACGGACAAAACCGGCACGCTCACCGAGAACCGGATGACTGTCACGCGCGTCCTCGCGGGCGAGGCGACGTACGCGATCCGCGGCGGCGACGGGCGGGACGACGCCCGCGTCGAGCGCGACGGCGAGCCGGTCGACCTCGGCCCCGTCGTTCCCGTCCTCCGGTGTGGCGCGCTCTGTAACGACGCGTCGTGGACCGGCGACGGCGAGGTCCGCGGCGACCCGACCGAGGCGGCGCTGCTCGCCGCCGCGCGGCGCGTCGGCGTCGAGACGGACGGCGAGCGCGTCGCGGAGGCCCCGTTCTCGGCGGAGCGAAAGCGAATGACCGTCGTCGTCGACGAGGGCGACGGCCACGTCGCGTACGCGAAAGGCGCGCCGGAGGTTCTCCTGGCGCGGTGTTCGCGCGCGCTGGTCGACGGCCAGACGGTCGAGATGGACGACGCCCGGCGCGAGCGGGTGCTGGAGCGGGCGCGGTCGTTCGCCGGCGACGCACTCCGGGTGCTCGCGTTCGCGTCCAGGGAGGTCGTGGACCCGGACGCGCCGACCGAGGAGCTGGAGACGGGGCTGACGTTCCTCGGCCTCCAGGGGATGATCGACCCGCCGCGCGAGGAGGTGGCCGACGCCGTCGCGGACTGCGGCCGGGCCGGCGTCGGCGTGACGATGGCCACCGGTGACGACGTGGCGACCGCCCGCGCCGTCGCGACGGAGGTCGGCATCGACCCCGAGGGGGCGCTGACGGGCCCGGAGGTCGAGCGGCTGTCCGACGAGGCGCTGACCGAGGCCGTCGACGAGGTGCGGGTGTTCGCCCGCGTGACGCCGACACAGAAGGTCCGGGTCCTCCGCGCGCTCCGGGCGCGCGGACATCTCGTTGCGATGACGGGCGACGGCGTTAACGACGCGCCGGCGCTCCGGAGCGCGGACGTGGGGATCGCGATGGGCCGGCGCGGCACCGACGTCGCCCGCGCCGCGAGCGACATGGTGCTCCTCGACGACAACTTCGCGACCATCCGCGACGCGATCGCCGAGGGGCGGGCCATCTTCGACAACATCCGCAAGTTCGTCAACTATCTGCTGTCGGCGAACACGGGCGAGGTGTTCGCCGTCTTCGTCGGCGTCCTCCTCGGGACGGCGCTGTTTCCCGACCTCTTCGCGGCCCGGACCGAGGCGCTCATCCTGACGCCCGCGATGCTCCTGTGGGTCAACCTCGTCACCGACGGCCTGCCGGCGCTGGCGCTGGGGGCCGACCCGGCTGTCGAAGGTATCCTCGACCGCCCGCCGCGGGGCGCCGACGAGTCCGTCATCGACCGACGGATGGCGGCCTCGATCGGTGCGATCGGTGTCGGGATGGCGGCGACGGGGCTCGCGCTCTTCTTCGCGGGCCTGCGAGCCAGCGAGTCGCTCGTGCGGGCGCAGACGCTCCTGTTCACCTTCCTCGTCGTCGTCGAGGTGATCCGGATCCAGGTGATCCGCTCGCGCTACGGGCTCTCGGTCGGCTCGAACCCGTGGCTCGTCGCCGCCGTCCTCGTCACCCTCGGGCTCCAGCTGCTCGTGCTGTACACGCCCGCGAACGACCTGTTCGGCGTCGACCCGCTCCCGGCGAGCGCGTGGGGCGCGGTCGGCGTCGGCTTCGTCGTCTTCCTCCTGTTCAACGTCGCCGCGAGCGCCGCGCTCGACCGCGCCTTCGGCGGGTGAGTCACGGCGCCCCGCTCACCCCGGCAGGACGAGCGTCAGGCCCGCGACGGCGAGGCCGGCCAGCCCCATCCGGAGGCCGGCGACCCACCACCGCCGCTCGGAGAGCGCGCCGAGGTACGCGCCGAACGCGAACAGGACGAGGCTCGCGACGGTCACCCCGGCGACGCCAGCCTCGACCATCGTCAGTGTCTCGCCCTCGAACAAGAAGGGGATCAGGGGGAGGAAGATGCCGACGACCGGACCGGCGCCGCTCGCGGCGGCGTTGAGGACGCGGGCGTGTCTGCGCCGCCGGTCCGGGCGGGTGTCGTCGAGGTCGACGAGCATCGCCCGCTCGATCCGCAGGAGTTCGGCGCGCTTCTCGGCGCGTTCGATCTCCCAGACGCTCCAGAGTCCGGAGGTGGCGAGGCCGACGGCCGCGCCCGCGCCGATCCTGACCACTGTCAGTCCGTCCGGAACGCCGGACAGCACCGCACCGACGACGACCCCGACCGCCGTCAACGCGCCGTCGAAGCCGTTCGAGACGAAGTAGCGCCGCGAGAGCGCGCGCACCGCCTCGTCGGCGAAGGCGTCTCTGAGCCCGGCGCTCACGGCGTGTCCCGGTCGCGACACACCACCTCGTCGACGGAGTGGACGCTCCCCCCGAGGTCGACCACCTGCGCCTCGACGGCGTCGAGGTCGAGGTCCGTCCCCTCGACTGCGACCTCGACGGTCTCGACCTCGCGGTCGGTCGCCGCGCGCGTCGCGACCACGGTCGTCACGCCGGGTGCCTGCGCGACCCCGCGCGCGAACGTCGCGAGGTCCGGTTCGTGGGGCTTCAGGAGGTCGAGGACGAGGCGGACGACGACCGGCTCCTCGTCGGCCTGCGTGTCGGACACGGTCGGCACGGACGTGACGCGGCGAGCGCGTAAGCGTCCGGCCCGATTGTCACGCCGCGGGAACCGGCCGCGGTTCCCGACCGCCGAGAATCGGTCCGGCTATTGATGATCAGATCGGGACGTACGACCGACCGATGAGCGACCGGGACGCCGCACGAAGGGGCGAGAGGCGGACGTCGACGCGACGGCGGGCCGCCGGGACTGACGAACCGAACGACCGACCGCACCCTCGACTGAGGTACGGATGAGCCCGGACCCGTCGCCGGACCTCACAGGCCTGTTCGATCCCGACCGCGTCGTCGTCGTCGGGGCGACGGACAGAGCCGGGTCGATCGGTCGGGCGCTGCTTCGAAACCTCGCGACGTTCGACGGACCGGTCGTCCCGGTCAACCCGAACCGCGAGACCGCCTTCGACCGCCCCTGTCTCGACTCGGTCGCCGACGTGGCGAACGTGGACGAGCGCGACCTGTTCGTCGTCGCCGTGCCCGCCCCGGCGGTCGTCGAGGTGGTCGAGGCGGCCGGCGAGGCGGGCGGGCAGAACGTCGTGGTCCTGAGCGCCGGGTTCAGCGAGGCGGGCGAGGCGGGCGAACGCCGGGAGCGAGCGCTGACCGCGGCGGCAGAGCGCCACGGCCTCGCGCTGGTCGGCCCGAACTGTATCGGCGTCCTCGGGACTGCGGCGGGGCTGAACGCGACGTTCGTCGAGGCGTCGCCGCCCGAGGGCTCGGTGTCGCTCCTGAGCCAGTCGGGAGCGTTCGTCTCCGCGACGCTCTCGTGGGCCGCCGCGCAGGGCGTCGGCTTCCGGCACGTCGTCTCGCTCGGCAACGAGGCAGTGCTCGACGAAACGGACTTTGTCGCGGCGTGGGACGACGACCCCGAGACGGAGGTGATCCTCGCCTACGTCGAGGATATCGACCACGGACAGGCGTTCGTCGAGACGGCGCGAGCGGCGACGACCGAGACGCCGATAGTCGCGCTGAAGTCCGGGCGGACGGCCGCGGGCGCGGCGGCCGCGGCCTCCCACACCGGGTCGATGGCGGGGACAGAGGAGGCGTACGACGCGGCGTTCCGGCAAGCCGGGGTGATCCGGTCACCCACCGTCCAGCGGGCGTTCGACGACGCGTGGGCGCTCGTCGGCTCGTCGCTCCCCGAGACGGACGGCGTCGCGGTCGTGACGAACGGCGGCGGCCCGGGCGTGCTGGCGACGGACGCGGTCGGCGACTCGCGGCTCTCGGTCGCCGAGTTCGGCGCGGAGACGCGCGAGACGCTCCGCGAGGCGCTCCCTGAGTCGGTCGCGGCGCAGAACCCGCTCGACGTCGTGGGGGACGCGGACGTCGAGCGGTTCCGGGCCGCGCTGGACGCCGTCCTCGCGGACGAGGCGGTCGGGAGCGCGGTCGTCATCTGCGTCCAGACGGCGCTCGTGGCGTTCGACGAGTTCGCACGGGTCGTCCGTGACGCCGGCCAGCGCCACGAGACGCCGGTCGTCGCCTGCCTCATGGGCGGTGCCGACGCCGAGGCGGGCGCGCAGGTGCTGAACGAGGCGGGGGTCCCGAGCCACTTCGACCCCGCCCGGGCGGTCGGGGACCTCGACACCCTCGCCGCCTACCGCGGCGTGCGCGACCGAACCGAGGCGGAGCCGGCGACCTTCGAGGTTGACCGAGAGCGTGCCGCGGCGGTTCTCGACGGCGCGGTCGAGCGGGAGACCGACCTGCTCGGCGTCGAGGCGATCGACCTCCTCGACGCCTACGGCGTCCCGACTCCGGCGGGCGGCCTCGCGACGAGCGCCGACGAGGCCGAGGCGGTCGCCCGCGCGGTCGACGGACCGGTGGCGATGAAAGTCGCGAGTCCGGACGTGGTCCACAAGTCAGACGCCGGCGGCGTGGCGGTCGGCGTCGCGGCCGAGGACGTGCGCGAGACGTACCGGCGGATCCACGAGCGCGTGCGGGCTGCGAAGCCGGAGGCACGGATCGCCGGGATTCGGGTCGAGGCGGTGGTCGACCCCGAGGACGCCACCGAGACCATCGTCGGCGCGAAACGGGACCCGCAGTTCGGCCACCTCCTGATGTTCGGCCTCGGGGGCATCTTCGTCGAGACGTTCGAAGACACGGCCTTCCGCGTCGCGCCGGTTGCCGAGCGCGAGGCCCGAGCGATGACCGAGGAGATAGACGCGGCGCCGATGCTCCGCGGCGCACGCGGCCGGGCGCCCGCAGATGTCGACGGGGTCGTCGAGACGATCCAGCGGGTCTCGCAGCTGGTGAGCGACTTCCCGGCGATTGCCGAACTCGACGTCAACCCGCTCGTCGTCGCGCCGGACGGGGTCCGGGCGGTCGATTTCCGGCTGACGCTCGACCGCGAGTCGTACGCGGCGCGAGAGTCGAGAGAGGACGAGTGAGCCGGTCCGACTGGTGGGAACGGGGTAACGGTACGCCGTGGACCGCTGGTCGGAGTCGAGGAGTCGTTCGTCCGGGGATCCGGTCCGTCTCCCGCCCGTTCTCACCGGACGGAAATCACCCCGCGCCGACAAGCCACGCCGCCCCCCGTCCACGGGTCGTGCTCCTCCCACTCGCGGGCGCGCTCGGTGGGCTCTTGCTCCTCCTCGTCGGCGCCGACCGGACGGTCCGCGCGGCGGCCGAGGTCGCGGTCTACTACGGCGTCTCGACGTTCTTCGTCGGCGTCACGGTCGTCTCGATCGGCACCTCTATCCCCGAGATGACGACCTCGGTGTACGCCGCCTCGTACGGCGCGGGCGACCTCGTGGTCGGGAACATCGTCGGCTCCGAGACCGCGCAGATCACCCTCGCGCTCGGGGTCGTCGCGCTGATCGCACCCATCGAGACCGAGCGCCGGACCGTCCTCGTCTACGGCGGCGCGATGGTGCTCGCGATGGTGATGATGATCCTCACGCTCGACGATGGGGTCGTCCGCTCCGAGGGCCTGCTGATGATGCTCGCGTACGCCATCTTCGTCCACGACCTCTACACCAGCGAGGGCGGCGAGGAGGTAGTCGAAGAAATCGTCGACGAGCCGGAATCGCCCCGGCAGGCGCTCCCGACCGTCGCGTTCGGCATCCTACTCGTCATCGGCGGCGGGCACCTCCTCGTGACGAACGGGACGACCGTCGCCGCGCTGCTCGGCGTCCCGACATACCTCGTCGGCTTCCTGACGGGTCTCGGGACGACTGCGCCCGAGATCGGCGTCGCGGGGCTCGCCGCCCGCCGGGGCGACCACGGCGTCTCGCTCGGGGCACTCCTCGGGAGCAACATCACCGACCCGGTGTTCTCGCTGGGGGTCGGGGCGCTAGTGGCGGACGTGACGGTGAGTGATCCGGGGTCGGTCCTGCTCTCGACGGGCTACATGCTCGGCGTCTCGCTGCTCGTCCTCGGCCTGCTCTACTGGCGCCGAGGACTCGGCCGCCGTGCCGCCGTCCTATGTCTCCTGCTCTACCTGCCGAGCCTCGCGGTACTTTAGCAATCATCCGGCTCTGTCTGTTCCTCCGGCGGCCCGCTCTTGCGCCCCGCCCGCTCCTCGTCGAGCAGGTAGTGGTCCGTCTCGTCGTACCGCTCTAGGAGCTTCGCGCGGTGCGCCAGCTGTCGGTTCACCCGCCGGAACACTCCGAGGAGGGTGTGGACCTCGCGGTCGGTCGGGTGGACGCGCCCGAGGACCCGGCGGACGAGGCGGCTCACCCGCTCGGGGTTCCGGTGGTCCGAGTGCGCGAGGAGGTCGTCGACGTAGCCGTACAGCCGCTCGATCTCGGCCTCGTCTGCGCGCTCGCGCGTCGGGTCGGGCAGCTGTGTCTCGTCGACGGTCAGGTCTCGGAGCTCGTACATGAGGATCGTCGCGGCCTGTCCGAGATTCAGGACGGGGTAGTCCGCGCTCGCGGGGATGGAACACACCCGGTCGAGCCGTTCGAGTTCGGCGTTCGACAGGCCGGTGCCCTCCCGCCCGAACACGAGCGCGGGGCGGGCGTCGACGGCCCGGAGTTCGTCGGCGAGGTCGGCCGGCGTGACGAACGGAAAGCGGACGTGCCGGCGGGCGTCCTCGCCGGTGATTGCGGTACAGCCGACGGTGAAGAACTGCGCGACCACCTCGTCGAGCGTCGTCTCCGTCGCCGACGGAAGGACGTCCTCGCGGGCGTGGCCGGCGAAGCCGTACGCCTCGCCGCCGGGGTCGAGTTCGGGCGGGTCGACGAGCCGCAGGTCCGTGAGTCCGAAGTTCTTCATCGCCCGGGCGATGGTCCCGACGTTCCCGGGGGTCTCGGCGTCGACGACGACCACGACCGGGCGGCGGTCGTGCGCGCCGGCGTCGTCGGACTCCGTCGGCGTCTGACCGCCCGTCGGGCCGTCGTCGCCGGTCATCCGTCGCCCGGGTACTCGGCGTCGAGGTCGAGGTCAGTCCGGGCGAGGTCGGCGGTGGTGAGCGGCTCGCCTCCGTCGTCTTCGTCGTCCGCCAGCGCTTCGGGCCGGAGGCTGACCCGCTCCAGTTCGACACCCTGCTCCAGCACCGCCCGGAGCTCCTCGGCGTCCGGCGGGTCGGGCAGGTTGTCGGGGTCGGTTTCGACGTGTTCGAGGCCCGCGTACCCCTCCGGCGCGCGGCCGCCGTCGTCGAACCAGTCGTGGAAGGCGGTGCGGAGGCTCGCCTCGCCGCGGTGGGCCGAGCCGCCGGCCTCGCGGTACCAGTAGACGAAGTCGGCTTCGTGGGCGTCACAGAGGAGCACCTCGGAGCCGGGTTCGCCGTACACGACCGTCGCCTGCCGACAGGGCTGGATCTCGCCGTGGCGGAGATAACAGGCGCTACACGGACGCTCTACGAGGTCGACCAGCCGCACCAGCCGCTCACGGTCGTCGGCTGGCATCTCGTCGAGCGACCGAAAGCCTCCGTCCGGTCCGAACACGTCGGTCTCGTCGAACCGCCAGCCTCGGAGGCCGATGCTGACCTTCGCCATGGCGGGCGTCGGGTGCGCGTCGGCAAAAGCGGCCCGACCGGACGCCGGACATATGCCCGTCCATCCCGTGGCACCGTCATGCGAACTGTGGATGCGGCGGGGCTGTCGATCGGCGAGGACCACCCGCCGCGGATCATGGGAGTGTTGAACGTCAGCGTCGAGTCGCCGTACGACCCGAGCGTCTTCGCCGACGCCGACGGCGCGGCCGAACACGTCGAGCAGCTGGTCGACGAGGGCGCGGACATCGTCGACGTGGGGCTGGCAACGGCGAACAAGCGCGTCGAGCCGCTCACCGCCGCGGAGGAGCGCGAGCGTCTCGACACGGCGTGTGCGGCGGTCGAGCGCGCCGACGCCGACGCCGTGTTCTCCATCGAGACGCGCTACGCCGAGGTGGCCGCCGCGGCGCTCGACGGCCCGTTCGACATGGTGAACGACGTGTGTGGCTTCGCCGACCCCGAGATGCCCGCGGTCTGTGCCGACCGGGACGCCGCGGTCGCGAAGATGGCGAGCCCGCCCGACCTGACCCGCCCCGGCGCGGTCGAGGAGACGGACTGGGCCGAGCGGAAGTCGCCGGCGTGGGCCGAAGACGCCGACTACGTCGACATGGTGTACGAGGCGCTCGCCCAGAACGGCTTCACGGACAAGACCATCGTCGACCCCGCGTTCGGCGGGTGGTCGGAGGCGAAGACCCGCGACCACGACCGCGAGACGTTCCGGCGCCTCCGGGAGTTTCGCGGGTACGCTCGTCCGGTGCTCGTCTCGATCAACCGGAAGAGCTTCCTGAGAGAGGTGGCCGGACGCTCCACCGAGGAGGCCCTCCCCGTCTCGCTCGGGGCGACCGCACTCGCCGTCGTCCGCGGCGCCGACGTGGTTCGGACCCACGACGTGGCGGAGACGCGCGACGCCGCGCTGATCGGAGACGCGTTTCGGCGCGAACGGACCCGCCACCGCGGCCCGGTCGGCGTCGTCGAACTCGACGCGCGAGAGCCCGGCGAGGTCCGTCGACACCTCGACCGGATCGGAGCGGCGACGGACGCCACGGACGCGGCCGGACTCCGGGCCTACGAACTCGACGGACTGGACGGGACGGCGACGAGCCGACTGCTCGACGCCGCCGCCGACACCGGCGCGGTCGTCGCCCAGGGGAGCGGCCACGAGTCCGGCGCGGCGGTGGTCGTCGGTCGCGCGTCGGACGTGGCCCGGATCGCGGGATCCCTCCGGAGCGGGCCCGAGGGGCCGCTCACGGCGGCGTTCGAGACGATCGACCGTGAGCTGTAAGAGAAAACTTATGACACGCCCGAGAGAACACTGCGAGTGGACGCCGGCACGGCACGCGGGTAGGGGTACTTGGTGCCACGCCGGCGCACATCTTCACCACACCGAGGAGCGGTAGCCGTGCGCTTCGACACCTGGGAGCCCGTCTACGAACTCCTCTTAGCCGATCTCGGGTTCGACCGGGCGGGCGACGAACACGCCCGCGCCCGCCTCGCGAGGTGGGCCGAGCCGTTCGACACGGACCGTCTCGGCTTCGCAGACGCGAGCGTCGCCGTCGTCGCGCCAGGGCCGTCACTCGCCGTGGAGGTCGACCGCCTCGACGGGGCCGACCGAACCGTCGCGGCCTCGAACGCCGCCGACCGCCTGCTCGAGACGGGGCGCCGCCCCGACCTCGTCGTGACCGACCTCGACAAGACGCCGGCGACGTCGGCCCGGCTCTCGCAGGCCGGAGTGCCCGTCGCGGTCCACGCCCACGGCGACAACGTCCCGGCGCTCGACCGGTGGCTCCCCGAACACGACCCCGCGGCCGTCCTCGCCACGACGCAGGCCGCTCCGGTCGGACCGGTCGTCAACTACGGCGGGTTCACCGACGGCGACCGCGCGGCGTTCCTCGCGGACGCGCTCGGCGCCGCAGACCTCCGGTACGTTGGCTGGGACCTCGACGACCCGACCGTCGACGACGCGAAGGCGGCGAAGCTGGCGTGGGCACGGCGCCTGCTGCGGTGGCTGGCTGCCCGACGAGACGAGTCGTTCGATGAGTGATGGCGGGCAGCCGCCCGGGGCCTCAGAACAGGTCGAGCAGCCAGCACAGCACAACCACGACGAGGAGGTAAACGAGAGCGACCAAGACGTTGCGGCGCGGTGCGCCGGCGTAGAACCCGAATCGTTGCCAGCCCCGGCCCCTCGTGGCGACCTTCTGCCGGTCGGCGAGACCCCGAGACCCCCCGTTGTCCGTCTCGTCGCCGTCGCCCCTCGGCGGAGCCGTGGGGCGCTCGCTCACGCGCCCGTCTCGCTCGACTCGCTCCCGGTGGCGGAGTCGTCGGCACCGGACGTGGCACCGTCACCGGAGGCACTCTCGTCCTCACTCGACGTGCCGCTGGCCGCGCCCTCGGCGTCACCCGTCGCGTCCGACGTGTCTCCGGAAGACTCGTCGGGGTCGCTCGTCGCGCCCGTGGAGTCGTCCGGCGCGCCCGACTCCTCCGGGGAATCCGATCCGTCGGCGGACCCGCCAGGTTCGCCCGGATCGTCGGACCCGTCCGGGCGTTCGGAGCCGCCCGACGCGTCCGCGGTGGATTCGCCGGACTCGTCTGAGCTGTCGCCCGACTCGTCCGCGGTGGATTCGCCGGACTCGCCCGTGTCTTCAGTCGTGCCCGACGCGCCCGTACCTTCGGACCCCTCGGTGTCGACTGGCGTCTCCGTCTCGCCGGGCTCGGCCGGCTCCGCTGGCCGGCCAGGTCCGCCGGGCGACGCCTCGTCGGTCGCGTCGACGAGCGTCGAGAGCCGGGGCGCCGGGTCGTCGCCGCCGTCGGCGACGAAACTCGCCACCTCGACCTGTGTCGAGGGGACGTCTCCGACCGACGCGGTCACGGGCACCGTCACGTCGTCGGCGAACAGCGCCACGGTGACGCCGCCGCCCGTCGCCGCGCCGACGAGGGCGACGACGACCACGAGGACGGCCAGCCGCGGTCCGACGGGGACGCGGCTCACGCGTCCACCTCCGAGTGGTCGGCACCGGGCGACGACTCCGGCGACGCCGGCGCGTCGTCTTCGTCGCCGCCGTCGGCGACCGCGAGCGGTTCGTCGGGTGCCGGCGCGCCGTCGGCGGCGGGGATCGAGCGCCGGAGCACGGCCACGAGCGCCAGCGTCGCGACGGCGCCGACCGCGACCGCAACCGCGACCGGGTCCAGGTCGCTCGTTCCGGAGCGAAGAACGCCTGCGAGCGCGACGTAGACCGCGTAGGCCGCGAACGCCGCGAGCGCGCCGAGCGTGAACGTCAGGTCCGTCCGGGAGATGGTGATCTCGCCGTCGACGGGGACGTTCGCCGGCTCTGTCGCGTCGGCGAGCGTCGCGGGGTCGCTCGGCGCGGCGCCGTCGTCGTCCGCCCCGGGAGGACGCTCGTCGTCGGCCGCGGCCGTCGCCGCGCCGAGGCGCGTCCGGCGCGCGTCCAGCACGAGGTCCGCGACCTCCGTGGCGATGAGCGCGCCGATC
Source organism: Haloferacaceae archaeon (assembly GCA_036626375.1). GTDB lineage: Archaea > Halobacteriota > Halobacteria > Halobacteriales > Haloferacaceae > A07HB70. The sequence continues at coordinate 22,566 of JAZKRX010000036.1, forward strand.
GGGAGGATCACGAGGACGACGAACCCGACCGGCGAGTCCACGAACCCGACGACGTGTCCGACGTACGGAACCACGAACACGACCTTCCCGACCAGTCGGTCGGGGGTGACGACGCCGGCGTCGACATCCTCGTTCGCGTCGCCTCTCGTGACGAACGTCCGGGTTCCGTCGGAGAGAACCACCACGTCGGTGACGCGGTGAGTGACGGGGACGTTCCCGCCGCCGCGTGCCTGGAAGGTGATCACGTCGCCGACGCGGACCGCGCCCGCGGGGACCTCGCGCACGAGGACGGCGTCGCCCGGGGCGATCTCGGGCGACATCGACGCCGTGAGCACGACGTAGCTCTCGTCTGCGCCGGCCGTCTCGGGAACGGCGTAGAGGACGAACGGGACCACGAGGGCGACGACGAGAAGCACCCCGAGGACGTGGAGCCCACGCCGCGAGAGACGTCGAGAGTCGGTCATTGCCGCTCCCACGCCGGTCCGACGGTTAGGTATGCGTCGCGTACCGTGTCACGGAGATTCACGGCCGGGCTCCTGGGCGCCCCGGCCGGCCGTTCGGATCCCGTCCGGGTCGCCCGGTCGAGCCCTGGTCGGGGCCGGGCGTCTCGCCGGAGCCCGGCGCACTCCCGGCGGTCGGGCCACAGCCGCCGAACCGCGTCTCGAACCACGCGCGGGCGTCGACGGCGGCCGGGACGCCGGTGCGCTGGACGGCGTACAGCTGGAGCGGGCTCCCGAGCCACTCGCCCGTGTAGCCGTTCACCGCGTCGACGGCCGACTCCGAGCGGGTCGTGTCTTCGTCGAGGTCGAGGACGACACTGACGCGCGTGTCGCAGTCTCCCGGGTCGACCGCGGCGACGACGCGTTCCCCGAGTCTGCCCCGTGCGACGACGTCGTCGCCGGACCAGACCGAGACGGTGCTGTTCGCCCGGAGGGACGCGGCGGTCGTCTCGTCGGTCGACGGACAGACGCGGGCGACGAGCCACGCGGGAACCGTCTCGACCCCGAACGGCTCCGTCGAGCGCTCGTCGCGAAACCCGTTGTCCTCGTCGAGGTCGAAATCGAGGGGGAACTCGTCGAGCGAGCGCGAACCCTCCGTACACCCGACGAACCGGACGTCGCCGGACTCGACGACCGCCGGCGGGAGGGGTTCGCCGTCGCGTAACGCCGCGACAGTCACGCCGGTGCCGAGCGCCGCCGCCGCGCCGACCGCGCCGAGGCCAGCGAGGAGCCGGCGTCGGGTGAGACTCACCGTCCCGCCTCCGTCGAGGCACCGGTGAAGGGGTTGGTCGCCTCGCCGCAGGGGACGGTCGCAAACTCCAGCGCGAACGAGACGCCGTCGGTCTGGACCTCGTTCGCGACCGACGCGGGAACCGCCCAGCGGAAGCCGACGCACCGTTGGGTGTTCGCCGGAAGACAGCCGGAGCCGAGGAGGTCGAAATCGAGGCGGACACCCTCGTCGGCCGGCTCGTCGCTCTCGGTTGCGTCCGCGACGTCGGCGAGCGTCCCGTCGAGGTCGCCGAGCGACGAGAGCGAGGTGACGAACCCTTCGCTGCCGTCGGTCTCGCCGTTACAGCCACCGAGCGTGCTGTCGTCGTACCAGAGCGCCACCCGGACCGCGTCCTGGAGTTCGCCGACCGCGTCGGTCGCGTCGCCCGCGGTCCGTTCGGGTTCGACCAGCCCGTTCTCCGGTGTCGCGTCGAGACGGAGCCGGAACCAGACCGTCGCGTCCGCGGCGTCCGCAAGCAGGCCGACGACAACGGCGCCCTCGTCGCCGGGCATGACGTTCCCGAGGTCCACCACCGCGCCCGCGCCGACGGCCTCGCCCTCGGCGTCGGCGGTGGTGTCGACGAACCGGCCCGCCTCCGCCGCTGCGTCGAACGACGAGTTGGTCGGCTGGAGGCCGGGACCGCCGGTGAAGCGGCCGCTGTCCTCCTGGTAGTCGCCGTTGTACGTCTCGTACCACGCGATCCGGAGGTCCGGACCGCCGGTCGTGGACTGTGCGAGCGTGTAGCGGGTGAACGCGGGCTCGCCGCGCGCGGCACGGACCAGCCGCGGTCCGGCGGCGACGAGCCCCACCGCTCCGAGGCCGGCGAGCACCTGCCTGCGAGTGATGGGCGTCTGTGTCATGTGTGGTGACCCCCGAGGGGGGAGACCCCGCCGACGGAGTCGAACCGTCGCAGGCCGTGCGGGGCGTAGGCGGGGCCGGAGGGCCCGCCGGAAGTGTGGGCGGGGCCGGAGGGCCCGCCGGAAGTGTGGGCGGGGCCGGAGGGCCCGCCGGAA
>JAZKRX010000037.1:0-23730 GCA_036626375.1 Haloferacaceae archaeon
TCGGCGCGGCGGCGGGGCTGGCGGCGCTCCGTGGCGTCGAGCGCGCGCCGGTCGCGCTCGCGGCCGTTCGCCGGACCCGCGCGCTCGGCGCGACCGCCGACCTCGTCGGACGGGTCGCCGTCCGTCTCCGGGTGGAGCCGTCGCCAGAGCGCGCCGCCGCGGTCGCCGCCCGGACCGGCGAGGGACCGCTGGCGGCGAGTCTCGCACGCCACGTCCGGCTGGCGCGAGGGAGACCGGGGGCGGGACTGCGGTCGTTCGGGGACGAGTGGCGCGATCGGTTTCCGGCGCTCGCGCGGGCGACCCGCCTGCTGGCCGCGAGCGCCGACGACCCGCCGGACGAGCGCGCACGGACGCTCGAGCGCGCACTCGACGCGACGCTCGACGGCACGCGAGAACGGGTCGCCGACTTCGCGAGCGACGTGCGCGGTCCGCTCTCGGGGCTCTACGCCTTCGGCGTCCTGCTCCCGCTCGCGCTCGTCGGAACTGTCCCGGCCGCGAGCGTCGCGGGGCTACGCGTCGGCGTGAGGAGCGTCGTCCTCGTCTACGACCTCCTGCTCCCACTCGCGCTCGTCGGCGCGAGCGCACGCCTGCTCGTGCGCCGCCCGGTCGCGTTCGCGCCGCCGTCGGTCGGCCGCGACCACCCGGCGGTGCCGGACGACGCGCGACGGTCCGTGGGCGCCGGACTCGGTGCCGGCGTCGTCGCGGGAGGCGTGGCCGCGGCGCTCGTCGGGCGCTGGGCCGTCCCGGTCGCCGCGGCCGGAGCCGGGCTCGGCGTCGCGTTGGTCGTCCGCTTCCGTCCGACAAAACGGGTGCGCGACCGGGTCCGCGAGGCCGAGTCGGCGCTTCCGGACCTCCTCCGAGCGGTCGGGCGGCGCATCGCGCGCGGCGAGGCGGTCGAGTCGGCACTCGCCGACGCCGGGACGCGGCTCGACGGCGAGACCGGCCGGCTGGTGGCCGAGGCGGTCGACCGCCAGCGACGGCTCGGCGCGACGGTCCGCGAGTCGTTTCTCGGGCCACACGGCGCGCTCGCGGCGACCCCGAGCCGACGGTTTCGGGGAACGGCGGCGCTACTCTCGCTCGCGGCGCGCGAGGGCGCGCCGGCGGGCGAGGCGCTGGCCGCGACCGGCGACCACCTCGAGGACCTCCGACGGGTCGAGCGCGAGGGGCGCAGAGAGCTGGCGAGCGTGACGGGGACGCTCGCGAACACCGCGGCGCTGTTCGGGCCACTGGTCGGCGGCGCGACAGTCGCGCTCGCGGCCGGCGTGAACGGCGACGTCGGGGCGGTCGGCGGACGACCGCTGCCGGTCGCGGCGCTCGGGCCCGCGGTCGGGGCGTACGTCCTGCTCCTCGCGGCGACGCTCACGGCGCTCGCGACGGGACTCGAGCGCGGACTCGACCGCGCACTTGTCGGCTACCGGGTCGGGCTGGCGCTCGCGACGGCGACGACGGTGTACCTGCTCGCCGTCGTCGTCGCGGGGAGTCTGCTGTGAGGCGGCGGGCGGCCGAGGGTTGAAACCAGGTGACGGGACCAGCCTCTCCGTGTTCGACGTACCCGTCGACGGCTGGTACGCGTGGCTCGGGGTCGCCGCGGCGAGCGCGGCGCTTTTCGGGGCGACCGCCGGCCTCCCGACGACGCCGCCGCCGGACGCGGCCGGCGTCGCCGACACGGTTGACCGCACGGCGACGACCGAGTACGGCGCGCGGGCGGAACACCCGCTCGACGCCGCCGAACTCCGCCTTCACCCGGAGCGGGTCGGTCTCCGGACTGACGCGGGGACCGTCCACGCCGCGTTCGTCTACGGACCGGTGACGCCCGTCGCGGGCGACGCCGAGCTGGAGGCAGTGCTGGCCGGCGCGCGGCCGGGCGGACAGTTCGACTCGCCCGGCGAGCTCCGGCGGGCGACCACCCGCGCTCGGTCCCGGGCTCGCGACGACGGGTGGCGCCGGGTCGACGGACCGCTCGTGGTCAGACACGTCGTCTGGGAGGGAGTCGATGTCACGCTCGTGGGCGCGTAGGGCGCAGGTGTACCCGACTGCGGCGCTCGCGGCGACGTTCGCCGTCGTCGTCGGACTGGGACTCTACGCGGGGGCGCTGACGGACGCGACGCCGGAGCGAGACGGCCGCGAACTGGCGACCCCGGCGCTCGACCGGGCGCACGAGGCGCTCTCGCCCGACGGGACGGTCGTCCTGCCGGACCGCGTCGGGTCGGCGCGCCGGGCCGGTCCGGACGGCTACCGGACGAACGTTACGGTACGGACCGCGGCGCGGCGCTGGCACGCGGGGCCGGTCCCGCCGGAGTCGGCAGAGACGGCGACGCGGTCGGTCGGCGTCCGCCTCGGCCCGGCGGACGTGCGCGCCGGAACGCTCCGCGTGGAGGTGTGGGCGTGACGAGCACGGTCCTCGACGCCGCGCTCTGTCTCCTGCTCGTGAGCGCGAGCGTGGGAACGCTCGCGACGGTCACCCCCGAGGAGCCGCCGGACCGACACACCGCCGCCGACGCGGACGCCGAGACGCTCGCGACGGCCACGGCGACGGTGAACTACACCCTCGCGCCCGGCGCCCGGCGCGCGGCCGGAACGACGGTGTCGTTCCCGGACGCGAGCGGTCCGGAGTTCGCGCGGACGGCCCACGGCTCGCTCGCCGGGCTCCTCGCCGACGCGGCGCTCGGACGCGTCGCGGTGGGCGGCGAACGGATCACCCACGCGCGGGCGGACCTCGTCGCGGGCGTCCGCTCGGCCGTCGAGGCGGCGGTCGGTGGGGCGAACACGCAGGTCGTCGCGGACTGGCAGCCGTACGCGGGAGCGCCGGTCGGCGGCCGGGTGACTGTCGGAGACGGCCCGCCGCCGGCGGCAGACGTGAACGCCGCGCGGGTGGCCGTCGGGCGCGGCGAGAGCGTCGGCGAGGCCCGGGTCGAGCGCGCCGCCGCGCGGGGGTACGGGCCGCTCGCGACACTGCTCGCCGACCGGACGGTCGCGACGCTCCTCCCGCCGGAGGCGATGCGGTTCGCGCTCGGCGCGGACTACCCCGTCTCTGCGCTGGTCCGGCACCGCTACCGGCGTGTGGCCGACCTGACGGGGGTCGAACTGGGAGAGCTCAGCCGCGAGCGCGTGGGGACGGCGAACGCCCGGATCGAACGCGCGCTCGCCGGGCGGTTCGAGCGCGACCTGCGGGCGCGGCACGACTCGCCGACCGCGGCGGCACGAACCGTCCGGGTGGGCGAGGTCCGGGTCGTCGTCAGACGGTGGTCTGCGTGAGGCTCGCAGACGACGCGCGCGGCCGGGTGCCGTTCGCGGTGGTCGGCGTCCTGCTCGTCCTCGGGAGTACGGCGTACGCGACGACGCTCGCGACGCGGGGTCCGACGGCAGACGACCGGGCGCTCGACCGCGCGATGGGAGCGGTGGAGGCGAGCGCCGACGCCGCACTCCGGGAGGCCGTCGCGGAGGCGGCGCGCGAGGCTGCCCGCGAGCCGGTCACCGACCCCGCCGCGACCCCGACCGGACGGGTTCTCCGCGAGAACGAGACGTTCCGGGACGCACTCCGTGTCCGTGTCTACGTCGCCGCACGCGAACACCTCCGGTCGACGGCGTACCGGCAGGGCGGCGTGCGGGCGCGGGCGTCGCTCGCTCAGACACCCACACCGACGGCGCTCAGAGAGGCGAAACGAGGCGTGACGGTCACGCGGGCGGTCAACGGGACGGCGCTCCGGGTCCGGGTCGAGGGCGTTCGCTACCAGGCGACGCGTGGCGGCCGCGAGGTCGTAAACGAGACGCGGGCCGCGAACGTGACCGTCGCCGTCCCGGTGCTCGCGCTTCACAACCGGACGACGCGGTTCGAGCGGCGGCTGAACGCCAGTCCGACCGCGCCGGGGCTGGGACGGCGCCTGACCGCGCGGCTCTACCCGCTGGCGTGGGCGCGCGGCTACGGCCAACACGCCGGCCTGCCGGTCGAGAACGTCGTCGCGAACCGCCACGTCGCCGTCGCGACCAACGGCGCGGTGCTCGACACCGAACGCGCGGCCTTCGGGCGCGCGGACCCAGGGGGGAAACGAGGGATGCGCCGGGCGTACGCGCGGCTGTTCACCGGCGACGTGGCGGCCGCGACCGGCGCGCCGACGAACTGGTCGAACCACGTGCTGGCGGCGCCGAACGCGCCGCGAGCGAAAGCGCAGAGCGACTCCCTCCCGCGCCTGGACGCCGCCGCGTTCCCCACACCCTCGTCGAAGACGACGGTGGCCGTCGGCGCGACGGCGAACCGGAGCCTCGGCCGGATGCTCGACGGCGCGAACCGGTCACTCGACGGCGCGATCCGGGCGGGCTACCGGGCGCGGGGGCGACTCCACGTGCGCGAGGAGACGGTCCGACGCGAGCCCCGACCCGACCCCCGGGAGCCCGGCGAGGACTACTCGCTCGAGGGGCGGCGCGTGTCCGTCGACGCGACGGTCACGAACGCGACCGCACCCCGTCCGGCCGTCCCGGCCGGCGAGCGGCGGGTCGCGGCCCACGAGCGCCGCGTCCGCCTCGCCCACACCGTCACCTGGGCGTGGGTAGACGGCAACGACACCGAGACCACGAGCGCGACGTGGACGACGGTCCACCGCGTCGGAACGACCGTCACCGTCGAACCCGACCGCCGCGCGCCGGGACCGAACCGCACCGTCGACCCCGTCTTCGAGCCCGGCGGACCGCTCGACGGTCCGAACATGGCCGGAACGCCGGCGGCGGTTCGAGAGCAGCTCGTCGAGACACAGGGCGGTCCGGACGGCGTGGCCGCGACGGTCGCGGGGGGCGGCGACCTCCGGCGGTCGGCGACGGTCGTCGGCGAGCGCCCGACGGGCGTCGAACGGTACGTCTACCGCGACCTGCGGCGTCTGCGCGGGCGCGTTCGGGACGTCTCTGTCGCAGTCCGACGCGGGCGCGTCGCGACGGGCGGCGCGAACCCGCCGGCGCTGCTGGCCGACCGCCTGCGTGCGCGGCGAGGGAGCCTCGTCGGCGCGCCGTCGACGTACGAGGGGGCAGCCGAGCGGGCGCGGGTCGCCGCGCGGGCGACGTACCTGACGCGGGTGACGGCGGCGCTGGAGCGTCGGGCGAGCGCGCGGCGCGAACGCGTGGCGGCGCTGAACGCGACCCTCGCCGACCGGACGGGCACGACCCTCGACCGCGTCGCGCGCAGTCGACGCGCGCGTCGGAACGCGACCGTACCGGAGCGGCGCGTCACGACGGGCGGGCCGGCGGGGCCACTGGTGACGGTGCCGGACGCCTCGCCCGCCTACCTCACCGTCGACACGGTGGACGGTGACCGGGCCGCGGCGGTCCCGCGCGCCGCGTCGTACCACCCGCTCGCGGCGCGGAACGTGAACGTCTTCACCGTCCCCTCGGGCGACGCCGTAGATACGGTCGCAAACGCGGGCAGCGGCGGGGACGGCTCTCTCCGGGCCGCCGGGCGGACGCTCGTCGCCGCCGCCGAGGGAAGGCCGGCGAACGGGAGCGCGAGCGAGCGCCGCGAGCGGCTCCGCCGGGCGACGGACCGGAGTCTCGACGGCGTCCGCGACGCCGCCGCGCGGGTGCTTGCGCGGGAGACGACGCTCGGGCCGGGGACGCGCCGGACCGCGATCCGCGAGGCACTCGGACGGTGGGACGGAGTCGGGCGCCGCGCGCTCGCGGCGACGAACGGGACGCTCGCGGCCGTCGTCGCGCGGGAGGCCGCCGCGCGGACGGGGGCGGACGCGGTCGGCCGCGATCGAATCGAGGCGGCGCTCAGGCCCGCGCTCGCAGACGCGGCCGGATCGGCGGCGGTGAACGACACGCTCCTAGAGCGGACGGCCACGACGGTCCGCGCGGAGGCGACGCGACGGGGAGAGACAGCCGCGACGGCCCGCACCGACCGCCGCGGCCGGGACGCGTACCGGCGGGCACTCGACCGCGCGACAGAGGACGACGCGCCGGTCGCGCCGGTCGCCGGGCTCCCCGTCGCGCCGGCGCCCGGCTACTGGTATCTCACCGTCAACGTCTGGCAGGTCGACGTCCGCGGGACGTGGGCGCGGTTCGCGGTCCGGACCCGTCGAGGCGTCCCGGGCGCAGCGCTGACGTACGTGCGGGACGGCTCGACCGCGCGCCTGGACGTCGACGGCGACGGCGAGGCCGAGCAACTCGGCCGCGACGAGCGGGTGTCGTTCGAGACGAGCACGACCGTCGCGGTGGCGGTGCCACCCGGCGGGCGGGGCGTCGGCGACGTGGACGGGGACGCGGACGAGCGGTCGGCCGGGTGGCCCCGGCCGACGCCGTCGGGGGCACGCTGGCGGCGAACCGCGAGGTGACGGGAAGATGCGTGAGGCGCCGTGCGAACGCGGTCGAGCGGTACGGTTTTGCGGACCGCGCCCAGACGAACCAACGATGCTACACGACGCCGCAGACGACCCCGGGTCCCTGTCGCCGGCCGCCCTCCGCGAGGCGTACGAGGCGGAGCTCCGGGGCGCGATCGACGACGCGGACCTGGAGGCCGTCGCCGCCGAGACTGGTGTCGACGAGGCGACCCTCTCGCGGCTCGCCGGCGGCGAGGGGGTCCCGGAGCTCTCCGTAGACGACGCCGCGACGGTGCTGGCGACCCGCGAGGACGTCCGCGACGCCGAGACGGTGCTCGCGCTGCTGCAGGACCACATGATGGTGTCGATGGCGACGGCGGTGGTCGACGTCGACACCGTCGCGGCGAACATCGACCACGACCTGACCGGACAGGAGGTCCAGCAGGCACTGGAGGGGCGGGCGGTCATGACGCTGGCACAGCTCGCCTCGATCCAGCAGTTCGTCGCCGAGCGCGCGTCGTGAGGGTCGCGATCCTCGGCTGTGGCTACGTCGGACTCGAACTCGGCCGACAGCTGACCGACGCGGGCCACGAGGTGACGGGCGTTCGGCGCTCCGACGACGGCCTCGCGGCCGTCGAAGAGGCCGGCCTGCGGGCGGTCCGGGCGGACGTGACGGACGCGAACTCGCTCGACGCGGTGCCGGACGTCGACTGGCTGGTCTTCGCGGCGAGCAGCGGCGGTCGCGACGCCGAGGCGGCCCGCGCGGTGTACGTCGACGGGCTGGCGACGGCGGTCGGGTCGTTCGCGGCGCGGGGGGACTCGCCGGAGCGTCTCGTCTACACCTCCTCGACGGGCGTCTACGGCGACCACGGCGGGGAGTGGGTCGACGAGGAGACGCCGCTGGAGCCGGCGACGCCGAAGACGGAGGTGCTGGTCGAGGCGGAGGAGACGGCGCTCGACGCGCCGTTCGACGCCACCGTCGCGCGGTTCGCGGGGCTGTACGGCCCCGGGCGCTACCGGCTGGAGCGGTACCTGGAGGGGCCGGTCACCGAGGGCGACCTGAACATGGTCCACCGCGACGACGCCGCGGGTGCGGTCGCGCACCTGCTGGAGGCGGGGAGGGGCCGGGACGAGGTCGTGCTGGTCGTCGACGACGAACCCGTCTCGAAATGGGCGCTCGCGGACTGGCTGGCCGACGAGTGTGGGCGCGAGCGGCCGCCGAAGCAGACGCTCGCGGAACGGCTGACGGCGGACGACCTCTCGGCGGCCGCAGCGCGCCGGCTCCGGACGAACAAGCGGTGCTCGAACGACCGGCTGCGGGGCTACGGCTACGAGTTCCGCTACCCGACGTTCCGCGAGGGCTACCGCGCGGCGCTTTCAGAGGCGTGCGAATAGGGAACGGGGTTTTTGTTCGTCGCCGAGCGATGCCGGTGACATGCAGGTGCCGTGGGTCGCACTCCGCGACGTCGTCGACGCCGCGGCCGCAAACCCCGGGGTCGTGGTCGTCGTCGCGGTGCTGGCGCTGGCCGCGCTGGCCGGCGCCGTTGCGCTCCGCCGCTACCAGCGCCCGGCGGGCGTCCGCCTCCGACGGCTGCTGGCGGACCTCGACGAGGTGGCCGTGCTGATGCATCCGACCCCCGACCCGGACGCGATGGCCGCCGCGATGGGCGTGGCGACGCTGGCAGAGCAGGTCGGGACGGAGCCGACGCTCCAGTACAGCGGCAAGGTGCGCCACCAGGAGAACCGGGCGTTCCGAACCGTCCTCGACCTCGAGATGGAGGAGGTAGAGCACGTCTCCGACCTCGCCGCCGAGTCGGTGGTGCTCGTCGACCACAACGAGACGCGGGGGTTCGACGGCCACGACGCGGTCCTGCCGACCGCGGTCATCGACCACCACCCGGGGAGCGGGAGCGGCGAGGAGTTCACGGACGTGCGCACCGACTACGGCGCGACCGCGAGCATCGTCGCCGACCAGTTCGACGACCTCGACGCGGTGCCGGTGCCGCCGGACCAGCACGCGAGCGAGGCCGGCGCCGAGTTCATCGTCCCCTCGGCGGCCGCGACCGGGCTGCTGTACGGTATCCTGGCCGACACCGACCGGCTCACGAAGGGCGCAGACGCCGCGGACTTCGCCGCCGCGCGCTACCTCTATCCGGGCGTCGACGAGGGGCGCCTCGACCGGATCGCCAACCCACAGGTCGGCTCCGAGGTGCTGGAGACGAAGGCGCGTGCCATCGCCGGCCGCGAGGTCCGGGGATCGTTCGCCGTCAGCGACGTGGGGACGATATCGAACGTCGACGCCATCCCGCAGGCCGCCGACGAGCTGATGCGGCTGGAGGGGATCACGGCCGTCGTGGTCTGTGGCGAGACCGACGGCGTGATCAACATCTCCGGGCGCTCGCGCGACGACCGGGTCCACATGGGCCGGACGCTCGAGCGGTTCGCCGAGGACTGCCCCGGCGGCGACGGCGGCGGACACCCCCGGATGGGCGGCGGACAGATCCCGGTCGCGCGCGCCGACGGCGACGAACCCGGGCTCTCCGGGGAGGAGCGGAACGAACTCGCAGACCGGCTGTTCCGCGCGCTCGACGGAGGAGGCTGATGGCAACGCGCGAGGCGACGTGGAGGTACCGCGAGCGGTACGGCGACGCGTACGGCCGCACCTACTTCCGGCGGTTCGGGCCCGGCGTGGTCTCGTCGGTGGGGATGGGCACCTACCTCGGCGACCCGACGGCCGCCGTCGACGACCGCTACCGCGCGGCGCTGGTCGAGGGAGTAGAGTCGGGGGCGAACCTGGTCGACACCGCCGCAAACTACCGGTGTGGCCGGAGCGAGCGGGTCGTCGGGGCGGCGCTCCGCGCGGCCGACGTCGACCGCGAGGCGGTGGTTCTCGCGACGAAAGGCGGGTTCGTCCCGTTCGACGGGTCGCGGCCCGACGACCCCGCCGCGTACGTGCGCCGGCAGTTCGTCGAGAACGGTCCGCTCGACCCGACCGACCTCGCGCGGGGGAGCCACGCGATGACGCCCGCCTTTCTCGACGCGATGCTCGACCGCTCGCTCGCGGCGCTCGGGGTCGAGACGGTCGACCTGTACTACGTCCACAACCCCGAGACACAGCTGGCGGAGCGCCCGCGGGCGGCGGTCTACGACCTCCTGGAGGACGCGTTCGCGCGACTGGAGGAGCGCAGGACGGCGGGTGACGTCGGCGCGTACGGCGTCGCGACGTGGGACGCGTTCCGCGTGCCGCCGGACGACGACCGGCACCTGTCGCTCCCGACGGTCGTCGGGCGCGCGCGCCAGGCCGCGGAGCGGGCGGGGCGCGACCCGACAGACCACGGACTGGCGGCGATCCAGCTTCCGTTCAGCGCGACGATGGCCGACGCGTTCACCGCGCGGGTCCACCCCGTCGAGGGGGACGAGGAGCCGCTGAGCGCGCTGGCGTACGCCGACCGAGTCGGGCTGAACGCGTTCGTGAGCGCGCCGCTCGGGCAGGGGGCGCTCGCGCGGGACCTGCCGGCGGCGGTGGCGGAGACGGTCGCGGGCGACACGCCGGCACAGAAGGCGCTCAACTTCGCGCGGAGCGCACCGGCGGTGACGGCGGCGCTCGTCGGCTGTGGACGGCCCGAACACGTCCGGGAGAACCTCGCGGCCGGCACCTTCGACCCGCTGGGGGCGCGGGCGTTCGACGAGACGTTTGCCTGACCCCGGCGCGGTCAGCGCAGGTCTTTGTACTCGGTCTCACACTCCGGACAGATCCGGACGGAGAACACCTCGTCCGGGTCGTTTTGGGTCTTCAGCGTCTGTCCGCAGGCCACACAGACGACCCGGTCGTACGTGTCTTTCTCCAAGTCGCCGTCCCGGAGCCCCTTGCGGACGGATTTCATCGACGAACGTTCGTCGGCTCCGGACAAAAAACCGTGGTAGACGGGAGGAACGGACTTTAGTCCGATCACGCCCTGAAGCGGGTAATGGAGTACGCCCAGGAGCGCGTCACGACGCTCCACGACCTCGGCGACGCCGACCCGCCGGCGCCGACGGGGGACGCGGTCGTCGTCGTGCCGATGACGGAGCGCGACCACGGCGACGCCGCGACCGAACGGGTGTTCGACGAACTCGCCGCGCTCGGCCCGGCGCGGGTGGTCGTCGCGCTCCGGGCACCTGCCGAGCGGGTGGGCCCGATCTACGACTGGCTCGCCGGCTTCTCGCTCCCGCTCACGACCTGCTGGTGTGGCGGCCCGCGCGTCGCCGACCGGCTCTCCGAGGCGGGCCTCGACGGCCCTGGCGGGAAGGGTCGAGATCTCTGGGTCGGACTCGGCGTTGCGCTCGCCGCCGACGCCGCCTACGTCGTCGTCCACGACGTCGACGCCGAGGCGTTCCGTCGGCGCACCGTCCGTCGGCTCCTCCACCCGCTCCTCTACGGCCACGAGTTCACGAAGGGCTACTACGCGCGGGTCGAGGCGCCGGCGCCCGGCGAGCCCCGACGGCTGTACGGCCGGCTCACCCGCCTGTTCTACGAGCCGCTGGTCGAGGCGCTCGCCGACCGGCACGACGTCCGCGAACACCCCCTGCTCGCCTACCTCGACGCCTTCCGCTACGCGCTGGCGGGCGAGTTCGCCGCGACCCGGGAGTTCGCGGCCGCGCTCCCGCTCGACCGGGGCTGGGGGCTCGAAGTTGGCGTCCTCGCGGAGGCGTTCGACCGCGCCGGCTTCGCGGGCACCGCCCAGGTCGACCTCGGCACCCACGAGCACGGCCACCGGTCGGTCTCCGGCACTGGCGGGCTGGCGTCGATGAGCGCTGACGTCGGTGGGCGGCTCCTGCGCGCCGTCGCCGACCACGGCGTCGACCTCAACTACCCCGCGCTCCGCGAGCGCTACCGCGAGACCGCCGCGCGCTACGTCGACGCGTTCGAGGTCGACGCGGCGTTCAACGGCCTGGCCTACGACCGAGAGCGCGAGGAGACACAGGTCGCGCGCTACGCCGAGGCGGTCGGGCCGCCCGTCGACGCGGCTCCGCGGCTCCCGGCGTGGCGCACGGCGCCGATCGGTCCCGAGGCGGTCGCGGAGGCCGCCGCCGCCGACCTCGCGGAGGTTCGACGGTGATCGACGGCGACGAACTGGCGGGGATCGTCGACCAGTTCGGCGCCCTCACGCCCGCAGAGCTAACGCGGGCAGTCGAGGAGGTCGCCTTCCGCGCGGGCGAGGAGTTCGACGAGGAGGCGCTGACCGAGGCGATCGACGAGGCCGAGCGGCGGCTCGGGCTGGTCGCGGTCGACCGCGACGGCGACCGCCTCTACGTCGCCGGCCCCGGCGCGCTCCCGCGGCTCCCGACCGAGGGCGAGAACCTGCCCCACGTCCTCGACGCGCCCGAGCGGTCGGTCGAGCGGGCGACGGTCGCCGAGGCCGCCGAGACCCGCCTGCGCGAGGCGGCGGCGCGCGCGGTCGGCGCGGGCGACCGCGAGCAGGCCGCACGCCTCCTCGACGCCACCTACGACTTAGAGGCGTGGGCGCCCGACGTCGACGCGACCGAGGTGCGCGCGCGGCTCGACGACGCGCTGGACGCGATGGAGAGCTGAGGCGTCGCTGCCGCGCCTCACGCGGGTCGCGACCGCTCCCTGCTCCCGTCCGTCGTTCCTCCTCACGGGAACTCCGTTCGCTCGCGCGCCACGCATCCCGCGTCACCGACAGGCACAGTACACCGGGGGCCGTCTCGCCGAGCGGTGCGACTCGACCTCTCGGGCGTCCGCGCCCACGAGCCGGCGGCCGTCGCCGACGAGCCGCGACAAGCGGCGGTGCTGGCGGGCGTCGTCTCCCGGTCCGACGGCGACTACCTGCTGTTCATCCGCCGGGCCGACAACCTCGGCCAGCACCCGGGGCAGATGGGCTTTCCCGGCGGCGGGCGCGAGCCGAGCGACGCCGACCTCCGCGCGACGGCGCTCCGCGAGGCCGAAGAGGAGATCGGACTCCGCCCGGAAGAGGCCGAGATAGCCGGCCGGATCGACGACATTCGAACCGTCAGCGAGTACGCCGTCCGCCCGTTCGTCGGACACGTTCCCGACCGGGCGTACGTCCCCGACGGCCGCGAGGTGGCGGAGGTGGTACCGCTACCCGTCGCGGGGCTCACGGACCTCGACAACTACGAGTCCGAGCGCCGCGACCACCCGCACTACGGCGAGATCCGGCTCCACTTCTTCCGCGTCGACGGCTACACCGTCTGGGGCGCGACGGGCCGGATGCTCGTCCAGCTGCTCGAACTCGCGACGGGCTGGGAGATGCCGCCCGAGGTCGACCGGATGGTCGACCCCGACACGGAGGTCGACGTCGACCCCGGGCCGTCCTGAACTGAACGCGTACGTCGCCGCGCGAGCGAGAGCGGCCGTGACCGCTCCCGCCGTCCGCGCCGGACTCGACGCCGTCGGGGCGCACGCCGCGTGGCGCGGGCGCTTCCGGCGGGCCACGAGGGAGCGACGACGGAGGAGCCGCGGAGCGCGAGGCGCGTGGCGCGGGCGCTTCCGGCGGGTGCGGCCGCGACGGGCCGGGCACGGGAGGTACTCGGGAGTGCGACCAGAGACGACGCGCTCGTCGGGTCGGTCGTGGACGTCCGAGAACGGGTCGGGACGCTCCGCGAGGCGGGAGTCGACACGGTGGTCGGCGACGCCGCGGCCGGGGTGGAGAGCCTGCGTCAGGCGTCGGAGTCGGCCGTCTCGTCCCCCTCGTCCGCGTCGGACTCGTCGATCTCGACGCGTTCGGGGCCGTCATCTCCGTCCTCGTCCTCGTCGACGACCTCGACTGTCCCGGCGGAGTCGGGGCGGCGCTTCGGCACCTCGACGCGGAGCGTGCCGTTCTCGGCGAGGGTCGCGGAGGCGGACTCGGCGTTCACGTTCGCGTCGTCCGGGAGAGACGCGGCGCCGTCGAGCGAGAGACCCCGTCCCGGAAACACCGTCTCGAAGCCCTCGTGGAACTCGCGGAACCGGTCGACCTGGACCTGGACCTCGCCGTCGAGGTAGCGGACCTGGACGTCGCTCCGCTCCGTGCCGGGCACGTCGAACACGACGAGGTAGGCGTCGTCGGACTCCAGCAGGTCGGAGGAGAGCGGGCGTTTCTCTTGGACGCGGCTCATCCCGCGTCCGACCCGTTCGAGCACCGCCGCGGCGGCGTTCTCGCCGAACTCGCGGAGGCCGCTCATGCTCCGCCCCCCCGCGTCCGTCCGCTGTCGTGTGCGCTCATCGGCTAGCGGTCGGGCCGCGCGACAGTTATACGCAACGGACGGCGGGCTACAGCTCGATCGCTTCGAGCTCTGTCCCTCCGCAGGCCGGACAGGTGAGGTCTGTAACCGAGTGGTCGTCGGGAACGTCGTAGGTGTAGTGATTCTCGAACATGTCGAGAACGCAGTCCGCGTCGAGACACTTGACTTCCTTCGTGGGTGGCATAGGCGGGGGTTGGACGGCGCGGGTGAAAACGTTGGCCCGCGGCCGGAACCGTCGAGTGTGGCGGGACCCATCCCCCGTCGTGGACCCTCCGACCCGCGTCGTCGGCGTCGACTTCAGCGGCGCGCGCGACGCCCGCGAGAACGTCTGGATCGCAGAGTGCGAGCGGACGGGCGAAGGGCTCGCGCTCGTCGCCTGCGGACCCGCGAGCGAACGCCTCGCGCCCGACGGCCCGGACCCTGGGGCCACGCGCGACGCGCTCGTCGGGTTCGTCGACGGCCTCGACGCCGGCGCCGCGGTGGGGCTCGACGTCCCGTTCTCGCTCCCCGCGCCCGTCGCCCGCGGGCTGGGCGCGACGACGTGGCGCGAGACGCTCGACGCCGTGGCGGCGTTCGACGACGCCTCGGCGATGGACGCGGCGTGTCAGGCCGCGACACCGGGCGAGCGCACCTACGCCCGGCGGACCTGCGACGACGCGCTCGACTCGTTCTCGCCGTACCACTTCTTCGTGAAGCGCCAGACCTACCACGGGATGACGCTCCTGCGGTCGCTCGTGGACGACGGGTCGGCGTGGGTCCTGCCGTTCGACCTCGCGGACGCGCGGGCGGCAGGCGCCGACGCCCGACCGCTCCTGCTGGAGACGTACCCCGCGGGCGTGTTCGAGCGTCTCGGCCTCTGCCGCGAGCGGTACAAGGGACCGAGCGACGAGGAGCGCCGCCGCCGCGAGCGCAACCTCGCGGGCCTGCGCGAGCACGTCGCGGTGCCGGACCCGCTCGCGGACCGGATCGCCGGGGACGCCGACGGCGACGCGCTCGACGCCCTCGCCGCCGCCGTCGGGACGCGGCTGGCGGTCGGGCGTGGGCTCGTGCCCCGGACGGACGAGTGGGCGCTGGAAGGAGCGATCTACCCGCTCCCGGACGGTTCGGACGCGTGAGGCGGCGCGGCCCCCGACCGCACGATACTTTGCCGAGCGACGGCCACGGAAGTGTATGAGGGACCCCGCAGACCTCGACGTGACCATCGTCGACGGCTACGTCGACGAACCCGCGCACTTCGGGGTGCCACCGTACGTCTCGACGTACCCGCGTTACACCGCGGGCGCGCTGGTGGACGCCGGCGTGCCAGAAGAACAGGTCGTGTACCACACCATCGACGGGTTGCGCGACGACCGCTCGAACTGGCGAGACGTCGTCGACGCCGACCTCGTCGTCTACACCGGCGGCATGACCGTCCCCGGGAAGTACGTCGGCGGCACCCCGGCCGAGCCGGACGAGGTGCGCGAGATCGCGTGGACCGCCGACGGGACGACGCTCCTCGGCGGCCCGGTTCGGTTCGGCGTCGGCGAGGAGAACGCGGGCGCACAGGACATGGCCCGCGACGACCTCGACTACGACTTCGTGGCGATGGCGGACGTCGAGGCCGCGGCGTACGACCTCGTCCACGGCGGCCTGGAGGGGTTCGAGAACCGCTACCGCGACTACGACGAGGTCGCGCGCTGGGCCCGGAAAGGCGCGTTCGTCGTCGAACAGCACCCGAACCACCCCGACTACCTGATCGCCGAACTGGAGACCTCACGGGGCTGTGCCTACCGCTGTTCGTTCTGTACGGAGCCGCTGTACGGCGACCCCGGGTTCCGGGCGGCGGGCGAGGTCGTCGACGAGGTGGACGCCCTCTCGACCCACGGCGTAGGACACTTCCGGATCGGCAGGCAGGCGGACATCCTCGCGTTCGGCGGGGACGGCGAGGCGCCGAACCCCGACGCGCTCCGGCGGCTCTACGAGGGGATCCGGGACGTCGCGCCAGACCTCCAGACCCTCCACCTCGACAACATGAACCCGGTGACGATCGTCGACTACCCCGAGCGCTCGCGCGAGGGGATCGAGATCATCGCCGAGCACAACACGCCGGGCGACACCGCGGCGTTCGGACTGGAGTCGGCCGACCCCGTCGTCCAGGAGGAGAACAACCTGCTCGTCACCGCCGAGGAGTGTCTGGAGGCCGTCCGCGTGGTCAACGAGGCCGCCGGCTGGCGTCCCGGCGAGGACCGCTCGGCCGCGCCGACCTACGGCGACGCGGCGGCGCGCCGGCTCCCCAAGCTGTTGCCGGGGATCAACCTCGTCCACGGGCTGGCGGGCGAGCGCGCGGAGACGTTCGAGCACAACCGCGCGTTCCTCGACAGCGTGCTGGACGCCGGGCTCCTGCTCCGGCGGGTGAACATCCGGCAGGTGATGGCGTTCGAGGGGACGGAGATGGCCGAGACGGGCGCCTCGCTGGCCCGCAAGCACAAAAAGCAGTTCAAGCGGTACAAACGTGCGGTTCGCGAGGAGGTCGACCGCCCGATGCTGGAGCGCGTCGCGCCGCCGGGGACCGTCCTGCCGGACGTCCACGCCGAGTACCACAAAGACGGAAAGACGTTCGGCCGACAGCTCGGCACCTACCCCCTGCTCGTCGCGGTGCCGGGCGAACGGCCGCTGGGCGAGGTCATGGACGTCGCCGTCGTCGACTGGGGGTACCGGTCGGTGACGGGCGTGCCCTACCCGCTCGACCTCAACGCGGCGTCGCTGGACGAGCTACGGGCGATTCCGGGAATCGGGCGCGACCGGGCGGCGGACATCGTTGTCGGGCGGCCCCACGAGACGGTGCCACGGATCGACGGGACGGCGCTCGGCCGGTTCGCGCGCGTTTAGTCGACCACGTCGCCGACGGCGAAGTTCGACTTGACCTCGCGCACCTCGATTTTCACGCGCTCGCCGACCTCCGTCCCGGGAACGATGATCACGTAGCCGCGCTCGACGCGGGCGATCCCGTCGCCCTGCTTGCCGATGTCCTCGATCTCGACGTAGCGCACCTCGCCGACCTCGACGGGCGGCTGGGGCTCGTCTGCCGGCCTCGCCGCCGAGTCGTCGGCCGACCCGCTCGCGGTCGTCTCGCCGTCGCCGGCGATGAGCGCGACGCGGTAGGTGTCGCCGGCCGCGATCGACCCGGTCTCGACCTCGCGCCGGGGCACCTCGACCACGTACCGGTCGCCCTCGGCACGGACCTCGGCGCTGAACAGACAGAGGAGTTGCTCGGAGATCTCCATAGTTGTCCGTGGGTCAGCCGGCGCGCGCTAAAGCGTTCCGACGCCGGTCAGCCGTCGAGTACCGACCCGTCCGGGCGCTTCTGTCCCTCGGAGTCGTGGACGACGACGCCCTCGGCGTCGGTGGGTTCGTAGCTCTCGCGCACCGCGATCGCCTCCTCCAGCTCCCGAACCGCGCGCTCTTTCAGCGCCCGTGCGAGCGCTTCGGCGTCCTCGCGCGCGATCTCTCGTCCCAGCCCCTCGCACTCGTGGGCGCGGACCGGCCCCTCCCGGTCGACGACGCCGCCCATCGGCTGGGACGTGCCGTCGAGAACGACGCTGAACGGGTAGGTGCGACAGATCAGCGGCCGGTCGCCGTGGACGGTACACCGGCCCGTCGCGTCGTCGGCCTCCTCGTAGAACGTACAGTCCCCGCAGTCGTCGGTTTCGAGCGCCCACTCGAACGTCTCGCCGGCCGCGTCCTCGCCCTCGCCCGAGAGCCCGTACGGCATCGGCCGGGCGACGTCCCGCCAGTCGTAGTCCGTCGCGGCCTGGAGGTCCCGCACCTCGTCGGGGAACACCGTCGCGGTGTGGGGGTCACCCGCTCCGGCGTCGTCGCCACAGTCGACGTAGCCCTTGCAGCAGGCGCCACAGCGCGTACACTCGAAGCCGATCGACTCGACTGCGTCGGCGAGCGCGTCGACGTCGAGGGCGCGGGCGCGTTCGAGGTCGGCCTCCAGAGACTCCACGGCCGTCGTCCGTGGCGGAGCGATAAAAGGGCAGTTACGCGGGCTCGACTGTCTCGCTCGCGGGGTCCCACCGCACGCGTCCTTCGGCGTCGAGCTTCTCGAGGTGGGCGACGACGGTCGCGCGCGCCTGCGCGCGCAGGTCGCCGAGGTCGACGTCGTACGCCCCGTCGAGCGCCGCGTCCGGGTCGCGCGCGCCGGCCTGGACCGCGGCGAGGACGCGGCGCTCGCGCTCGCGCCGGTGGTCGTAGAGCCGGTCGACCGTCGCCCGCGGGTCGTCGACGACGGGGCCGTGGCCGGGGAACAGCCGCGGCGGGTCACGCAGGCGGAGCCGCCGGAGCGAGCAGAGGTACGCCCGCACGTCGCCTCCGGGTGCGGCGACGGAGACGCTCCCCTCCGCGACGACGAGGTCGCCACAGGCCGCGCCGGCGGCGGCGAGGAAGGCGAGGTGGTCCGGCGCGTGCCCGGGCGTCGCGAGGACACGCGTGCCGGCGATCCGGTCCCCGTCCGCGAGGGTGCCGTCGGGGTCGACGCCCGTGGTCGCGCGAAAGCGGGCCTCGTGGCCGGCCGCGGCCCAGACGGCCGCGCCCGTCTCGTCGGCGACGCGGGCGAGCGCACCCGCGTGGTCGGGGTGGGCGTGGGTGACGGCGACGTGACCGACGTCGACGCCGGCGAGCGCCTCGTCGAGCGCTCGGGCCTCGACCCCGGGGTCGACCAGGAGCGCCGGGGCGTCCGGCGGGTCGTGGAGGTACGCGTTGACGCTCCCGGTCGGGACGCCCTCACGGGGGAGGGCGATCCGACGCACTACCGGCGTAACGAGTAGACCCGGCGGCGGGCGTCTCGCGGGTCGCACCGCGCGCGGACGATGTTCCGTTCCTCCAGGCGGTCGAGCGCGTACCGGACCGTCCGGCCGGGGAGCAGCGACTCGCCGGCTACCTCCTCCTGGGAGCGGGGCGACTCGATCTCGAGTACCTTCGCGACCAGCTTCGCGCTGGGCGGCAGGTCGCGGAGTCGCTCTCTGTACTCTTCCTCGGAGAGGTGACCGGCTTCGACAGCGGACATAGCGGGTCGACCGAGCGTCGACCGCTAAAGGTTAGCGTAATACGAAGCCATCGTGTTAATACACCTTATACGCCGGGCGGCATCCGCCACGGTTTTCACCCGGCGGTGTCGGGATTCGACAGACGTGAAGGGGAGGGAGTGGTACCAGGCCGACGACGTCGCCGCCGAGTACGAGGAGAAGCGGTTCTCCCGCGGCGGGCGGCTGATCGACCGGCGCGAGAAGCAGGCCGTGCTGGACGCACTCGCGCCGGTCGAGGGCAAGGAGGTTCTCGAGATCGCCTGCGGGACGGGTCGGTTCACCGTCGCGCTGGCCGAGCGAGGCACCGAGGTCGTCGGCCTGGACATCTCGGCGGAGATGCTCGCCCAGGGCCGCGAGAAGGCCCGCCGCGCCGGCCGGTCCGTCGAGTTCCTGCGCGGCGACGCCGGGCGTCTCCCGTTTCCCGACGACAGCTTCGACGCCGTCTTCGCGATGCGGTTTTTCCACCTCGCGGACACGCCGGCGACGTACCTCTCGGAGATGGCGCGGGTCGCCCGCGAGCAGGTCTTTTTCGACACGTTCAACGCCGCGAGCGTCCGCCTGCTCTACAACTGGGCGCTCCCGATGGGCTCGCGGCTGTACGACCGCGAGGAGGTGACAGACCTGTTCGCGGAGGTGGACCTGGAGCCGACGGAGGCGAGCCACGACTTCGTCCTCCCGTTCGGCTTCTACCGCCAGATCCCGAACAGGGTGGCCGACGAGTTCCGCGACATGGACGTGGCGGTCGGACGGACGGCCCTCGGCGACCGTCTCGCCTCCGTCTCGTACTGGGACGCGCGGGTGGCCGAGGAGCGGTAGGCCCGTGGCCGCCCAGAGGGAACCGTTTTACCCGACAGCCGGCTACGTATGAGTATGGACGTCTCGGTGGTCGTTCCCACTCTCAACGGGCGCGACCGCCTGTCGAGCGCGCTCGACTCGCTCGCGGCACACGCGCCCGAGGCCGAGGTGATAGTCGTCAACGGCCCCTCGGCCGACGGGACAACGGGGATGGTGCGGGCGCGCGACGACGTCGACGTGCTGGTGGAGGTGGCGACCCGCACGCTGAACGTCGCGCGCAACGCCGGGGTGGAAGCCGCGGCGGGCGACGTGGTCGCCTTCCTCGGGCACGACCTCGTGGTCGAGCCGGGGTGGCTCGACGCGATTCGCGAAGCCGTCCGCGAGACGGGCGCCGACGCCGTCGCCGGGCCGAGCCGCCGCCGCCTGCGCGCGGGCGTCACCGCCGCGGAGCGCGAGCGCTCGACCATCGCCGACGGCGACGTCACCTTCTTCGACGGCGGGAACGTCGCCGTCCGCGCGCCGGCGCTCCGGGCCGCCGACGGGTTCGACGAGTACCTCGAAACCGGCGGGGCACGGGACCTCGCACACCGCCTCGTCGCGATGGACCGCCGCATCGAGTGGGCCGACGCGATGGCGACCACCCACGAGTACGAGGCCGACGGCGGCCGGACCGACCGGGACTGGGACTGGAAGTACCGCGCGTTGACCTACCGGCTGGTCAAGAGCTACGGACCTCGGGGCGGCGTCGCGACGATCACGCTCCGCGAGGCCGTGGCGGACGCGGCCGAGACCCTGCGGGACGTGTTCCGCGGCGACGTGCGCCCGACGGCGTGGCTCGGCAACGGCCGCGACGTGGTCGTCGGCGCGGTCACCGGCGCGTCGGACGGACTGGTCGCCCGGGGGCGCGACCGCTCGCCCGCGCGCAACCCCCACGGGATCTCGGCGCACGACGACCGGGCCGTGGCCGTCTACGACCGGCGGTAGGCGCGGCGGGTCAGCCCTCGAGCGCCGCCACGACCCGCGCGGGGTTGTCGGTCACCACCCGCCGGAGCAGGTTCTCGGGGGCGTCGAGCGTCAGGAGCGCCATCACCCCGACGTTCGGGTGGGGGTCGGGCGCGCCGCTCCCGAAGGTGATCCGGTCGGGGTGTTCGTGGATCGCCCGCTCCACGAGGTCGCGGTACGGAACGTGTGCGGTGCCGAGCCACAGGTCCTCGTGGTCGGCGAGCAGGTCCACCGCCTCGGCGGCCAGGTCGCGGTCGAGGGGGTAGCCCCCGAAGCTCAGGAGGACGGTCGGGACCCCCCGCGCCGCGAACGTGTTCACCGCCGCGGTGGGCGAGAACCCTCGTCCCGCGCGGACCAGCGCCGGCAGGCCCGTCTCGGCGAGTCGGTCGAGCGTCGCGGCGTCGGGCAGGCCGTCGCGCGCCGGCGCGAGCCGGACGGCGTGAAAGCGGTCGTCGTAGGCGATCGACTCGATCTCTTCCGGCCCCGGGTGGTGGGCGGCGCGCGACGCGGTGAGGTTGCGCACCGTCGCCGCGGCCGTCTCGCTCGGGTCGCGCGGGCCGGCGAGGCGTGCAACGGCGAGGAACGGACGGGAGACGGCTAGACGCGCGACCGCGTTGTTCGCCCGGAGGTACTCCGTCGGGTCGCCGGGCGGGGGCGCAACGGCGGCGCGGACGACGCCGGCCTGTCGACACTCGCGCTCCAGCCGCTCGGCGGGGGTCGGCCGGCGGTCGCCCGCGTCCGGCGCGAGCGCGGCGTCCAGGTCGAACACGCGCAGGTCGTGCTCGCGTTCGAGCATCGTCCACGGATCTGTGCGCCGGGAATTAAACCCGGGGCTGCCGCGGAGCGCACGCGGCGCGTGACGCACGCGGGGCCGCGTTCGACACGGCGGAGCCACGCCGACGACCGACGGACGAGCGTTCCCCCGTCAGGTGCGGATCTCGACCGGGTCGCCCGCGGACAGCCCGAACGCCTCGTCCCCCCGCCCCTCGGTGACGTCGCACTCGACGTAGCCGTGGCTCCCGACCGTGACGAGCCGCTCGCCCGGGTCGACGTCCGCGAACGTCCGGACGACGGGCGCCGGTGTCCCGTTCACCCGCACGGCGTCGACGCCGGCGAGTGCGTCGCCGGGGACGTTCGTCACGGCGTTGCCGAAGCCGTCGACGACCAGCACCTCGCCGCGCCAGGTGTCGCCCTCCAGCGTAGCGTCGGGCAGGCGCAGGTCGACGGGGTCGGTCCGGGCGAGCCGACCCGACTCGCGGAGCGTCGTCACGCCGCGCTCGTGGGCGGCGGCCGCGAGCGGCGCGAACACGTCCCGGCCGTGGAACGTCGCGGAGGCGGGGTCCTCGACGCGCGCGGCGTAGGCGCGGACGCCCTCCGGGTCGTCGGCGAGAGCGCGGGCGGCCGGGAGCAGGAGGCCGTTGTCCGGCCCGACGAGGACGTGGTCGCCCGCGACGACGACGAGGGCGTCCCGGTCAGTGCCGACGCCCGGGTCGACCACCGCGAGGTGGACCGCGGACGGGAACTCGGGGAGGACAAAGCGGAGCCAGAACGCGCTCCCGCGGACGTCCTGTCTGGGGAGGTCGTGGGCGATATCGTGGAGGCGGGCCTCGGTCTCGCGCGCGAGGACGCCGCGCATCGCGGCAGGGTACGGCGTCCCGAAGTCGGAGGCGAGGGTGATCACGAGCCGTTGGCGTCGCTGTCGCCCACCTGTCTGATCCGGCCGACGCCGTCTATCTCTTCGACCACCTCGACGACGGGGTCGGGGAGGTGCGCGCGCCAGTCGTCGCCGGACACCATCCGCTCGCGGATCTCCGCCCCTTCGAGCACCTCGCGGCGGAACATGGGTGACTGGCGCACCTCGACGCCGGCCTCCTCGAACAGGCGGACGACGAGTGGGTTGTTGGAGTACGCGACGTCGAAGGCGGGCGACATCGACCGGACGTGACTGACCCAGACCGAGTTGCGCTCCAGGTCCTCGATCGGGACGACGTAGGTTGGGAGGTCGAACTCCCGGACGGCCGTGGCCACCATCATCACCCGTTCGCCCGCGGTGAACGGGTCGCGCGGCGTGTGCGAGCTGTCGGCGCTCCCGATGCCGAGGACGAGTTCGTCCACCTCCTCGCTGATGGCCGAGACCATGTGGTGGTGGCCGTCGTGGTACGGCTGGAACCGCCCGATGTAGAACCCGCGCATGGCGAGCGTCAGGCCCCGGCTGTTTATAAATCCAGCGAGCCGCGGCAGGTCGCAAAATCTGGCGTCTCAGCGGCTCTCTCTCCGAACGACGCGGAGGTTCGCGGAGGGCACATCGGGAGAAAGTATATGAACGCCGCGGCCTTGTTTTCGGTAGCGAAGACGTTCTATGAGTAAAGACAGGGAAACCCACGACGACCCCGCCGACGGCCTCGACGACCGGCCGCCCGCTCCCGACTCCGCGGTCGGCGAGCGGCCGGCCGAGGACGACGAGGACGAGCGGCGCGGGACGATCGAGGACCTCGGGAGCGACGTCGAGGTGAGCGCCGAGGTCGACGAGAGCGCCGAGGACGGCCTGCTCGGTGGCCTCTTGATCGACTCGACCGCCGACATCGAGGTGCCGGACCGGCTTGTCGACCAGGTGATCGGGCAGGAACACGCCCGCGACGTGGTGATGAAGGCCGCGAAGCAGCGCCGCCACGTCATGATGATCGGCTCGCCCGGGACGGGCAAGTCGATGCTCGCCAAGGCGATGTCCGAGCTCCTCCCGAAAGAGGAGCTCCAGGACGTGCTCGTCTACCACAACCCCGACGACGGCAACGAGCCGAAGGTCCGGACTGTCCCGGCAGGCAAGGGCGAACAGATAGTCGAGGCCCACAAGGAGGAGGCCCGCAAGCGCAACCAGATGCGCAGCTTCCTCATGTGGATCATCATCGCGGTGGTGCTCGGCTACTCGCTGATCATCGCCGGGCAGATCCTCCTCGGCATCCTCGCGGCCGGGGTCATCTACCTCGCGTTCCGCTACGGCTCCCGGGGCTCCGACTCGATGATCCCGAACCTCATCGTCAACAACGCCGACACGAAGACGGCGCCGTTCGAGGACGCCACCGGCGCCCACGCCGGCGCGCTGCTGGGCGACGTCCGCCACGACCCGTTCCAGTCCGGCGGCATGGAGACGCCCAGCCACGACCGTGTCGAGCCCGGTGCCATCCACAAGGCCAACAAGGGCGTGCTGTTCGTCGACGAGATCAACACGCTCGACATCCGCAGCCAGCAGAAGCTGATGACGGCCATCCAGGAGGGCGAGTTCGGCATCACCGGCCAGTCCGAGCGCTCCTCGGGCGCGATGGTCCAGA
>JAZKRX010000038.1:0-23159 GCA_036626375.1 Haloferacaceae archaeon
GCCCCTCCGTGGCGACCGCGAGCGTCACGGCGAGCGAGAGGGCGAGCGGCGTCGCCGCCTCCTCGCCGTCGAGCGCGGCGACGAGCCGGAGGTGCCGGCGCGCGAGGTCCGGGTCCGCGGCCGCGAGGGCGCGGTCGACGGCGGCGCGCTGGACCGCCCTCACGGCGCCGAGAGGTCGTGGCTCTCGGCCGTCCCGTCGGGCGAGAGCGTCACCGTCCCCAGTTCGACCGTCTCGCCGGCCGCGGCCTCGCGCGCGACGGCGCCCAGCACCGCCTCGCGGTCCAGTTCCGCCCACACCACCTCCTCGACGCGCCGCTGGAACGACTCGCGGTCGCGCCACGAGGAGTCGATGTCGCTCGGCACGCGCACGACCAGCCGGAGCTGGTCGTCGGTGACGTGGACGCCGACGCCGAACGTGTCTGACACGTCCGGAGGTGGGCGTCGCCGAACATAGGCGCGTCGCTTAGCCGTCGAGCGCCCGCTCCAGGAGCGAGAGGGCGGCCTCGGCGCTCGCGCGCTTGACCGCGAGCCGGTCGCCGTCGAAAACGTGGCGCTCGGCGCGCGCGAACGAGTCGCCCGAGCCCCACGGCGCCGCGTGCGCGACGCCGACGTAGACGAGCCCGACGGGCTTGTCCGCCGTTCCGCCCGTCGGGCCCGCGATACCCGTCGTCGAGACGCCCCAGTCCGTCTCTGCCCCGTCTCTGGCTCCTCGTGCCATCTCGACGGCGACCGGCTCCGAGACGGCGCCGTTGTCGTCCAGCGACTCGCGGGTCACGCCCAGCGTCGTCAGCTTTGCGTCGTTCGAGTACGCGACCGTCCCGCGGTCGACGTAGTCCGAGGCGCCGGGCACGTCGGTCAGGAGCGACCCGACCAGCCCGCCGGTCAGTGACTCCGCGAGCGCGACCGTCTCGCCGCGCTCGGTCAACAGTTCCCCGACACGCTCCTCGACGGGTGGCTCGCTCACGCGCGAGGGTGAGGCGCCGACGGGCAAAACCCCACGGGGCCGCTGTCAGCCGAGCGTCGCCTCGACGCGCGCGGCGACGCCGACGAGGCGGCGTTCGGTGAACGCCTCGCTCTGGAGGTGGAGACCGACCGGCATCCCCTCGACGCGACCGTTCGGGAGCGATATCGCGGGCTGGCGCGTCACGTCCGCGGGCCGGGTGTTTCGCGACCAGTCGAAGCCGGGGTCGGCGGCGTCCTCGATTCGGGGCGCCACGTCGGGCATCGCCGGCGCGACGAGGGCGTCCAGCCCGTCGAGCGCGTCCTCGAACGACTCGCGCACGACCTCCCTGGCCGCCTGCGCGCGGGTGTAGAGCCGCCCGCCCCGTGCCAGCAGGTGTGCGCCCGCGAGTAGCTTGCTCCGGTAGAACGGCCCGAGCCGGTCGGCGTGCGCCCGGGTCCGCGCCCGGAGCGCGTCCTGGTAGCCCGGGTCGACAACCCCGCCGCGACGGTACGGCGCGCCGCCGGCCCGCCAGTGTGCGGCGAGCTCAGAGAAGCTCAGGAGGTTCTTTACGACCGGCGTCCGGTCGTAGTACGGGACGGAGACGCGCTCGACGGAGGCGCCCGCGTCCTCGAGTCGGTCGACCGCGGCCTCCGTTCGCGCCGCGACCTCGTCTCTGACCCCGTCGCCGAACCCGTCTTCGAGAACGCCGAGCGCGAGGTCCGCCGCGGCGGGCGGGTCAGCCGCCGCCTCGGCGTAGCCCCCGACGCGGTAGTCGTCGTGGCCCGCGGCGACCATGCTCCCCGGGTCCTCGGGGGTCTTGCCCGCGACCGCGTCGAGCGTCCGGGCGCAGTCCGCGACGTTCCCCGCGAGGGGACCGAGGTGGTCCTGGGTGTACGTGTTCTCGACGACGCCCGCGAGCGGCACCAACCCGTGAGTCGGCTTCAGGCCGACAACGCCACAGGCCGCGGCGGGCATCCGGATCGACCCGCCGGTGTCGGAGCCGAGCGCGACGTCTACCGTCCCCTCCGCGACGGCGACGGCGCTCCCGCCCGACGACCCGCTGGCGGTCCGCTCCGGATCGTGAGGGTTTCGTACCGGACCGCCCGACCCCGTCGTCCCCCGGGCGCTCCCGGCGAACTCGTCGCACGCGAGCGTCGCGGTGACGCGCGCGCCGGCCGCGCGAAGGCGCGCAACGGCCGTGGCGTCCCGCCCGGGGACGTGCCCGCGCATCACCTGGCTCCCGCACTCCATCGGCACGCCCGCGACGCTCACGATGTCTTTGACTCCCACCTCCGTCCCCGAGAGCGGCCCGTCGCGGGCGGGCGGCACGTCGCAGCGGTGGACGACAGCGTTGTACGGGTCGTCGCCGGGGGCGGGCGTCCGCCACGACCGCTCGCCGTTGTGCCCGCTCTCGTCGGCGGGCGTCGGGAGCTCCTCGACACCGCCGAGTGGTTCGAGAAAGTCGTTCACGAGGTCCCGAACCGTCTCGGCCTGCGCGTCGGGGAGGCCAACCCCGAACTCGGCGGCCAGTCGGGCGAGTTCGTCGTGCGAGAGCGCGTCCATGCTCGGCGCTCTCCCCGCCGCGTGTTAGCTCTT
Organism: Haloferacaceae archaeon; assembly: GCA_036626375.1. GTDB lineage: Archaea > Halobacteriota > Halobacteria > Halobacteriales > Haloferacaceae > A07HB70. The sequence goes on from JAZKRX010000038.1 coordinate 2,540, forward strand.
CGGCGCGGCAGCCGGCTCGGTCCCGTGGCTTTAGGCCCCTGCGACGCCCACCGACGGTCGTGATCGAACCGACCCGCGCCGGCGCGTACCTCTGTGGGGCGCTGGCGGGCGGGCTGACGGCGGCGACGCTGGTCGCGGCGCGCGAGCGGTCGGTTCGTGCGGCGCTCGCGACGCTCGCGGGTGCGCTCCTCTGTGGCGCCGGGGCGGTCGGGCTGGAGGAGTGGACGCAGATCCGTCAGCAGCCCTCGCAGGCACAGTAGCGCGCACAGACCGGGTTCTCGCAGTCCGGGCTCCGGGCGTGACAGAACTCGCGGCCGTGCGTGATGAGCAGGACGTGGAGCGGGTAGACCAGGTCGTCGGGAACGAGGGCGTCCAGCACGTCGTGGGCCCGGGCGTTCGACGCCGACTCGGGGACGAGGCCGAACCGCTTCGACACCCGCTCGACGTGGGTGTCGACCGCCATCGTCGGCTTGCCGAAGTGGAAGTTGAGGACGACGCTCGCGGTTTTCGGCCCGACGCCCTTTATATCGGTGAGCCACGTCTTCGCCTCGTCGGTCGGCATCGCGTCGAGGAAGGCGAGCGAGTACGCGCCGCCGGTCTCCTCGCGCACCGCCGCGAGCGACCGCTGGATCCGCGCGGCCTTCTGGTCCGGCAGGCCGGCGACGCGGATCGTCTCCGCGAGCTCGTCGTGGGGCGCGGCCTCGACCGCGGCGAAGTCGTCGTACGTCGAGAACAGCGCCTCCGCCGCCCGCTCGGTGTTCGCGTCCGCGACGTTCTGTGAGAGGATGGTCGTCAGGAGCTGTTCGACGCCCTCGCCCGGCTGGCCGCCGTGAGCGTCCGTGCGCTCTACGGCTCCGTGGAGGTCGGCCAGTCGCTCGTGGAGGTCGTAGACGGCGTCGGCGTCCCAGTCCGTCGTAGTCACGGGATCGGGATGGGGCGCGAGCGGCTTGAACGGACGGTTCGGCGACGGGAAGCTACAAGCGAAGCGACCGTGAGGAGACGGCCGTGCAGGTAGATCCCGTCGCGGTCTTCCGGGCGCTCGTCGGCACCGACCCGCTGGTTCAGGCCGCCGTCGGGGGGCTCGTGATCGCCGGACTGAATCTCCTCGGCGCGTCGCTCGTCCTCGTCTGGCGCGACCCCTCCGAGCGGGCGCTGGACGGCGCGCTCGGCTTCGCGGCGGGCGTGATGCTCGCCGCCGCGTTCACGAGTCTGATCATCCCCGGCATCGAGACGTACTCCGGGGGCGACCCGGTGCCCGTCCTCGTCGGCGTCGTCCTCGGTGCGCTTCTCCTCGACCGGAGCGACGCCATCGTCCCCCACGCCCACTACCTGTTGACGGGCCAGCGGCGGGCGGACGCCGCGAAGACCGACGGGAGCGGCGACGGAGTCGACGACGACGCGCTCGCGGGCGTCGTCCTCTTCGTCCTCGCCATCACGCTCCACAACGTCCCGGAGGGGCTGGCGGTCGGGGTGGGCTTCGGCGCCGCGGCACAGGACCCCGCGGCGCTGGGCGGCGCGCTCTCTCTGATGCTCGCCATCGGGATACAGAACGTTCCGGAGGGGCTGGCGGTGTCGGTCGCGGCGGTGAACGCCGGGCTCGACAGGCGGTTGTACGCCGTCTTCGCCGGGCTGCGCTCGGGCGTCGTGGAGCTGCCGCTCGCGATACTGGGCGCGGTCGCCGTCGCCGCCGTCCGGCCGCTCCTCCCGTACGCGATGGGCTTCGCCGCGGGCGCGATGCTCTTTGTCATCTCCGACGAGATCGTCCCCGAGACCCACCTCCGGGGACACGAGCGGGTGGCGACCCTCGGACTGATGGCCGGCGTCGTCGTGATGCTCTACCTCGACGTCTCGCTCGGGTAGCACGGTGCTAACGTTTATCACGAACGATAGCAGACACATATGATGTGCGCGTCGAGTTCCAGCACGCCGACCCCGCGGAGGGCAACGAGTCCGTCCTCCTCAGGTTCGCCCGCGAGGGGACGGAGAACGCCTGTCTCCTCGTCGACGCGGGGCCTGGCGTCGACCTCGACGCGCTGCTCGGCGCCGACGACCGCCTCGTCGCGGTGCTGCTGACCCACGCTCACCTCGACCACTACGGCTCGCTCGTCGCGAACCACCCGCCCGGCGTGCCGGTGTACGCCAGTCCCGCGACCGCCGCGGTCCTCCCCGACGTCCTCTCGGTCGCGCGCGACGAGTACGGCGTCGCCTCTCCCGAGCAGGTGGTCGAGGCGCTCACCGCCGTCGACTCCTGGACCCGGGTCGGCGCCGGCGTGCGCGTCCGTCCGGTCCCCGCTGGCCACGCGCCCGGCGCCGCCGGGTTTCTCGTCCGCTTCGCCGACGACGCGGGCGTCGACCACACGGTCGCGCTGACCGGCGATTTCACGCTCGAACACGCCGCCGGTCGCCGGGGGTTCCCGACCGACCTCACCGTCGAGGTGGAGGCACTGTTTCTCACGGGCGTCACCGACGACCGGGTGGCCGAGAACCTCGGCGAGGCGCTCGGGGCCGCGCTCGAACGCGCCCGCGGCGGGGCGCGGACGCTCGTGACCGCCAGCGGCCTGACCGGGGTCCACGTCGCCTACCTGCTCTCGCGGCTGGCCGACCGGATCGGCTTCGGGACGCGGGTCGTCCTCGCGGGACAGGTCGCGAAGGTGTACGACGCGCTCGGCCGACGGTTCCCGGGCGTCCAGTCCGTCCCCGTCTTCGAGCGGACCGAGGAGGTGCTGGCCGACGGCGCGGTGACAGTCGCCGGCCCGGAGGTGCCCCGCGAACACAGCAGCGGCCGGCTGTTCGACGAACTCGCCGACGACCCCGGCGCCTGCGTCGTCCAGCTGGTCGGCTCTGGGCGGCCGCCGGTCCGGAGCGCCGGCTGCACCGTCCACGACTACGTGGTCAGCAACCACGCGAGCGAGGCCGACCTCGCGCGGGTCGTCGAGGCGCTCGACCCCGGAGAGGTCGTCGTGACACACGTCCACGGCGGGGCACAGGGGCGGTACAACGACCTGACCGACGGGGTAGTCTGGGGGAAAGGCGACACGGACCCGGCGACGCTCTTCGCGGACGGAGCGTGGCGCACCCCGGAGTGGATGGCCACCGACCGGCTCTCCGGCGAGTTCGAGGCCCCGGCGGGACGGGCCGACGGGGGGAGCGTCCTCGACCTCGCGCCCGACCCCGGCGCGACGCTCGCCGACGAGCCGATCGATCTCGAGGCGTTCGACGAGGTGGTCCGCCACCGCGGCGGCCCCTCCGGAGACGGCACGCGGACCCACGGGACAGAGATGACCACACACGGAGACCGAGACACCGACGGCACCGACACACGGCTGTACGAGACGACCGGACACCCCGACGAGCCGCCGCCCGACCCGGCCGACAGCCTGCGCGACCCGCCGCCCGGCGACCTCGTGACCGCGTTCGCCCGCGCACAGCTCCGGGCCGGCGAAACGACAGCGTCACTCTCCGACGACGCTGCCCCCGCAGAGTCGTCTCCGGACGACGGGGGTGAACCGACGGTCGAAGCGAGCGAGGCCGACGACGGGATCGCGGTCGAGGCCGGAGCGGTGCCCGACGCGGCGCCCGTGCTCGCCGACTGCTGCCCGCCGGTCGACCCGCTGGCCGTCGACCTGCTCGCCCACGCGGCGGCCCACCGTGACGACGCGCCGGACGACCCGGCGGCGGTCCTGGTCGCGGCGGTCGAGCGCTACCTCTCGCGGCGCCTGTCGAGCGAGCCCCACCCCACGGACCCGGTCGACTCGACGCTCTCGCTCGCCGGCGAGACGCCGCTCGTCGAGGCGGTGGAGACGGCCGTCGACGCGGGCGACGGCCTGAGCGTCGACCGCGCGGTCCGGGCGGGGCTCCGCGCGACGCTCACCCACGACGCGCCGACGGCCGACTCGTCGGCGATCCGGGTGCCCGAGCCGACGATGCTCGCGGCCGTCGTCGACGCCGACGACACCGGGTTCGAGTCGCTCGCGGACGTGCTGGCGGCCGCCGTCACCGACGCGCTGGCGGCGGGCGAGACGACGTAGCGGGTCCTCGGACGGCTCGCTCCGCCCCGTGGTCCGCCTTCGGCGCGCCACGCACGCACCGGCCTCGGTCTCGTGGCGCCCGCTCCGCTCCCGCGTCGGTGGGCGCCACGCCTTCGCGTTCGCTCCGCGGCTCCTACGTCGCCGCTCCGCCTCGTGGCCCCTCGCGCCCATGTCGCTCGGCGCCACGCGCTCAGCGGAGTCGACCCAGCAGTTCGTAGTCGTGGTCCGGGGCGTACCGCCGGAACAGCAGACTGTTGGCCAGCACCGAGACGCTGGAGAACGCCATCGCGCCCGCCGCGAGAACGGGCTGAAGCATGCCGAGCGAGGCCAGCGGGACCATCGCGGTGTTGTAGCCGAGCGCCCAGACGAGGTTCTGTTTGATCTTCGCGAGCGTCGCCTCCGAGATTCGGATCGCCTTCACCACGTCCGTCGGGTCCGACCGCATCAGGGTCACGTCCGCCGCCTCGATGGCGACGTCGGTGCCCGAACCGATCGCCGTCCCGACGTAGGCCACGGCGAGCGCGGGCGCGTCGTTCACGCCGTCGCCGACCATCATCGCGCGCCGGCCCGTCGCCTGGATCGCCTCGACGGCGTCGGCCTTGTCCTCGGGCAACACCCCGGCGCGGACGTTGTCGGGGTCGATCCCGACCTGCTCGGCGACCGCCCGGGCCGTCCGCTCGTTGTCGCCGGTGAGCAACATCACGTCGACGCCGCGCTCGCGGAGCGCACGGACCGCCTCGCCCGCCGTTGGCTTCACCGTGTCCGCGTCCGCGACGACGCCGACCACGCGGCCCTCGCCGTCGCGCCGGCGCCCGACGAGCATCGCAGTCTTTCCCTCGCGCTCCAGGCGCTCCATCGTCTCGTCGGCGGGCGCGGGGTCGATGCCGGCGTCCTCGAGGAGCCGGCGGTTCCCGACGAACACCTCGTCGCCCCCGACCGTCGCCCGGACGCCTCGGCCGGGAACGTTCTCGAACGCCGTCGGCGAGACGAGGTCGAGCCCGCGCTCCTCGGCGCCCTCGACGATCGCTCCGGCGAGCGGGTGGCTGCTCTCGCGCTCCGCGCTCGCCGCCAGCGCCAGCACCTCGTCCGCGGAGAGCCGGCCTGCGGCGCGGAACTCCCCGCCGTCGGTCGTAGCGTCGCCGCCGTCCGTCGCCGGGTCGAGCGCGACCACGTCCGTCAGCGCCATCTCGCCCTCTGTCAGCGTGCCCGTCTTGTCGAAGACGACGGTGTCGACGTCTTTTGCGCGTTCGAGCACGTCGCCGCCCTCGAACAGGACGCCGTGCTGCGCGCCGAGGGTCGTCCCGACCATCGTCGCGGCCGGGGTCGCGAGCCCCAGCGCACAGGGGCAGGCGATCAGCACCGCGGAGGCGAAGACGACGACCGCGAACTCGAACGTCGAGACGACGCCGCCCGCGACCGCCGGGCCGCCCGCGACGAGTCCCCAGAGCGGGAGCGCGCGGACGACGCCCGCGAGCGCCTCGGGCGCGAGATACCAGAGCGCGCCCCACAGGACCGCGTTCGCGATCACCGCGGGGACGAAGTACGCCGAGATGCGGTCCGCGAGGTTCTGGATCTCGGGCTGACGGGACTGGGCCGCCTCGACCGTCCGGACGATCTGCTGGAGCGCCGTGTCCGACCCGACCTTCGTCGCCTCGACGACGAGGACGCCGTTCTCGTTTATCGTCGAGCCGACGACCTCGTCGCCCGGCGTCTTCTCGACGGGGACGGACTCGCCGGTGACGGCCGACTCGTCGACGGCGCTCTGGCCCGCCACGACGACGCCGTCGGTCGGCACCTTCTCGCCCGGCCGGACCTTCATCAGGTCGCCGACCGCGACCTCGTCGAGCGGCACCTCGCGCTCGCGGCCCTCCTCGTCGACGGCGTCGCCGTCGGCGTGTGGCGTCTCCGACGCCGTCCCCTCGACGAGCGTCGCCGTCTCGGCCTCCATCTCCAGCAGCCGCCGGAGCGCCTCGCCGGCCTGTCCCTTCGAGCGGGCCTCGAGGAAGTTCCCGAGGGTGATGAACACGAGGATGAGCGCCGCGGTGTCGAAGTAGAGCCCGCCGGCGATCAGCGAGAGGAGCACCGCGACGCTGTAGAGGTACGCTGTCGAGGAGCCGAGCGCGATGAGGACGTCCATGTTCGCGCGCCGGTTGTTCACCAGCGCGCGGGCGGCGTTGCGGTAGAACGGCCAGCCGAGCACGGCCTGGACGGGCGTCGCGAGCGCGAACTGGACCCACCCGACGTCGACGCCGAAGACGCGGTCTGGCAGGAGCGTCCCGCCGAGGAGGACGTGGTCGACGAGAAAGAGCAACAGCGGCGCAGAGAGGAGGGCGCCGAAGAGGGTGAGCCGGCGCTGGCGGTCGATCTCCGCGGCGCGGGCGGCGTCGCGGGCGTCAGTCTCCGACGCCTCGGCGCCGTCGTCCTCGCGAACCGGCGTGTAGCCCGCGCGCTCGACGGCGGCGTAGAGCTCCTCGCGGGTCGCCTCACCAGGGAGATACGTGACCCGCGCCTCGTCGGCCGCGTAGTTCACGTCGGCGTCGACGACGCCGGGGGTGTCGAGGAGGCTCTCCTCGTTCGACGCCGCGCAGTTCGCACACGTCATATCGGCGATACCGACCGTGACGGCGTCCGTGACGACGTCGTAGCCGGCCGCCTCGACGGCGTCGACCAGCGCTCGGAGCGAGACCTCGTCGGGGTCGTACGTGACCGTCCCCTCGTCGGTCGCGTAGTTGACGTTCGCCTCGCGCACGCCGGCGCGGTCGCCGAGTGCGTCCTCGACGGTCGCCGCGCAGTTCGCACACGACATCCCGGCGAGGTCGAGGGAGATAGTTCGGGGCACGACTCCTAGTACGGGCTCCTCACTTTCCTCGTTTTCTGCTTCGCGAGCGTGGCTCCGACGGGCGCCCGGCTTTCGAATCGAAGGCGCGCTACGCGCCCTCGGCGAACCGGTCGTGGCGCTCGGTGAACTGCGCGCGACAGGACGAACAGCAGAAGTGGTACACCGAGCCGCCGAGGCGGGTGGACTCGCCCTCGCTGTCGACGGTGTTGCCACACTCCGCGCAGGTCAGCGCGAACGACGTGCCCTCCACTGTTGGCGTCCACGCGACGTCGTCGACGAGCGTCACCGTGTAGTCGGCGCCGTCGTCGAGGAGTCCGTCGAGCCACCGCCGGACGTTCTGCCCCTCGGCGCGGCCGTAGAACCACACGTCGCCCTCGGCGGTGACGAAGACGTGTTCGACCCCGTCGGCGTCGGCCAGCCGCTCGCGCAGGCCCTCGACGTCCGCAGGGGCGGCGGCGCGCACGAACACCGGCACGCCGGCGCGGAGCGTCGACCGGTCGACCTGGACGGTGAACCGCTCTATCACGCCCGACTCCCGGAGCCGGGTCACCCGGTCCGACACCGCGGGACCGGACAGCCCAACCGCCTCGCCGATGGCGCTGAACGGCCGGCGGGCGTCCTCGGCCAGGAGCGAGAGTATCTCTACGTCCGTCTCGTCGAGGTCGCGCACGGCCCCCGGTACGCGCGGCCGACACAAATGCCTTCCCCGAATCGCTTTCGTATCCAAAGTTGTCGGCGGCGTCGACGACGCGTTCCGAACCGACCGTCGCCGGCGGCGGCGCAGATTCGCGCCGGTTGAAAAGGTATATCACCGCCGATCCCCGGTTGTTAGTAGCCGTGTACAAACAGCCCTCCGCTCAACGCCAGCCCTGCGGTGCAGACCGAACGCACAGTTACGGCCGACAACGCGGAGGCCGTCGGTGACAGGCACCATCGTCCGTTCTGCGGCGCTCGGCGTTCTGGTCGCCGCCCTGGTCGTCGTCTCGGGCGTCGCGCCCGTCGTCGCGCAGACGGGCTCGTCCGGACAGGTGATCGGGAGCCCCGACATCGACGTCCTCGCGTCCTCCCCGGAGTTCGAGCCCGGCACACAGGCCCAGCTCGACCTCACCCTCTCGAACCGCGGGTCGATCGCCCGCGGCGGTCCGGCGCAGTACGAGAGCCGCGTGACGACCGCGCGCGGCGTCGTCGTCGAGGTCCGGTCCGGGTCGGCGCCGGTCGAGGTCAACTCCGGCGCGGTCGGCGTCGGCAACCTCCCGACGGGGACGGCGCCGGTGCCGCCGGTCGACATCACAGTCTCGGAGGACGCCGAGCCGGGGACCTATCGGGTGCCCGTCGAGGTGTCCTACGCCTACACGCGCGGGGTGAACTACGACGTCTACGGCCCCGAGTACAACGACTTCACCGCCGAGAAGACACACTACGTGACGATCCGGGTGCGCGACCAGGCGCGGTTCGCGGTGGTCGACCAGTCCTCGACCGCGCAGGTCGGCGACCGCGGCACGCTCTCGGTGACCGTCGAGAACGTCGGGACGCGGGCGGCGCGCGACGCCACCGTGACCGCGGCCTCACGGAGCGACGAACTCACCTTCGGCACCGGCTCCGCGCAGTCGACGGCGAACGTCGGCGCGTGGGCACCGGGCGAGCGCCGAACCGTCGAGTACACCGTCGCGACCGCCGAGGACGCGACGCTCCGGGACTACACGCTCGACCTCTCGGTTGACTACCTTGACACGGACGGCATCGACCGGACCTCGCGCACGCTGAACGTCGGGCTCCGGCCCGCGGCCGAGCAGTCGTTCTCGCTGGCGAACGTCTCGACCAGCCTCCGGGTCGGCGAAGAGGGACAGGTCGCGGGGACGGTCGTCAACGAGGGGCCGGCGACGGCGCGGAGCCCCGTGGTCGTCCTCTCGACGACCCACCCCGACGTGACCGTCGACTCGGCCGAGTACGCCGTCACCACCCTCGCCCCCGGCGAGCGGGCGCGGGTCGAGTACGACGTGACCGTGAGCTCCGCGGCGAGCCCGAGCGTCCAGCAGTTCGAGTTCACGACCCGGTACCGCAACGGCCGTAACGACGTCCGGACGAGCGACGCGCTGGAGACACAGGCGCGGATCGACCCCCGGCGCGACCGGTTCGTGGTCACGACCGTCGAGGACGGCCTCGCGGCCGGGCAGGACCGCTCGGTCACCGTCCGGGTGACGAACAACGGCGAGGAGCCGCTGACGAACGTCGAGGCGAAGGCGTTCGTCCGGAGCCCGCTGTCGAGCGACAACGACGAGGGGATCATCCCCGGCCGGCTCGGTCCGGGCGAGACGGCGAACTTCACCGTCGCGCTGAGCGCGGCGAACGACGCCCTCCCGAAGCAGTACCCCGTCTCGTTCGACTTCCAGTACGAGACCCCCGACGGCGACACCGAGGTCTCGAAGACGTACACGACCGCGGTGCGCGTGACCGAGGGCGAGAGCGGCGGCTTCCCGTTCTCGTTCGTCGTCGGCGCACTCGCCGTCGTCGGTGTCGTTGCCGTCGTCGGCTGGCGCCGCCGGTCGGGCTGACCGATGCGGCTCCAGTTCGACTACCAGCGCTACATCGACGTCGTCGACGGCTGGATAGCCGACCGGCCGAAAGCGGTGATCGTCGCCTTCCTCCTCCTCACGGGGGTGTTCGCCCTCGGCGTGGGCGGCTCCGGCACCGAGTCCGGCACGAGCCAGTTCACCGAGGACGTGCCCGCGGCAGACGCGCTGGAGGACGTCAACGACAACTTCGAGCGGGTGACGTTCGAGCGCTCGGAGGGGACGACACAGCTGATCCAGTCGAACCAGAACGTCCTCTCGAAGCCCGCGCTCCTGCGGATGCTCCGCGCACAGCACCGGCTGGCGCGCAACCCGGACCTCCAGGTAGAGTCCTCGACGAGCGTCGCGCGGGCCGTCGCACGGACGCTCGACCCCGAGGCGACGACCTACGAGGCACAGATCCGTGCCGTCGAGGGCGCGACGCCGGCGGAGATCGACCGGGCGGTCCAGACCGCCGTCGTGCGCACTCCCGGCCTGCGCGCGAGCCTCAGCACCGACTTCAACGCACAGTCGGCCAGCGCCTCCGCCACAATCGGAGTCGTCAGACACTCGATCCGGGGCGACACGGGGGGTGGACCGGGCACCAGCGGGTCGAGCCCGCTGACCGAGATCCAGCAACACGCCGTCTTCGTCGTCGACTCCGTCGGCGGCGACATCACGGTGTTCGGGAGCGGCCTGACCTCCGAGGAGTTCAACTCCGTCATCGGCGACTCGCTCCGGCTGGTCGTCCCCGCCGCCGCGGCGCTCATCCTCGTGTTCCTCGTGTTCGCCTACCGTGACCCCGTCGACCTGCTGCTCGGGATCGTCTCGCTCGTGGCCGCGATCCTCTGGACCTTCGGGTTCATGGGACTGGCGGGCATCGCGTTCTCCCAGCTGCTGATCGCCGTCCCGCCGCTCTTGCTCGCGGTCGGGATCGACTTCGGCATCCACGCGATCAACCGCTACCGCGAGGAACGGGTCCAGGGGAGGGAGATCAGAGAGTCGATGCGGACCGCGACCGACCAGCTCCTCGTCGCGTTCGCTATCGTCACCGGGACGACGGTGATCGGCTTTCTCGCGAACGTCTCCAGCGACCTCGGACCGATCAGGGACTTCGGCGTCGTCGCCGCCGTCGGCATCGTGTTTACGTTCCTGATCTTCGGGATCTTCCTCCCCGCGGCGAAGGTGTACGCCGACACCCTGCGCGAGCGGTGGAACGTCCCCTCCTTCGGCTCACAGCCTCTCGGCTCCGAGGAGAGCGTCCTCGGGCGGGTTCTGCCCGTCGGGATCCGGATCGCCCGGGTGGCGCCGAAGGCGTTTCTGGTCGTCGTCCTCCTCAGCACGGCGTGGCTGGGCTACTACGGCGCGGGCGTCGACAGCCGGTTCACGCAGGACGACTTCCTCCCGCCCGAGGACAACCCCGAGTACCTGGAGTACCTGCCACAGCAGCTCCAGCCCCGCGACTACACGGTGACCGAGACGACGAACTTCCTCGAAGAGAACTTCCAGACCGGCGAAGAAGACACCACCACGGTGTACGTCGAGGGGTCGCTGACGAACGACGGCGCGCTCGAATCGATGTGGCGCGCGGGCGAGGACCCACCGGACTCGTTCGTGGCCGACGGCGGCCACGCCCGCGAGACCTCCATCGTGACCGTGATTCGCTCGTACGCCGAGCGCGACCCCGCGTTCGCCCGGCTCGTCGCCCGGAACGACCGGAACGCGAACGGGATACCGGACGACAACCTCGTCGTGGTCTACGACGCCCTGCTCGACTCGCCGGCGCGCGAGCGGGCACTGAACTACATCACCGACGACTACACCGCCGCGCGCGTCCAGTACGCGGTGGAGGCCGACGCCTCGCAGGAGGCGGTGACCGACGACACGCGGGCCGTCGCCGACCGGTTCCGGTACGAGGCGACCGCGACCGGCGGGGTCGTCGTCCTCAAGGCCGTTTCTGACGTGATCGGGGAGTCGGCGTTCGTCAGCCTCGTCTACGCGCTGGTCGGGAGCGGCGCCTTCCTCGTCGTCGCCTACGCGGTCCTGGAGGGTCGCCCCTCGCTCGGGGTGGTCAACCTCCTGCCCATCGCGGTCACGGTCGCGGGTATCGCGGCGACGATGCGCTACCTCGACATCCCGTTCAACGTCCTGACGGGGACGATCCTCTCGATCGGGATCGGGCTGGGGATCGACTACTCGGCGCACATGGTCCACCGGTTCGCCGAGGAGTACGACGGCGAGGACGTGTTCGCGGCCCTGACCGCGTCCGTCCGGGGGACGGGCGGCGCGCTCACCGGGTCGATGCTCACCACCGTCACCGGCATCGGAGTGCTGGTGATCGCGATCACGCCCGTCCTCGGCCAGTTCGGGCTCCTGACCGGCGCGACGGTGCTCTACTCCTACCTCGCCTCGATCGTCGTCCTCCCCCCTGCGCTCGTGGTGTGGTCCCGGCTCGTCGACGGCGACGCCGCCGACCAGCCCGTCGATTCGACCCCAGAGGTGAGCGGGTGACCGTGCGCGTGACCACCCTCACGGGACACGGCGCCGGCCGCCGGCGCGCGGTCCCCCTGCGCGCTAGGAACGAACAGACGAGCCCCCCGTGGCGCGGAGTGGAGCCCGATGGACGATAGCGAGGCCGTCCAGGCGCTGAAGCACCTGGGGCTCTCGACGTACGAGGCCCGGGTGTTCATGGCGCTCGTCCGGCTCGGCGGCGGGACGGCCCGGGACGTGGCCGCCGTCACCGACGTCCCGCGATCGCAGGTGTACGCGACGGCCGACGACCTCGAGGCACGCGGGTTCATCAGCACCCAGCAGACCAGCCCGCAGGTGTTTCACCCCGTCTCGCTGGCGGAGGCGCGCGCACAGCTGGAGCGGCGGTTCGAGGCGCGCCGCGACACCGCGTTCGACCACCTCGAGTCGATCGAACGGACCGCAGAGCCAGGTGGCGACCGGAGCGAAGACGTCTGGTCTATCACCGGCGAGACGACGGTGGTCGAGCGCATCGCGCGGCTGGTCCGCGAGGCCGAGCGCACGGTCATCTACGGCGGCCCGGACGTCGTCGACCCGGACCCGGAGCTCCTCGCGGCCTTCGAGGCGGCGCGTGACCGCGGCGTCGCCGTCGGTCTCCTCGTGGAGGAGGGCAGTCAGGCCGCCGCGGCGTGGGACGACCTCGACAGCGTGCGCGAGCACCGCGTCCCGGCCGAGAACACCAACGAGTACGCCGAGCGGGTGCTGATCGCCGACTTCGACGTGTTCCTGCTGAGCATCCGCGGCGACGAGGCGGCGTCCGAGACGGCGGTCTGGAGCGCACACACCACGTTCGCGCGGGTGTTCTCACAGCTCATCGCCGGAAGCCTCCCGACCGTCGACGAGAGCGCCCCCGAAGGCTGACGGCGCCACCCGTCTCCGCTGGCTCTCGCCGCGACGCCGACGGGCCCGCGTCGGTCCCCCGACGACGGCGCCCGCCGGTCGGGACCGACGCCGGCGACCCCGCGCCTCACGTTCGTTCGTCGCAGGATGCCCCGCCGAGGGTTCGAACTCACCCACTGCGCTCGTGCTCACTCGTAGAAACTCGCTCGCTGTCGCGCGAGACGGCGTCGCCGTCTCGCTGGATGCCAACTCGCCTCTGGCGGGTTGCGCACGATGCTGCGACGGGGGTTCGAACCCACTCACTCCGCTCCCGTCGGTCGCTTCGTTCGCTGCTCGAATCCCGGGCGCGTTCACCTCGCAACGCGCCGCTCGCGCCGCTCGGGCGGTTGCGTCGGTAGAGTGCTCCGACGAGGATTCGAACCCCGGTCACTGCCTCTCCCCGGCGTCTGTCCGGGCGGTCGTCGGGAGTTGTCGCGCACCTGCGGCGGTTTTATTCCGGCGTGGGCCGTCGTCTCTGCCGATGACGGTCCGAACAGACGACGAACCACTCGTCGAACAGGTCCGGTCGGTGCTCGCCGACCACCCGGTGACGCTCGGGTTCCTGTTCGGTTCGCGGGCTCGCGGCGACGCCGACGCGGGGAGCGACGTCGACGTCGCCGTCGTCTTCGACGACTCTGGGTCCGGCGAGTCCGGGCGACGACTCCGGCTGGGCGTCGACCTCGCGCTCGCGCTCGGGACCGACGACGTCGACGTGGTCGACCTCCGGTCGGCACCGCCGGCGCTGGTCCGGACGGTCTTCCGGGACGGCGAACGTATCGTCGGAAGTGAGTCCGACGCGGAGCGACTCCACGAGAGACTGCTCGACGGCGCCGACGAGGAGTCGCGGAGGCCCGCCGAGCGGTTCGACGACGCGCTCGCGGCCATCGACGACCACCTCGCGTGAGCCTCTCCGAGGCCGACGTCGAGCGGATCGTCGCCGCGGTCGAGACGATGGAGCGGAGCCTCTCGGTGCTGGCCGAGAAGCGGTCGCTGTCCCGGGCGGAGTACCGGGGTGACCGGGAGACACGCGACGTCGCCGAGCGGCGGTTCGTGAAGCTGACCGAGGCCGCCCTCGACATCGCCGAGACGCTCGCCGTCCACGGACGCGGGGCGCGGCCCGAGAGCAACCCGGGCGCGATGGTCGCGCTGGAGACGGCGGGTGTTCTCGACGGACCGACGGCCGCGAAGATTGCCGAGGCCGCCCGGTTCCGGAACGTACTCGCCCACACCTACGGCGACGCCGTCGACCACGACGAGGTGTACGACGCCCTTCAGGACCTCGAACGGTACCGCGACTTCCTCGTCGCCGTCCGGGACTATATGGACGAGATCGGTGCGCTGGACTGACGCAGGCTGGCGTCGACAACGGGACTACCACGGGTGGTGGCTGAGTCCGCTGAATCGAATCGGTCAGGTAAACCGCGAGATCGCAGGACTGCGCCGTGATCGGCGGATTCCCTGAGTCTACTTGCCCCAAGCGTTTGACCGACTGACCGGGTTCGGTGTAATCCACAAGGGCCACAGACGTCACTTAGCGGGACTGAGACGCAACAACAGGATGCTGCGACGGGGATTCGAACTCACTCCGCTCCCGTCGGTCGCTTCGTTCGCTGCTCGAATCCCGGGTGCGTTCAGCTCGCAACGCGCCGCTCGCTCCGCTCGGGCGGTTGCGTCGGTAGAGTGCTCCGACGGGGATTCGAACCCCGGTCATTGCCTCGAGAGGGCAATATGATTGGCCGGACTACACTATCGGAGCGGGCCGTCTTCGCATCGAGAAGGTGGGAGGAGGCGTGTAAAACCGTTCCGCTTTGCCCCCGAACCGCGGGGCGTGGCGGCTACTCTTCGGCCGGTTCGTCGTCGCCGAACGCCGCGGCGACCGTCTCCGTCTCGACGCGGCCGTAGCCGTCCTCGTCGACGACGGCGACCACGAGGTCCTCGGGCGCGAGTTCGTCGTCGCTCTCGCGCAGGGCGCCGACGACGACCGCGAGCGCCGCGTCGACGTCGAGGTCGTCGCGGTAGGTCTCCTCTAACCCTTCGCGGATGTCCGTCGAGTCCGCGCCGATGACGGCCGCGCGCCACGTCTCGGGGACGCCCTCCGGCCCGAGGGCGTACAGCGACGGCTCGCCGTCCTCGACGCCGCCGACGAGGAGCGCGGCGCCGAACGGCCGGGTGCCGCCGGACTGGGTGTACTCCTGGACGTGGTCGGCGAGGCGGGTCGTGACGGTCTCGGGCGACATCGGCTCGCCGTAGCGCAGGCGCTCGCCCTGGGCGACGCGGCGCGCGAAGTCCACCAGCTGTCGGCCGTCGGCGGCGTGGCCGGCGGTGGCCGCGCCGAGGTGCTCGTCGAGCTTGTGGAGCTTCTCGACGCTGTCTTCGACCTGGAGCGACGAGCGGGCCTTCACGACGGCCGCGAGGACGACGGCGTCCTCGCCCCGGACGGCCACCGCGGGCGCGCCCCGGGCGACCGCCTCGCGGGCGTACTCGACCTGGTAGATCCGCCCGTCGGGAGAGTAGAGGCTCGTCCCCCGGTCGTACGCCTGCCGGTCGTTCCCGTTCATCGTCCGCGTCCCTCCGCGGCCGGGCAGTCGGTCATAGACCGTGCTGGGGGACGACGACGCAAAACCGTTCCCCTCTCGGTTCCCGGTGGCGCGGGTGTCGCGCCCGTCGCGGGCCTCGGCGCCCGGCGAAGGAATATACCCGTCGGCGACCACCTCGGGGCGTGAAACTCGCACTCGTGGGCGTCGGTCAGGCGGGCGGAAAAGTCGTCGACGCCTTGCTCGATTACGAGCGGCGGTCGGGCGGCAGCTTCGTGACCGACGCCCTTGCGGTCAACTCCGCGAAGGCCGACCTGCTGGGCGTGCGGAACGTCCCGCCGGAGCGCCGGGTGCTGATCGGGCAGTCCCGGGTGAAAGGCCACGGCGTCGGCGCCGACAACGACCTCGGCGTCGAGATCGCCCGCGAGGACGCGGGCGAGGTGCTCGGCGCGCTCGACGACCTGCCGACCCACGAGGTTGACGCCTTTCTCGTCGTCGCCGGGCTCGGCGGCGGGACGGGGAGCGGGGGCGCGCCCGTGCTCGCCCGTCGGATCGGCGAGATATACACCGAGCCCGTCTACGGCCTCGGCGTCCTCCCCGGACGCGACGAGGGCGGGATCTACACGCTCAACGCCGCGCGGTCGTTTCAGACGTTCGTCGGCGAGGTCGACAACCTGATCGTCTTCGACAACGACGCGTGGCGCGCCGGCGGCGAGAGCCTGGAGGGCGGGTACGACCGGATCAACGAGGAGCTCGCGCGCCGGCTCGGCGTCCTGTTCAACGCGGGCGAGGTGTCGAACGGCGTCGTGCCGGAGTCCGTCGTCGACGCGAGCGAGGTGATAAACACCCTCGCCGCCGGCGGCGTCACGAGCATCGGCTACGCCTCTGCGGCCGTCGAGCGGCGCAAGCGCTCGTTTTTCGCGAAGCCGGAGGCGCCCGACGCCACCGAGACGATCAACCGCATCACCTCGACGGTCCGGCGCGCGACACTCGGGCGCCTCACCGTCCCCGTCGACGTGCGCTCGACCGAGCGCGCGCTGGTCGTCGTCTCCGGCCCGCCGGACCACCTCTCGCGGAAGGGGGTCGACGAGGCCCGCAAGTGGGTCGAGTCGACCACGGGCACGATGGAGGTCCGCGGCGGCGACTACCCCGTACCCGACTCCGACAGCGTCTCCGCGCTGGTCGTTCTCTCCGGCGTCACCGACATCGCGCGGGTCCGCGAGCTCCAGCAGGTCGCGATCGAGGCCAAGCGCAACATCGGCGAGATCGCCGAGCGATCCGACGTCGCCTTCGACGACCTGCTCTCGGGCGGCGACGACCTCGACCCGGTGTTCTAAGCCTCGAACGCGTACAACCCTCGCTCGCCCGCCGCGTACACCCGTCCGTCGTCGCTCGCGGCGACGCGGAGTCCGCCGTCGACGGCCGCGCGCCACGCCCGTCGACCGTCGCGCTCGACCGCCGTCACGCCCCGCCGCTCGTCGACCGCCACGAGCCGGTCGTTCGCGGCCGAGAGCGTCGCTCGCGGGTCCGGGAACGCCACGGGCGCGTCGCCGGGCCACGCTCGCCGGCGCACGCCGGTCGCCGGATCGACGAGCCACGCGCCCGCCGTCGTCCGGGCGACGGCCACGCCGTCGACCACGGCGACCGGGCCTCGCGCCCGGTCCCCGGGCAGGTCGTACCGGTCCACCTCCCGGCCGTCGCTCCCGACCACCTGTACCGCCGGTGGGTACTCGCGGGTCACGTACGCGCGATCCAGCCAGACTGCCGGTGGCCACCGACCGCCGACGCTCGGGACTCGCCACCGCTCCGCACCCGACACGGGGTCGCGTCCGACCACCCACTCGCCGGCCGTCACAAGCGTCCCCCCCACGTGGCGCGGGCCGAGGGCAGTGGCGTCGAGTTCCTCGCGCCACAGTTCCGCGCCGTCGCTCAGCGCGTGGGCGACCAGCAGGTCTCCGCCGTCGGTGGCCGCACGCTCGGCGCCCGACCGGAGGACGTACGCCCGCGCCCGGTCGGCGTCGGTTCCGACGAACTCGTCGAGCGGACCGACGGGGCGCTCCCACCGCACCGGTCCGTCGGCGGCGAGGCGGTGGAGGACGGCGACGTTCCGGGCGTTCCGCGGGCCGTAGTTCGGCGCGCCGAGCGCGAGGAAGCCGTCGACGAGCGGGCAGACCGGGCCGCCGTAGTCGAAGCGCTTCCAGGTCACCGTCCCGTCCGCCTCGACGCCGAACGTCTCGAAGGCCTTCGACACCGCCACCACGCCGTCCGCGACGGCGATGTCGGTGGGCGCGTCGGGGCCGACCGGCGTGTGCCAGCGCGCTCGGCTGGGGAGGTCGCGCCCGAGACAGCCCGCGGCGGCGCTCGACGCGGCGAGGCCGGCCAGCGAGGTGATCAGACGACGGCGGCGCACGACGAGCGCGTCGACGTCTGCCCTACGGCCACTCGCCGCCCTCGCGGTAGGCGTCGAGGACCCGCCGGATGGCGACGACGTAGGCCGCGGTGCGGTAGTTCGGGAGGTCGTGCTCCTCGCGGGCCTCGACCAGCCCCTCGAACGCCTCGGTGATCACCCGCTCGAGTTCGTCGTTCACCCGCGCTTCGGTCCAGGCGAACCGCTGGCGGTTCTGGACCCACTCGAAGTACGAGACGGTGACGCCGCCGGCGTTCGCGAGGATGTCGGGAAAGACGGGCACCCCGCGCTCGGTCAGCACGTCGTCGGCCTCGGGCGTGAGCGGGCCGTTCGCGGCCTCGACGACCATGCCGGCCTCCGTCTCGCGTGCGGTCTCCGCGTCGACGGCGTTCTCGAGCGCCGCCGGGACGAGGAGGTCAACGTCGGCGGTCAGGAGATCCTCGTTCGTCCACGTCTCGGTGCCCGGTGCGCCCGTGACCGACCCCGTCTCGCGCTTGTGGGCTTTCACCGCCGCCACGTCGAGCCCGTCGGGGTCGTAGACGGCGCCGCTCGAGTCCGAGACGGCGACGACGACCGCACCCTCGTCAGCCAGCAGGTCGGCGGAGACGTAGCCCGCGTTCCCGAACCCCTGGACCGCGACCGTCGCGCCCGCGAGGCCGTCGTGCCGGTGGGCGAACGCCTCGCGGGCGGTGAGCATGACGCTCCGGCCAGTCGCCTCGACGCGGCCGCGGCTCCCGCCAGAAGCGGGGCCTTTGCCGGTGACGACCCCCGGCGCCGTCTCGTTCTCTAGCGTCTCGTAGGTGTCTTTGATCCAGTTCATCTCCCGCTGGCCGGTGTTGACGTCCGGCGCGGGGATATCCTCGTTCTCGCCGATCAGCGGGCGGAGTTCGGCCGCGAACGAGCGGGTGATCCGCTCGAGTTCGCCGGCGCTGTAGTCGGCGGGGTTGACCTCGATACCGCCTTTCGCACCGCCGAGCGGGATGTCGACGACCGCACACTTGTAAACCATCCACCCCGAGAGCGCCTTCACCTCGTCGCGGGTGACACCCGGGTGATAGCGGATCCCCCCCTTGTACGGCCCGCGGTCGCCGTTGAACTGCGACCGGAAGGCGTGGAACCGTTCGAGCGAGCCGTCGTCCAGCTCGACGGTGAGGTTCAGTTCGAGGATTCGCTCGGGGCGTTTCAGCCGTTCGAGGACGTCCGCGTCGACGTCTAAGTGGGCGGCGGCGTCGTCGATCTGCTCCTGTAGGCTCTCGAACGGGTTCGCCTCCTGTCCCATGTCGGATGGCGTCGCGCCTCGGGGTTAACGCTACCGTCCGGTGATCAGTCGCGGTCGCCGGCCCGCGCCAGCACCCGCTCGGCGCGCGCGAACACCGGCGCGTCGACCATCTCGCCGTCGACCGTCGCGACCCCACCCTCGGCCTCGTCGCGCGCCGCCAGCACCCGCTCGGCCCACGCCACGCGCCCGGGGTCGGGCGCGAACGCCTCGTGGATCGTGTCGACCTGGACGGGGTG
Organism: Haloferacaceae archaeon; assembly: GCA_036626375.1. Classification (GTDB taxonomy): domain Archaea; phylum Halobacteriota; class Halobacteria; order Halobacteriales; family Haloferacaceae; genus A07HB70. Next base: position 21,820 of record JAZKRX010000038.1, read on the forward strand.
GATCGCGGCCTTGCCGTCGTACCCCAGGGCGACGGCGTCGGCGGCATCGTCGCGCAGGCCCGCCTCGTCCTCGTAGTCCACGTACGGGGTGTCGAGCGCCATCGCGCCGCCCGCCCGGGCCGCGAGCAGCGTCCGCTGGCGGGCGTAGGCCACCTCCGCGCGGTCCGGTCCCGCCTCGGCACCCAGGTCGGCGGTGAGGTCCTCGGCGCCGAAACAGAGCATCGCCGTCGGCGCCGCGGCTGCGATCTCGTCGGCCGCGAGCACCCCCCGCGCCGTCTCGACCAGGGCGAACACGGGGACGGAGCGGCCGGCCTCGCGGAGGAGCGTCGCGACCTCCTCGACGTCTCCCGCCGACTCGACCTTCGGGACCTGGACCGCGTCGAGACGGACGTCGCCGTCGACCACGACGTCGAGGTCCGTCGCCGCGTCGGGCGTCAGCCGGACACACACCTCGGCGTCGGGGTCGAACGCGGGGTCGGCGAGCACCTCGTGGACCGTCTCGCGCGCGTCGGCCTTCGCCCCGGGCGCGACGCCGTCTTCGAGGTCGAAACAGACGATATCGGCGCCGAACTCGGGGGCCTTCCGCAGCCGGTCGCCGCGGTCGCCGGGGGTGAACAGCAGGCTTCGACGGGTCGTCGGCATGCCCGCTCGCGCGTCCTCCGGGGTCTTGAACCCCACCGCCGCGCGGCTGCTCGCCTCGCTCACCGTCCGTGACCGCCCGCCGGCACCGTTTTCTCTCGCCCCTCACACCCTCGGCCGTGGCCGGACTGTACTACGAGGCGTTCGAGGTCGGTCGGGTGATGGCTCACGAGCGCCGCCGGACGGTGACCGAGGCGGACAACCAGCGGTTCTGTGATATGACGATGAACGCACAGCCGCTCCACCTCGACGCCGCCTTCGCCGCGGAGACGGAGTTCGGCGAGCGGGTGGTCAACGGGCTCTACACGATGAGTCTCGCCGTCGGCCTCACGATTCCCGACACCACCGACGGCACCATCGTCGCGAACCTCTCGTACGACGACGTGGAGCACCCCGCGCCGGTCTTCCACGGCGACACGATCCGTGCGGAGACGGAGGTCCTGGACAAACGCGAGACGAGCGACGGCGACCGCGGCGTCGTCCACATGGGGGTCCGGGCCTACCGTGTCGAGGACGGGAGCGAGGACACGCTCGTCTGCTCGTTCGAACGGACCGTCCTCTCGCGCAAGCGCGACGAGGACTGACGCGCCGGCGGCGGGTCGCTCCGTGTGCAGTCCACGCCAGCGCGCGGTCACCGGTCGGACGGTCGGACGTCGCCCTTCCGGGGGGCGGCCGTCGTATCCGGCCGCTCGTCGCGGCCG